>CAYJPW010000114.1:0-35071 GCA_964372055.1 uncultured Polyangiaceae bacterium
GCCCGACGGCGCCGAGCCGCCGGCCAAGGCCGCGACCCCCCCCGCCCCCGGCGCCCCCGGCGCGCCGGGCGACCTCAACTCGGCGATGGCCAAGGCGACCGGCGCCGAGAAGGGCGCAGGCCAGGGCACCGACACCGCCGAGCCCGCCTCCGGCGGAGGCAAGGGATCGAAGAGCTCGAGCATCCCCGAGCAACCGCCCCAGGGCTCGGTCCAGGCCGCGATCGGCTCCGTCATGGGCGGCGCCAAGGGCTGCGTCGCCGGCGCCGACGACGTCTCGCGCGCCCAGATCACCTTCGGCTCGAACGGCAGCGTCACCAACGTGAGCGTCAGCGGCTGGGCCGCGGGCAAGGGCGCCGCCGGCTGCATCAAGGGCGCCCTCAAGGGCGCGAACGTCGGCCCGTTCTCGAAGCCGAGCTTCACCGTCGGCGTCACCATCCGGCCTTAGTCCCGGGAAAGGGCTCGCGCCCTTTCCCCCCGCCTTCGGCGGGGGCCCCATACCCCGCGCCACTCTTGCCACCTCGTACGTCGTGCCGCCTCGGGCCTTGCGCATCGCCCGCGGCTCATCGCTCCGACGTCAGCTCGGTGATCGGAGCCGCACCGGTGAGGGCGTGGGAGCCCGTCGCTTTGGATCCACACCTCCTGGCCCCATCGCGCTGGATCACACGCCAGCCCTCGCAGGCGCTGGGGCCCCATCGCTCTCTGATCCCACGCCAACCCTCGCAGGCGATGGGGCCGGGGCCCCATCGCTCCAGAGAACCAACAAACTGTCCTGTTGACAGCCGCGAGCGCGCGGCTAAAGTGCGCGTCCCCATGGTTTCCGCCACGCAGCAAACGCAGAGGATCCGCGGCCGCAAGGCACGTCGCGCCGGCAGCCGCCGCAAGCGGGAAGAGCGCGCGCAGGGCACGCCGGCCTTCGCGATCCACCCGCAGGGCTACAACCCCAAGGCGGCCGACGCCAAGCCGGCGGCCCCTGCCGAGCAGGCGGCCCCCGCCGCGACGAAGAAGAAGTAGGAGCTCTCGATGGCCACGCACGCATCCGCCGAAAAGCGTAATCGCCAGCGCCTCAAGAAGACGGCGCGCAACCGGGCCGCCAAGAGCACGCTCCGCACCGAGGTGAAGAAGGCGCGCGGTGCGCTCTCCGCCGACGCGGTGAAGACGGCGTCGAGCGCGCTCGACCGCGCCGCCTCGAAGGGCGTCATCCCGGCGAAGCGCGCTTCGCGGGTGAAGGGCCGGCTCGCCGCCGCCCTGCACAAGGCCGGCGCCGCGAAGTAGTCGCTCTGCGCGTCGGTCGCCGACGCGCGAAGCCCCCCGCGCGGTCCACCCCACCTCCCCGGTGGCGGTCGGGCCGCGCGTTCGTTTTTCGCCGCGAGCCTCGAGGTCCGACGCCTCTTCAGTGCGCCTCGGCCCAGGTCTCTCCCCAACCCACGTCCACCACGAGCGGGACGTCGAGCGGGAAGACCGTCTCCATGGCCTGCTTGATCTTCGCCGCGGCCTCCTCCACCGCCGCGCGCGGCACCTCGAAGGCGAGCTCGTCGTGCACGGTGAGCACCATCCGCGCCCCGGGCACGACCGGCTCCTTGAGGCGGACCATCGCCAGCTTGAGCAGGTCCGCGGCGGTGCCCTGGATGGGCGTGTTCTGGGCGATGCGCTCGGCGTACGAGCGCTTCATCGGCACCGAGCTGCGGAGGTCGACGAGGTGCCGGCGGCGGCCGAGCAGCGTGCGCACCGTCTCGGTGCGGCGCGCCTCGACCATGGTGCGCTCCATGAACTCCTCGACGCCGTGGTAGCGCTCGAAGTACGCCGCGATGAACTTCGCCGCCTCGGCGCGGGTGATGCCGAGGCGCTTGGCCAGCGCGACCTCGCCCATGCCGTAGATGACGCCGAAGTTGACCGTCTTGCTGCGCCGCCGCATCTCCTCGGTGACGCCGGCCTCGTCGACGCCGAAGATCTCCATCGCGGTGCGGACGTGCACGTCCTGGCCGCGCTGGAAGGTGTCGACGAGGACTTCGTCGTGCGACAGGTGAGCGAGGACGCGGAGCTCGATCTGCGAGTAGTCCGCGCTGAGCATGACCGCGCCGGGCGGCGCGATGAACGCCTTGCGGATCTGCTTGCCGAGGGCGGTGCGGATGGGGATGTTCTGCAGGTTCGGGTCCTGCGACGAGAGGCGGCCGGTCGCGGCGACGGCCTGGCTCCAGCGCGTGTGGATGCGCCCGGTCTCGGGGTGGACGAGGCGCGGCAGGGCGTCGACGTAGGTGCCCTTGAGCTTCGCGATGGCGCGGTGCTCGAGGATGATGCCGGGCAGGGGGTGCTCGTCGACGAGGGCCTCGAGCACGTCGGCGTCGGTCGAGCGGCCCGTCTTGGTGCGCCGGGTCGACTTGAGCTTGAGCTCGTCGAAGAGGATGGTCTCGAGCTGGCGCGGCGACGCGAGGTTGAGCTCCTGGCCGGCGGCGGCGCGCGCCTTGGCCTCGAGCTCGGCGAGCTCCTTGCTCATCTCCTTGCCGAGCGCCTCGAGCTGCTTGAAGTCGACGAGGACCCCCGTCCGCTCCATCTCGGCGAGCACGTTGGCGAGCGGGAGCTCGAGGTCGTAGAAGACCTTGTCGAGGCCCGCCTCGGCGAGCCTCGGCGTGTAACGCTCGGCCAGCTGCAGCGCGACGTCGGCGAACGCGCCGGCGTAGGTCGATGCCTGCTCGACCTCGATCTCGTCGAGGCCGCGCTGCGCGACGCCGCGCTTCTTGGGCGCGATCGACTCGAAGGTGACCATGCTGAACCCGCCGTCGCGCTGGGCGATGTCGGGCAGCGCGTTCGACTCCTCCGGCTCGAGCAGGTAGCTCGCGAGCATGGTGTCGAAGGCGATGCCGGCGAGCCGGACGCCGTGGCGGCCGAGGACCACGTCGCAGAACTTCACGTCGTGGCCGAGCTTGCCGATGGCTCGGTCCTCGAGCACCGGCGCGAGCAGCTCGCGGACCTCCGGCCAGCCGAGCTGGGTGGGCGCGCCGAGGTACCGATGGCCGAGCGGGACGTACACGGCCTCCCCCGGCTTGCACGCGAGCGCGAGCCCGCAGACATGGGCCGTCATCGCGTCGCGGCTGGTCGCGTGCACCTCGAGGGCGACCTTGCCGGCGGCGCGCACCTCGCCGGCGAAGGCAACGAGCGCCGCGCGGTCGAGGACGGCGCGATACGCGCCGGCGATGGCGGCAGGCGGCGGGACGTTCTTGAGGAAGCGGGTGAACTCGAGCTCGGTGAAGATCTCGCGCAGCCGCTGGGTGTCGGCGCCGCCGCCGTAGCGCAGCGTCTGGAGGTCGAGCTCGATGTCGCCGTCGGTGTTGAGCGTCACCAGCCGCTGCGAGACGCGCGCGTCGGCCTCGTGCTCCTTGAGCGAGTCGCGGATGCGCGGCTTCTTCACCTGGTCGAGCCCGGCGTAGATCGCCTCGAGCGATCCGAACTGCTTGAGCAGCTCGGCCGCCGTCTTGGCGCCGATGCTGGGGACGCCGGGGATGTTGTCCGAGCTGTCGCCGATGAGCGCGAGGGCGTCGCGCACCTGCGCGGGCGGCACGCCGAACTTCTCGACGACCTCGGGAGGGCCGTAGACCTTGTCGCGCATCGCGTCCCACATCAGCACGCGCTCGTCGTCGACGAGCTGCATCAGGTCCTTGTCGGCGGAGGCGATGACGACGCGCAGACCCGCGGCGCGGGCGCGGGCGACGGCGATGGCGATGAGGTCGTCCGCCTCGACGCCCGGCGCGACGAAGATCGGGATCCGATAGGCCTCGACGATCTCGCGACAGCGGGCGAGCTGCCGGTGCAGATCCGGCGGCGGCGCGGGGCGGGTCGCCTTGTAGCGCACGTCGATGTCGTCACGGAACGTGCGGCCGGGCGAGTCCATGGCGACGGCGAGGTAGGCGGGTTTCCGCTCCTCGACGAGCTTGTTCAGCATCGAGACCATGCCGTAGGTCGCGTGCGTCGGCTCGCCCTTGATGTTCGTGAGCGGCGGGAGCGCGTGGTAGGCGCGGAAGACGTACCCCGACAGGTCGAGGAGGTAGAGCACGTCGGTGGCTCCGGGCGGCGGGAGCGCGGTCATGGCCAAGGCCTCTACCACGGCCGGGGCCGCGTTGCGCCCCGCGCGCACGGTCGCTCGAGCCAGGCGCGATCCGCCTTCGCGGTCGCTCGAGCCAGGCGCGATCCGCCTTCGCGGTGGCTCGAGCCAGGCGCGATCCGCCTTCGCGGTCGCTCGAGCCAGGCGCGATCTCCGCCTTCGCGGTCGCTCGAGCCAGGCGCGATCCGCCTTCGCGGTCGCTCGAGCTCGTCAGCGCACCACGACGTCGCGGGTGATCGTGATCTCGACGCTGGGCTCGCCGGCGCGCGCGACCGTCACGCTCACCCGCGAGCCCTCGGGGCCGCGGAGGCGCTGCACGCAGTCCGAGACGGTCATCGACTCGGTCGAGACGCCGTCGATCCGCTCGATGACGTCGAAGCGGCGAACGCCGGCGAGAGCCGCGGGGCCGCCCTCGATCACGCCGGCGACGAGGGTGCCCTTCGGCGTCGGGGCGAGCACCGCGCCGATGCCGGCGAGCTCGCTCTCGGCGCCGCCGTCGCCGCGCACCTTGAGCTCGACGTCCTCGCGGATCTGGGGCGCGCCGCGGGTGACGAGGCCGGGGACGATCTTCGTCCGATGCTCGGGGTGCGCGACGCGGATCGAGAACGGGCCGGGGGGCACGCCGACCAGGGTGAACGCGCCGCTGGCGTCGGTGGTGACCGGCGCGATCGCGTTGGCGCCCGTCTGGGTCTGGGCGTCGAGCCCCACGGTCGCGCCCTCGATCGGGGCGCGGGTCGCCGCGTCGGTGACGGTGCCGACGAGCGTGGCGCCCTTCGCGAGGACGATGCGGACGTGGCTCGTGGTGCGCCCGGCGTCGACCGTGAGCGAGTCGCTCCGGGCCGGCGGACGGCCGTCGGCGCTGGCGGTGAGCACGTAACGGCCGGCGGCGAGCCCCTCCCAGGTGAACTCGCCGGTGGGGCTCTCGATCTTGCGCGCCTTGCCGGCCTGCCCCGCTTCGGGCTCGCCGCCCGCCGCGACGAAGGACTCGATCGCGAGCAGGTACGAGGCCACCGGGGCGCCGCGCTCGTCGACGACGACGCCGGAGAGGCCGCCGCCGCGTCCGAGGTGGAGCGTGTTGTCGCGGCCGGCCCGGAGCGTCACTCGATCGGACGGCCCGAAGGTGAGGTGGGTCGCCGTCGCGGCGCAGCCCGCGGCCTCGGGCGGGAGCTGGAACCGGCCCTCGTCGTCGGTGGGCGCGCCGAGATCGCTGCCCTCGCAGGAGACGAAGGCGCGCGCGACCGGCTTGTCGTCGGGATCGACCACCACGCCGGTGATCGGCGCGGCGCGCGCGAGCTGGATGTCGACGACGCGCTCGGCGCCGTCCGCCGAGGGTTTCGGGAGCGACACGCGCGCCTCGGCGAACCCATCGGCGCTCGCGAGGAGCGACGCGGCGTCGTCCGGGACGCCTCTGAGGCGATAGCTCCCGTCGGCGTCGCTCGTCGCCGCCGGCATCCCGCGGCCGCTGGCGACGCGCACCCGCGCGCCAGCGACGGGCGCGCTCGCCTCGTCGCGGACGACGCCGTGCACCACGCCCACGTGCACGGCGGCGGGCTCGTCCTCCGTCTCCACCGCGGGCGCTGCCGTGGCGGCCGAGCGCGCCGCCGCCGGCGCCGCCGGCCCGGACCGCCCCGGCATCGGCAACAGCAGCAGGCCGAGCACCGGCACGACGAGGAGCGCGGCGCAGGCGAGCGCCGTCCACATCCAGCTCCTCGCCGCCGGGCGGCTCACCCCGCGATCCTCGGTCGTTCCGCCGGCGAGCACCTCATCGCGGCGGTGTCATAGCGGATCACCCCGCCGGTCGCACGCGGCGGGCCCACGATGGCGGGCCAAACCCCGGACGCCCGATCCTACCGGTCCGTCAAGCCGGCGGCCGAAGCGACTGGAGCTTCTGCACCGGGTCCTCGCCCTCGCCGTGGAAGGCGCAGGCGGCGCGGACGCGGCAGCCGCCGCAGGTGGGCGCCTTCGGGGTGCAGACCTTCTTGCCGTGCTGCTCGAGCAGGTGGTGCGCGCGCCAGGCGAACTCGATCGCCTCGGGCGACGGCAGCTCGGCGTCGAGCGCGCGCGCGAGCGCCGCGTACGACGAGCCCGGGTAGCCGAGCCGCGCGGCCACCTGCACGCCGTGCATCGTCGGCGCGATGACGGCGTGGAGCCCGGCGTAGAGGAGGAGCAGGTCGGCCCGCTGGTCGTTCATCCCGGGGAGCGTGCCGAGGATGCGGCGCGCCTCGGGCAGATCGGCGTGGCAGAGCGCGTCGATGCCGGCCGGCGCCGCCGCGGCGCGCTCGCCGGCGGCCCGGAGCGCGCGCAGCGTCTCGTCGACGTGGTCGGCATCGCACACCGCGGCGACGAGGTCGCGCGGCGTCTCGGCGAGCCGCTTCGGTTCGACGGCGCCCGACGCGCAGAGCGGGCCCATCGCCGCGAGCGCCGCCTTGCGCTCGGCCCCGCCGCCGACGAGGTGCATGAGCGTCAGCTGCGAGAGCATGTCGAGCGCGGGGCGGTCGGGGACCTCGTGCGCATCGGCGAGCGCGTCGATGAGCCGCTCGAGCTTCGAGCGCGGCCGCAGGGTCACTTTCGATTGGATGTCGTCCACGACCCCGTTCGCCAGCGCGCCGGTATGGCGGCCGGAAGAGGATAGCCCCTTGCGGCCCCGCGATGCCAGGTGGCGGGCCGGCGCTCCTCCGGCTCTGCCGCGACCCCGGGAGAACGGATCAGCGCCCTGCGTCGGCCTTGGGCTCGGAAGCGGGAGGCGGCTCGGCCTCGTTGTCGACGCTCGAGGCGGGGGCCGACTCCCCGCTCGGGCCCAGCGCAGGACCGTACGGCTCGACGGGCCAGGGGGTCTCGCTCGAGCTGCCGCCGCAGGCGACGAGGGCGGCCGGAAGGAGCACGATGAGGGCGCGCATGGGTGGCGATGCTAGCCGGTCGGCGCGGCGGCGAAGGGTCGAAACCGACGACGCGCCGGGAGCCTAACCCTCGGCGAGGTTCTCGCGCGCGAGCCAGGCGCAGGCGGCGGCGTTGGCCGCGCACCAGGCGACGAGCGCGATCTTCCCGAACGGGCTGGCGGCTTCGCCGAGCGCGAGGATCGAGAGGAGGTAGGCCGCGGTGCCGACCGCGAACCCGGCGACGACCGGGCGGGCGGGGCGGGCGCCGAAGGCGAGCGCCGTGAGGCCGAACGGGATGATCGCGTTCGCGAGCGGCAGGAACCGGTGGAGCGACGCGCCCACGAAGAGGTCGAGATCGGCGATGGGGCGCGCCAGGGCGTCGACCGCGAAGCTGACCCTCGGGAGGATCCACGGCGCGAAGAAGAAGAGGCCCGGACCGGCGGCCAGCGCGGGGATCAGGAACGCGAGCCGCCAGGGCGACGCGGCGGTCCGGCTCTTCTTGCGCGCGCTGCCGGCGACGAGGGCGGCGATGCCGAGCACCGCGACGAGGCGGAAGAGGGCGTGGACCGTCGTCACGCGCGCCGTCGCGCCGGCGGCCTGGAGGATGCCGGCACCGTAGAGCTTCTTGGCGTCGTCGCTCTCGTCGACCACGCGCGCGCTGGCGCGGAGCGCCGCCTCGACCGCCGCGGGATCGGTGACCCCCAGGCTGACGAGGAGCGCGGCGGCGCCGGCGACGTGGGGCGCGGCCATCGAGGTGCCGCTGAAGCCGGGGTAGCGCTCGCACTTGTCGCGGCCCTTGTTGCAGATCGTCTGCTGGACGACGTTCACGCCGGGCGCGGCGATGTCGACGCCGTCGCCGCGCGACGAGAACTTCGCCAGCTTGTCGTCGGGGCCGGTCGCGCTCACGCCGATGACGCCCTCGGAGGCGCCGGGGAAGCCGACCTTGCCGCCGCTGTTGCCGGCGGCGGCCACGACGACGACGCCGCGCGAGCGCGCGAAGTCGACCGCGTCCTGGAGGACCTTGCTGTTGCGCGGGCCGCCCAACGAGAGGTTGATGACGTGAGCGCCGTTCGCCGCCGCCCAGCGGATGCCGTCGGCCACGTCGGCGGTCGTGCCCCAGCCGAGCTCGTTGAGCACCTTGACCGGCATGAGGCGCGCGTGGAACGCGACGCCCGCCGCGCCGATGCCGTTGTCGGTCGACTGGGCGATGGTCCCCGCGACGTGCGAGCCGTGGCCCTGGTCGTCGTTGGCGTGCTCGTCGTTCTTGACGAAGTTCCAGCCGCCGACGCAAGCGGTCTGCTGGAGATCGGGCAGCTTGTTGAACGGGCCGTGGTCCTCGCAGGCGATGCCGGTGTCGACGACCGCGACGGTGACGCCGCGGCCGGTGGCGAAGTCCCAGGCGCGCGTCGCGCCGATGCGCTCCATGTGCCACTGATCCTTCATCAGCGGATCGTTGGGCGTGAAGAAGGCGCGGACGCGGGCGTTGGGCTCGGCGCGCTGCACGCGCGGATCGCGCTCGAGGCGGGCGATGAGCTCCGCCTGCGATCCGAGCGGCACCTCGGCGATCTCGATCTTGGTCTCGGCCTCGAGATCGGTCGGCGTGAAGGTGAGGCCGAACGCGCTCGCGAGGTCCCTGATCGCCGAGGCGTCGAGATCGTCGTTCGCGTCGACCAGGATCTCGCCCGGGATGTCCCAGCTCGACTCCTCGACGTCGCCGTCGCCGGACGGCCAGTCCCAGCTCGTCGCCGTGGGCTCGCCGGTGTCGGGCCGCGCCGGACCCTCCGGCCCGGGAGGACCCGAGGGCGGCTGCTGCGCGAACGCGACGGCGGGCGCGCCGAGGAACGCGGCGGCGGCGAGGAGAACGGCGGTCGCCCGGAGCGGGCGAGTCAGGCAGTGCTTGGGCATGGCGATCGTCCTACGGGCACCATAGCGCGGAGTTCTCCGCCGGGCACGGCGGGGTCCGGTGTGGGGGATGCTCCCCCACCGAGCCGGTCCGCCGCGCTGCGGCGCGACGAGCTCTGCGCGCCGTCAACGGACGCGTGATCGCAGCCGGTGCGGGTGTCGCGCCCGGACGGTAGACGTGATACCCCCCGGATTGATGGAGTTTCTCATCTCCACGCGGACGGCACGGCCCGGCGACGACCCGATCTTCGCCCTCAACGCCGAAGCCCGCGCGCGGACGCTGGCGGGCGAGTCCATCGTCAACGCGACCGTGGGCACGCTGCTCGACGACGAGGGGCGGCTGGCGGTCCTCGGCGGCGTGGTGCAGGCGCTCCGCGAGGTGCCGCCCGAGGTCGGGGCCGGCTACGCCGCGATCGCCGGCGCCCCCGACTTTCTCCAGGCGGTGATGGAAGACCTGCTCGGCCCGGGAGCCGCGGGTCAGGCCGTGGCCGTGGCCACTCCCGGCGGGACCGGCGCGCTCCGCCACGCCATCGCCAACTTCCTCGAGCCGCAGCAGACGCTGCTCACCACGTCCTTCTACTGGGGACCTTACAAGACGCTCGCCGACGAGCAGGACAGGAACCTCGCCACGTTCCGCATGTTCGACGAGGACGGCCGGCTCGACCTCGCCGATCTCGAGCGCAAGCTCCACGGCCAGATCGAGTCGCAGGGTCGGGCGCTCGTGTTCCTGAACTCGCCCTGCCACAACCCCACCGGCTACTCGTTCGACGACCACGAATGGGAGCGGCTCGTCGACGTCGTCGGGCGCGAGAGCGGGCGCGGCACGATCACCGTCGTGCTCGACGTCGCTTACGCGCGCTACGGCAAGACCGATCTCGCCGGCTGCGTGACGCGGGTGAAGGAGCTCGCCGGCAAGGCGATGCTCCTCTTCGCCTGGTCGGCGTCGAAGTCGTTCACCCAGTACGGCCTGCGCGTCGGCGCGCTCGTCGCCGTCCACCCCGACGCCGCCGAGCGCAAGCGCGTGCTCGCGGCGCTCGGCTACTCGTGCCGCGGCACCTGGTCGAACTGCAACGCCTCGGGCATGGCCGCGATCACCCGCGTCCTCACCGATCCCGATCTCCGCGCCCGCGTCGATCGCGAGCGCGCCGCGCTGAAGGCGACGCTCGACCGCCGCGTCGCCCGCTGGAACGAGCTCGCCGGGCCCGCCGGGCTGCGCTACCCGCGCTACGACGGCGGCTTCTTCACCACCGTGTTCTGCGAGGACGCCCCCGCCATCGCGCTGCGACTCAAGGAGGACGGCCTCTTCGTGGTCCCCCAGGCCGGCGCCCTGCGCGTCGCGCTGGCGTCGGTCGCCGAGCGCGACGTGCCGCGCCTCGTCGAGGGCATCGCCCGCCACCTGCGTTAGCCGCCCCGCTCTCCCGGGAGGCGCGCCGGTCGTTTTCGCGCGTCGCGCCGCCGGTCTCGATTATTCTCGCCCCATGCGAAATGAGCTTGGACGAGCCCGCGTGCGGCTCGCCTTCGTGATCGCGGCGGGCGCGCTCGGCGTGCTCGCGGCAGCCTGCTCCGACTCGATCCACCTCGATCCCGCGGGGCCGGGCGGGAACACCATCACCACCGGCGCCGGCGGCAGCGGAGGTGACGGCACCACGAGCAGCAGCGGCGGCAGCGGCGGAGGCGCGCCGCCGATCGTCTGCGAGTCGAACTCGGACTGCCCCGCCCCCACGGCGATCTGCGACAGCGCCAAGAACAAGTGCGTCGAGTGCCTCGAGATCGCCGACTGCGCCTTCCGCCCCGGCACGGTCTGCTCCAAGGGCGTGTGCGCCTGCCCGACGGAGGGCGAGAGCTTCTGCGCCGCCGACGGCGCGCTGCCCGACCGCTGCGCCGACCTCGACACGAGCTCGACCGACTGCGGCGCCTGCGGGCACGCCTGCTTCGGCGCCTGCGCCGCCGGCCAGTGCGCCGACGCCTGGGAGCCCACCTCGACGACGGGGGCCCCCTCGCCTCGCCTGCGCCACGCGGCCGTCTCCACCGGCTCGAAGATGATCGTGTGGGGCGGCGACACCGCCAGCGGCGTCACCAACACCGGCGGCGTCTACGATCCCGTCACCCGCGAGTGGACGCCGACGAGCCTCGCCAACGCGCCCACCCCGCGCACGTGGGCGCGCGCCGTGTGGATCGGCGGGAGCGTCAACCGCATGGTCGTCTGGGGCGGCTCCGACGGGAGCGGCGCCCTCGGCACGGGCGGCGTCTACGATCCGGCGACGAACACGTGGAAGGCGACGAGCACCACGGGCGCGCCCTCGCCGCGCCGCCTCCACAGCGTCGTCGCAACGGCCGACCGGATGATCGTCTGGGGCGGCTTCGACGAGAACGCCCGGCTCCAGACGGGCGGCGTCTACGACCCGGTGAACGACACGTGGACCGCGACCGACACGGGCGGCGCGCCGACCGCGCGCCAGGATCACACCGCCGTGCTCGCCGGGTCGACGATGATCGTCTTCGGCGGCTACGGCTACGATCCCAACTGCCCCTGCGACACCACCCTCACCGGCGGCGCGCAGTACAACCCCACCAACAACACGTGGATCCCGCTCCAGGACGTGTTCCAGCCGGGGCCGCGCTACCGCCACACCGCCGTCGTCACCGTCGGGGCCGATCCGCCGCGGATGATCGTCTGGGGTGGGTTCGACGGCACGTCGTCGCTGGGCAACGGCTCGGTCTTCACCACGACCACGCTCGCCTGGGCCGCGATGAACGATCCCTCGCCGGCGCCGCGCCAGCTCCACACGTCGGTCTGGATCGGCGGCGCCGTCAACCGCATGGTCACCTGGGGCGGCGACAACAACGGCGTGCTCCTCGACAGCGGCGGCGTCTACGATCCCGGCACCAACAAGTGGGCGCCGACGCCCACCGCGCTCACGGCCCGGAGCTGGCACAGCGCGGTGGTCGCCAACGACAAGATGATCGTGTGGGGCGGCAACACCGCCACCGGCATCACCAACACCGGCGCGGTGCTCGATCCCGCCGCGATCCCGTAGCGCGCCCGCGTGACCGCGGGGGCGGGGTCGACGAGGGCGAGGGCCGCGCGCGTCGCGGTCCTCGCCGCCCTCGCCGGCGGTCTGCTCGTGTACGCGGCGGCGAGCGGCGGTGACGGCGCACGCCCCGGCGCGCCCGCGCCGAGCGCCGCGGCCTCGGCGGAGGCGCGCCCGCGACGCCGCAAGATCGACGCGCACGTCCACCTCTCGCGCGACGCCGGGCCGGAGCTCGCCGCGCTCATGTCGCGCTACGGCTTCGACCACGTGGTCGATCTCTCGGGCGGCACGCCGGCGCGCGGCCTCGCCGACCACCTCGCCCAGGCGGCGCGGCTGCCCGGCAAGATCACCGTCTTTACGACCCTCGCTTATGGTGAGGTCCAGGCGACCGGCTACGGCGAGCGGATGGCGCGGGCCGTCGAGGCGGCGCACGAGGCCGGCGCGAAGGGGTTGAAGATCGCGAAGGCCCTCGGCCTCGGCATGCCGAAGCCGGACGGCTCGGGCCTCGTGCCCGTCGACGATCCCGAGCTCGACGTCGTCTTCGAGACCGCGGGGCGCCTCGGCATGCCGGTCGCGATCCACACCGGCGATCCGCGCGCCTTCTGGGATCCGGTCACGCCGGCGAACGAGCGTTACGACGAGCTCCAGGCGCACCCCGGCTGGTCGAACGCGAGGCGCGCCGTTCCTGGTTTTCACGAGCTCTTGGACCAATTCGAGCGCCGCGTCGCCCGCCACCCGCGGACGACCTTCATCGGCGTGCACTTCGGCAACGACGCCGAGGAGCCCGACCGCGTCCGCCGCATGCTGCGGAGCTACCCGAACCTGTACGTCGACATCGCCGCGCGCATCCCGGAGCTCGGCAGGCACCCCGCCGCCGAGATGCGGGCGCTCTTCGTCGAGATGCAGGACCGCATCCTCTACGGCACCGATCTCGGCATCGGCGGCCCCGGCGAGCCGCTCATGCTCGGCTCGACCGGGCCCGAGCCGCCGACCGACGGCGAGCGCGACCTCTTCTTCCGCGCCACCGAGCGCTGGCTCGAGACGAGCGACCGCGCCTTCCCCCACCCGACCCCGATCCAGGGCCGCTGGACCATCGACGGCATCGGCCTGCCGGACGACGTGCTCGAGAAGATCTACTGGAAGAACGCCGCGCGCATCATCGGCGTCCCCGCGGGCGAGTAGCCGCCCGGTACGATCGGCGCGTCACTTCGGCGCGGCGCGCGCCACGGCCCACTCGACCGCGAGCCGCGGGCGCAAGAGGCCCGCGCCCTGGACCTCCTTGGCGAGGCCCTTGATGGGATCGGCGGTGGCCACGATGCCCTCGCGGATCAGCGCCGGCGTCAGCGTGGGATCGGCCTCGAGCATCTGGGCGGCGACCGATGCGGTGATCGGCGAGGCGAACGAGGTGCCCTCGACGTGCTGGTAGTCGGGCGAGATGTACTTCTTGCGGGCGATGCGCTTGCCGATCGCCTCGACCAGCGCCGCGACCGAGGCCCGCTCCTCGGGCGTCGCCGTGGAGCGCGTCTCGCTGAAGCCGTACTCGGCGGACGCCTCCTCGAGCACCGAGAGCAGTTGGAAGAGCGGCGCCGCCTCGCGCGCCGTGAGCGTGCCCGGCAGCATCGGCGCGGGCAGCCAGATGGCCGGCGCGAGGAGATCGGGCTTGTGCACGCCGGCCTTGCCGGGCCCGTAGCTCGAAGGCCAGTGCTCGTCGTCGCCGCCGCCTGCGGTGTTGCGATCGTTGCTGCCGCCGACCGTGATCGCCTCCGCCGCGGATCCCGGGGGGCTCGGCGGGGTGCCGGGCGCGTTCCCTGCCGCGGCGAACACCGTGATCCCCGCGGCCACCACCTCGGCGACGGCGTGCTCGACGTCGGCCCGATCGGGATCGGCCGATACCGTCCCCAGCGAGACGTTGAGGATCCTGATCCCGAGCTCGGGGTGGCGGAGGGGGAACCGGATCGCGTGCGCCACGTTCTTGCCGAGGACGCGGCCGCCGTCGGTGCCCGCCTTGATCAGCACCACCTCGGCGTCGGGGGCGAGACCGCGGTAGCGCCCGCCGGAGACGTAGCCGTTGCCGGCCGCGCAGCACGCCGTCATCGTCCCGTGCCACGAGAAGACCTGCGCCGTGAAGAAGTCGGTCGGCAGGGGCACGTCGCGCGAGGCGTCGGCGTAGACCTTGATGCGCCGCTTGGGGAGCATCAGATCGGGGTGCGGGTAGAAGCCCGAGTCGACGAACCCCATCACCACCCCCTTGCCGGTGAGCCGGGAGTTCGCCTCGAGCCGCTCGGGGATGGACAGGACCTGGGGGCGCGGCACCCCCTATTCCTCGCGCCACTCGACGTCGATGCCCTCCGGCGGCGCCGGCGTCCCGGGGATCGCCGCCTCGCGGTACCCCGCGCCGGCGCCGAGCGCCTTGCGCAGCGCCGCGACGAGCTGGCGGTCGGCGCCCTGCTCCTCGAGGAACGCGATCACGTTCTCGTCGACGTAGTAGTCCCGATCGCGCGTGCTCTCCTCCTCGAGGTGCTCCTCGAGATCGGCGAGCTGCTTGTCGGTGAGGCGGAGGATGAGCTTGTCCGTCCCCTTGAGGTAGAGCGCCTTGGCCATCGGGCGGCAGTCTACACGACCGGCAGCGCAAAGGACCCCGCGGGTCAGTCTCGCCTCCTCAGTTTCCGGCGCTCGCCTCCTTGGGCGCGGGCGGGATCGGCGGCTGCCCGGGCGGCGGCTGGTAGCCCGGCTTGCGGTAGCTCAGGATCGCGACCGTCTCGTTCTTGTACGCCTTCGAGTCGCCGGGCTTGGGGCACTGGTCGCGGACCCAGTAGACGTCGAAGGCGACGATCTCGTCCTCGGGGCGGCCGGTCTCGAGGTGCCAGCGGAGGAGGTAGTCGCGGAGGCCCTGGCGGAAGACTTTGTTCCGATCGAAGCGGATGCGGTTGAAGTAGTCCTGCTGGATCTGCCCGAGCGCGAGACCGCGCGCGTCGGTCAGGTCGAGGTCGGGCTCCTTGCCGGTGAACGGGTCGACGCGCCGTCCGCCGGCGGTCCACGCCTCGACCGTGATCGAGCCGTCGTCGGTGATGGGGTTGGGTGCGAACATCCCCCAGCCCTGGAAGATGCGCGGGTACTGGATGGTCGCCTCCATCACCTTGGGCTGCTTGTGCTCGCGGAGCAGCGCCGGGACGCTCTTGTTCTCCTTGAGCGCCTGGCTGAGCGCGCACACCCCGAACCAGGCGATGAGCAGCTCGCGGCCGGTGGCCCGGGCGAAGCCGAGCTTCCTCGCGAGCGGGGAGTCGTCGGGCCGCTCCTCGCGACCGCGCGGCGGGAGCGTCAAGCCGAAGAAGCGAGCCACGCCTTCGCGGCGGCGGGAGAGGAGCGATCCGATCGGTCCGAGCATGCCGAGCGTCGCGACGTACGCGAGCGGCCGGAGCCACCGGCCTCCGGGGAGCGCCTGCGTCACCTCGCGGAACGCGGCCATCCCGGTGAACGAGGCGCCTCCCTCGGGCTCGCGGGCGACCACGAGCTCGCCGCCGGCGGCGTCGCTCTCCTCGAACCGCAGCAGCTCGAGCTGATCGAGCCTCGCGAGGAGCCGCGCGATCGCGAACGCGAGCGGCGAGCCCCGGTCGTAGACGACGACGCGCCCCGCCGCCCGCCGCCGGTACCGCCGCTCGAGCGCGCTCCACTGCTCCGGCGTGACCAGGAGGAGCGACCAGCCCATCATGAACCACGAGAACGGCCCGAGCCGCATCATGATCCCGAAGGTGCCGTGGAGGCCCCACACGAGCAGGAGCGAGAGCGAGCGCGTGTAGCGCCGCCCGCTCGGCGAGAGGATGAAGGTGAGGATCAGCGCCTCGACGACGAGCACGATCCACGTGAGCCCCTGCGTCACCCGGTACGGCAGGATCTCGCGCATGAAGACCGCGAGCCCGGTGACCATCCGGTCGAGGTGGAGCACGTAGTGGACGGTCTCGCCGCGCTTCCACACCTGGCCCGACTTGTTGACGATGTTGAAGAGGTAGATCGTCGCGAAGTTCAGCGTCGCGAGCAGCACCACGCCGGAGACGTAGGGCTCGACGAGCCACGCCGGGCGCCACCGCGCGTTCAGATCGGCGACGGTGCGCTCCTTCCGCTCCCGGAACGAGCGGAGGAGCGCGTCGACCGAGAAGCGCCGGTCGGTGGGCATGAACATCGCCCAGCAGGCCAGCAGGTTGACGACGACGTACCCGCCGTTTTCGACCATCACCAGCCGGTTGTCCATGCTGGTGACCAGCGCGAACGAGATCACCGAGAAGACGCGCGTCCGCCAGCCGATGAAGAAGAGGAAGTAGCAGAGCGTCGAGAGCGCGAAGGCGACGTGCACCTCGGGCAACGTCGAGAACGCGTGGTAGAGGCTGAAGTTGTACCCGCTGCTCGGCCGGAAGAGGTGGTAGTGGTTCGTGAGCACGCCGCTGTTCGAGTAGAACGTGCGGGCCACCGACCAGTGGCGGATGCAGTCGGCCGTGAGGAGGAAGCCGAGCACCAGGCGGAAGACGCCCAGCGTGCGCGGGTCGATCACCATGTAGTGATCGCGGATCCATCCGCCGAGCTCGGCGACGCGGCGCCGGAACGGGACCTTCGGCGCGGGCGCCTTGGCGGCGGGCTTCGCCGGCGCGGCTGGCGCCTCGGCAGGCGGCGCCTCGGCGGGCGGCACCTCGGCAGAGGGAGCCTCGGCGGGCGGCACCTCGGGCGCTGCCGGCTCGTCCGCGGAGGCCGCGCCCTCCGGCGGCTCGGCCTCGACCTCTCGCGGCTCGGGCGTGACCACGCGATCCCCGCGAGGCTTACGGACGCCGCTCGGGGCGGATGGCCGGGAACTTGTCGAGGCCGAGGCGGCCGCCGCGCGAGTGGGTGAAGATCTTCTCCTTCTCGGAGGGCGCGTCCGTCTGCCGTTGGCCGGGCGCGGGGCTCGGCTGGGTCACCCAGTAGGCGTCGAGGCCGGTGATGTTGGCGTCGGGCTGCTTCGTGTCCCAGGCGGGGCCGCCCTTGACGACGTAGTCGCGGAACGCCTTCTGGAAGTCGTTCCACTCCTTCTGGTGGATGCGATCCAGGTAGTCGCCCCAGAGCTGCCCGAGGTGCGCCGGCCGGCTGGAGAGGTCGAACGAGGGCTCGAGCCCGGTGAGGACGTCGACGCTCTTGCCGCCCCTGGTCTGGCCGTCGGTCACCATGAGCGCGTCCTCGACCGGGGGCGCCGGTACGAAGACGTCCCAGCGCCCGATCATCCGCGGCCAGGTGGCGATCGCCTCGAGCCTGTCGTTCGGCGAGAGCGTCAGCGACGCGGGCAGCTCGTTCTTGCGCCCCGTCTGCACCAGCATCGCCGCCACCACGGCGAGGGCCGCGAGCTCGCGCCCGCCCGCGAGGACGGTGCCGGCGAGGCGGCGCGCCGGCGACGGGGCGGTCGGGCCCGGCTCGTCGCCCGGCTCGTCGGCGATCGGGATGCCGCAGGACGCGAGGCCCATCAGCTCGCTGACGCGCTGCCGCCTCGGCGCGAAGCGATCGTAGGCGAGGTCGAGCAGCTGCGCGATCCCCGGCGCGCGCATCAGCCACGAGACGGGCCGGCCGAGCGGCAGCGCGGCGATCGCCTCGGCGACCGCGCGACCGCGCGTGAACACGTGCCCCTCCCCGTCGATGACGATCACGGTCGCGTCGGCGAGCTCTCGCGTGACCTCCTTGGGGAAGGTCGCGCCCTCGCTGCCCACCTCGTCGTTGCCGCGGAGGGTGAGGTGATCCAGCCGATCGAGACGCACCAGGAGCCGCGCGATCCAGAGGCACACGCCGCAGTCCGAGTCGTAGAGGACGGTGCGGTTCCGCGCCTGGCGGTGGCCCTTGCGCGCGGCGGCCTGCCACCACGCGTCGGTGAGCACGAGCGGCGCCGCCGCGGCGAGCGTCCAGCCGTAGGGGCCGAGATCGAAGAACAGGCCCAGCGTCAGCCCGTGGAAGAGCATCAGCCCCGCGGCCACCGCGCGCGTGTACCGCGGGAGCACCGGCACCACGACGAGCGCCGGGATCGCCCAGCCGGAGAGGTGGAGCGCGCTCCCCCAGACGCGGAGCAGCCCCGCCGGCGCGGCGCCGCGCAGCCACACGCCGAGGTCGCTCGCCCAGCGGTCGACGTGGAGCGCGTAGTGGAGCGCGGTGCCGTCGTTCCACGTCGCGCCCTTCTGCTGGAGCGCGGTGACGGCGAAGATGATCGAGAGCTGGAGCAAGAGCCCCAGCGCCGCGAGCGACGTCGGCGTCTCGGGGTTCGTCATCCAGGCGCGGTCGGCGAGGTCGGCCGCGTGCTTCTCCTCGCGCGCCTTCATCGAGGCGCGCAGCGCGTCGAACGAGAAGCGCCGGCCGCAGGGCAAGAAGAGCGTGAAGGCGAGGACCGCGATCGACGCGTACGTCCCGGCGTTCTCGGTGAGGATGTTGCGCGCGTTCAGGCTGACGAGCGCCGCCAGCGAGAGCGCGTGGAAGGCGCGCGTGTGCCAGCCGACGGTGAAGAAGACGTAGACGACGAGGAAGCAGCCGAAGGCGAAGTGCGCCTCGCCGGGGCTCGAGAACGCGTGGAGGACGCTCCACACCCGCCCCGTCTTGAGCAGGTTGAAGAGGTGGTTGTGGTTCGGGAGCACGCCCTCGTTCGAGTAGAACGCCGACGACCACGCCCAGCGGCGGAAGAGATCGCCGATGAGCACGAGGCCGAAGAGGACACGGAAGAGGCCGAGGCTCCTGGCGTCGATGCGGAGATAATGGTCACGTAGCGCGCGCAGCACCGATCAGTCCTCGACCCGGAACCCGTAGTCCTCGGCGTGCTCGATCGCCGGAACGCTGGGCTTCCTCAGCAAGAGCGTCCTCACGGTCCAGAGATCGCCGAAGACGCGGTAGCGGAGCGCGGTCTGGTCGAGGTAATCGACGCCGGCCGAGCCGCCGGTGCCGACGCGCCGGCCGATGACGCGCTCGACCATGCGCGCGTGCCGCTGGCGCCAGAGCACCATCGACTGCTCCATCTCGAGGACCGCGTCGACCACCTCGCGCGGCCAGGCCAGGCGCGGCAGCTCGCGGTAGCTCTCGAGGAACACCAGCGCCGCGCGCACGCGCTTGCGGCGCGTGCGGGTGGCCTCGTCGGCGCCGTCGCCGTCGTCGCCGCGGAGGAAGGCCTCCGCCATCCGCACCTCGTTGTCGTAGCGGTCGCGCAACCGGTCGACGTCGCCGGGGGTGAGCGCCTGCTCCTGCGCGCGCGCCAGGCGGACCGCGGCCTCGGAGCGGTGGGCGGCGACGAACGCGTCGACGAAGCGGTCGACGCCGGCGCCGCCGGCGGGCCCGTCGATCGGCGTGCGCGCGAGCCAGTCGTAGAGCACGTCCCTGAGGCTCGGGCCCCCGGCGATGCGCGCCTCGACGCGGCGGGTGGCCGAGGACGCCGAGCCGTCGGCCGCACGGAGCGCCTGCTTGAAGCTGCCCTCGCGGCCCATGGGGATGCGCGCGCCGTCCTCGAGCCCGAGGAGGATCTCGATCTCGCGGAGCTGCGCCGACTGGAAGCCGCTCGCCGGGATGAGGCGGTCGCGGAACTCGAGGAAGTCGCGGGTGGTGAGCGTCTCCATCACGCGGAAGTGCGAGACGGCCTGCTCGAAGAGCGTGACGACGCGCCGGAGCGATCGCGCCGCCGAGGCGAGCGAGATGTCGGGCACCGGGTTCTGGTGGAAGAGATCGCGCGCGGCGGTGAGCTCGCGCAGGACGAGCTTGAACCAGAGCTCGTAGACCTGGTGCACGACGATGAAGAGCGCCTCGTCGTTCGAGACCTTCGACTCGTCGTCGTCGAAGCCGCCCTGGAGCTCGAGGAGCTCCTCGACGCGGATGTACTCCCAGTAGTTCACACGCTGCTCCTCGCCCCTCGGCGGCGGGAGTCTACATCGATGCGATCGGTCAAGAACGCAGATTTGCTGCTGGCGCAGGGCTTTCGCCGGCGCAAGCGCTGCGCGTCCTTCGCCACCTCATTCTGGGATCCGCTTGAGCCCGTCCGGTCCGATCGCGACGGGCGGGCCGTAGGTCTTGAGCTCGGCGCGCTCGAAATTCGCGCCCGCCGCGGCCTCGAGCACCACCACGCCCACGTCCGGGCAGAACGTCGTCGCGTACTTCGTCGGCCGATCGCCGCCCCGCTCCTCGAGCGTCTGCACGCAGCCGTCGAAGTGGCCGGCCGGGACGTCGACCGCCGCGCCGACCGCGATGATGCGCGTCTGTCCGCCGTGCTCGCCGCGCCAGCTGCTCCCGACCTCGATCGGCCGCTTCAGCACGAACGCCTCGTCGAGCCGCCCGCCGCCGGACACGAGGCGCACGCCCTCCGGCGTGTACTCGAAGCGCCGCGCGCCCGCGGGGAACTGCAGCTCGCCGCGCGCGGCGTCGACGCGCAGCACGCGCGCGACGAGGAGCCCCTCGCCGTTCATCTCGTCGAGCGTGACGTAGTGGTAGACGTTGCCGTCGACGAGCGGGAAGAAGCGCTCGACCTCGCTGCCCGAGCGCACGTCCTTCTGGCCCTGCGGCGGCCCCGTCCACGCCGTCGTGCCGGCGCTCGGGCCAGAGCAGGCTGCGAGCAGGAGCGCCGCGAGGGTCGGATATTTCACAGGGAGCCGGGGAGACAGGGAGGATTTCATCGGTCTCTACGGTGCCCCTCGCGAGGGACGGGATCACACCATGGTCTCCCCGACTCCTTGCGACGGTAGAAATTCTGGGGTCGGGTGCGGGCGCTAGTGCTTGTGGGTCCAGTACCAGAAGGACAGGAAGGCCAGGAGAGCGAGGGCGCCGAGGATCAGGTAGGTCGAGATCGGATCGGGGTCGATGCGGCGGCGGAGCTCGGCGGCGGCGCGGCGCACGTCCTCGCGGTCGCTCGAGGCGGCGAGCTTGGGGGCGCGCTCGCGAACGAGGGCGTAGTCGCCGCGGTCGAACGCCTCGACGAGCGCGTCGAGCTCGGGGTCCTTCGGGAAGCCCTCGGTGAAGGAGGCGAAGTCGACCCCGGGCTCGCGGGTTTGCCGCGCCGGCTTCTTCGGCGCGGCCGCGCCGGGCGCGGGCGGCTTGCGCTTCTTCTTCCTCCGGGGCGCCTCGGCCGCGGGGGCGGCCGGCTCGTCCTTCACGCGGCCTTCTCGTCGTCGCCGTCGGTCGTCGCGGCGGCCTCGGCGGCGGTGCGCACGCCGATCTCCTCCTCGAACCGGGCGTTGCGCTCGATCTGCCACTCGGCCTTGGCCGAGTCGCCGCGGAAGATGTGGATGGCGTCGTAGGGGCAGTCGAGCTCGCAGAGCGTGCAGCCGACGCACTTCTTCGCGATCACCTCGGAGACGGGGAAGTGCGAGCTGCCTTTGAGGCCCACCATCTCGAGGGCGTCGAACGGGCACGCCCACACGCACCACTCGCACCCGACGCACGACTGCAGGTCGACGTACGCCTTGGGCCGCGCCGCCGGCTTGAGCATCTCGCAGAGGTTGCCCTCGTTGTCGTAGATGGCCTCGTCGGGGCAGACCACGCCGCAAGAGCCGCAGTTGATGCAGAGCTCCGGATCGATGACGTGCAGGAGCTTCCGCTCGCCGGTGATGGCGTCGGTGGGGCAGCGTCGGATGCAGGCGGTACAGCCGGTGCAGTTCTCGGTGATGATGTACGGCATCGGTCCTGGGCCTCGGGGCGCCGGGGGCGCCTGGGGTTTCGCGGGGATAGAGGGCCTAGATCTAGGGGGGCGGCGCCGATGGGTCAAGCGGGGCGCCGGGTCTCGGCAGCCGACTTTCGCACCTCACCCCCAGCCCCCTGCCCCTGAGGGGAGAGAAGGAGCACCTTGTTTCCAACGCGATTCCCCCTGCCGTCAGGGAGAGGGGGAAGGGGGTGAGGTGCGTCCTATCAGCGCGCCGTCGGATCTCCGGGCTCGGGGCGATCCTTCCACGGGATCGAGGGCTCGTCCTCGGCGCGGACGTCGCAGCGGAGGCCCTCGCAGGCGGTGCGGTAGTAGGCCTTGCGACCGCAGCCGATGACCTTGTATCGGCCCCCGAGCTCCTCCTCGAGGCGCAGGTCGGCGTCGGGGCAGTCGAGATCGGCGCCGGCGCGGACGCGGACCATGGGCTCGGCCGCGCCGCGCGCGGTGCTGCACGCGGCGGTGGAGATGGTCAGGGACAGGGCCAGGACGAGGCGCATGGTCAGAACTGGAAGTAGACGAAGGGGACGGCGGCGGTGCTGGCGACCTCGTGCAGGGCGACCGCGACGCCGAAGAGCACGAGCCCCTGGGCGGGCGCAGGCAGGGCGGTGAACGCGCCCTTGATGCGATCGTAGGACCGATCGGGCACGAAATGCGAGAGGAGGCCGATCCCGAGGACGCCCGCCACGTAGGGCCCCAGGTTCGGGTGGAACGTGGTGAAGGTGCCGAGCTGCCGGAGCACCGCGAGCGCCTGCTTGAAGCTCCCGGCGCGGAAGAAGATCCACGCCAGGCACACGTAGTGGAAGGTGAAGAACACGCCGGCGACGCGGCCGAGCGCGCTGGGCTCGTTGCCCTCGCGCGGCCGCGGGCGGCTGCGCTGGTAGACGCGCGTCGCGGCGAGCCCGATCCCGTGGAGGAAGCCCCAGAAGACGAAGCTCCAGCTCGCGCCGTGCCACAGCCCGCCGAGGACCATGGTGAGCATCAGGTTGCGGTACGTCTTGAGCTCGGAGCCGCGGTTCCCGCCGAGCGGGATGTAGAGGTAGTCGCGGAGCCAGGTCGAGAGCGAGATGTGCCAGCGGTGCCAGAAGTCGGCGAGGTTCGTCCCCTTGTAGGGCGAGGCGAAGTTCTTCGGGAAGCGGACGCCGAGCAGGAGCGCCGAGCCGATGGCGATGTCGGTGTAGCCCGAGAAGTCGCAGTAGATCTGGACGGCGTAGCCGTAGACGGCGGCGAGCACCTCGAGCGCCGAGTAGTTGCCGGGCCGCTCGAAGACGCGATCGACGAGCTGCAGCGAGAGCTGGTCCGAGATCGCCATCTTCTTGAGCAAGCCGAGCGCGATGAGGAAGAGGGCCTCGGCCCCTTCCTCGCGCGTGAGCCGCGGCGGCGCCTCGAGCTGCGGCAAGAGATCGCGCGGGCGCACGATCGGCCCCGCCACCAAGTGCGGGAAGAAGGACACGAAGAGGAGGTAGCGGAGGTAGCTCTTGTGGGGCGGCGTGTCGCGCCGGTAGACGTCGATGACGTAGCTCATCGACTCGAAGGTGAAGAAGCTGATCCCGACGGGCGGGAGCGCGACCTTGAGCGCGTCGCTGGGCGTCACCGGGTGGCCGCCGAGCCACGCCGAGAGCCAGGCCGCGTTGTCGAGCGCGAAGTTCCAGTACTTGAAGAATCCGAGGAACCCGAGATTGAGGACGACGGTCGCGATCAGCATCGCGCGCCGGCGGCCCTCGCGCTCCTCGGCGGCGATGGCGCGCGCCAGGAAGTAGTCGACCGTGGACGAGCAGAAGATGAGCGGCAGGTACCGCCAGTCCCAGTGGGCGTAGAAGCCGTAGCTCATCGCCAGCAGGAACACGATCCGCGGCCAGCCGCCGAGGCGGCGGGCGAGCGCCCACGAGCCCACGAAGGCGAGGGCGAAGAAGATCGCGTACTCGGCGGTGTTGAAGAGCACGTCGGCGGCGGGCGCGCCCCGGGCGTCGGCCGGGGCGGCGGGCTCGACTGATAGCCCAACTCGGCGGCGAGCGGTGCGGCGGCGACGTCGCCCCGCTCGCCATCTCCGCCCGCCGGGTGGGCAGCCCCCAGTTGAACGAGAGGCGCCCTCGTGCCAATAGGTATGGGGTCATGCTCGGCCGGCTCCTGCTCGGGATCGTGAAGGGCCTCCTCGTCGGCGCGCTCGTGGGGCTCGGCCTGGCGAAGATCGGCTTCGCCGCGCCGGGCGCCATCGTGGCCTACCTCGCCGCCGCGGCCACGGGCGTGCTCGTGGGGCTCATCGCCGGCAAACCGATCTGGGCCAAGGACGCCAAGATCGAGGCCGGGATGAAGGCGTTCGTCGGGGCGCTCCTGGCTTCGGGCCTGATGTACGTCGCGCGGCGCTGGCTCGCGTTCGGGCTCCCGTTCTCGATCGGCGAGCTCGCCGCGCCGAACCTCTCGCTCGGTGAGCCGGCCTCCTCGAACGGGACGATCGGGGGCATGGCGATCACCTCGCTCGCGGCGATCGCGGCCGTCCTCGGCGGCTTCTACGAGGCGGACAACAACCCGTCCGACTCGGACGAGGCGGCGGCGTCGGGCAAGGCCGAGGCGTCGGGAGGCAAGCGCGTGGCCTCCGCCCCCGCCGACGACGAGGAAGAAGCGGAAGAGCTCGCCCCGCCGGAGAAGCGGGCCAAGAAGTAGCGCGGCGGGCGATCCGCGTGCCGCCGGCCAGGGTGCTCCTGTACGTCGCGACCGTGGGCGCGCTCGCGCTCATCGCCCGCTCGCTGATCGTCGGGCCCATCCCGCTCGCGCTGGCGGCCGTCGCGCTGGCCTCGTACCTCGCGCTGGTCACGACCGGCGTGCTCGTGCTGCGCCTCGGTATGTTCGCCGACGTCACCTGGCGGGGGCCGAAGGACGCGCGCGGGGTCGCGCTCACGTTCGACGACGGCCCGAGCCCAGCGCACACGCCCAAGGTGCTCGGCCTGCTCGACGCCGCCGGCGTGAAGGCCACCTTCTTCGTCATCGGCCGGAAGGCCGCGGCCCACCCCGCGATCGTCCGCGACATCGTGCGGCGCGGGCACGCGGTGGGCGTGCACGGCTACGCGCACGATCGGCTCTTCTCGCTGCGGTCGCCGAAGATCGTGCGCGAGGACCTCACCCGCGCGGTCGAGACGCTCGAGCAGATCACCGGCGAGCGGCCGGTGCTGTTTCGCCCTCCCATCGGGCACACCAACGCGCGCATCGCCAAGGAGGCCGACCGGCTCGACCTCGCGGTGGTGGGCTGGTCGGTGCGCGGGATCGACGGCCTGGCCCGCTCGGATCCGCGCAAGGTGGCCGCGCGCGTCCTCCAGGGCCTCGACGACGGCGCCATCGTCCTCCTCCACGACGCGGCGGAGCGCGACGACCACGAGCCCGCGAGCCTCGCCGCGCTCCCGAAGATCCTCGACGCGATGCACGAGCGCGGCCTCGCCGGCGTCCGCGTCGACGGCTGGATCGAGGGGCTCGACCCGCCATCGGAACACCCCCCCGATGGGAACCCCCGCCGTCAGGCGGGGGATCGGCCGCCCGTCGGCGCGTGATCGGAACCCCCGCCGTCAGCCGGGGGATCGGCCGCCCCGCGCGCCCTCGGAACACCCCCCGTGATCGGAACCCCCGCCGTCAGGCGGGGGACCGGCCGCCCGTCGGCGCCGATGCCCTCGGGCAAGGTCAGCGGCGGAACATCGCCGTGGCTCGTCAGCCGAGCGCCGCCTCCACGCGCGGCAGAAGCGATCGGAACTCGAGCTCCTCGAAGAGGCGCAGCACCCGCGCGCGCGCCTCGGGCGTGACCGGCGCGAAGCGCGGCCCCGGACGGAGCGGCACGTCGTCGCGGAGGCGCGCGAGCGTCACCAGCAGCGGCAGCTCGGCCGCGGCGGCGAGCACCGCCTCGCGCGTGCGCGGCGACGGGATCTCGCGGGCGCGCGCGAGCATGGCGTCGACGCTCCCGAAGCGTCGGAGCAGCTCGGCGGCGGTCCGCGGGCCGACGCCGGCCACGCCGGGCAGGTTGTCGCTCGGATCGCCGACGAGGGCCGCGTAGTCGGCGAGCTGTGCGGGCTCGACGCCGAGCCGCGTCCGAATCGCCTCCTCGTCCCAGATCTCCGCCTTGGCTGCGCCTCGCGCCACGATGAGGACGCGCGCCGGCCCGCGCGCGATCTGGAGGCAGTCGTAGTCGCCGGTCACGACGAGCGGGCTCATCCCTTCGGCCGCGATCTCGCGGGCCAGGGTGGCGAGCACGTCGTCGGCCTCGAAGCCGGGCGCGGCGAACGCGGGCACGCCGAGGGCGTCGACGAGATCGCCGATGCGCGAGCGCTCGTCGCGCCTGGGTCCGAGCGCGGTGCGCGTCGCCTTGTAGGGCGCGTAGCGCTGGTGGCGGAACGTCGGCGTCGGCGCGTCGATCGCGAACGCGGCGCCGCTCGGCCGCTGCTCGCGGAACAGCTTGAGCACGAGCGCCGAGAGCCCGTAGAGGCCCGAGGTCGGCTCCCCGCTCGTCGTCCGGAAGGCCGGCAGCGCGAAGTACGCCCGATAGAACAGCGAGAACGCGTCGAAGAGGAGCACCGGCGACGCCATGCCCGCTCTTCATGGGACGCGGAGCGAGCCGGGGGGAGCGGCGCGATCGAGCTCAGAGCGGGGTCATGTAGATGTTCGCCAGGCACATCTCGTCGGTCGTGCTCTCGCCCCAGTAGACGTCCTTCGGGACCTGCGGGACGCCGTCGATCACGGGCTGCTTCTCCGGCGTGTTGTCCCAGTGGCACTCGATGCCGAGCTTGTCCCCCGGGTGGAGCTCGACCGGCTGGGCGAGCGGGTAGGCGCCCTGCCAGTGGAAGTCCCAGCTCGGGATGTCGAGCACGCAGGTGCTCGACCCGTCGGCGCGCGCGACCGACAGCCGCGCGTGCGTACCGAGCGTGTGCATGTGCAGGCCCGCGGTGTGGACGAGGATCGGCTGCCCGCCGGTGAGCTGCGTCGGATCGGCGGCGAACGAGTGGGTCACGTCCTCGGCCAAGGCGGGGATCGCCATGAGCTCGGTCCCGATCCACTGCGGGTTGGCCCAGGGCTGCATCCGGCCCTCCTTGGTGACGGCGGCGTCGAGCTTCATCTCGATCGACGTGGCGTCCGGGAGCTTGCCCGCGTGGAGCGTGTTGTAGTGGATCTGCAGGATCACCTTCGACCCGGGGTCGACGCGGATGCCGGTGCCCTCGGCGTAGTCGTACCCGGCGGTGCCCGGGACCCAGCCGCCGAGCCAGGTCGGCCTCTCGAAGCCGGGGCCTCCGAAGCAGGGGTAGCCGAGGCCCGGCGCGGCGGCGTCGAGCGCCTCGACGTCGGCCACCTTGTCGGGCGGCGCGAGGTACGCGATGAGGTGGTGGACGACGCGCGGCTCGCCCGGACGGCCCGCGAACCCGGACACGTACGTGGTCGCCGTCTCGGGCCAGTCGAGGACGACGCAGCGGTACTCGTCCGGCTCCTCCACCGGCGTGTACTCGGGGATGGTGAGGGTGAGATCGGTGCGCGAGAGGGCGAGCGAGCTCGCGTCGAGGGGTGCGCCCTCCTTCGCCGGATCCCCTTCGAGCGCGCCGCCGTCGGCCCAGGCGGCGATGGTCGCGATCTGCGCCGGCGTGAGCGAGCGATCGCCGAGGTAGTCGTTGCAGGCGGGGTCCGGCGGCCACGGCGGCATTTCGCCGGTGCTCACCTGCTGCTCGATCAGCCCCGCGTAGGGCGCGAGCGTCGCGTAGCTCTCGACCGAGAAGGGCGCGATGCCGCCGTCGAAGTGGCAGCTCTTGCACTTGGCGTCGAGGATCGGCTTCACGTCGGCGTAGTAGGTGACGCTCGGACCGGGCGCCCCGCTCGCCTTGCCCGAATCGCCGCACCCCGCCGAGCCCAGGGAGACGGCCATGATCGAGCCCGCGACGACGTGCATCCGCCTCATCGATTCGTCCTCCGCGCGCGGCGCCGGGCACCCGATGGAGCGCACCGGGCCGCGCGAGCGGCGTAGTCTATCCGAGGCGATCCCCGGAGCGGCAGCCCTTCAGGAGCCCTGCGCGCGCGCGGGCGCCCTGCCCGCCTCGTACGCGTAGAGCTCGGCGCGCGACGCGATGCGGAGCTTGAGGAAGACGTTGGAGAGCAGGTTGCGGACGGTGCGCGCCGATCGGCGCGAGGCGTCGGCGATCTCGCGGTTCGAGAGCCCACGGATCGCCGCGCCGGCGACGGCGCGCTCGGCGGGCGTGAGCGAAGCGGACAGCGGACAGGCCGGTGGATCGAGCGTCATCACCAGGACGGCGTGGCCGGCGTCGCGGCCCGGCGCGATCGCGGCCCCGAAGGGCGGCCGCCCCAGACCGCGGTCGGCGAACAGACCGAGCTCGCTGCGGGTGAGCCCGAGCTTGCCGAGCGCGCCCTGGAGGTGCCACGCGACGGTGGACGGGGCGAGCCCGAGCTCGAGCGCGATCTGCTTGCCCGAGCTGCCGC
Source organism: uncultured Polyangiaceae bacterium (assembly GCA_964372055.1). GTDB lineage: Bacteria > Myxococcota_A > Polyangia > Polyangiales > Polyangiaceae > CAYJPW01. Next base: position 28,018 of record CAYJPW010000114.1, read on the forward strand.
GCGCGGCAAGCTCCGCGATGAGGCGCTGCCGCGCCGTGAGCGCGACGCGCGGGCCCGGCGCGCGGCGGTACACCACCTGAACCAGCTGGCATTCGCCTTCGAGCTCGCGCCGCCAGCGAACGATCCAGCCCCCGTCGAGGATCTCGGCCCAGCACCGATCGGCGTCGTTCACGAGCCCGCCGACTTCAATCCGCGTGCCACCGATCCCACCCCGAGCGGGCGCGGCAAACCAGGCGCGGCGCCCTCGCGAGGCTGCCGGCGTGTCGAGCTTCGTCGCGATCCGTCGAAGAGTGGCGAAGAGCGGCGGCCGTCGTCCTCGACGCCGCCGGCTTCCGTTTGGTATTCAAGCGGATACCTCGATGAGCCGCAGGAGCGAGTCCCCGAGCGTCGCGGTGGCTCCGGCTGCGATTGGGCCGAGGCCCCTGATCCTCTTCGTCGACGACGAGCCCGAGAACCTCGAGGTCTTCCGCCTCCAGTTCGGGGCCGACTACCCGGTGATGACGGCCTCGAGCGGCCGGGACGCCCTCGCCATCCTGGAGCGGGAGAACGTCGGCGTGGTGCTCAGCGACGAGCGCATGCCGGGCATGAGCGGGATCGAGCTCCTCTCCAAGCTCGTGGAGCGCTGGCCGGACACCGTCCGCGTCATCGTCTCGGCCTACGGCGACGCCGACCGGGTGCTCCGCGCCATCAACCTCGGCCACGCGCACGAGTACGTGGTCAAGCCGTGGGACGCCGCCGAGATGCGCGGCTGCCTCGATCGGGCGCTGGAGATGGCGCGTCGACGCCGGGTCCTCCAGATCCGAGCCGAGTACGCCGACGCCCTCTCGGAGGACCTCCGTCGCGACCACGACGTCTCGTCGATCGTGGGCGCGACGCGCGCCCTCTCCGGCGCGCTCGCCGCGCTCCGCCGCGCCGCGGCCACCGACGCGACGGTGCTCCTGCGCGGCGAGACGGGCACGGGCAAGGAGCTCTTCGCGCGCCTGCTCCACCAGGAGAGCGCGCGGGCGGAGGGGCCGTTCGTGCGCGTGGGGTGCGCGGCGCTCTCGGAGGGCGTCCTCGAGAGCGAGCTCTTCGGGCACGAGCGCGGCGCGTTCACCGGCGCCGTCCGGACCCGGCGCGGCCGCTTCGAGCTCGCCGACGGCGGCACCATCTTCCTCGACGAGATCGGCGACATCTCGCCGAAGCTCCAGGTGAGCCTGCTCCGCGTCCTGCAGGAGCGCGAGATCGAGCGGGTCGGCGGCGACCGGACGCTCCCGATCGACGTGCGCGTCGTCGCCGCGACCCACCAGAACCTCGAGGCCCTCGTCGCCGACGGCTCCTTCCGGCAGGACCTCTTCTACCGTCTCAACGTCATCCCCATCGCCATCCCGCCCCTGCGCGAGCGCGCCGAGGACATCCCGGCGCTCGTCGAGCACATGGTGGCGAAGCGCGCCCGCTCCTTCCCGCCGCCGCGCGTCGCGCCCCAGGCGCTCGAGGCGCTCGGGCGCTACGGCTGGCCCGGGAACGTGCGCGAGCTCGAGAACGTGGTCGAGCGGGCGATCGTGATGGGCGATCGCGACGAGCTCACGCTCGAGGACTTCTGCCTCGACCTCGGCGCCGCGGCCGAGGCGCCGGCGACGGTGCGCGAGCAGGTGCGCGCCTCGGAGGCCGACGAGCTGCGCGCGCTCCTCTTGCACCACGGCGGCAACTGCGCCCGCGCCGCGCGCTCGCTGGGCGTCCCGCGGACGACGCTGTTCGCCCGCGCGCGCAAGCACGGGCTGCTCTGAGGGATCGTGGGGCCGCGCTCGCCGGCGTTGCGCGTGGCGTGGGCGGCGCTCGCCGCGTTCGCGATCCTGATCGGCCTCTCGCCTCGGGCCTGGGCGCTCCAGCCGCTCGAGGTCGTCGCCGGCCGGCCGCTCGCCGGCACGGTGCCGCCGTTCGAGGCCCTCGTCGACGACTCCGGCGCGCTCTCGTTCGAGGCAGTGGGCCCGGGCGGGGCCGCCGAGGGGCGGTTCGCCGGCGCCGAGCCCGGGCAGCACCGCGGCTACTCCACCGCGGCGTTCTGGATCCGCTTCTCCCTCCGGAACGCCGGCGAGCGCGACGGCACCTGGCTCGTCCAGCTCTTCCGGACCGGCGACGTGACGCTCTACGAGAGCGGCGGGGCCGCGGTCCGCGAGCACCGGACCGGCGCCACGATGCCCTTCTCGACGCGCGAGGTCGCGCACCCGGATGTCGTGCTCCGACTCCACGTCCCCGCCGGCGAGGAGCGGACGTACCTCGCGCGCATCGTCTCGAGCGACACCGTCGAGATCACGCCCACGGTGTGGTCGGAGGCATCGTTCTTCGACGAGGCCGCCGAGCAGCGCATCGTGGCGGGCGTCTACTACGGCTTCATGCTGGCGCTGATCGCCTACAACCTCTTCGTCTTCGTGGGCGTCCGCGATCGCCCCTATGGCTTCTACGTCCTCTTCATGACGGGGTACGCGGGCATGCAGGCGGCGTTCGAGCGCCTCTCTTTCCAGTACCTCTGGCCCGAGCACCCTGCGTTCGCGATGCGGAGCGAGTTCCTCTTCGCCGCGATGATGGTCGGCGGGAGCGCGCGCTTCGCGCTCGAGTTCCTCGAGGTCCGGCGGGTCGCGCCGGGCATGGCGCGTGTGCTCCAGGCGATCGCGATCGGTGCCGTGGCGCTCGCCGGCGTGGGCCTGGTCACGACGCACACCATCGCCCAGCAGGTGGGGCTGGCGTTCGTCCTCGGCTCGTGCACGTTCTTCGCCGCCACCGGCGTGGTCGCCTGGATCCGCAAGAGCCCGAGCGCCCCGTTCTACGTCGCGGCGTGGGCGGCGCTCTTCGGCGGCACCGTCGCCGACGCGCTCACGACCTTCGGCGTCCTCGGCAGCCAACCCATCCCGACGGCGTGGCTCCGGGTCGGCTCGGCGGGCGAGGCGCTGCTGCTCGCCTTCGGCCTCGCCAACCGCATGAACCTGATGCGGCGCGAGAAGGACCGCGCCCGGCGCGAGCTCGACGAGAGCCGCGCCGCCTACGCGCTCACGCTCGAGCGCCGCGTCGAGGAGCGCACGCAGGAGCTGTCGCGCACGATGGAGAACCTGGCCGCGGCCGAGAAGGAGCTCGCGCAGCGGGCGCGGCTCGCCGCGCTCGGCCGCCTCGTCGCGGGCGTCGCGCACGAGATCAACAACCCGCTCAACTTCGCCGTCGGCGGCACGGGCGAGCTGCGCCGCAGCCTGGAGGCGGCGGGGAGCGCGCTCCGGACGGGCGAGTCGGCCGGCGCCGAGCCGGCCGCGAAGGCGCTCGTGGGCGCCGACCGCGCGCTCCGCCTCGTCCAGAGCGGCACCGAGCGCATCGGCCGCATCGTGAAGAACCTCCAGATCTACTCGCAGCTCGGACGCGTGGCCCCGGAGCCCACCGACATCGCGGCCGAGATCGAGCGCGCCCTCGCGCTCGCCGCGGCGCGGCTCGAAGCGAGCTCCGTCCGGGTGGTGACCTCGCTCGAGCCGCTGCCGCCCCTCTCGTGCGCCGCCGGCGAGCTCGGGCAGGTGTTCGTGAACCTCATCGTCAACGCCTGCCAGGCCATGCCCGAGGGCGGCGAGCTCCGCATCGCGGCGAAGGCCACCGAGGCCGACGTCGTGATCGAGCTCCACGACACCGGCCCCGGCGTCGCGCACGAGCACGAGGACGCCATCTTCGAGCCCTTCTTCACGACGCGCGCGCCCGGCGACGGGACCGGCCTCGGGCTGTCGATCTCGCACGAGATCGTGCGCCGGCACGGCGGCGAGCTGACCCTCGTGCCGACGGACGCCGGCGCGTGCTTCCGGATCGTCCTTCCGATCGCGGGGCCCCCGCGGGGCGCGCGGACGAGCTAGTCGCCCGCAGCATCTCCGCGATCTACGCCGCGCTGGTGCGCCCGCCCGCGGCGTGGCGCCCCGGGGCGCACGCCGTGGAGCGGTTCCTGCCCGAGCGCTTCGACACGTAGAGCGCCTCGTCGGCGGCCTTGAAGAGCTCCTCCCACCCGGCGCCGGCGTCGGGGTACGTCGCGATCCCGATCGAGCAGGTGACGCTGAGGGTGACGCCCGCGTGCGGCCCGGCCTCGTCGGCCGGCCGGGCGTGGAACGTCGTCTTGCCGAGCTCCTCGCGGACGCGCTCGGCGAGGAGCATGGCGCCGCGCGCGTCGGTCTCCTCGCACATGACCACGAACTCCTCGCCGCCGAAGCGGGCGACGGCGTCGGTGTTGCGCTTGGCGCGGCGGAGGATCTCGCCGAGGCCCTTGATGACGACGTCGCCGACGTCGTGGCCGTAGGTGTCGTTGACCTTCTTGAAGAAGTCGATGTCCACGACGAGCACGCTGAGCTGGCGGCCGAAGCGGCGCGCCGCGGTGATCTTCTGCTCGGCGACCTCGAGCATGGCGCGCTTGTTGAGGAGGCCGGTGAGGCCGTCCATCGTGGCGAGCTCCTCGAGGCGCCGCACCATCCGGGCGTTCGAGAGCGACACGGCCATGTGGCTCGAGAGCACCTCGAGGGTGCTGCGCGCCGCGTCGTTGAACGCGCCGCGCCGGCGCGACCCGAGCACCAGCGTGCCGAGGGGCCGGTCGTGGACGAGGAGCGGCAGGACCACGATCGAGGGCATCGGCGGCGGCGCCACGCGGCGCGTGAACACGATCTGGCGCTTGTCGTCGTACTCGCCGCGGTACGGCAAGGGGTGGCGGTTCTCGAGCACCATCGACACCAGCCCCGCGTTGTGGCGGAAGCGCTGGCCGACGATGTCGGTGGCGCCGTCGCCGCTGACGGCGCGGATCTCGTGCATCTTCGCCTTGTCGTCGAAGAGCGTGACCGCGGCGAAGTCGACCGACGCGATCTCGCGCGCGCTCTTCACGCCGGCCTCGATGACGTCGCCCTCGGTGGTCGCCGCGCCGAGCGTCTCGGCGGCGCGGTAGAGCTTGCCCTGCTCGACCTTGGCGCGCTCGAGCTGCACGAACACGCGCTCGTTCTGGATGGCGCGCACCGCGTAGCGGCCGGCCTCCTCGATGAGCTCCTCCTCGCGCGGCGTGAAGGCGCGGTCCTCGATCCGGTCGACGACGAGGACGCCGCGCACCGCGCCGTGCTCGACCACCGGGATGGCGCAGCAGGCCCGCACCGGGCAGGCGCCGACGTAGTAGGGCAGCTTGTAGCCGGGCTTGAGCCCCGCGATGCTCACCGCCGCGCGCCGGGCGATCGCCGCGCCGAGCACGCCGTCGCCCGCGAGGAACGGGCCCTCGGCGAGATCGGGCGCGTCCGAGGCGAGCTCGCTGATGCGCAGGTGCGTGCCGGCGTCGGTCTGCCAGAGGAGCATCGCCGTGTGCAGGCCGAGCGACTCGCGGAGCAGCCGGAGCGCGAAGAGCACCGACTGGTGGATCTCCTCGACGCCCGAGCGGGCCAGGCGCTCCTCGTCGCTCTTCTGCGCGGGGGCGCGGGCCGAGGTCGGCGCCGAGAGCAGCCGGTAGCTGCGGGCGTCGTCGCGGAGCCGCTCGATCTCGGCCTGGAGGCGGGCGCGCGAGGCGCGGCGCACCCGGGCGATCTCGGCGCGGAGCGCGGCGGCGTTGAGCCCCGCGAAGGCGACCATGAGCCCGAGGTGCGGCGCCATCCGCGCCGGCGTGGGATCGCCGAGCGCGAACACGCGCAGCGCCGTCTCGAGCCCGACGGCCAGCGCGACCACGAGGAGCGATGCGGCGGGGCGGGCGAAGGCGCTGACCAGCGCGATGCCGAGGAAGACGCTCGGGTAGGCGAGCCCCTCGAGCGAGCCGTCGAGGCGGATCACCACGCCGAACGCGAGGACGACGCAGAGCGCTCCGAGCTCGACGTCGCCGAGGAGCGGCGCCTCGATCGCGGAGGCCCGCTGGCGCACCCGGCTCCAGAAGAGGATGGCGGCGGCGCCGAGCGCCGCGAGGACGTACGGCAGGGGCAGCGCGCTCCTCGCGTCGAGGACGACCAGCGCCCCGAGCCCCAGCGCACACGCAAGTGGAAGCGCCGCCCTGGCCGCGCGGCGGAGCGAGAGCACGACCAGGACGAGGGGACCCATCGGGGAGCTTCCGCGTTACCAGAGGGCCGGCTCGTGGGCCCAGTTCCGGGCGACTCGCGAGCGTCACCGCCGTGGTCGGAGCCGCGCAATCCGCCGGTGCACCCGCCGGCGAGCGCGGCGCGCGGTTGTTGCACGAGCGCGGGTGTGGGCGCGCCGACGGGTGACCACGAGCTGCACGCCCGCGCCCGCGGCAGGCCCTCGGTGTGGTCGCCGGGAGCACGCGCGGCTGGCACGGCGTTCGCCTCTCGCGGCGCCCTGCGGCCGCCGTCCCGGACCGCTCGACGCATCTCCAGGGGGTCACGCGATGAGCCACGCTTGCTCGAGCCCGACGCTGCCGCAGGTTCAGGAGCTGAACCTGCGCTCGGAGCTCCTCGCGGTCCTCGAGGTCGTCGAGGGCGTCGCGGCGGGCTCGTTCGACCGCGACGCCCTGATCCGCTGGATCGACGTCCACATCGTCGCGGCGGGGCGAGGGGATCGACCTCCTCTGGTGCTCGAGCGCGGCGTGGGCGCGGTGGCGCTCGACCGGCCCGGCGCCATCGGCGCCCACGCGCGGCGCGTGGCCGAGACGGCGCGCTCCCGGCTCGTCGCCGCGGCGAGGGCGTTCATCTCGGAGCGGCACGACGACACCTTCGTCACGGCCGCGATCTATGCCGGGCGCGTCCGCCGGGTGCGCGTCGGCGACCGCCGGCAATGGGTCGCGCGTCCGCTCCTGGGCGACTCGCTCAGCGAGATGCTGCTGGCGCTGCTCGTCGCCGATCTCCTCCCGCGGCGGGAGCTCTACGAGGCCACCCTGTGCGTGTGCGACGAGTGCGGACGGCTCTCGTTCGGCTACGACCGCTCCGCGCGACACGGATGCTTCGAGCACACGGCAGCGAGCCCGGACGTCCCGAGCGGGGTGCGCAGGCGCACGACGGTGCCGCCCCGCTAGGGCGCCGCCCGCGATCGCGCCGCGCTGTTCTCTCCTGCCTCGGCCTTCGGCCTCGGTCGTCGTAGACCTTCGCGCCAGCCG
>CAYJPW010000115.1:0-34920 GCA_964372055.1 uncultured Polyangiaceae bacterium
CCGCGGGCGCGCTCGCGCCCGCCGCCGCCTCGTCGCCGCCGGCCGACACCGCCGCCGCGTCCGCGAGCGCCGCGCCGGCGAGGCCCCCGATCCCTCGAGGCAAGCCGAAACCGAAATGGTACTGACGCGCCCACGCCTCGCCGGCCTCGGCGCCGCCGCGGCGGCGCTCCTCCTCGCGCCCGCGCTCGCCGCCGCGCCCAGCTCGGCGCAGGACAGGAAGGCGGCCGAGGCGCTCGCGAACCAGGGGTTCGAGCTCTTCGAGGCCTCCGACTACCCCGCCGCGGTCGATCACTTCGAGCGCGCCGAGCAGCGGTGCCACTCTCCTCGGCTGTTGGTCTTCACCGGGCGCGCCGAGGCGCGGCGCGGGCGGCTCCTCCGGGCGCGGGCGCTCTTCGAGCAGGCGGCGGCCGAGCCCACGACGCCGCGCTCGCCGGCCTCGTTCCGCGAGGCGCAGGTCGAGGCGCGCAAGGAGCTCGAGGCGCTCCGGTCGCGCGTCCCGACGCTGCAGGTGTTCGTCACCGGCGCGCCGGCCGAGGAGATCGCGCTCACCCTCGACGGCGCCCCCGTCGGCCTCGCCGAGCTGTCGCACGCCAAGGAGCTCGATCCCGGCGAGCACACCGTGACCGCCGACGCGCCCGGCGCCGAGCGCTTCGTCCGCCACATCACCCTGCGCGAGGGCGTGGTCGAGCGGATCGAGCTCGCCCTCCGCGCGCCGCCGGCCAAGGAGCCCGCGCCCGCGCCGTCGATCGCGCCGGCGGCCGTGGCGTTCGGCGTCGGCGCGCTCGGCGTCGGCCTCGGCGCGGTGACCGGCCTCGTCTCGGTGAGCAAGGTGAGCGACATCGAGAGCCGATGCGAGGGCAACCAGTGCCTCAAGTCGGACGCGGCGGAGGGCGACACCGCCGCGACGCTCGGCACCGTCTCCACGGTGAGCTTCATCGTCGGCGGCCTCGGGGTCGCGGCGGGCGTGACCTTGCTCGTGCTGCGCGGCGGCGACGATCCGGCGAGCGCCCCGGTGACGGTCGGGCTCGGGCTCGGCACCATGCGCGTCGGAGGCGCGTTCTAGTGGACGCCGCGCGCCGCGCGGTCGCGATCGGCGCCCTCACGGCGGCGCTCGCCGGCTGCAACGCCATCACCTCGATCGGCGACCTCGAGTTCACGCGCGATCCGTCGGCGACCTCGACGACGTCCGGAGGCGATCCCGACGTCGCGTGGGTCCGCACCTACGGCGACGCCGGCGAGGACTTCGCCACCGCCGTGGTCCCGTATCCCGACGGCTCGGTCCTCCTCGCCGGCAGCTTCGCCGGCACGGTCGACTTCGGCGGCGGCCCGCTCGAGAGCGACGCCTTCGGCCGCGACGCGTTCGTGGTGAAGGTCGGCCCCGACGGCGCGCATCGGCTCAGCAAGAAGTTCGGCGGCGCCGACGCCGACTGCCCGGTGCGCGCGGCGCTCGGGCCCACCGGTGAGGTCGCGCTCCTGCTCGGCGGCGGCCCGATGGGCCTCGGCTGCCTCGCCGGCGCCGAGGGCGGCGACGACCCCTCGCTCGGCTCGGGCAACACCAGCTTCCGCGTCGAGGTGCTCGACGCCGCGGGCGACTCGGCGGCCTCGTTCCCGCTCTGCAGCGGCTGCTCGCCCGACGCGGTCGGGCCTCGCGGGATCGCCTTCGACGCGAGCGGCGCCATCTACGTCGCCGGCAGCTTCGCCGGCACGCTCAACCTGGGCGGCGCCGACCTCGTCGCCGCCGGCTTCTCGGACGTGTTCGTGGCCAAGTTCAGCCCCTCGGGCGCGCACGTGTACAGCCGCGCGTTCCCCGCGGGCGCCGGAGTCACGGCGGCCGTGACGGACCTCGCGGTGGCGCCGAGCGGTGAGGCGATCGTGCTCGGCGTGCTCGACGGACCGCTGACGTTCGGCGCGGCGACGCTCGATGCCGCGTACCTCGACGTCTTCGTCGCGAAGCTCGACGCCCTCGGCGACCCCGTCTGGAGCAAGGCGGTCCGGAACGCGTGGTCATTCGTCGCGCCGCGCCTGGCGCTGGACGAGGCGGGCGGCGTGTTCCTCGCGGGCGACTTCGCCGGCGAGGTCGACTTCGGGGGCGGGCCGCTGGTGAGCGGACCGGCCGACGAGGGCACGACCGACGGCTACGTCGCCAAGCTCGGCCCGGACGGCGCGCACCTCTTCAGCCGGCGGATCGGCGAGGCGCCCGGTCCGGTGCGCGACCTCAGCGCCGCCACCGCGCTCGCGGTCGATCCGGCGGGCGGGGTGGTGGTGACCGGCTCGTTCTCGGGTTCGATCGAGGCGGGCGGCACCGTGCTCGACGCGATCGGCTACGGCGACACGTTCCTGGTCGCCTTCGACCCGTCCGGGGCCGCGACCGCCGCGAAGCGCTTCGGCGGCGCCGACGCCTACCAGCTCGACCAGCTCGTCGCGCTCGATCCGGACGGCGCCGTGCTCGCCGCCGGCACGTTCAGCGGGACCGTCGACTTCGGGCAGGGCCCCGCGGCGGCCGAGGGCGATCCGGAGCTCTTGTTCGACGACGCCTTCCTCGTGAAGCTCGCGCTGCGCTGATCCCGCGCGGAGCGCCGGCGCTGCGGCCGCGGGGGCGCGTCAGCGCGCGAGCCGCAGCAGCAGAGAGAGCGCGCTCGCGACGATCACGAACGAGAGCACCGCCACCGCGATCAGGTGTTTCAACGGCAGCCCCTCGGGGCGCCGGCTCGGCTCGGGCATCCGCACCGTGCGGGTCAGGCTGCCGAGCTCCGAAGAGGCCGGAAGCCGCTGCGTCGCGCCCGCGCCGCCGCCCGCGGCTCGGCCGCCGTCGGCCTCCGCGGTCGGGGCTGCGCCGGGCTCGGCAGCTCGCGGCTCGGACGAGGGGAGGGGCTCCGCCGCTTCGGGCTCGGCGGCCTCGCCCGCCGCCGCCGGGACCACACGCGTGCGCGGCTCCATGACCCGCGTCCGGGAGCCCGAGAGCCCCAGGTCGTCGGCGGGCGCGGCCTTCGAAGGCGACGGCCGCGCGATCGGCCGCGTGCGCGGGCCGGCCTCGGCTCGCGCGCGTGACGACGCGGGGGAGCCGGGCGCCGCTTCGGCGGTCACGCCCCTCAGCTCGTCGAAGCCGCGCGGTGGATCGATCTCGGTCGGATCGTCGGGCGAGGCACCAACGTCGCCCCCGACGCGCTCGACGCGCGTATCGTCGCCCAGGGCCGGCCGCATCGCGCGGATCTCGCCGGGCAGCGCGAGCAGCGCGTCGACGCGGCGGGCGAGGTCGGCCCCGTGGCGCGCGGCGTACGCGGCGAGGGCGCGCTGGCCGGCCGCGCCGTCGCGGGCGCCGAGCCACCGGTCGATCTCCGCCGCCACGACGCCGCCGTGCGCGGGCCGCTCGCGCGGATCCTTCGCGAGCAGGCGGCGCACCAGATCCGAGAGGGGCCTCGGGAAGCCGGCGACCTCCTCGGCGAGGATCGGCGCCGGCTGCTCGGCCACGAGCCGCAGGATCTCGAGATCGTGCTCGGCGTGGAAGGGCCGCGCGCCGGCGGAGAGCTCGAAGATGCAGACGCCGAGCGAGTAGAGATCGCTGCGCCCGTCGAGCCGCGCCCCGCGCGCGTGCTCCGGCGACATGTACGAGACCTTGCCCTTGATCACGCCCGTCGCCGTGCGCGTGCTCCTCCCCACCGCGCGCGCCACGCCGAAGTCGGTGATCTTGACCGATCCGTCGAACCCCACGAGCACGTTGCTCGGCGTGACGTCGCGGTGCACGAGCTCGAGCGGGGCGCCGGCGTCGTCGGTGAGCGCGTGCGCCGCCGCCAGCCCCTCGGCCGCGCGCGCGGCGGCGTAGGCGACGAGCTCGGGCGCGATCGGATCGCCGGCGGCGAGCCCGGCGCGCCAGAGGTGGTTGAGCGACGCGCCGCGCACGAGCTCCATGGCCAGGAACATGCCGTCGTCGTCCTCGCCCCAGCCCGCGAGCTCGACGACGTTGGGGTGTCGCAGCGCGCCCGTCATCCAGACCTCGTCGAGGAACATCGCCACGAAGCGCTGGTCGGCCGCGAAGTGCGGGTGGAGGCGCTTGACCGCGAGGACCTCGCCGCCGTCGAGCCAGCGCGCGAGCTCGACCCGGCCCATCCCGCCGCTGGCGATCTCGCCGAGCACGGCCCACCGGAGCGGGGGCTGGAAGGGCTCGGGGATCCGCGGCATGCTCCCTCAGTTAGCGCCGATGGCGGAGCTCGGGCAACCGACGCGTGCGCGGCCGCGCGCCGCCGGGTGGCAACGCCGGTCAGCGGAGGGCGATGGTGCCGCGCGCCAGGTACTCGTCGTAGCTGACGATCGAGAGGTCCTCGGCCCGCTTCCAGCGGAGCGCCTCGATCACGGCCCGCGCGAGCTGCAGATCGGTGAATAGCGGCACGCCGGCGTCGACGGCGCGCCGCCGAATCAGGTAGCCGTCGGGCCGACCGAGCTCGTCGTAGGCCACGGGGACGTTGATGACGAGGTCGACCTTGCCCTCGTCGATGGCGCTCATCGCCGTCGGCCCGTCGGTCGGCAGCTTCGCCAGGCTCTGGCAGGGGATCCCGAGCGACTGGAGCGCCTCGGCCGTGCCGGGCGTCGCGTAGATGGGGAGCTTGAGGTGCTCGGTGATGACGCGCGCCTCGTCGGCGAACCAGTACTTGTCCTGGATCGGCCCGAGCGAGAGGAGCACCCCCTTCTTCGGGAAGCGGAAGCCGGTGGCGAGCAGCGCGTGGAGCAGCGCCTCGTGGAGATCGTCGCCGAAGCAGCCGACCTCGCCGGTCGACGCCATCTCGACGCCGAGCATCGGATCGGCGCCGACCAGGCGCGAGAACGAGAACATCGGCGCCTTCACCCCGACGTAGTCGAGATCGAGCCCGCGGTTCTCGACCGGCGTCGCGACGCCGAGCATCCGGCGCATCGCCTCGGCGACGAAGTTGTTCCCGGTCACCTTGGAGACGAAGGGGAAGCTGCGCGAGGCGCGCAGGTTGCACTCGATCACCATCACCCGGTTGTGCTTCGCCAGGAACTGCACGTTGAACGGCCCGGTGATCTCGAGCGCCCGCGCCAGCTTCGCGGCGATCTTCTTGATGCGCCGGATCGTGCCGATGTAGAGGTTCTGCGGCGGGAGCACGAGCGTGGCGTCGCCGCTGTGGACGCCGGCGTTCTCGACGTGCTCGCTGATGGCGTGGAGCACGAGCTCGCCCCGATCGGCGACGGCGTCGATCTCGACCTCGCGCGCGTGCGTCTCGAACTTGGAGACGACCACCGGGTGCTCGGGCGAGACCGCCTTGGCCCGGGCGAGGATGCGCCGGAGCTCGTGCGGCTCGTGGGCGACGCTCATCGCCGCGCCCGAGAGCACGTAGCTCGGCCGGACCAGCACCGGGAAGCCGCCGAGCCGCTCGACGATCGCCTCGGCCTGGGTCACGTCGGTGACGTGCTCCCAGCGCGGCTGGTCGATGCCGAGCTGGTCGAGGAGCACGCTGAACTTCCGCCGGTCCTCGGCGGTGTCGATGCTCTCGGCGCTGGTGCCGAGGATGCGCGCGCCGGCGCGGTGCAGCTTGATGGCGAGGTTGTTCGGCACCTGGCCGCCCATGCTCACCACCACGCCGTACGGCTGCTCGCGCTCGTAGATCTCGAGCACCGTCTCGAAGCTGATCTCGTCGAAGACCAGCTTGTCGCACATGTCGTAATCCGTGCTGACGGTCTCCGGGTTGTAGTTCAGCATCATGGTCTCGTAGCCGAGCTCCTGCGCCGCGCGGATCGCGTTCACGCAGCACCAGTCGAACTCGACGCTCGAGCCGATGCGGTACGCGCCCGAGCCGAGGACCATGATCTTCTTGCGCCACGACGGGGCCACGTCGGCCTGCGTCGCGTGGTACGTGGAGTAGAGGTAGTTCGTCTCGGCGGGGAACTCGGCCGCGAGGGTGTCGATCTGCGCGAGCTCGGGCCGGATGCCGAAGCGCTTGCGGAGGTCGCGCGGGACGCCGCGGGGCGCGCCGCTCAGCGTGCCGATCATCCGGTCGCTGAAGCCGAGCTCCTTGGCGCGGCGGAGCGTCGGCTCCGGGATCGCCGGCTCGGCGGGCGGCGGCGCCGAGCCTTTGGCGCCCGCCGGCGCGCTCGGCCGGCGGAGGCCCTTGAGGTCCCGGTGCATGCGCACGATCGACTCGATCCCGTGCAAAAACCACGGATCGATGCGGGTGATCTCGTGGATGCGCTCGACGGTGGTGCCGCGCGCGAGCGCCTGGGCGACGGCGAAGATGCGGAGCGGCGTCGCGTTCCGCATCTCGTCGTCGAGGTCCTCGAAGGTGAACGCGTCCGGGTCGAGGCCCTTGACCCCGATGTCCAGCATCCGGAGCGCCTTCTGGATGACCTCGGGGAAGGTGCGGCCGATGGCCATGACCTCGCCGACGCTCTTCATCTCGCTGCCGATGCGGAGCGAGGCGCCGCGGAACTTGCCGAGGTCCCAGCGCGGCGCCTTGCAGACCAGGTAGTCGAGCGCCGGCTCGAAGAACGCGGTGGTGCGGCGGGTGATGGCGTTGGCGATCTCGGGCAGCGTGTAGCCGACGGCGATCTTGGCGGCGACGTAGGCGAGGGGATACCCCGTGGCCTTGCTCGCGAGCGCGCTCGACCGCGAGAGGCGCGCGTTCACCTCGATGACGCGGTAGTCGGTGCTCTTCGGATCGAGGGCGTACTGGATGTTGCACTCGCCGACGATGCCGAGGTGGCGCACCGTCTTGATCGCGATGGTGCGGAGGAGCTGGTACTCGGTGTCGTCGAGCGTCTGCGACGGGGCGACCACGATGGACTCGCCCGTATGGATCCCCATCGGGTCGAGGTTCTCCATGTTGCAGACGGTGATGCAGTTGTCGCGCGCGTCGCGGACGACCTCGTACTCGATCTCCTTCCAGCCCCGCAGGCACTCCTCGACCAGCACTTGGGGGACGCCGCCGTCGAACCCGCGCCGCACCGCCTCGTCGAGGTCCCTCTCGCTCTCGACGATGCCGCTGCCCTTGCCGCCGAGGGCGTAGCCGCCGCGGAGCATGACGGGGAAGCCCATCTCGAGCGCGGCGGCCCGGGCCTCGGCGGGCGTCGCGCAGGCCCGGCTCCGCGCCGTCTTCACGCCGATCTGGGCGAGCCGCTCGATGAAGAGGCGCCGGTCCTCGGTGTCGCGGACCGTCTCGACCGGCGTGCCCAGCACGCGGACGCCGTACTTGGCGAAGACGCCGGCGTCGGCGAGCTCGAGCCCGCAGTTGAGCGCCGTCTGGCCGCCGAAGGAGAGGGTGACCGCGTCGACCTCCTCCTTGACGATGACGCGCTCGACGAGCTCGGGTGTCACCGCCGAGAGGTGGATCTTGTCGGCGAGGCCGACGCTCGTCTGGATGGTCGCGATGTTCGGGTTGATGAGGACCGTCGCGATCCCCTCCTCGCGGAGCGCCTTGATCGCTTGCGAGCCCGAGTAGTCGAACTCGCCCGCCTGGCCGATCTGGAGCGCGCCCGACCCCAGCACCAGGACGCGCCGCGGCTTCTTCGGCAGGTACGCCCCGTACACGCTACCTCCGCCCTGCCTGGCGGGTGGACGCCATCGCGCCCACCATCCGCAGGAAGTCGTCGAAGAGGAAGCCCGCGTCCTCGGGGCCGGGGCTCGCCTCGGGGTGGAACTGCACCGAGGAGAAGGGGCGCACGCGCGAGCGGATGCCCTCGTTGGTGCCGTCGTTGATGTTGACGAACCAGGGCTCCCAGTCGGCGGGGAGCGAGTCGTCGCGCACGGCGTAGCCGTGGTTCTGGCTGGTGACGTAGCAGCGGCGGGTGAGCAGGTCCTGGACCGGCTGGTTCACGCCGCGGTGGCCGTAGGGCAGCTTGTAGGTGTCGCCGCCGGCGGCGAGGGCGAGGATCTGGTTGCCGAGGCAGACGCCGAAGATGGGCCGGTCGTACGAGGCGAGGAGCATCCGGATCTGCTCGATGAGCGGGGCGAGGTCCTTGGGATCGCCGGGCCCGTTGCCGATGAGGACGCCGTCGCAGTCGCGCGCGAGCTCGGCGACCTTGGCGTGGTAGGGCGCGCGCACCACCGCGACGCCGCGCTCGATCAGCGAGCGGATGATGTTGTCCTTGGCCCCGGCGTCGACGACCAGGATGCTGAGCTCGCGGCCCACGCCGTCGCCGGCGCGCTGGGGCGCGTAACGGATGGGCTCGGTCGGCGCCACGCTCCGGAAGACCTCGCCCTGCATGTCGATGGCGTCGGCCGAGCGCTTGGCGCGCTCGAGATCGGGGCCGTCGGGCACGAGCCAGCCCTTCATGGTGCCGGCCTCGCGGAGGCGGCGGGTGAGGGTGCGCGTATCGATGCCGGTGATCGCCGGGACGTGCTCGCTCTGCAGCCAGGCGGCGAGCGAGCGCGTCGCCGCGTGGTGGCTGTAGCGGTCGACGTACGTCTGCACCACGAGCCCCTGCACCTGGATGCGATTCGACTCGTACGGCCGCGCGAGGCTCCCCGCCTCGCGCGGGGCCGGGACGCCGTAGTTGCCGACGAGCGGGTAGGTCGTGCAGAGGATCTGCCCGCGGTACGAGGGATCGGTGAGCGTCTCGACGTAGCCGGTCATCCCGGTGTTGAAGACGACCTCGCCCGCCACCGCGCGCGCGGCCCCGAACGCCTCGCCCGCCATCACCGTCCCGTCCTCCAGGATGAGCTTCATCGCTCCGGTGCCGGCCATACGGCCACCTCTCTTACAGAGGGCGAAGACAAAAGTCAGGGGGATTCTCTCGGCGCGGCGCGAAGACGCGCGGCGGCCGAGAGCCGGGCGCGTGGGGTAGCGGAGGATCGCCGGCGAGCCGAGCGGAGCAGGGAAGGTCGCTCGCTACGACGCCACGGCCGCCCGATCGCCCACCGCCGCGGCGACCGTCTCTTTGTCCAGGAACGCGCCCTCGAGGACGAGCACGTCCATCTTGGTCCGGAGGAAGCAGTCGAGCGCCTCCTTCGGCGTGCACACCACCGGCTCGTTCTCGTTGAACGAGGTGTTGAGCAGGACGGGCGTGCCCGTCAGCCGGCCGAACTCGGTGATGAGGTCGTAGTAGCGGCGGTTCTCCTCGCGCGTCACCGTCTGCAGCCGCCCCGTCCCGTCGACGTGCGTGACCGCCGGGATCTCGGCGCGGCGCTCGGGCCGGATCCGGTAGACCTTGGCCATGAACGGGTCGGGGTAGGTCTGCTCGAAGTAGTCGCCGACGCGCTCGAGCGGCAGGGCCGGCGCGAAGGGGCGGAACATCTCGCGGCGCTTGATCCGCGCGTTCATGATGTCCTGCATGTCGCTCCGGCGCGGATCGACGAGGATGGATCGGTTGCCGAGCGCGCGCGGGCCCCACTCCATGCGCCCCTGGAACCAGCCCACGACCTTGCCGCCCTGGATCGCGCGCGCGACCTTCGGGATCAGCTCGGCGTCGGGCAGGCACTCGAAGGGGACGCCCTCCTTGCGGAGGAGCGCGTCGATGTCGCCCTGCGCGAAGCTCGGCCCGAAGTAGCTGTGCGTCTGGCGGAAGCGGCGCGGCATGCCGAGCTTCTGGTGGTGCACGTAGAGCGCCGCCCCGAGCGCGGTGCCCGCGTCGCCGGCGGCGGGCTGGACGAAGACCTCGTCGAAGAAGCCGCGCGGCCGGATCTTGCCGGCGGCGAGGCTGTTGTGCGCGCAGCCGCCGGCGAGGCAGAGGCGCCGGTTGCCGCCGGAGAGCTCGGTCGCCGTCGCGAGCACCTGGAAGTACGCCTCCTCGAACACCGCCTGCACCGACGCCGCCACCGCCTTGAAGCGGTCGGTCATCGGGCTCTTCGGCTCGCGCGCCGGGCCGAGCAGCGCCTCGAGCGCGGGCGTGTAGATGCGGTCGTAGCTGGGCTCGCCCTCCCACGTCATCGCGATGCCCTTGGTGTGGTGCTGGAAGTACTCGAGCCCGAGCTCGAAGGCGCCGTCCTTGACCTGCACGACGCGGCGCAGCTCGTCCTGGAGCTCGGGCTCGCCGTAGGCGGAGAGGCCCATGACCTTGTACTCGTCGCCGTACTTGGGGAAGCCGAGGTACTGGCTGAGCGCGGTGTAGAAGACGCCCAGCGAATGGGGGAAGACGACGCGGCGGAGGGCCTCGAGCCGCGTGCCCTGGCCGCGGCCCCACATCGTGCTCACGAAATCGCCGAAGCCGTCGATCGAGACGACCGCCGCGTCGTCGAAAGGCGACGCGAAGAACGCCGAGGCCATGTGGGCCCGGTGGTGCTCGACCGGGATCGATTTGGCGCGGATCCGCTCGGGATCGATGGCGAGGTGGGCGGCGAGCTCGGCGTTCGGGCTCTTGACCTTGAGGAGGTTCTTGATGCGGTCGGTGACGAGCCCGAAGTCGGGTCGGCGCCGCAGCGAGTAGAGGACCTTGTCGGCGAAGTGCGCCCGCGGGTTGCGCCCGATGGCGACGTAGTCGACGTCCTCGATGCGCGCGTTCGCCGCCGAGAGGCAGTACTCGACCGCCAGCCGCGGGAAGCCCGCGCAGTGCTTGATCCGGTTGAAGCGCTCCTCCTCCGCGGCCGCGACCAGATCGCCGTCGACGAGGATCGCCGCCGCAGCGTCGCCGTGGAAGGCGTTCAACCCGAGGATGATCATCTTGGCGCCATCTAACGGTCGGCTGAAAAGGCGTCCAACATTTGTTGGGCGAGAGGGCGGGGAGGCTGGGCCGGCCCACGCTGCGCCGAGCGCTCATCGACGGGGCTGGGCCGCGCCTTCGAGGGATCTGGTGCGTTCGGGTGCGGTGGAATTCATCGAGCGGCTCGGCGCGCCGCCGGTGGAGCCCCGCTCCCCGCACCTGGGCTCGGCTTGATCCACCCGTAGATCACCCTCGAACCATACATGTCGTACATTCAGCCACAGTTTCGCTTGTAAGTGGTGGATCCCAGGTCGATCCACAGCGGCATGTGCCTTGCCAACGGCGCCGCATGCTCACCACGCCCCGCCTCGCTTCGGTCGCGACCTCGGTGGTCGTTTCGCTCGCCGCGCTCGCCGGCTGCGCGAACGGCGATCCGGTCACGCAGGATGGACAGATCAGCGGGTTCGGCGGCGCGGATGGGAGCGGTGGCGACGACACGGGGTCGACCTCGGGGTCGACGTCGGGGCACTCGACCAGCACCAGCGGAGCGACCAGCGGCGGCGCCACCAGCGGCGGCGCCACGACGGGCGGGACCGGCGGCGGCACGAGCGGCGGAGCGACCAGCGGCGGCGGAACGCAGTGCGTGGACGACGGTGAGCCCGGCGACGGCTCCGAGTCGGGCGCGATCGATCTCGGCAGCGTGAACGACTGCGACTGGAACGGGGGATCGGTCGTCGGCACCCTCTCCGGGCCGAGCGACGTCGATTGGTTCTACTACTCGGGCGACGACGTGGCCGGGTGCACGGTCGATCCGCAGCGCATCGTCAGCTCGAGCGCCCGGCTCTGCGCGTTCTTCGAGTGCGCGTCGGGCTCGACCGAGGTGGCCTGCCCCGATGGAACGGCCCCCGAGACTTCGCCGGAGGGGCGGCCCGGCTGCTGCGGCCAGAACACGGGGCAATCGTTCCAGATCGGCGACCTGAACTGCGCCTGGACCGTGGACGACGACGTCTTCGTCTACCTCCGCATCGACAACCCCGACGGGCTGGAGTGCGTCGATTACGGCGTCGAGTTCCACTACTGACGGCGGGCAGCGCGCGGCGACTCGGCGAGGCCCTCGTCCCCCGCGACCACGCTCGGTGGCGCTCCCGTGGATGGGGACTGCCTGCGGGCTCCAGCGGACCGCTCTTCTCTTCGCTTCTCTCGGGCGAATGACGCTGGTGAGCTGGGGACCCACTCTCGCAAGCTCACATTTCATCCCTGCACGATCGAGAGACGATCTCGGGTGCAAGTAGTGGAAATCGATTCCGGCGATGCTGGCCCAGCTTCTGCTTTGTGCCGGGTCCAGAGCGCCTGCGGACGGTTCTCCCCCCCCAGCCGTCGAGCGGGCGCTCGCCTTTTCCCTTCGCCCCGGCCCTCGCGTTTCGCAGGGCCCGCGGACGGTCCTGGCCTGGTCCGAAGCCACGCGCTCCGCCCTGGACGCGTTCGGGAGAGCCTCGCAGGCACGAGCGCGATCCTCTTCAGCCGAGGCGCGCGACGAGCCGCTTCTGCGCCTGCTCGGCGAGGCGTGCGAGATAGAGCGACGGGAGGCCCTGCGGGAGCTGCTTCGCGGGCCGCGTCGACGTCGCCGCGGCGCTCGCGGGGAGCCGCGCCGCGAGCGCGCCGACCGTCTCCACCTCGAAGAGGTCGCGGCGCTCGGCCAGGAACCGGCACAACCCCCGGAGGCGGCGCTGATGGAGCGCGTTCGGCCGGCCCCGGCGCCTCTCGGGCGCGTCGAGGAAGAAGAGCTCGAACGAGTGCGTCACGATCGTCACCTCGGCGACGCCGAGGGCCCGGCTCGCGAGGAGGCAGTGGATCGTCTCGTCGAGCGACGTCGCCGCGATCTGCAGGTGGCGGAAGCGTCCCGTGGGCTGCACGAAGCACGTGATCGGCAGCTCCCAGACGCCGGGCTCGTCGCTCGCGAACAGCCCCGGCTCGGCGCGCGACGTGCGCATGCGGCACCGGCCGAAGTAGCAGGGGTTGTAGCTGCTGCTGAGGCGCAGGCCGGCTTCACGCATGGCTCCCCACGTCTCGTTGCTCGCGCCGAAGTTGCCGGCGCGGAAGGCGAGCAGGCGCTCGCGCGGGACGCCCGCCGCCGCGAGCAGCTCGACGCCTTCGCGGAGCAGCGCCGCCTGGTCCGCGCGCGGGTAGGCGGCGAGATCGTCGTCGGCGCGCGTCGCGCCCTCGCTGTGCCAGCGCGCGCGGCGCTGGACGGGGTGGAGGTGGAGCTGGACGTCGTGCCCGCGGTCCAGGATCTCGCGACAGACCTCGCCGAGGCCGTCGCGCCCGAACGACGCCGAGGCGAGCGGCTCGACGAAGAACGTGCCGGCGAGGCCGGCCGCCTCGAGCTCGGCGAGGATGAGCCGCAGGCCGAGCTCCTCGCGCTGGTTGGCGAGCCGGCCCCAGACGCGGACGTCGTAGCCCAGGGCGGGCTGGACGCGGCCGCCCCCGACGCGCTCCTCGGCGCACTCCACGTCGACCGTGAGATAGACGCGCGTTCGCGCTTGCCTGCCCCGCTCGGCCCCGAAATGACCCACCATGCCGGGTTCGATGCGGCGGGCTCCGGCGCGGTCCCGGCGCGACCCGGGCGGAGCAGGGGACGCTCGCGTCGGCGGAGCTGTCGCGCGGCGCGACCGCCCGCGACGTGCGGCCGCGCGCGCCGAGCGCCACGGCCACCCCGCTCTCGGCGCGCGGCCTCGCCCGGCCGGAGGTCAGCGCCGCCCGATGCCGGCGTAGAAGAAGCCGAGGGCCCGCAGCTCCTCGGGCTCCCAGCAGTTGCGGCCGTCGAACATCGCCGGCTCGCGCAGGAGCCGCTTCAGGCGCGGGAAGTCGGGGCGGCGGTACTCGTGCCACTCGGTCACCAGCGCGAGCGCGTCGGCGCCCTCGACCGCCTCGTACATGCCGTCGCACAGCGTCACGCGGTCGCCGTAGAGCGCCCGCACGTTCGCGGCCGCCTGCGGATCGTGCGCCCTGACGCGCGCTCCGGCGGCGAGGAGGTCGTCGACCAGTGTGAGCGCGGGCGCCTCGCGGATGTCGTCGGTCTGCGGCTTGAACGCGAGGCCCCAGACCGCGACGGTGCGGCCCTCGAGCTTGCCCTTGAAGTAGGCCGCGATCTTGTCGCCGAGCACCTTCTTCTGCCGGGCGTTGATGCGCTCGGTCGCGCGCACGAGCTCGAGCGCGTGGTCGACCGAGTCGCCGGTGTAGCCGAGGGCGGAGAGGTCCTTCGGGAAGCAGGACCCGCCGAAGCCCGGGCCGGCGAAGAGGAACTTGGGGCCGATCCGCGAGTCGGAGCCGACGCCCTTGCGGACGAGCTCGATGTCGGCGCCGAGCTTCTCGGCGAGCAGGGCGAGATCGTTCATGAACGAGATGCGCGTCGCGAGCAGGGCGTTGGCGGCGTACTTGGTCAGCTCCGCCGATCGCGGGTCCATCACGTGGATGCGGTCCTGGGTGCGCACGAACGGCGCGTACAGGTGGCGGAGCACCTCGCGGGCGCGCGGGTGATCCGAGCCGATGATGACCCGGTCCGGCTTCATGAAGTCGGCGACCGCGTCGCCCTCCTTGAGGAACTCGGGGTTGGAGGCGACGCCGAACTCGTGGGTGGAGAGCTCGCCGATGATCTTCTTCAGGCGATCGGCGGTGCCGACGGGGACGGTGCTCTTCGTGGCGACGACCTTGAAGCCGTCGAGGTTCTTGCCCACCGTCTCGCCGACGGCGAACACCGCCGAGAGATCGGCCGAGCCGTCGGCGGCCATGGGCGTGCCCACGGCGATGAAGACCACCTCGGCGGCGCGGATGGCGCCGGCCACGTCGGTCGAGAAGCGCAGGCGGCCGGCCTTGCTGTTGGCGGCGATGAGCGTGTCGAGCCCCGGCTCGTAGATCGGCACCTCGCCCCTGAGGAGCCGGGCGATCTTGCCCGCGTCGACGTCGACGCAGGCGACGTCATTCCCGAAATCGGCGAAGCCGGCCCCGGCGACGAGGCCCACGTAACCCGTACCCACCACCGCGATCTGCATGGGCTCGGGTTTACCACACCCGAGGCGGAGCGACCGCTTGACGGCCGCCGTGCGCCGTAGGACCTACCGGCCGCATGAAGGAAGAGCTGCTCGCGCGCATCCGGGCACACGAGGCGAAGATCGGGATCATCGGGCTCGGGTACGTGGGTCTGCCGCTCGCGCTCACGTTCGTCGACAAGGGCTTCGACGTGCTCGGCTTCGACGTCGACCCGGAGAAGATCGCGCACCTCGAGCGGGGCAGCTCGTACATCAAGCACCTCGACCCGGCGCGCGTCGCCGCCGCCGCCCGGGGGGGCAAGCTCAGGGCGACCACCGATTTCGGGCGGCTCGGCGAGCCGGACGCCATCCTCATCTGCGTGCCCACGCCGCTCACCGCGCAGCGCGAGCCCGACATGAGCTACGTCGTCGGCTCGGCGCGCAAGATCGCCGACAAGCTCCGGCGCGGGCAGCTCGTGGTGCTCGAGTCCACCACCTACCCGGGCACCACCGACGAGCTCGTGCGCGGGATCCTCGAAGAGCGGGGTCTCCGTGTGGGGGCCGACTTCTTCCTCGCGTTCTCCCCGGAGCGCGAGGACCCGGGTAACCGCGATCACTCGACGGCGACGATCCCCAAGGTCGTCGGCGGCGTCTGTCCGGACTCGGCGACGCTCGCCCAGGCGCTCTACGACCAGGCGATCGCGCGCACCGTGCGCGTCTCGTCGGCGCGGACGGCGGAGGCGGCGAAGCTCACCGAGAACATCTTCCGGGCCGTGAACATCGCGCTCGTGAACGAGCTCAAGGTCGTCTACGACCAGATGGGCATCGACGTCTGGGAGGTGCTCGACGCCGCGTCGACGAAGCCGTTCGGCTTCATGCGCTTCAACCCCGGGCCCGGGTGGGGCGGGCACTGCATCCCGCTCGATCCCTTCTACCTCGCCTGGAAGGCGCGCGAGTACGGCGTCCCGACCAAGTTCATCGAGCTCGCCGGCGAGGTGAACATCGAGATGCCCCACTACGTGGTCGAGAAGCTCCAGCTCGCCTTGAACGACCGCGGACGGGCCATGAAGGGGAGCCGGGTGATGATCCTCGGGCTCGCCTACAAGAAGGACATCGACGATCCCCGCGAGAGCCCGGCGTTCGAGGTGATCGAGCTCATCCGCCGCCTCGGCGCCGAGCTGAGCTACCACGATCCTCATGTACCGCGCGCGCCGCAGATGCGCTCGTGGCCGAACCTGCCGCGCCTCGAGTCCGAGGCGCTCACCGAGGCGACGCTCCGGTCGAAGGACGCGGTCGTGATCGTCACCGATCACTCGGCGATCGACTGGGACCTCGTCGTCCGGTGCGCGCCGCTCGTGGTCGACACCCGCGGCGTCTACCGGACGCCGCGCGAGAACGTCGTCAAGGCTTAGCCCTTCCGGCCGCGCGCGGTGAAGCGCGTGGCGCCGGCCAGCGACTCGGCCTCGAGGGCGCCGAGGCCATGGCGGAGCTCGTTGGCCAGCGCGGCCTCGAGGGGGAGGTGCCACTGCTCGTAGGACGAGAGGCGATCGCCCCGGAGGCAGGTCTGCGGCAAGGCGGCGAGCTCGCGGGCGAGCTGCTCTGCGACCGGGCGCGAGGCGCCCTTGGGGACGACGCGGTTGGCGAGCCCCATCGCGAGCGCCTCCTCGGCGTCGACGGCGCGGCCGGTGAGGATGAGGTCGAGGGCGCGGCTCTGCCCGACGAGGCGCGGGAGGCGGACGGTGCCGCCGTCGATGAGCGGGACGCCCCAGCGCCGGCAGAAGACGCCCAGGATGGCGTCCTCCTCGACGACGCGCAGATCGCACCAGAGCGCGAGCTCGAGCCCGCCTGCGACCGCGTGGCCGGCGATCGCCGCGATCACCGGCTTGCCGAGCACCATGCGCGACGGGCCCATGGGGCCGTCGCCGTCGGGCGCGACGCGGTTGGGTCGGCCGGCGGCGACGGCCTTGAGGTCGGCGCCGGCGCAGAAGGTCCCGTGATCGCCCCAGAGGACGCCCACGCTCGCCGTCTCGTCCTCGTCGAACGCGCGGAAGGCGTCGGCGAGCGCGGCGGCCGTGTCGCGGTCGACGGCGTTCTTCACCTCCGGGCGCCGCAGGATCACGGTGGTGACGGGGCCCGCTCGCTCGACGTCGACGCTCATGGCGCGAGGATGGTCGAAGGGGACGGCGAAGTCGACGGGCGCCGGACTCGAGCGACCGCGAAAGCGGATCGCGCCGGGCTCGAGCGACCGCGAGAGCGGATCGCGCCGGGCTCGAGCGACCGCGAGAGCGGATCCCGCCCGGGCTCGCTCTAGCGAAGGGCGAAGGCGCCGGCGAGGGGGGCGGCGGCGACGAGGGCGACCGCGAGGGCCCCCACCGCGCGGTCGGCGGCGAGCGCGCGCGCCTCGGCGCGGAGATCGGCGAACGTCCCCGGGACGATGCGCGGGCCGGGCGTGCGCCGATCGCGGTAGGGCGCGCCGCCTCCTCCGGCGTCGAAGAGCACCACCACCGGACCCGGCGGGGGCGGGGGGCGGCCTCGGCCCCCGGTGGCGCTGGGCGCGTGCAGCGGGGGGCGCGCGTCGTCGAACGTGATCCAGCCGTCCTCTCCGAGGTGGCCCTCGGCGGCGCGCTCGAGCCGCGCCCGCGTCACGAGCGCCCGCCAGAGCCAGCCGAGCGCCGCGAGCGCTCCGGCCGCCGCGCACGCTGCCCACGCGGGCGGCACGGAGGTCCGCTCGTCGAGCGCGGCGTGCACACCACCGGTCTCGTCGCTCGCGTCGAGGTGCTCGGCCATCGCCCAGCGCCCGGCGCGCGACTCGACGACGACGAGGCCGCGCGCGGCGTCGCGGCGGATCGCGATCCGATCGGAGGCGACGATACCCGGGACGAAGAGGCGGTCCTCGTCGGGCGGCGACCACGTCGGCGCGCCGGCCTCGCCCGACGCCTCGGAGGCCGCGCGGGCGCCTGCGCCTCCGCCGGCGGCCGCGCGATCGCGCACGAGCAGGTAGCAGCCGGGATCGCTCGAGCAGCTCGCGTGCGGGCAGACGCGCCGGATCTCGACGAGGCCCGCCGCGGCGCGGTCCTCGCGATCGGCGCCGTCGCACGGAGAGGGCGCGAGCGTGCCCGACACCGGGAGCGCCGCGAGGTAGTCCTCACGCGCGGGCAGGCCGATCGAGCGCGCCCCGGCGGCTGCGAGCCCGGACGCGAGCAGGGCAGCGAGGAGGCCGAGGGCGGAGAGGACCGCCGCGGCGCGGGGGCGGCAGGCGAGCAAGAGGGCGCCGCCGAGCAGGGTCCCGACGCCGCCCGCGACCAGGACGGGGGGCGCACCGGACGCTGGAGCGCTCAGGGCGCCGACGCCGGCACGGAGCTCGACCACGCCGGCGCGGAGCGACGCCGCGGCTGCGACGGCGAGGATCGGCGCGACGGCGATCGCCGCGGGCGCGAGGCGGAGGCGCGTCGCGATGCTCGGGGCGACGCGCTCGATCGCCCCGGCGACGATGGCCGCGCCGGTGGCCGCGAGGGTCGCGAGCGCGAGCGGGCGCGCGAGGTCCCCTGCCGCGCCGGCGGCGAACGTCGCCCCGGCGATCGCCGCGACGAGCAGGGCGAGCGGGGCGCTCCTGCCGGCGGGGGCGAGCCATGGACGCGGGGTGAGCATCGGCCGACCTCGCATTGTGACGCGGCTCCGGCGCGCGTCGAGCGCACCCCTGCGCCGAGGCGTTCGGCGCCCAGGTGGTCGTACGGGATCGCGCGCGATCCCGGCGGACCGCGGGCACGGTGTCAGCGTTTCGGCCGCGAAGCGGGTCCACGCTCGCTGCGCGGGCCTTCCCGGTGCGAGTCGGTGCGCCTCGAGCTCGGCGGCGGCTCGGCGCCGACGTGCTCGGAGGCGATGGCCACCGCCGCCTGGACCGTCTTGCAGAGGACGAGGCGGCCGGGTGTGTCGACGAGGCCGGCTCGCTCGAGGACCTTGGCCGGCTGCCGCTGCACGCCCGCGAGCACGACGAGCGAGTGGGCCTTGTGGAGGCGCTCGATCGCCGACTCGAGGTTCACGAGGCCGGTCGCGTCCATCGCGGGCACCGCCGAGACATCGAGGATGATGGCCCGCGCCTGGCCCGCGGTCGCGTTGAGCGAGCTCATCGCCTTCTGGGCGGCGCCGAAGAAGAGGGGCCCGGCGATCTCGTAGAGGGCGACGCCCTTCGGGAGCGGCTCGCGCAGCTCCGGGTGCGTGCCCTCGTGGAGCAGCTTCGCGTCCGAGATCTCGGCCATGCGCCGCATGAAGAGGAGCGCGGCGAGCATCACCCCGGCGGTGACCGAGACGACCATGTCGAAGAGCACGGTCAGCGAGAAGCACGCCAGCTGAACGATGACGTCGCTCTTCGGCGCGACCTTGACCACGTGCGCGAAGTGGCGCACCTCCGACATGTTCCAGGCGACGAGGAGCAGGAGCGCCGCGAGCGACGCCATGGGCAGGTAGGCGACGAGCGGCGCGAGGAGCATCACCGCGGCGAGCACGAAGAGGGCGTGCACCACCGCGGCGATCGGCGACTTGGCGCCCGAGCGGATGTTGGTGGCGGTGCGCGCGATCGCGCCCGTCGCCGCGAAGCCGCCGAAGAACGGGGCGAGGACGTTGCCGACGCCCTGCGCGACGAGCTCGGCGTCGGGGTCGTGCTTGGTGCCGGTCATGCCGTCGGAGACGACGGCCGAGAGGAGCGACTCGATCGCGCCGAGCATCGCGATCGCGAACGCCGACGGCAGGAGCTCGCGCAGCATCGGCAGCGACAGCCCCACCGGCGCGCCCTCCGGCCCGGCGAGCTCCCAGGGCAGGAGCGGCAGAGGCGGGAGCTGCGGGATGCCGGGATGGCTGATGCCGTCCTGGAGGTACGAGAAGCGGCTGCCGATCGTGGCGATCTGGAAGCCGGGGATGAGGCGCGTCCCGAGCGCGCCGAGGACCCCCGCCGCGGCGAGCGCCACCAGCGGCGCGGGGAGGCGTTTGGTGAGGCGTGGCCAGAGCAGGAGCAGCGCCAGCGTCGTCGCGCCGATGGCGAGGTCGCTCCACCGCGTGGTGGGGAGCGCGCCCACGAGCGCGGCCACCCGCTCGAGGTAGTGCTCGGGGAGCTTGTCGACCGTGAGGCCGAGGAAGTCCCTCATCTGCAGGGTGGCGATGACCACCGCGATCCCGGCGGTGAAGCCGGTGGTGACGGGGTAGGGGATGTACTGGATCAGCTTGCCCATCCGGGCGAGCCCCAGGACGAGCAAGAACATCCCGGCCATGCCGGACGCGACGAGCAGCCCGCCGATGCCGAACTTGGCGGTGATGGGCGCGAGCACGACGACGAACGCTGCGGTGGGGCCCGACACCTGACACCGGGATCCTCCGAGCAGCGCCGTGACGCCGCCGGCGATGATCGCCGTGTACAGGCCGTGCTGTGGCGGGACGCCGGTGGCGATCGCCAGCGCCATCGAGAGCGGCAGGGCGACGATGCCGACGACCAGGCCGGCCATGACGTCGGCCTGCAGCTCCTTGGCGCCGTACCCCTCGCGCAACGCCTCGCCCAGCGCCACCCCGACGCGTAACCCGACCGTGGGGAGGACCGTCTGGACGGCCGCGTGATACCGCTTCTTGATCCTGCGTATCATCCAGGCGGACCTCGAGGCCCCCGAAGGAGCCCGAGGCTAGTCCCGGCGCGCGCGAAAGTCGAAGGCGCCGTGTCCCGCACGGCGCGCCCCGTCCCCCGCGCGCGCGGGCTCGCCCCGAGGCCCGGATGATCGCGCGGGCGCGTCGGCGCGCCCACGCCACCGCCGGCCGATGTCGCCTGGGCAACACGGCCAGAGCGACGTGCGCGGCGCGCCGGCTAGAACGTCCCGCTCGCCTGGATCCCGTTGATGCGACCCACGCTCGGCATCACGTGCACCTCCGCGCCCCTGGGCTTGGCCACGGTGCGGGCCGTCGGGAACATGAAGCCGCCGAGGATCTGCAGCGTTCCCACGCCCTGGAGCACGCCGTCGGCGACGAGCAGCGCCTTCTCGACGGTCTCGCTCCTCGAGTCGCGCTCCCCGTCGGCGCGCGCGGCGAGATCCATCCACGGACCGGCGAGGGGGACGTAGAGGCGCTTGTCGGCGGGGTTCCTGCTCATCGTGGCGGCGAGCGCGGACGCCGTGTACGTGCCGCCGAGCACCACCACCCCGGTGCTGATGAGCTCCCCGTTGGGTACGAACTCGGTCTCCGCGGTCCAGCCGCGAGCGGGCGGGGCCGCGTAGCCGCCGTAGCCCTGCGCCATCGCGCTCGGGGACCACGCGATCGCGGCCGCCGCCAGCGTCGCGGCCGTCGCAACGAAGTGAACCGATCTCTTCATGACGCCTCCTCCGGGCAGGGCCGCGCACGGCGTGCGCAGCGAGCCTTTTGCGGAACGTCCAGCAAGGGGGGTGCCGCCCCAGCCGCCGCGCGGGCGCGACCGCGCGCGCCGCCCTGCGCCCGGCGGCGTTTTCGGTGGGCCGAGCGCGCGGCATGCTAAGAAACGGCGCATCATGAGCGGCTGGGCAACCACGAGCGACGCGGCAGGACGAGCGGCCGGCGCATGAGCGACTGGAAGCACAGGGTCCTCGCGGCCGCGAACCGCGTCGAGGGCGGCCTCGACCGGCTGCATCACCGCTGGCACGAGGCGCGAGGGTGGCGGATCCCGCTCCGCGTCATGGCCTACCGCGGCTTCGGGACGCCGGGGCGCGTCGTCGTGCGCGGGCGCGTGGTCCGCGATCGCGGCATCGGCCCCTCGTCGCGCGGCGATGGCCTCGTCCAGAACCTCGTGGCCGCCTACAAGCGGTACGCGACGCACGAGATCGCCGGAGCGCGCGTGCGCGTCCGCATCCACGGGCAGGAGGCGATCGCCACCTCGGACGCGGAGGGCTTCATCGATCACGCGATCGATCTCGCGACGCCGCTCCCGGCCGGACAGCTCTGGCACGACGCCGAGCTCGAGCTGGTCGATCCGCCCGCGCGCCTCGGGCGCTGGCGCGAGCGCGCGAGGATCATGGCCGTCGGCCCCGACGCCGAGCTCGGCGTGATCAGCGACATCGACGACACCGTCATCGTGATGGGCGCCGTGAGCCCGCTGCGCCGCGCGCACGCGCTCTTCCTCACGAACGCCCACCAGCGGCTGCCCTTCGAGGGCGTCTCCGGCTTCTATCGCGCCCTCGCGCGCGGCGGCGCCGGCGAGCACGGCAAGAACCCCATCTTCTTCATCTCGTCGAGCCCGTACAACCTCTACGATCACCTCGTCGAGCTCTTCGCGATGCACGACATCCCGGAGGCGCCGATCTTCCTCCGCGACTGGGGCCTGACACCGCACGGCTTCGCGCCCAACGGAAAGCACCACGACAAGCTCGCCCCCGCGCGGCTCCTCCTCCAGACGTACCCGCGCCTTCCGTTCGTGCTCATCGGCGACAGCGGGCAGCACGACGCCCGGCTCTACGAGGAGCTCGTGCTCGAGCATCCGGGCCGCATCGCGGCCGTCTACATCCGCCAGGTGCCCCGCGGGGGCCGGCGCGCCGGCGAGCTCGCCGCGATCGGCGAGCGCATCCGCGCCACGGGCACCGAGTTCGTGCTCGCGCGCGACACCACCGTCGCCGCGGCGCACGCCGAGTCGCGCGGCTTCATCCGGCGCGGCGCCGTCGCCGAGGTGAAGGACGCCGAGGAGCGCGAGGCCGCCGTCGCGCGGTGAGGCGCGCCGGCGGGAACCTTCAGGGCCGGCCCGGCGCGCGTCCGCTCGCGGCGAGCACCTCGCGGAGCATCCCGAGCGCCGGCGCCCAGCGGGGATCGGCCGCGATCGCGGCGGGCGGCGCGGGCAGGCGGTACGACCAGTTCTGCGGGCCGACGGTCGCCGGCGTGTTGATGCGCTCGGCGCCCGCGAGGACGTCCTGGACGAGGAAGAGGACGATCTCGCTCCCGGCTCCGGCGAGCAGCTCGGTGAGCGCGCGGTGCACCGCCGGCGTGAAGCGGGCGCCGAGCTCGGCGCGGTGCTTCGCGAGCGCCGGCAGCCGCGCCACGGCGTCGCGCTCCGCGTTCGAGCGCGACTCCCACCAGACGCGCACCGGATCGGTGTCGTGGGTGCCGAAGCAGGCGACGCTGAGCGCCGGGTAGCCCGCCGGATCGCGGAAGACGCCGTCGTCCTTCTCCCAGACGAGCACCTTGTAACCGGGCACCCCGAGGCGCGCGAGCGAGGTGCGCACGAACGGCGGGATGACGCCGAGGTCCTCGCCGATGACCCGCGCGCCGTCCTCGGCGGCCGCCTCGACGATCGCGCCGAGCACCGCCTCGCCGTGCGCGAGCTGCGCCGCCTCGCCCTCCGGATCGAACCGCCCCGGGGCGAGCTTGCCGCGGGCGTCGAGCCTCGCGTCGCTGCGGCGCCAGTACGTCCGGTAGAAGCCGACGACGTGGTCGATCCGGAACAGATCGTAGAGGGACGCGGCGTAGCGCGACCGCCGCCGCAGCCACGCGAACCCGTCGGCGGCCATCTTGGTCCAGTCGTAGGGCGGCAGGTCCCAGTCCTGCCCCTCGTCGTTGAACTCGTCCGGGGGCACGCCCACGGATCGGCCGGCCACGAAGTCCGAGGCGCTCGCCCACACGTCGGCGCTGTCGCGCCCGACCATGAACGGCAGATCGCCCATGATGCGGACGCCGCGCGCGCGGAGCGCGGCGCGGGCCCCGGCCCACTGCTCGTGGGCGATCCACTGCAGGTACTCCTGGTGTCGGATCGCGACGGCGAGATCGGCGCGCGCGCGGTCGAGCGCCTCCGGGAGCCGCCGGCGGATTGGCGCGTCCCAGGCGGTCCAGGGCGATCCCTCGTGCGCCTCCTTGAGGGCGCGGTAGAGCGCGTAGTCGGCCAGCCAGCCGCGGTGCTCCTCGACGAAGGCGTCGAACCCGCGGGCGCGCTCCGAGCCGCCGGCGCTGCCGGCCATGAACGCCTCGAAGGCGGCGCCGAGCGCGCGGCGCTTCAGCGTGCGCGCGGCGCCGTAGTCGACGGTGGGGCTCGACCGGGCCCTCGCGAGCAACGCGGCGCCGTCCGGTCCGATCGCGGCGGCGACGGCTTCGGGCGACAGATCGGGGACGAGCGGGATCGAGACGTAGATCGGGTCGATGCCGAACGCGCTGATCGCGCCGTAGGGCGAGCTGTCTCCGCCCGAGATCTCGCCGAGCGGCAAGAGCTGCACCAGGCCGATGCCGACGCCGGCGCAGAGGTCGGCGAACGCGGGCAGATCGCCGATGTCGCCGATGCCCCACGAGTCGGGGCCGCGGAGCGAGAAGAGCGGGACGGTGACGCCGGCGATGCGAGGACCGAGAGGGGTGGGCGCGGGCACGGAGCCGGCGAGCATAGCCTCCGGGCGCGCCTGAAATCGACGCCGGTGCGCGGGCCAGGCGCCAGGCGCTTCACGAGGCAGTTCGATAAGCGCCCCGCCACACCGCCGGCGATGTCCGCCTCCTCGCAGGGGAAGCGGAGGAGCTTCGCGAGGACCCGAGTAAGGAGCCAAGGACCAAGGGTCGGAGGGGCTCCTCGCGGGATCCGCTCGCGACATCGGCGACGGCTCCGCCGAGCGACCCGTTCTCGACGCGCCGCGGGATCCCTTCCGCTCAGGCCTCGCGATCGGGTCGCGAGGCCCCCATGCCGGTGGCCCACCCCATCGAGTAGCGGGCGTTGATCTCGCAGCGCGGGTTGAACCGCAGACCTCCGGCGGGATCGCGCCACCGGAACGCGTCGACGCCGAAGGGGCCGAAGTAGCCCGCACGGGCGAGCGCCTCGGCCGCCTCCTCGGCGGCGCGAGCCAGCGCCTCGCTCTCCGCGCGCGCGAGAGCGCCGGGAGGGCAGGTGGACGTCCCCACCCAGGCGCCGCGTCCGTCGCAGATCTGCTGCGTGGGGGTGCCCAGCCAGAGGGCGCGATCACGGTCGACGAAGCCGTGAAGCGCGAAGTCGCCGGCGCGCTCGACCCACGGCTCCACGCCGAGGCCGTCGCCCTTCGCGAGCGCCGCCTCGATCCAGCGGAGCGCGTGCGCGTCGAGAGCGCCCGCGTGCACGCGCAGCCGCCCGCGGCCGGCGAAGCCGAAGGCGCGCTTGAGCAGCCAGTGGCCGGACGGCGAGGCGCCGGCGACGGCGCGCCGGACGGCATCGAGATCGCCTGCGTGCTCGGCGCCCGGCAGCGTCGGGCCGAGCTCGGCGCAGAAGCGGCGCTGGTTGACGCGGCGGAGGACGGCGAGCTCCGGCGCGGCGGGCAAGATCGCGCCGGCGCGCCCGAGCGCCCGGAGCGCGCGAGGCGTCGGGCACCAGGCGCGCCCCGCCAGGCCGGCGGCCGACCCAGGGACGACGTGCTCGGGATCGATCGCGCGATCCTCCGGGCCGAGGAGGGGCCCGACGCGCGACGCGAGATCCGCCGCCCGCGCCGCGACCGCGCGCGACGGGGTG
This sequence comes from uncultured Polyangiaceae bacterium, assembly GCA_964372055.1. Lineage (GTDB taxonomy): Bacteria > Myxococcota_A > Polyangia > Polyangiales > Polyangiaceae > CAYJPW01. The sequence continues at coordinate 25,045 of CAYJPW010000115.1, forward strand.
TAGCCGATGGGCGACGCGAGCTCGTCGTCGGCGTCGAAGTTCAGGATCCACGCATGGCGGGCGACCATCGCTGGAGCTCCTCGAGAAACGGTTCGGAGAAGCCGGCGCGGCGGCGATCGGGCAGGTTGAGCGGCTCGCCGCGCATCACCATCGGCGAGAGCGGCCGCGGCAGGTGATCGAGCCACGCCGCGAACGTCGCGCCGGGGGTGAGCTCGGCGAACCAGTGGAGGGCGAACCGGACGTGGGGCACCTCCTCGGCGCAGACCCGCTCCTGGATCGCGGCGCCCTCCTCGTCGCCCACGGCCCGGAAGCGCTCGGCGAATCGGCGCGCGTGATCGAGGTTGCCGCCCTCGAAGCCCATCCCGAGGACGGCGACGAAGTGCGCCGCCGTGGGCGCGGTGGGGACGCGCTCCCAGAACCAGTCGCGCACCTGGAAGTCGCCGAAGCGATGGCCGAGCGAGGCGAGGTAGCCGGCATAGGCGTTCATGTGCCGGACCTCATCGAGCAAGATGCCGACGAGGCCTCGCCGGAACGGGAGAGGCGTGGCGGGGAACGCGAGCAGCGCCCACGCCATCAGCTCGGCGGCCTGGAGCTCGTGGTGGAGGAACGTGTGCGCGAGCTGCGCCCGGCGCTCGGGATCGCGGAGCGCGCCCGGCCGCGGCGACTTCGGAGCGCGGTCGGTGACGTGGAGCGCCGCCGGGCGCCCGGGACGCGCCAGCCGCAAGGGCACGGGCGCGGCCTCCCACGCCTCCGGCACCGGCGGCGGCGCGAGCTTCGTCGCGAGATCGTTCGACGTGATGTACGCGTGCGCCCACGCCTCGACCGTGCCGGGCTTCGCGCTCGCGGCGGACGGCGCCTCCGGGCTCATCGCCGCCGGCTCCTCGCGCCGCCGAGGCGCGCGAGCACGGCCTGGAGCTCGTCGGGGCCGATGCCGACGTGCTCGACGACGCGGCCGTAGATCGTGGCGGTGGGCACGCTCCGGCCGCCGGTCTCGCGATGGAGCTCGCCGAGGACGCGGAGCACGACGCGCTCGACGTGCGTCAGGCCGTCGCGCACGTCGGGAAGATCCTTCGCTCTGCCGGGATCGGGCTTCGTGCGCATGGACGAATCTCTGCCTCCGGCATGGCGCCGGAGCAACCGCACGCGCGCGCGTGAATGCAGGAGCGTTGCCCGACGTCCGAGAGGATGCTATCGTCCGTCGTCCTCAAGGAGAGATCCCCATGAAGCCCGTCGCCATCCGCATGTACGTCGGTACCCGCAAAGCTCGGGTGACGTGCGTCGCGCTGCGCGGCTTCGGGGACGATTGTCGTCCGCTTCCGATCCGGCAGCCGAGCCTCTGAGTCACCCCGCTCGCTCCGGCGAGCACGTGTCAGAGAGCAGGTCGCTCGCCCGTCGAGCGTGCTGCCAAGCAATGAACGGAAGGAGGTGTGACGTTGAGCGAAGGCTCCTTTGGAGACGACGCTACCCATGGGACGGGTCCGGCGACGGCCGGCGGCGCAAAAGGTCGTTCGGAACGACCACGCGTCGCCCGCTCGAGCCCAAGCGCGGTCCGCATTCGCGGCCGCTCGAGCCCGAGCGCGGTCCGCATTCGCGGCCGCTCGAGAGGATCCAGACAGCTTCGCAGGATGACGCCGGCCCACGCCGCACCTCGGTGCGGCCCGCGGCCGGCAGGGTTGCGCTAGCACGGCGGCTTCTCAGGTGGGAGCAGCCGAGCGCGACGTCCGGTGCCCCACCGACCATCGCTCGGGCGCCTTTGGACTGGCCGCGAGGCCACCGCTCCACGCCGTGCCATCGATGAAGCTGCTCCAGGCGACCACGCCCCCACGCTGCTCTTGATCCCGAGGACGACTGGGCCCCCGCGCGCGAAAGCGCGCCGTGCGCCGCCTCGCGACGCGGACATCGCGCCGCGTAGCGAGACGGCGATCACGCGGGCCTGTCCTGGGATCGTCGCGAGCGTAGGTGCGGAACAAGCCGCGGTTTCTCCGTTCCCGTTTCTCGTGCTCGCCCCGTCTCGTGCGTGTGCGCCTTCTCGTGCGCGTGCTCCTTCTCGTCGCCTCGCACGTCCCGGTGCTCCTGCTCGTGCACCTGCGGGTGCGCCTGCGCGTGCGCGTGCACCTGCGCGTGCACCTGCGCGTGCGGCTGCGCGTGCACTTGCGCGTGCACGTGCTCGTCCCTCGTGTTCGTGCTCGTGCTCGTCTCCGCCCTCACCGGCGCCAGCCGGCCGCTCCTTTGCTCCCACATCCCCGACAAAGCCCCCCGCGCACCCGCGATACACTCCCCCCGCCCGCGCCCGCCTTCCGATGGACGACCTCCGCCTCTTCCGCCGCCTCCGCGAGCACGATCTCGCCCCGGATCTCGTCCCCTCGCTCGACGCCCTGGCGCGCCTTCCGCTCGCCCAGCGAATGCCGTGCCTCGGCGCCCTGCATCCCGCGCTCTCCGCGCCCGAAGCCGCCGTCCGCGCCGCCGCGCTCCGCGCCCTCGCCGGCGCCGACGGTCCGCTCGCGTTCGCGGCGATCCTCGCCGCCCTCGACGATCCCGATCCCGCCGCCCGCCGCGACGCCGTCGAGGCCCTCCGCGCCTCGGCGGCGGGCCACCCCGCCCGCTGGGCGCACGCGGTCTTCCACCCCGATCCGGTCGTGCGGCGGGCCGCCGTCGGCGCCGCCGCGCCGGTGCACGCGGAGCGCTACCCCTTCTTCCTCCTCGCCGATCCCGCGTGCCGCGACGAGGTCCTGGCGCGGATCGAGGCCGGCGACGACGCGTCGCTGCCCGCCCAGTCGTTGCCGTCGGTGCTCGAGCTCGCCAAGAAGGGCGTGCTCCCCGGGCCGATCGCGCGGCGGCTGATTTCGTGGAGCGACGCCCGGCGATGGCTCTCCCGCGCCCGCCAGCGCGACCCGGATCGCATCGCCGCGCTCGTCGACGCCGACGAGCGCCTCGCCGCGCCGCCGCCTCCCGAGGCGCCCGGCGCCGACGCGTTCGACGACTTCTTCGAGCTCCTCTGGGACGCCGGCGAGGCCGAGGACGAGCGCGCGGGCTCGCTCTGGCGAGAGGCCGCGGCGCAGGCGAGCGATCACGCGACGGCGCGGAGGATGGTCGCCTCGCTGCTCGTCGTCGCCGGCGCGCGGGGAGGCTGGGGCGGCGCCTCCGGCCGGCGCGCCGCGGGGCTGTGCGCCGCGCTCTGGCCGCGCTTCCTCGTGCTCGCGTGGATCCCCCGCGAGCTCCGCCGCGCCGCCGTGGAGACGCTCTACGGCGTGGGACGATCGGCGCGGCGCGCGACCGACGAGGCGCTGCGCGAGGTCGTGCTGCACGAGATCTGCCGCCGTCCCTCCGGCCGGCTCGATCTGTTCGTGGTCGGCGGCCTCTTGCACCTCTGCCACGAGCACCCTTACGAGCGGCTGCGCGCATGGGTCGGGCTGGAGGCCGTGCTCGAGGCGTTCGGCGAGGACGTCGACGGCTCGATCCCGTTCCTCTCGCTCCACGACGACTCGAAGGAGGGTCGCGCCGACCTCATCGCGCAGATCTGCGCGTCGCACCCCTTCCAGCGACCGCTCCTGCTCGCGCTCCTGGCGCTCGCGTCGCCGCTCGACGCGCTCGATTTCCTCGACGGCCTCGCGCCTCCGGAGGCGAGCGAGGTCGCGATCGAGCTCGTCGGCGTGGCCCGGCGCGCGCCGCCCGCCTTGACCCCGAAGCGCACGGCGCGGCTGGCGCAGGTGCTCGGGCCGCGCCTCGCCCGCGGGGACGTCCGCGCGTTCCTCGTCGCCTGGCTCGGCTCGCCCGCGCCGGAGGACCTGCCCTTCGGCCTCGCCGTCCTCGGCGCGGTCTCGCTGGCGCTCCCGGCGGAGCCCCTCGTCGACGCGGTGGCGTCCCTCGAAGCGGAGCTCGTTCGCCGCCTCGCCGCCGCGGTGCCGTACTGCGCGAGCTTCCCTCACGGCAAGGAGCTCGCGCTCGCGCACGGCCTCGTCGAGCACCCGGATCGCGAGGTGAGCGCGTGGGCGCGCTCGCGCATCCCCGCGGCAGACGCGCCGGCGCCGCCCGTGACGCGGGCGGGCGAAGGCCGCATCCCGCGCCTCAGCCGGTCCGCGCGCGCGTCGATCGCCGGCGCCGCCGAGGCCGCGCTCGGCGCGGCCCTGGCGCCCTGCCTCGCCGGGCCGACGACGGGGCTGTGCGAGGCGCTCGCCGAGCGGCCCGCGCCGGCGGTCCCCGCGGTGGTCGCGTGCGTGGCGCTGCTCGGCGCGCACGATCCCATCGCCGCCGTCGAGCGCGAGCTCGCGCGCTTCGGCTCGACCTCGCCCGCGTTCCTCGGCGCGCTCGATCGCGAGGCGGTCCGGAACTGGGAGCGCGAGCCGGACCTGCCGCTCTTCGGCCACGCGCTCCTGCACCGCTGGGAGCGGCACGCCTTCGCCGCCTTCGACGCGTTGATCGGCCTCGCCGGAGGGCTCGCCGAGGGGCTGGCGACGGCGGCGCGGCTGCATCTCGGCTATTTGGCGATCGAGGTGTGGGACGCCGCGGCGAGCGTCGTCGCCATGTGGCGATGGCGCGACCGGAGCCGCCTCGCCTCGTTCGCCACCGAGGCGCTCGGCGAGGTGCTCGTCGGCGCGCTCGACGGTCCCCTCGGCGAGCCGGCGGCGCGCATGCTCGTCTCGGTGCACGAGGCCGGCGTCGGCGGCGACGTCCTCGGCGCGGTGCGGTCGATCGTCTCGGGGCTCCTGCCCGATCTCTCGGACGCGACCCGCGAGATCCTCGCGCCGTGGATCGAGTCGCGCGGCCTGCCGGCCCGGCCCCTGCCGCGCCGTCGCTCGGCGGCCGAGCTCGACGAAGAGACCGTCGCGCGGCTTCGGGCTTCGGACGATCTCGACGCGCTCGAGGCCGCATGCCGCGCCGAGAGCACGCGCGTCGTCGAGGAGGCCGCGCTTCGCCTGCTCGAGCTCGGGGAGGGAGGCACGGCGCGCCTCGTGCGCGTCCTCTCGTCGGCGACGACGCCGCCCGAGATCCGGCCGCTCCTCGAGTCGGTGGCGCTCTGGCCGGACGGCCCGTCGCTCGCCGCGCTGCGGGCCTACGCCGCCGATCCCGACGCGCCCGCCGAGCTCCGCTTCCGGCTCCTCGCCGGCCTCATCGAGCGGGGCGAGCGCGAGCACCTCGAGGCCGCGCTCGCCGTCGCGTGCGAGGGGCTCTCGGGCCCGCACTGGTTCCGCCCCGAGGACTGGGCCCGCCTCCGCAAGGCCGGCGCCACCGACGACGCGCTCGCCCTCGCGCTCGCGACGTCGCCGCAGGCGCACGCCTACCGCCGCGCCCTGGAGACGCTGCTCACCGACCCGCGCCCCACCGCGAGCACCCTCGACGCGGTGCGCGCCTTCCTCGAGCAGGGCACCGAGCGCATGGGCGAGCTGCGCCGTCGCGCCGCGCGCTGGCTCTGGGCGCTGCGCGATCGCGCCGGCTTCCCGATCCTGCTCGCCGAGGTGCTCGAGCAGGCGGCGCCGGACATGCCGCTGCTCGCCGGCGTGCACCCCGACCTCTGTCGGCTCGCGGTCGACGCGGTGCTTACCGCCGGCCCTCGCGCCGTGGCCGAGTCGAAGATCCTCAAGCTCCTCGAGCCCCCCGAGGTCGATCCGCTCGCGGCCGCCGAGGCCTACGAGCGCCTCCTCGCGCAGTCGTGGAACGACGGCGTCAGAGCCGCGGTCGTCCCCAAGATCGAGGCGAGCCGGCGCCGCCCGGCGAAGCTGCGCGAGATCGCCGAGACGTTCGCGTGGGGCGTGCGGATGGGCCGCGAGCTCACCGGCCGCCTCTTCAAGGTGGAGATGATCGGCGGCAAGGGCCTCGGCTACACGCGCTTCGAGGAGAGCCGCGTCTTCGTCACGCCGCTGCCGATCCTCCGCCGCGAGCAGCACGGCCGCGAGCTCGTCGAGGGCCTCATCCTCCACGAGCTCGGGCACCACATGTACCACCGCGGCGAGATCGCGCAGAAGGCGTGGAAGGAGGCGCAGGAGGGCGGCTTCCATGGTCTGCTCAACCTGGTCGCCGACGAGCACCTCGAGCGCAACCTCCGCGCCCTCGATCCGGGCTTCGGCGATCGCCTCAAGCGCCTCGCCGCGTACGCCTTCCAGCACTCGGCCAAGGAGATCGCCGTCGCCGAGCTCGTCGACGGGCTCGCCGCGATGGCGTTCGAGGTGCTCACCGCGACGCGCCTCGGCCTGGCGCGCGGCGACGCCTGCGTCGTGGTGGAGAGCGGCCCGCTCCTCCTCGCGATGGAGCGCTCCGGCCTCGGCTTCATGCGCTTCATGCGGGCGCTGCGGATGGGCCTCGGCAACCGCCACGACGACCCCGACGTCGCCGCCGCGCTCGAGCTGTTCCGGACCGGCTTCCGCCGGCGCAGCATGCCCGAGCTCCTGGCGGTCGCGCGACGGCTCCGCGAGATCTTCGGCTGGCAGGTCGAGCTCGTCGAGAGCATGGGTCCCCACGAGGCGCTCGGCGACGGCGACGGGCTCGGCCTCGGGGAGGGGATCACCGGCGCCGAGATCGATCAGGAGATCGAGCGCATCGCGGGCGTGCCCAAGAAGCCGCCCCAGGGATCGGGCCGCGCCGGCGCGGGCGGCCGGCGCGCCATCAACGTCGGCCCGGACGAGAGCTTCGACACCATCGGCTCGGTCGTGAAGGTGCCCTTCGATCCCGCCGAGCACGCGCGCCACGCCGCCATGGTCGCGCGGCCGGCGCGGCAGATGCGGCGCTACCTCGAGCGCCTCGGCCTCCGCTACGAGCCGGAGCGATTCCGCCTGCGCGGCCGTCGCGTCGATCCGACGCGCGCCCGCGCCGTCGTCCTGCGAGGCGATCCACGCATGCTCATCGCGCGCGAGCTCCGGGTGTCGGCGGATCTCTTCGTGGGCGTGCTCGTCGACTGCTCGGGCTCGATGACGGCGAAGGACAACATCGGCAAGGCGCGGCTCTTCGGCGCGATGCTGGCCGAGGCGGCGCGCGGGCTCCGCGGCGTCGACCTGCGCCTCTACGGCTACACCGACACCGTGATCTACGACGCCGGCGACGCGGCCCGCTGCGCCGTCCACGCCCTCCAGGCCGGGGGCGGGAACAACGACGCCGCGGCGCTCTGGCACGCCGCGCAGGCCGCGCTCGCCAGCGGCCGCAAGGCGAAGCTCCTCGTGATGATCAGCGACGGACTGCCCACCGAGTGCTCGGTCGGGGCGCTGCGCGGCCTGGTGAGCCGCCTCGGAGGGCGCATGGGCATCTCGTGCGCCCAGGTCGCGGTGCAGCCGCTCGCCGAGGTTTGCTTCCCGCACTACGTCGTGCTCGAAGAAGGGGATCAGGACGCCGCCGTGCGGCGGTTCGGTGCGATCGTGGCGCGGCTGGTGCAGCGCGCCGTGGCGGGTCGCTAGGTCGACGGAGGGACGAGGATGCCGGGGAAGCTGAGCGTGGAGGAGATCGCGGTCGGATCGGTGATGGAGACGACCTTCTGGGCGAACCCGGTGAAGGAGTCGGAGTTCCGCTTCCGCGCCACGCACCTCGACGGCAAGCGCGCGCCGAAGGTCGTCCTCGCCAGCGATCCGCGGATCCGGCCCGGCGTGCCCTGCTACGTCCGCATCAAGGCGGTCACCAAGCCCGAGCGCGACGACCGCGGCACCATCGAGGTGGAGTTCGTCCGCGCCCAGGACTTCCGCCTCGAGGGCGTCTACCTCGACCCGATCGTCGCCAAGAAGCTCCAGGTGCTGCTCGAGAGCGGCCTCAACATCCTCCTCGACGGCCCGCAGGGCTGCGGCAAGACGGTCCTGGCGCGCTCGATCGCCCAGGCGCTCGGCATGGAGTTCGTCTTCTTCAACTGCGGCGCCGTGGTCGAGGCGACCGACTTCCTCGCCACGCTCCAGGTGCGCGCCAGCTCCACCGGGGCGCCGGTCACCGACTTCCTCAAGACCGAGGTGCTCCTGGCGCTGGAGCGGTCGGCGGAGCACCCCGAGCAGCGCTTCTTGATCTTCCTCGACGAGTTCAACCGCTGCCAGGAGAGCGCCCGCAACGCGCTCATGCCCGCGCTCGACTCGAGCCGCCGCGTCTTCCACCCCATCGAGAACCGCTTCATCGCCATCCCGGACAACGTGCAGTTCATCGCCGCCGTCAACCGCGGGAGCGAGTTCTCCGGCACCTTCGGCATCGACGCCGCGCAGCTCGATCGCTTCGCGCCGCTGCAGATGGACTACCTGCCCCCCGACGAGGAGGTGAAGCTGCTCTCGTCGCGGCACCCGGAGCTGTCGCGCGGCCTCGTCGAGCAGATCGTCGAGATCGCGAACCAGATCCGCCGCGCCCCCGAGCTCGGCGCGAGCCTCTCGGTCCGCGCGACCGAGGAGGCGTGCATTTACCTCAAGCACCCGCTGATGGAGGCGGAGCAGAAGAAGCTCTTGCCCGAGGTGCTCAAGAGCAGCTTCTGCGGACGGTTCAACGGGCGCGCCGACGACGTCTCCTCCGACGCGGGCGCCGTCTGGGCCGTGATCCAGAAGGCGCTCCGCGAGCAAGGCGCGGCGCCCGAGGCGTAGCGCGATCCGCCGCGGCCGGCGCGAGCGCGCGCGCCGTGAGCGCGGTGGTGGCGGTAGAAGGCGGGGCTCGGCCGGGGCGGCCCCCGCCGCGCCGGGACTGTGCGGCGCCTACTCACGCACACCGTCGCGGCGGTCACGGTCGGTGCGGCCGGCCGCCCCCACGCGCCCTTGGAGTCTCCGGAATGAGGGCATGGAAGCTGCTCGACCGGCCGCCGTCGGATGAGCTCCTCGCCGCGATCGAACGCGCCCTCTCCCGCCTTGGACACCCGTCGTGCGACCGCGCGCGAACGCCCCGGTGACGTCGTCGACGGCAAGTACCGCCTCGAGCGTCTCGCGGGGGAAGGCGGCATGGGCGCCGTCTGGGTCGCGACCAACATCGCGCTCGACACGCCCGTCGCGATCAAGCTCATCCGCGGCGGCGCGTCGCGCGCGGGCGCGGTGGAGCGGCTCCTCCGCGAGGCGCGCGCCGCGGCGAAGCTGCGCCACCCGGCGATCGTCCGCGTCTTCGACTTCGGCCTGACCGATCGCGGCCAGCCCTACATCGTGATGGAGCTGCTCGACGGCGAGTCGCTCCGCGACGCGCTCGCGCGCGAGGGCCGGATGAGCGCCGAGCGGAGCGTCCAGCTCATGCTCCCCATCGCCGAGGCGCTCGCCGCGGCGCACGCCCGCGGCGTCATCCACCGCGATCTCAAGCCGGACAACATCTTCCTCGCCGTCGACGACGCCGGGAAGGTGCAGCCGAAGGTCGTCGATTTCGGCGTCGCCAAGGTGGTCCGGCAGGGAGGGCCCGCCGCGAGCGGCGTCAGCGTCGTGGGCACGCCCGAGTACATGGCGCCCGAGCAGGCGCTCGGGATGGACAGCGTCGACGAGCGCGCCGACGTCTGGGCGTTCTGCGTCGTGCTCTACGAGCTCATGGTCGACGCCTACCTCTTCAGCGGCCCGAGCGCCGACGCCACGCTCGACGCGGTGCTCTACCAGCCGGCGCGCTCGCTCGTCGAGGTGGCGGGGATCGACTCGACGCTGTGGGCGTTGATCGAGCGCGGGCTGAGGAAGCAGCGCGAGGAGCGCTGGAGCTGCATGCGCGAGCTCGGTCACGCCCTGGCGCTCTGGCTCCTCGATCGCGGCGTCGCCGAGGACGTGTTCGGCTCGTCGATCCGCGCGACCTGGACCGACAGCGCGCGCCTCGAGGTGCTCGACCTGTTCACCCCCCGGCCGACGCCGGCCCGGCCGGCGCTCGGCGCCGCGACGCCGGGGGCGGGTGGGGGCGCGGCGGCTGCGGGCGCGGCGGCGCTCGCGCTCCGAGGGCCGGTCGCGGGGGCCCATGCGCACGGCCTGGCGCCGAGGCCTGGGG
>CAYJPW010000116.1:0-34565 GCA_964372055.1 uncultured Polyangiaceae bacterium
ACCGAAGCGAAGCGGAGGGCGGGTGTCCGGGCGGCGAAGCCGACCGGCAATTGCGACCGGACGGCCGGGGCGCTAGGAATGGCCGATGTACCAGCCCCCGCCCGGATTCCCGCCCGGAGGCTACGCGCGGCCGCTCGCGGCTCGCCCGGTGAGCGCGATGGACGCGCTCCGCTTCGCGTTCGGCTCCCCCGACTGGGGCATGAACCTGCTCCTCGGCATGGTCTTCATGCTGATCCCGGTCGTCGGGCCGCTCGCGCTCCACGGCTGGCACTGCGAGATCCACCAGCGCCTCGCGCGCCGCCACCCGCAGCCGATCCCCAAGCTCGACTTCAACGACTTCACTCACTACCTCGAGCGCGGCATCGGGCCGTTCGTCGTCAACCTCGTCATCGGCCTGCCGCTCTTCTTCGTGGCCTACATCTACATCGTGGTCAGCGTGGTCCTCGTCGCCGCGCTGAGCGAGGGCTCGCGCGAGCCCGTCGCCGCGGTCGCCGTCGGTCTCGTGCTCGCGGTCATCGGCCTCGGGATCAACATGTTCGTCGCCGTCTTGCTCAGCGCGGGGCTCACGCGCGCCGAGCTCAGCGAGCAGATCGGCTGGTCGCTCTCTCCGGGCGCGATCTGGAGCTACGGCGCCCGCACCTGGGCCCGGTACATCGGCGCGAGCCTCCGCCTCGCCCCGCTGGCGCTCGGCGCGCTCGTCGTCGGGGCGATGCTCCTCTGCCTCGGCTTCTATCCTGCGATCGTCGCGGTGCAGCTCGCCGTCATGCACCTGCGCTGGCAGGTCTACGAGGCGCAGCTCGCCGAGGGCGGCGAGGCCATGCCCCTCCGGCCTGCGGCGGCGCTGCCCTCCGAGACCCGCGGCGCCCCTCCGCCGCCCCGCTACTACTGACCACCCCGCCGCGTTCGGCTAGCCTGCCCGAATGGCGCGATCGATCGCGGAAGCTCGGCGAGTGCGGCGTCGCTCCTCGGTCGGCGCGCTGGCGCTCGTCGCCTGCTTCGCTCCCGCGTGCGGCGCCGATCGCGGCGAGGGCGGCGAGGGCGGGGGCTCCGACTGCGGCGACGCGTGCAACCCGGCGCCCGAGGACTGCGGCGCGCCGCTGACCCACACCGGCGAGGCGACGTTCTACGACTTCGCCGACGGCTCGGGGAACTGCGGCTTCGATCCCTCGCCGGACGATCTCATGATCGGCGCGATGAACCACGTCGACTACGCCGACTCGCGCGCCTGCGGCGCCTGCGTCCGCCTCGACGGCCCCAACGCCTCCATCACCATCCGGGTGGTCGACCAGTGCCCCGAGTGCCCGGAGGGCGACATCGATCTCAGCCCCGAGGCGTTCGAGCAGATCGCGCCGCTCTCGGACGGCCGCGTGCCGATCACCTGGCAGTACGTCGCCTGCGACGTCGCCGGGCCCCTCCGCTATCACTTCAAGGAGGGCTCGAACCCGTGGTGGACCGCGGTCCAGATCCGCAACCACCGGCAGGCGATCGCCACGCTCGAGTACAAGGACGCGAACGGCGCCTGGATCGGCGTGCCGCGCGAGAGCTACAACTACTTCGTCGAGGCCTCCGGCATGGGCGAGGGCCCCTACGCCTTCCGCGTCACCGACGTGTTCGGCGGCGTCGTCGAGGACGAGGGGATCCCGTTCGTCGAAGCCGGCGACAGCGAGAGCGCGGCGCAGCTCCCCGCCTGCGCGCCGTAGCTCCGCTCGTCAGAAAGCGGTGCGCGCGACCTCCTGGATCACGAGGCGACCAGCGATCCACGTTCTTGACCGAATGTGGATCCCGCGCGATCCATGCGTGTAGGTGGTTTGACGCAAAAACCCCGACATGTGCGCTTGGCCCGTTCCTTGATGAACCCCGTCGCGTCCGCGCGTGCTGCGGATCAGGAGGACGCGATGAGGCGAATCGAGTGGCTGCGGGGGGTGACGGCGATGATGGCAGGTCTCCTCACGACGGTCGCTGTCGGCTGTGCCGGCAGCGCCGACAGCGCAGGCACCGCGATCGACTCCGGAAGCGATCCCGCCGTCGAGCAGGCCTGCGTGCCCGGCAAGCAGGTCGAGTGCGCGTGCCCCGGCGGGCAGAGCGGCGTCCAGGCCTGCAACGAGACGGGCACCGGCTTCGGCGCCTGCGAGGGCTGCTCGGCGTCGCAGACGTCGACCGGATCCGGCGGCGCCGGCCCGACCTGCGGCGACGGGACCTGCGACGCCACCGAGGCCTGCGACTCGTGCGCCGACGACTGCGGCGAGTGCGTCCCCTGCAACATCGCGCCTTCGTGCGACACCGCCGGCGTGCCGCCTCCCGGGCCCGCCCACCACGCGGACCTCGACGTGCCCGCGATGACGTACGTGCCGCCGGCCAAGATCCTCGAGCGCTTGCAGCAGCGCGTCGCCGAGGCCACGCCCGAGATGCGAGCCCTCGTGGCGGCGCTCTCGAGCTCGCCCCGCGCCGGCGAGAGCCCGCTCGTCACGCGGGTGCGCGAGGTGTTCGACGCGCACCCCGAGGCCGCCTCCGCCGTGCGCCGCCAGCTCGCCAACGCGGGCCTGAGCGAGCTCGAGGTCTACCGCTCGAGCTTCCCCGAGATCGCGATCCCCCCGAGCCCCAAGATGACGCCGATGGACGCGACGCCCGAGGAGATCGCGGCGTGCGGCGCGCCGATGCTGCGCGTGCGCGTCGCCGGCATCACCGTGCACGAGGAGGACGACGACGTCGCCAACGACATCGTCTACTGCGCCATCTCCTCCGAGGCGACCGCGGGCTCCGAGGTGCGCGTCACCCCGCAGACCCCGAACCTCGACGAGGGCGACAGCTTCCAGTTCTCGCTCGACTCGGGCGTCGTCTGGGGCCAGCTCGAGCCGCGCGCCCCGAGCGGCAACCTGATGATCACCTACGACTGCTTCGAGACCGACAGCAACGACGGCTACTCGAAGCTGCTCGACTCGATCGCCCAGGCCGCCGCGCAGGCGGGCGCGATCCTCAACGACATCGGGCAGCAGGGTTGGATCCTCGAGCTCGGCGCCGCGATCCTGCCCGTCATCAGCGACGCGCTCGCGCTCGACGGCGACGATCACCTCTTCAACGCCAGCCAGATCATCACCGCCGACAAGCAGCTCGAGCTGACCAACGGGGCGTCCTGGTCGGTGCGCCGTGAGGGGACGCACTACCTCTCGGACTGGGATTGGGAGCTGCACATGGAGGTGTGGGGGTGTGCGGAGAGCGGTGACGGCCCCTCGGGCGGCCAGCCGCCGAACTGACCATCGGGGCGTACGCTCCGTCGCGATCACCGCTCTGGGCGGCGAGGACTCTGTCCCCGCCGCCCTCGCGCTTCGGATCCCGAGCGACCGCGGCGTCGCGCCTCCGCGCCCGACGGTCGACCGCTCTGGTCGGCGCATTGCAGCCACCGGGGGGCGTGATCCCTCCCTGCCGGCGGACGGTCGTATCGAGCCCACGCGCGAGCCGCCATCGCCGCCGCCCCAGGCTGGCGACCACGGCGGTCGGCGCGGCCGCCGCATCGATGCTGCTCGCGACGACGGCGGCGGACGCTTCTGCCACGGAGGTCGCGCCCGCGCCGGACAAGCCCCGCAGCGCGGCGTGGAGCTTCCTCTGGCTCGACGCCGAGGTGGGCGCCGGGCGCATCGCGCTCCGCACGCTCGACGTCGACGCGCGCGTGCGATCGATCGGGCTCTCGGATCGATCCGCAGGCGGCCCGATGATCGGCGTCGGCTTCGGCCCGCGGCTCTTCCTGCTGCGGCTCGGCCCGCGCTTCCGCGCCGGCTTCTTCGACGGACGCGACTACTTCAGCGTCGGCGGCGAGCTCGGGCTGCGGGTGCCCATCGCCGGCTTGGAGCCGCACTTCGAGATCGGCGCCGGCTACGCGAGCGTCCGCCACCTCGACGAGCCCGGCGACGCGCACAAGCTGGTGAGTGTGAGCGGGATGTACGGCCGCGCCGGCGTCGGCCTCGATCTCTCGCTGAGCCGGACCTTCACCGTCGGCGTGAGCGGGAGCTACGAGCTGCTCGCCCTGACGCCGCCGGGCGTGACCGTCTCGACGCTCCAGTCGCTCCGCAAGGACGCCCTCGCCGGCGACAGCGCGAAAATCTGGGAGCGCCTCCCGGCGGCGCGCGGCTCCAGCTACGGCGGCGGCATGGCGATCATGGCCGTCGTCGGCGTGCGCTACTGAAGCGCCGCCGCGCGCGCCGTTCTTCACGATGGCGCCGCACGCCGCCTCCTTGCGCCGCTTCCCGCGGCGCCGGTCGGGTACCATCCGACGGTGGCCGCTTCGCCTTCGAGCGGGTACCGCGTCGTCCTCGGGTTCTTCCGCGTCCTCGTGCGGCTGTTCTTCCGCGAGGTGCAGGTCACCGGCCTCGAGCACCTGCCGCTCGATCGCGGCGGAGTCATCGTGTCGTGGCACCCCAACGGCCTCGTCGATCCCGGCCTCATCCTCACCCAGTTCCCTCGCCAGGTCGTCTTCGGGGCGCGCCATGGCCTCTTCCGCTGGCCCGTCCTCGGGCTGCTCCTGCGCAGCATCGGGACGGTGCCCATCTACCGCGCCGTCGACGCGGCGACCGCCGATCCCGAGAAGCGGCGCGCGCAGAACAAGAAGACGGTCGACGCGCTCGCGGCCTCGGTCGCGGCCGGATCGTTCGCGGCGCTCTTCCCGGAGGGAGTGAGCCACGACGAGCCGCACCCCGTCGAGCTCAAGACCGGCGCGGCGCGCCTCTACTACCGCGCGCGCGCGCTGCGCGAGGCCGCGCGCCCCGGCGCGCCGCCGCCGGTGATCCTGCCCGTCGGGCTGCACTACGACGAGAAGCGCCTCTTCCGCTCGCGCGCGCTGGTCTGGTTCCACGCGCCCATCGTCCTCGACGCCGCGCCCTCCGGGGAGCCCGGATCGGATCTCGACGCCACCCCGGCGGAGGACGAGCCGGAGGCGATCGCGAAGGAGCGGGCGCGCCGGCTCACCGCCGAGATCGAGCGCGTCCTCTTCGACGTCGTCCACGCCACCGCCGACTGGGAGACCCACGATCTGCTCCACCGCGGCCGCAAGCTGCTCCGCGCCGAGCGCGCCCAGCGCGCCGGCGCCGACCCGGGCCGGCCGGGCATGGGCGAGAAGGCGCTCGGCTTCGCGCGCATCCGCGCCGGCTACTACGCCCTCACCAAGCGCGAGCCCGCGCGGGTCGCCGAGCTCCGGGCGCGCGTCGAGCAGTACGACGCCGACATGCGCGCGCTGGGGCTGGAGGACCACGAGCTCGACCGGCCTCCGGCGCTGCTCTCGGCCCGCCTGGCCACGCTGCTCGCGCTCCAGGTGGTGCTCGTCTTCCTCCTGGTGCCGCCGGTGATGCTGTTCGGCTACCTGGTGAACGGGCCCACCGCGCTCGGCATCGTCGGCCTGTGCCGCGTGGCGGCGCGCTACGAGAAGGACGAGGCCACGATCAAGCTGCTCGTCGGCGCGGTCGCGTTCCCGGCGACGTGGGCGGGCGTGGCCGTGCTCGCGGCGCTCGGCCACCGGCAGCTCCACGTGCTCCACCCCGCCTTGCCCGAGGGCGCCGGGATCACCGCCGCCTTCTTCGCGATCATCGCCGCGCTCGGCGGGGCGGTGGCGCTGCGCTACCTCCACGTCGCGTCGGAGACGGCGCGCGCCGTCCGGGTCCGCCTCACCCGCGCGCGCCGGCGCGAGACGCTGGAGCGGCTCCGCGCCGAGCGCGCCGCCCTCGCCGACGAGCTGCTCGAGCTCGCCCGCGGCCTCGAGCTGCCCGGCGTCGTCGGCGCCGACGGCCGGATCGCGCTCCGCTGAAGAGAGCGCGCTTCCCGCGGCGGTCGGGAGCGCGTGGCGCCGCCCCAACACCCGGCTGGTTCGGCTAGACTTCACCCCGGATGCGACCGGCGCACGTCACGAACCAGAGGATCGCGGACAGGCTGCTCGCGGACAAACGCCTCACCCCCGAGGCGCACCGCGCCGCGGTCAGCCACGCCACCCGCCACAAGTCGCGCGTCGAGGACGCCCTGCTCGAGCTCGAGATCCTGAACGAGGCCGATCTCCTCAAGTACATCGCCACCGTCCACGCGACGCGCTTCGTCTCCACCGAGAAGCTCGCCAAGGCCGTGATCGAGCCCCGCGTCGTCGCCAAGGTGTCGCGCAAGACGGCCGATCTGCACAACGTGTTCCCGGTGCTCTACGACGACGCCACCAAGACGCTGTCGGTCGTCACGCCCGATCCCGACAACGGCGCGGCGATCGACGAGCTCCGGCTGATGCCGGGCGTGAAGGAGGTCCGGGCGCTCGTGGCCCGCCCTGCCGCGGTGCGCGCCGCGATCGCCAAGGCGTACCACGGCGACGCCAGCGGCTTCGCGGCGCTCTTGCGCGGGCTCGGCGGCGCGGCGGAGCTCCTCCACGCCGATCCCTTCGAGCGCAGCGCCGCGCACGGCGCGCAAGCGCACGCCCCAAGCGACTCGGTGCTGCCGCCGGCGTCGACGCCCCCCGCGGCCCCGCCGCCTCCGCCCGGCGCGCGGGCCACGGCGCCCTCCGTCCCGCAGGTCGCGCAGACGCCCCCGCCTGCGCCGGCCTCGATGATGCCGCCGACGTCGACCCACGAGTTCGTCGAGCTGCTCAACGTGCTCGTGAGCCTGCTCGAGAACGCGCGCCAGGATCTCCGCGGCCACTCGGCGACCGTCGCCCGCCTCATGCGCAAGACGTGCGAGCGGATCGGCCTCGGCCCCGGGCACGTCGCCGCGTTCGTCGCCGCCGGCTACCTGCACGACCTCGGCAAGTTCGGCACCTACCACCTCACCGCGCTCAACGTCGCCGAGTACGAGGGCCACCGCATCGCCGCGCTCAAGGTCGCCGACGTGCCCGCGCACCTCATGCAGTCGGTCGGGCTCGCCCCGGAGACGGTCGCGGCGATCGGCGCGATGTACGAGCGCTACGACGGCCAGGGCTTCCCCAACGGGCAGGCCGGCAAGGAGATCCCGCTCGGCGCGCGCGTCCTCGCGGTGGTCGACACCTACGCCGACCTCACCCAGAACCCGCGCAACCCCTACCGCAAGATCCTCCGCCCGGCCGAGGCGTGCGAGGTGCTCGCGCAGTACCGCGGCGCCATCTTCGACCCGAACATCGTCGACATCTTCCGCCAGGCGATGACCGGCGACGACATGCGGGCCAAGCTCCTCGCCGATCGCCACCAGGCGCTCATCGTCGACTCGGATCCGGAGGAGACCACCGTCCTCGAGCTGCGCCTCATCGAGCAGGGCTTCGAGGTGAAGATCGCCCGCACGGCGGCCCAGGCGAAGCGGGATCTCGAGGCGGGCGAGATCGCCGTCGTGATCAGCGAGATCGATCTCGAGGAGCCCGACGCCGGCCTCAACCTGCGCGCCGACGGGCTCAAGGCAGGCTGGGCCCGCGATCTGACGTGGGTGATCCTCACCGGCAAGAGCGACCGCCAGAGCGCCCAGCGCGCCTTCGATCTCGGCGTCGACGACTTCATCTCCAAGCCGGCGTCGACCGACATCTTCGTCGCCAAGCTGCGGCAGCTCATCGAGCGGCGCGCCGCGCGCTCGGGCGGTCGCGGCGTCGCGGGATCCCTCGCCGAGATGTCCCTGCCCGACATGGTCCAGATCCTCTGGCACGGCCGGAAGACCTGCGCGCTCAAGATCCAGGCGCAGGGCACGGCCGGCGAGATCCACTTCGCCGAGGGCCAGGTCGTCAACGCCAAATTCGCGGCGCTCGCCGGCGAGGACGCCTTCTACAAGATGCTCACGCTCCACGAGGGCGACTTCCGCCTCGATCCGAACTTCAAGCCCGGGCCGCGCCTCATCACCGCGTCGCCCGAGGCGCTCCTGCTCGAGGGCATGCGCCGCCTCGACGAGAACTCGCAGGCCTCGCCCTGAGCGGAGCCGTCGGGGCGGCCGAGCCGCGCGCGGTTGTGCCGCGATGAGCCGCGCGACCCGTGGAGGTCTGCGCTAAGTCCGCTGAAATCCTCGATCCGGCGCGCGGCACGACGCATGCTTCACGAGCGGACGCGGAGGCCTGTCCCATGAAGCTTTCTCGGCTCGTCGCGTTCGCTTTGCCCCTCACCGGGCTCACCTTCCTCGATGCCCACGACGCGTCCGCCTGCGGCGGCTGCTTCGTCCCGCCGACCGAGAGCACCCAGGTGACGGGGCACCGGATGGTGCTCTCGGTCGCCTCGGACAGGACGACGCTCTGGGACCAGATCGAGTACGCCGGCAACCCCGAGTCGTTCGCGTGGGTGCTGCCGACGAAGGGCGTCGTCGACGTGGGCATCTCCTCCGACGTGCTGTTCGCGACGCTCGAGTACAACACCCAGGTCTCGGTCATCCCGCCGTACCTGAGCTGCCCCAACAGCTGCGGCTACGGCTACGGCGAGGACGGCGCGATGGGCGCCGGCTCGTCGACCAGCACCGGCGGGGGCGACGCCGGCGTCACCGTGGTCGCGCAGGAGGTGGTCGGCCCCTACGAGACGGTGCAGCTCGCGTCGACCGACCCCACGGCGCTCCACACCTGGCTCGCCGATCACGGCTACGACATCCCGGCCGACATCAACCCGATCATCGACGCGTACGTGAACGAGGGGTTCAACTTCCTCGCGCTCAAGCTCGTCCCAGGTCAGGGCGTCGAGTCGATGAAGCCGGTCCGCGTCACCACGCCGGGCGCCGCGCCCGCGCTCCCGCTGCGCATGGTGGCGGCGGGCACCGGCGCCAAGACGCCGATCACCCTCTGGGTCCTCGGCGAGGGGCGCTACGCGCCGGCGAACTTCCCCGAGTTCGTCATCCACAAGGAGCAGCTCGTCTGGGACTGGGACACCTCGTCGAGCAACTACTCCGAGCTCCGCCAGACCGGCTTCGACGCGACCAACGGCAAGGGCTGGCTGATGCAAGCGGCCGAGCCCAGCTCGAAGTACGCGATCGACGGGATCATCATGCCGCTCGTCGAGAACATGCCCGAGCTCTCGGGCTACGGCGACGCGACGGGGCAGGGGGCCTACGACGAGGCGGTCGCCGATCTCGACGCCCTCTACGGCTCGCTGGATCCCAACGCGCTCTGGGTGATGCGCATGAACGCCGAGCTCCCGCGCGCCGCGCTCGCCACCGATCTGAGCATCGCCGCCTCGAGCGACCAGACGCCGGTCACCCGCACCTTCTACGTCGACCAGACCGTCGGGGACGAGCCGGTGTGCCCGCCCGATCCCTGCGCCGGCAACACCCCCGGCGGCGTGC
Organism: uncultured Polyangiaceae bacterium; assembly: GCA_964372055.1. Taxonomy (GTDB): domain Bacteria; phylum Myxococcota_A; class Polyangia; order Polyangiales; family Polyangiaceae; genus CAYJPW01. The sequence continues at coordinate 9,226 of CAYJPW010000116.1, forward strand.
CTTGGCTGCCCGGGACCGATCCCTGGGGCTGGGGCTCCGGCAGCGGCGGGCAGAAGATGACGGCCGGCGGCGGCGGCGGCGCGATGGGCGGCGGCGCCGGGCTGCCGGCGCTCGGCGGCCTGGCGCTCGCGGCCGCCCTCGGGCTCGCGCGCAGGCGCCGCAGCCGCAAATGACCTGCAGGGGTTTGGGGGCAGAGCCCCCAACGAAGAAGGTGGCCCCGCGCCGCGGCGCGCATGTCCGTTCGCGACGGCCGCTTGCCGGCCGAGCGGGGACCCGTTAGCCTCCTTGGCAGGCGTGGACCGCAAGAGCGGCCGCGACCCGGAGGAAAATGTACGGCTCCCAAGGCTCGGGCGAGCGCTCGAACGCACCCCGCAAGGTCACGGTCCCGGAGATCCGCGCCCGCAAGGGCAAGACGCCGATCGCGATGGTGACGGCGTACGACGTCACCATGGCGCGCCTGCTCGACGACGGCGGCGCGGATCTGCTGCTCGTCGGCGACTCGCTCGGCATGGTGGTGCAGGGGCACCCGAACACCATCCCGGTGACGATCGAGGAGATCTGCTACCACGGCCGCGCCGTCGCGCGCGGCGCGCGCCGGGCTCACGTCGTCGGCGACATGCCGTTCATGAGCTTCCAGATCTCGGCCGTGCAGGCGCTCGAGAATGCCGGCCGCCTCATGAAAGAGGGCGCGTTCGAGAGCGTGAAGCTCGAGGGGGGCGAAGAGGTCGCCGAGCACGTGCGCCGCATCGTCTCCGCCGGCATCCCGGTGATGGGGCACGTGGGGCTCCTGCCCCAGTCGGTCCACGCGATGGGCGGCTTCAAGGTGCAGGGCAAGGACGACGACGGCGCCGAGCGCGTCCTCGCCGGCGCGCGCGCGCTCGAGGAGGCGGGCGCCTACGCCATCGTCCTCGAGGCGATCCCGCCCGATCTCGCCGACGAGGTGACCGCCTCGGTCTCGGTCCCGACGATCGGCATCGGCGCGGGGCCCGGCTGCGACGGCCAGGTGCTCGTCTGCTACGACCTGCTCGGGATGTACCGCGAGCTGTCGCCCAAGTTCGCGAAGCGCTTCGCCGAGATCGGCGACGCCATCGTGGGCGCGACCCGCGCCTACGTCGACGAGGTGCAGGGCCGCTCGTTCCCGGCGGCCGAGCACACGTTCAAGCCGAGCGGCCTGCGCGCGCGCCGGCCCTCCCCGCCGCCCCCCGCGCCCGAGCTCTCGGACGAGGCCATCCCGCCGCACTGGCAGACTCACTGACGCCGATCATTTTCCGAGCTCGGCGGCCGCCGGCGCGACCCGCCGGCGCCGCCCGACGCCGAGGTCAGGCCCCCCCGCCGGCCGTGCACAGGGGCGCACGCCCTGCGTTCGACGCGCAACGCGAGCGCGAAAGGCGCAAGGTGCTGCGGAGTGCGCCTCCGCCACCCGGGTAGAAATTGGCCCCCGTCAGTTCGGCACGCGGCATGCCCCGTGCGCTCCTCAACGCTCCATGTCCGGCCTCGTCGACGCGCTCCGGCGCGTGCGCCCCCGCGCGCCCGCCGCGCTCGTCGCCTCCCTGCTCGTCGCAGGGCTCGTCGGGGTGACATGGGCGGTGCCGCTGCGCGGTCCGGTTCCGGGCATCGCGCTCGCGGTCTGCGCCGCCGTGGCGTTCACGCTCACGCTGCGCCGGCTCCGGCTCGACGCCGGGACCATCGTCATCCTGCTCGCCACGCTGGCGCTCTATGTCATGTACCTCGGGTACACGTCGTACGGCGAGCGCAACTACGACGGGCCGGCGCAGCTCCAGTACGTGCAGTACATCGCGTCCAAGCACGCGATCCCTCCGCCGGATCACTGCTTCATCTGCCACCACCCTCCGGCGTATTACCTCGCGGCGGCTGCGGCCCACGCGTTCTTCGAGCGAACCCGCATCCTCGCCCCGGTCGTCGGCGTCCAGGTCGCGTCGCTGGCGATGTTCATGCCGTTCGTGGTCTTCGCCGTCCTCCTGGCGCGCCGGTTCTCGCCCGAGGCGCGCCACCACCGGCTCGTCGCCGCGCTGGTCGGCCTCTGGCCGTACAGCTTCCACAACGCCGTGCGCGTCCACAACGACACGCTGGCGGGGTCGGCGATGGTCGTCGCGCTGTACTTCATCGTGCGCTTTTACCAGGAGGGCCGGCGACGCGATCTGTACCTGGCCGGTCTCACCGTCGCCTTGGCCGTGCTCACGAAATCGAGCGCCTACGCGGTCGCGGCGATGCTGGGCGTGGTCGTGCTCGTCAGGCTCCGGCGCACGCTCGACCCCGTCCGCCTCGCCGCCCGGGCGTCGCTCGCCTTCGCGATCGTCGTCGCGGCGATGCTCACCAACGCGGCGCGCCAGACGTACCACGTCGCGCCGGGACGCGACCGCGGTGCCCTGTGCGAGCGCGTGCTCGGCTCGGCATGCCGGATCGGCGATCAGCAGCTGGTCGGCAACGGGCTCAAGAACTACGTGTACTTCGATCTTGCCGGCTTCGTCGCCGAGCCCTACCTCATCACCGAGCGCGACGAGACGGGGCGCCAGCTCTTCTGGAACGATCTCCTGAAGACCAGCCTCTTCGGCACGCACAACGTCGTCCCCGATCGCGAGACCGCCTACGAGCTGAACGCCCGGCTCGCGCGCGTCATGAACGTGCTCCTCCTCGCCATGATCGCGTGGGGGGCCGCCGGGTACGCGCTCGCCCGCCGGGAGGGCCGCCGCCGCCTGCGGCCGCTCGGGGTGTGCATGGCGCTCTTCATCGCCTTCGCCATGGCGTTCCGGGCGCTCATCCCGGCGCCGCACCACAACGACTTCCGCCACGTGTTTCCGGTGTTGGCGCTGGGCGCGGTGGTCTTCGCTTCGGCCGTGGCGAGCCTCGCGCGGCGGTGGCGCCCCCTCGGGCTCGCCGGCTACGCGCTCGCGCTGCCCTTCGTGGCGCTCTCGGTCGTCTACTTCGTCCCCAAGTACGAGTGGGCGATCCGCGTCACGGCGCGCACCATCCCGGTCGAGATTTCCTCGTTGGCCCGCATCGTGCCTGAGGGAACGCCGTGGGACAGGAACACCAATCGCATCATCGAGGGTAACCAGACCTTGGAGCTCGCCATGCCCCCAGGAACCACCGTGACCAGGATCGACACCTCCCTCGACAGCAACGACCGGTACGAGCTCCGCCTCTTCGGGCGGGACGAGACCCGGACGGTGCGGCTCGGGCCGCGCCCGCGGAAGGGGCTCGCGCGCTACGTCGAGCGCGTGGACCCGCCCGTCCTTGCCGTCTCCAAGGTCACGCTCCGTCCGGTGAACGGCGACAAGGCCTACTCGCTCGGTCACCTGGTGCTGCGCTGATGGCCGCCCACGACGACACCCACGCGCCGATGCGCTGCAGGACCGACGCCGGGGCATCCGCCGGCGCGCGAAAGGAGATGCCGATGACACGGGAAGCCATGCCTCACGCGAGCATGGACGGCGGTTCGGTCGCAAGACGCCAGCTGACGTTCGAGCCCCAGCGCGCACCGCAGCCGATTCCGCTCGAGCCCGCGCGAGGGCCGCAGACGCGGCCGCTCGAGCCCAAGCGGGCATTGCACGCCGCGCCCTCCGAGACGTTGCGGCGCTCGCCCAAGCTCGCCTGCCCCGACTGCCCGGTTCCGCAGGAGGGCGGCTTCGAGAAGCTGTTGCCGCGCGAGGACGCCGCGTGCGCCTTCCGGTGCGTGTCGCTGGCCGCGCGCGAGCCGATGCCCCAGCGCTGGTTCGACGAGTACGCCGTCGGTCTGGTGCGCCGGGGCGTCTACGTCCGGCAGCGCGTCGATGCGCAGGGGCGCGCGGTCGCCGTCGACGCGGTCGGGCCGGGCGGCGTGCTCCCGCTGGCCTCGGCGACCGGCGCGCACGCGAGCGGCAACGCGGCTGGCTACGCCGCGTCGGACGGTCTCATCTGTCTCTGCCCGCGCGGGACGCTCTCGACCGAGCTCTGGGGGTCGCCGAGGACGGGGCTCGATCTCCTCCGCCTCCAGGAGCAAGCGCTCGAGCGCGTCGAGCGGATCGCCGAGGCGCGGGGCTGCCCGGATGTCGGCTCGCGCGTCCACGCGCTCCTCTGCACGCTCGCCGACACGCTCTCGCCGGGGCGCCCGCGGGACGTCGTGCCGGCCGATCTGCAGCAGCGCGATCTCGCCGCCCTGCTCGGCGTGCGCCACGAGTCGGTGTGCCGGGCTCTGCGCGATCTGACGCGGCGAGGGGTCGTCGCGCGCGACCGTGACGGGATTCGGTTGCTCGATCGGGAGGCCCGCAAGCCCGCGCGGGCGCGCTGACGCACGCTCACGACCAACGGCCTCCATCGACGGGAGCGCTGGCGTCGGATCAGTTGCAGTCGATGCCGCAGATCGAGCTGGCCTCGCCGGCGCAGATGCCATCCCAGTTGCTGTCGCAGCAGTAAGGATCGGCGAGGCAAACCTCGGCGGCGCAGGGGTTGCAGCTCGGGGTCAGCTTGTCGCCGCTCTGGCAGACCGAGTGCGGGCAGTCGCACTGCGTGTTGCACTGGCTCTTGGCCAGATCGACGCACGCCTGCGTCCAGGCGGTCGAGCAGCACGAGGGCATCTGGGCGCACACGGAGGTGATGCACGGATCGCCGCCGCACGTCGCCTTGGCGATCGCCACGCAGGCGCCGTCCCAGTCGGGCGGGCTCGGCGTGCAGCACGAGGGCTGCTGGGCGCACACCGTGTCGACGCACGGGTCGTAGCAGTCGTTGGTGTCGAGCGGCTGGTTCGAGACGAGGCAGACGGTGTGCGGGCACGTCGCCGGCGGCACGCAGACGCCGCAGTCCTGCGGGCACGTGTCGCAGGTCTCGCCGTCGCACATCCCGTTGGGGCAGGCGCAGGCGCCGCAGTCCTGGGCGCAGCTCGAGCAGTTCTCGCCGGGGTTGCAGGTCCCGTTTCCGCAGCAGCCGGCGGCGCAGACCGAGTCGGCGGCCTGGATGCAGTTGCCATCCCAGTTGTTGTCGCAGCAGAACGGGTCCTGCGCGCAGACGCTGTCGACGCAGGGATCGCAGCCGGTCTGGAGCGCAGGGCCGGCTTCGCAGACCGAGTGCTCGCAGCCGCAGTCCTGCGGGCAGGTCGCGACCTCGTTGACGCCGCAGACCTGGTCGCCGCAGACGTCGCCGCCGCTCGAGGTCGAGGTCGTCGTCGATCCCGTCGTCCCCGTGGTCGTGGAGGTCGACGTCGACGAGGTGCTCGAGGTCGAGGAGGTGGAGGTCGAGGTCGAGCCGGTGCCGGTGCCGGTCGCGCCCGAGGTCGTGCCGGTCGAGGTGGTCGTGGTGATCCCGCCGCCGCCCGCGCCGCCGGCGCCCGCGCCGTTGCCGAAGAGGTCGCTCGCGTCGTCGACCGATCCGCAGCCGGCGAGCGCGATCGTCGCGAGCAGCGAGGCGATGCGCAGCGGAGAAGAGAGAGCGTTCACGAGAGCCTCCTCGGGCAGAGAAACGAAAGCACGGCGGGGCGCGGATCAGGCGCGATGATCTATCCTATCAACGTTGAAGCGCTGGGCAGGACTTCTCGTCTTCGCCGCCGGGTGCGGGCGGGCACAAGGCGATCCCCACGCGGCGGGTCGGAGCGTGGCCGCCGCCAGCTCGCCGGCGCCCGCCGCGTCCGAGGCGCCGGTCGTGCCCGCGGTCGTGCCGCCTCCCGCCTGCAGCGAGGCCGCGGACGGCGTGGGGCCCTGGCCGCGCGCCGCCGTGGGCGAGGCCGGGATGGCGCGGGTCGCGTCGGGGGGCGCGGGCCGGCTCGGGTGGCTCGAGCAGCGGTTCGAAGCCGCGGGCTCGCCGGCGCGCCTCCGTTTTCTCGGCAGCCACGCGTTCGATCTGCTCGGCAAGGTCGTCTCGGAGGGCGGCGGGGGTGACGAGGCGCGGCGCCGGCTCGTCTGCGCCGTCCTCGAGGCGGCGGCGCGGCGCGGCGCGCCCGTGCTCCGCATCTGGGGATCGCTCAAGCAGACGGGCTCGCGCGCCGAGCTCGAGGCGGCCACCGACGCCCTGGCGCTCGTCCTCGACGAGAACGCGCGGCGCGCTCGCCCGCTGCGCTTCGTGATCGCGCTCGCCAACCACCAGGCCGGCTGGGGCTCGCCGCGCCCCGAGGCCTCGCTCGACGATCAGGACCCGGCCTCTCCCTGGTCGGCGCGGCGCTTCTACCTCGGCGGCGGCTGGCGCGAGGAGGGGGGCGGCCTCCTCGCCGAGCGCATGCGGAGCTTCGCCGCGCGCGCCGAGATCCGGAGCTCGCCGTACGTCCTGGCGTGGGAGCTCGTGAACGAGCTCGACACGCACCGGAGCCTCGGGGGCGGGCGCTTCGACGCCGCCGAGGCGGACCCGCTCCGCGACGCGTTCCTCGCGCCCGCGCTCGAGGAGCTGGCGTCGGCGCTGCCGCAGCCGATCTCCGCCGGCGAGCTGCGCGGCGAGCCGACCGACGCGTACGGGGCGTTCGCGCGATCGGTGGTGGGGGCGCTCTCGCCGCGCGCCCGGGCGCGGCTCGTGTGGACGAGCCACGTCTACACGACACTCGACCGGACGGCGCCGCCCGCCGCCTCGGCCGCGGCGACGGCCGCCGCCACGGCGAAGCTCGATCGCGATCTCGCCATCGCCGCCGAGCTGGGCCTGCCTCTCTACGTGGGAGAGCTCGGGCAGCACGTCCGCGGGGCGGCGCCGCGCTTCTGCGGCGACGGGGTCCGCCACGACGTGCCCGCCCTCCTCGGCGCGGCGCTCGAGCCCGCGCCGGCGCTCGCGAGCCGCGCCGTCCGCCGCGATGCCATCGAGGCGGCCATCGTGTGGGGCGAGGGCGAGTGCCGTCTCGCCGTCGGCGGCGATCCGCCGCGCGCGATCGACGTCGGCGCCGGCGGCGACTCCGCCGACTTCGCGCCGGGCGACGTCGCCTCGCGGGCCGCGCTGGTCGCGGCGCGGCGAACCGCGCGCTTCCGGCCCTGAAGCGGTGTACCTTCGACGCGCATGTCGAACGAGCGCATGCCGGTGCCGGGCGCGGACCTCGACGATCTCGATCTCGCCGCCCTCGAGGCCTTCGTCGCCCGCCGGGCGCCGCGCCTCTTCGAGGCCGCCGGACGCGACGAGACGGCGATCCGGCTCGGGCTCCTGGCGCGCGCGGCGCCGCGCGTCGCGCCGACGCCGGTGGGGCTCTACGTGTTCGGCCGCACGCCCCAGCTCGTCGTGCCCGACTGGGCCGTGGTCGCCGTGGCGGTGCAGGGGCGCTCGCTCGCGGATCCGGTGCGCACGCGGCTCGATCTCGAGGGCGATCTCGGCGCGCTCGCCTCGCAGGCCGTCGCCTTCGTCCGCGCCGAGATGCGCGGCCACGGCGCGGCGCCCGGCATCGAAGGCGACGAGTACCCCGAGCTCGCGGTCCGCGAGGCCGTCGTCAACGCCCTGGTCCACCGCGATCTGCGCCGGCCGGGGCGGGTGGCGGTGCGCGTCTTCCGCGATCGGCTCGAGGTGTGGAGCCCGGGCGGCCCGCCCGAGGGCCTGGGCGATCTCGACGAGCTCGCGCGCGAGGGCGGCGTCTCCTCGCCGAAGAACCCCATCCTCGCCGCGACGGCGCGCGCGCTCGGGCTCGGCGAGCAGATCGGCCGCGGGCTCTGCGCGATGGCCCACGCGGTGAGCACGTCGGCGCAGCGCCTCGAGGTCCGGACGACGCCGCGCGACGTCCTCGTGATCGTCCCCTCGCGCTGGCCGCGCCCGCTCGGGGCCGGCGCGCTCAGCTGAGCGGCCCCCACGTGAGGAGCGACCGTCGATTGCGCCGTGACGCTTCGCCACGAACGATGCTCGTCCTCTCCTCGTGGATCGCGGTGTCCACGGCGGCGTGCGGGGGACCGCCCCAACCGGAGCATGCGTCGGCGAGGCAGGACACGAGGGCGCCGGCGCGGCCGTCTCCGCCAGCGCCGGCCTTCGAGCTGCCGTCGTGCGCCGCCGTCTCGGCGCCGCCCCAGGCCGCGACCTGCGAGGCCGGCGGCGCGCAGGCCTGCACCGACGAAGGCGTCCTCTACTTCAACGGCGAAGGGGGCAAGACGCGGGACCTCGAGCGCGCGTTCGCGCTCTTCTCGAAGGCCTGCGATCTCGGCTCGATGGAGGGCTGCTTCAACGTCGGGGTCGCGCTCGCCCGCGGCTGGGGACGCGAGAAAGACCCCGAGCGCGCGCGCCCGTTCTACGAGAAGGCTTGTGAAGGCGGCTTCCCAGCCGCCTGCTTCAACCTCGGCGTTCAGCACACGGTCGAGGAGGGCGGCCCCCGTGACACGCGACGGGCGCTGGATTGGTTCGCGGCGGGGTGCGCCTGCGGCCACGCCGGAAGCTGCCAGAACGTCGCCGTGCAGCTCCGGGACGGCGACGGGATCGGCGTCGACCCGGCAGGTGCGCGCCGCATGTTCGAGCGGGCGTGCTCGCTCGGGGATGCCTGGGGCTGCAACGAAGCGGGAGTGTTCGCCGAGAAGGGTCTCGGCGGGTCCGCCGACGAGAACGCGGCGGCGGCGCTCTACGAGAAGGCCTGCTCGGGCGACTCGGCCGAGGCCTGCATGAACCTCGGGCTCCTGCTGATGAAGTCGCAACGCGACGTCGCTCGTGGTCGAGACTTCCTGCGAAGGGGGTGCGACCGCGGGTCCGAGAAAGCCTGCGGTCTGCTGGGCCGCAACAGGGAGTAGGCCTGGCGGGGCTGGGCGAGGCTCCGGTGCGCGACGCGAGACGCGCTCGTCCGCTCACCCGAGCAGCCGCCTCAAGGTGGCCTCGACGCGGCTCGGCTCGAAGGCGTACGTGAGGAGCACGCCGTAGATCGCGCCGGCGAAGTGGGCGTCGTGGTTGATGCCGTCGCGCGCGCGGTACGAGTGCCAGGCGCTGTAGGCCAGGTAGAGCACGGCGTAGACCACGGCGGGGACGGGGACGGGGATGAAGAAGAGCCCCATCTTCAGGCCGGGGAAGAGCGCGATGGCGCTGAACATCACCGCCGCCACGGCCCCCGAGGCGCCGAGCGAGCTGTACCTCGGGTTTCGGAGGTGGCGGAGCGTGGTGGGGACGAAGGCGACGACCACGGCGCTGACGTAGAGCGCCAGGAACCGGGTGGGGCCCAGCGCGCGCGCCACGTCGTCGGAGAAGAAGTAGAGCGTGAGCATGTTGAAGAGCAGGTGCGTCGTGTCGCCGTGCAGCCAGCCCGCGGTGAGCAGCCGGTGCACCTGCCCCTCGCGTACGCGGTACGGAACGAGGATGAGAGCTTGCTTCAACCCGCTCTGGGCCCACGCCGCCACGCTGACCACGACGACGGAGGCGATGAGCAGGATCGGAACGCTCACGGGTAGCTTCGGCATCGGCTTCCTTCTGCTTCCGTGATCCCCCCTCAGTTGACGTCGGGGCAGACGACGTCGGCGACCGAGGCGGTGTTGTTGTCCTCGAGGCACTCGTTCTCGGTCCCGTCGCCGTTCTCGTCGGCGTCGACGATCACGTAGAAGGCCATCGCCCCGGAGGCGGCGGGGACCGGGTAGTCGACCGACACGATCTCGTACTGGCCGGGCAGGAGCGCGCCGGTCGTGAACGCGGTGGCGATGAAGGTCCCCGATCCCGGGACGCCCGCGTAGAAGCTGACCGGGATGCCCGCGGCCACGCCGAGGCTGCCCTGGTTCACGACCGACGCGCGGAGCTCGACGCTCGCGGGGCAGCCGGCGAGCGACGCCTCGAGGCTCACCTGGAGATCGGGCGCGTTGAAGACCCCGGCGCCCTGGTTCGATTGCCGGTAGTTGTTGAACCCCGCGGGAGCGATCCAGCTCGGCGACTCCGGCGCAGGGCACGAGGCGTCCGAGTCGACGTTGGTGATGTGGTAGGCGTGCTGGTTCCAGACCCGCCGCGTCCGCACCCAGTCGTCGTTGGCGTCGCCGTAGACGAACACACCGTGCTTCGCGCCCGCGATTCCGTACGGGCAGCTCGGGTTGCCGCCGAGGTGGTTGAGGTCGTTGGCCACCACCACCACCTCGGTGTTGTTGTCGCCGTCGACGTCCACCACGACCGGGTACTCGTGGATCGTCGCCGACGAGCTCTCGACCTCGTAGAGCACCGAGCCGTCGGCGCCGTTGTAGACGCGGAAGTAGCACTCGTCGCCGTAGACCACCTCGGCGGCGCCGTCGCCCTGGAAGTCGAACACGCTCGAGCCGGTGCGGTTGGACGAGAGGTCCTGCGTCGGCGTGCTCCACTTCACGGTGAGCGCCGCCGGCGGCCCGGGCGCGTACTCGAACACCGCGTAGGCGCCGCCGTTGGCCGAGGCGATCTCGGGGATGCCGTCGGCGTCGAAGTCGGCGATCGTCGGGGGGCCGCCGGCTCCGGCGGCCGGCATGGCGAGGCTCGCGATCACGGCGCCGGTGGTCGGGGCCTCGACGCGCACCGTCGTCGCGGCGACGACCACGAGCTCGGGCGTGCCGTCGAGATCGAGGTCGGCGATCGCCGGGTAGCCGTCGACGAGCCCGTTGTCCCAGTAGAGGCTCCCGTCCGCGCGGAAGGCGCGCCGCCCGCCGACGACCTCCTGCACCCCGTCGCCGTCGAGATCGGCCACGATGCTGACCGCGCCGTAGTTGCCGTTGTTCGAGCCGTTGAAGACGCCGGCGTCGAACCGGAGCTTGCCGGAGGCGTCGAAGACCGCGGCGCCGACGACGATCTCGGCGCTGCCGTCGCCCTCGAGGTCGGCGATGGCGACGGTCGGCGACTCGAGCGCGGTGCTCCACGGCGTCACCCCGTCGGCCTGGGTGGAGCGCCACTTGAAGGTGCCGTCGTGCTCGAAGGCGATGAGGCCGCCGCCCGCCTTGGGCGACACGATCTCGGGGAACCCGTCGCCGTCGATGTCGGCGGCGGCGGGCGTGCCGCGCGGCTGGACGCGGTTCGCGTCCTCGTACACGCCGGCCGCCGCGTCCCACTTCTCGAGGCCGTCGGCCCCGTCGAGGGCGCGCAGATAGCCGACGCCGGTTCCGCTGAAATTGTCCGAGGTGACGATGACCACGTCGGGCGTGGCGTCGAGATCGAGATCGACGACCACCGGCATGTTGATGACCTGGTGGTGCGCCGGGAAGATGGCGCTCCCCGTCCAGCTCCACTCCACGATCGGCGTGAGCGGTCCGACGGGCGGCTTGTACTCGCAGGTCGACGAGCCCGGCGGCTGCGGCAGGCACTTGCCCAGCGTCGGCTCGCAGAACTCGCCCTCGGCGCAGTCGGCCCAGTCGAGGCAGTCGGCGCCGGGTGCGACGCACGCGTCGGCGAGGCAGACCTCGCCCGCGGCGCAGCAGACCGCGAGATCCGGCCCGCAGCGCACCTGCGACGGGCACGCGGGCAGGCAGCTCTCTTGCACGCACTCGTCGCCGGCCGCGCAGCAGGCGCCGCCGCCGCAGACGATGCCCGACGGACAGCCGACGAGGATGCCGCCCCCGCCCCCCTGGCCGGCGCCGCCCTGACCGCCCTCTCCGCCCTGACCGGTGCCGGCGCTGGTCGTCGCGCCGGTGGGGGACCCGCTCACGGTCTCGGGATCGCCGCAGGTGCAGGCGCCGGCGACGGCGATGGGGACGAGGAGGAGCGCGCGCGCGTGGCGAAGGAAGCGCATGAGCGCACGGTACCACGCAGCGGTGAGGCGAGGACGCGCCGGGAGTCGGGCTCGTGGCCCGTGGCGCGCGGCAGCGGCTCAGCAGGGCGAGGACGTGCACGACCAGAGCTGGCCGCCGCCCACGGCGTCGCTGCCACACGCAGATCGGCGGGCACGCCGCGTCGTACCCGCAGACCTGGCCGAGGGTCGAGCACGGTTGCCGCTGGACCCCTGCGAAAGTAGCCATCCGAGCATGTGGTTCACGCGCAAGCGATCCGACCGGGCGCCGGCGAGGCTCGGCCGCCTCGGCGAGGAGACCGAGGTCGGCGCGTACGTGGTCGCGGTCGACGCGTTCGGTCCCTTCCTGCCGCCCGGCGGCGCCAAGCCCGAGGAGGGCTACACCCTGTTCGCCGCCGAGATCGCGATCACCAACCCCTCGGGCGCGGAGCCGCTCAGCTACAGGACGGGCCAGTGGCGGCTCTACGACGAGCGCGGGTACGTGTTCGAGCCGGTGTCGAGCGGCGCCGCGATCGCGCGCAAGCCGTCGCTCCCGGAGGGCTTCCTCGTGCCGGGGACGCACGTGCGCGGGTGGGTCACGTTCGCCATCCCGATCGAGAGCCGTCCCGCGCGCGTGCAGTTCTTCACCGGCTACCTCACGGCCAAGGTCGCCGACTTCGCCCTGCCGCCCCCGGAGGAGGGCTGAGAGCAGCTCCGGGATCGCCCTCGCGGCGGACCTGCGTTAACGTGGCCGCCGGTGCCCGCGGAAGAGTCCCTGCTCGGCCGAGAGATCGGCGGCTACGTCGTCACCGAGGTGATCGGGGAGGGGGGCATGGCGGTCGTCCACCGCGCCGTCCGCAGCGACGATCTCTCGGCGGTCGCGATCAAGGTGCTGCACCGGCAGTACCTGATCGATCCCAGCTTCGCGCGCCGGTTCGCGCGCGAGGTCGAGGCGGCAGAGCGGCTGACGCACCCGAGCACCGTCCGCGTCATCGACCACGGCGTCGTCGACGGGCGGCCGTACATGGTGATGGAGCTCCTCGAGGGCGAGGACCTCTTCGAGCGCCTCAAGCGCGTCCATCGCTTCTCCGAGCGGCACGCGGTGCTGGTGACGATCGCGATCTGCGAAGCGCTCGAGGCCGCGCACGCGCTCGGCATCGTGCACCGCGATCTCAAGCCCGAGAACGTGATGCTGCTCGGGCCGCGCGACGACGCGGGCGTGGAGCCCCCGCGCCTCAAGGTCCTCGACTTCGGCATCGCCAAGGTGCGCGAGCCCGACACGACGGCGGTGCCCGGGTCCACCGCCGCCTCCGGCTCGTCCCTCACGGCGGTGGGGGCGATCATCGGCACGCCGGAGTTCCTCTCGCCGGAGCAGGCGCTCGGGTACCGCGTCGACGGCCGCGCCGATCTCTACACGTGCGGCGTGGTGCTCTACCGGATGATCACCGGCACGGTCCCGTTCCCCGACCAGGGCAACGCCTTCGCGACCGCGCTCAAGCACACGACCGACGTGCCGCCGGCGCCCAGCGCCAGGGTGCCTGGGATCCATCCGGAGCTCGAGCGCATCATCCTCCGGGCGCTCGCCAAGAAGCCGGCGGAGCGGCCGGCGAGCGCGGCGGAGCTCCGTGGAGCGCTCCAGCAGATCTTGCCCGAGCTCTCCGGAGAGCGGCTCGCGCTGGCGCCGGGCGCCATCGATCCGCGTCCCCCTTCGACGCACGCACCGACCGCCGCGTTCCGGGACACGCACCGGCCGCCCCCGGGCGCGCCGGCGGCCAACGGCGTCGCCGTCAATGCCGTGCCGCGCCCGCCGGCGCCCGCGCCGCCTCCGCCGCCGCCCGAGATCACGGACCCCGAGCCCCCCAAGCTCGACAAGACGCTCCCCCAGGGACGCGCGGTGGTGCAGCTCCCGCCCGCTTCCGCGCCCGCGATCTCGTCGCGCCCCGTGATCGAGGTCGTCGAGGCGCCCGCGGTGAGCGTGGATCCGACGGCGGCGATCGAGGCGCGCGTCCGCGCCGGCTTCTACCGGGGGCTCGCGATCGGGCTCGCCGTCGGGCTCGCGGTCGCCGCGATCGTCGCGCTCGCGCGCTGAAGAGGTGTCGGACCATCGTCCGAGCAACGCCACTCGATGCGCCAGGTCCGACGCCTCTTCAGTCGCGCGCGGCCGATTCGACCGGCGGCTCGAGCCGGGCGCAGCCGTCGTCGCCGGTCGGGCCGATGCGCGTCCCGCCCACCGCCTTGGAGATGAGCGCGAGGTGGCCGAAGAACTGCGCCTCGTACGCGGCGCGCGCGGGATCGCCCGCGAACGGGAGCGGATCGACGCCGTGGATGCGGTACGGGCAGGCCTCGAGCGCCGGTGGGGCCCCGCGCGCGAGCCGGATCCGCGCGAGGTAGCTCATCCCCGTCCAGGCGTGGTTCGAGTGCATCCGCATGAGGAGGTTGCCGAGGCTGTAGAGGATGGGCCGGCCGCCGCGCCACTCCACGCCTTGCGCGACGTGCGGGTGGTGCCCGATCACCACGTCGGCGCCGGCGTCGATCGCGGCGCGGAGGATCTCCTTGGTCCGCGTGATCGGCTCGGTGATGTACTCGCAGCCCCCGTGGTACGAGACGGCGATGGCGTCGATCGACGGATCGGCCCGGAGGGAGCGGACGGCGGCGGCGAGCCCGTCGCGATCGGCGCCGGCGACGTAGTCGGCGCCGGGGTGGTTCTTGAGCAGGCCCTGGTTCCAGATGTCGGTGACCGCGAGCATCGCCAGGCGGAAGCCGTCCTTGTCGATGACCAGCGGCTGGTAGGCGCTCGCTCGATCGCGCCCGGTGCCCACGTAGCGCACGCCGGCGCGATCGAGGTGGTCCATCGTCTCGAAGAGCGCCTTCTTGCCGTAGTCCCAGGCGTGGTTGTTCGCCGTCGAGACCACGTCGAAGCCGGCGAGGGCGAGCGAGCCCGCGCCCTCGGGCGGGCCGCAGAAGACGAGCTTGTTCCCGGGCGATTGCGTCTCGCCCTTCTGATCGGTCAGCTGGCTCTCGAGGTTGCAGAAGCGGAGATCGCCCGACGCCAGGACGGGCGCGAGCGGGGCGAACAGCTCCTTCTTCGGGTCCTTGAGGACCATCTGGCCGATGACGCGGCCGTAGCTCACGTCGCCGCCGGCGATGATCGTGAGCGCGTCGCGGCGCGGCGGAGCAGGCGCGGGCTGCATCGAGGGCGCGGGCCCGGGGCTCGGCGCCCCCGACGGCGCGAGCTCGGCGGAAGGCGACGCCGACGGCTCGGCGGGGAGGCCGCCGTCGCCCGGCGCCTCGCGCTCGTCGCCGGTGCAGCCCGCGGCGAACGCGGCGACCGCGAGCGCCGAAGCGGCGAGCGCCGCGAGCCACCCGCTCGGCTTCGTCCCGGCCACCCCCATCGATCCCACGTCGGCGGCGATCGCGCCAGGCCGCCGTCAGCGCGAGCGCGCCGCGCCCGGGGGCGGCGGCGCGGCGACCGCCTCGGCCCCGCGCCCCTCGCGGCGCTGCCCGAGGCTGCGGAGGAACAGCTCGGCGGCCATGAGCCCGAGCAGCAGGAGCGCGACGTAGGGCGAGGCGTCGAGCGAGGAGGCGACGCCTCCGAGCGTGGAGGCCCGCGCCGTCGCGTCGACTCGGCGCGGCCGCAGATCGATCTCGCGCTCGGGGACGCCGGCGACGCGCGTGCTCCGTTCGCCGTCGAGCGAGAGCTCGTAGAGGCCCGCGAGCGGCGGCGTGGCCCGGAGGCGCCCGTCGACCGGCGTCACGGGGACCGCGCGCTTGGCCTCGCCGCGCACCAGCGAGACCCGCTCGACGCGCACGTCCTTGAAGCCGTCGAAGGTCCAGGTCTCGCCGACGTCGATGCGCCGCGCCCCGCCGCGCGCCCGCGCGCTGTTGACCACGCGATCGAGCAGCGCGAGGAACGCGGGCCGGAGCGCGAGATCGCTCTCCTCGGTCGAGAGCGGGAGCGTGACCGCGAGCACCGCCCCGCGCCCGAGTGACCGGCGCAGGAGGAACGGCGCGCCGTCCGACCAGCGCGCGAGGACGTCGGCGCCCTCGGAGGCGACCACCTCGAGCGCCGCCCTCCCCTTGGGCGC
The DNA here is from genome assembly GCA_964372055.1 of uncultured Polyangiaceae bacterium. Classification (GTDB taxonomy): domain Bacteria; phylum Myxococcota_A; class Polyangia; order Polyangiales; family Polyangiaceae; genus CAYJPW01. Next base: position 24,865 of record CAYJPW010000116.1, read on the forward strand.
GAGATCGCCGAGCCCCTCGGCCGAGGGCCCGAGCGTCGGCGCCGAGGCCGGATCGACGCCGGGGACGGGCGAGGGCGACCAGCGCACCACGCCCTCGATGAGCGGCTCGAACCCGGCGCCGAGCGGGGCCGCGGCCGCGTGCCGGCCGAGCGTGAGGAAGACGACGCCGCCGCGCTCGACCCACGCGGCGAGCGCGCGCCGCACCTCGGGCGTGAAGCCCGGGGCGTCGTCGACGATCAGCGCCGCGAACGCGTTGAGCTCGTCCGGGTGCTCGGGCACCATCGGCAGCGGCCGCACGCTGGCGTCGAGGCTGAGCGCCGCGAACGCCTGCTCGATCGGCGGCGGGCCGCCGGTCTCGACGTGCGTCGCCGCCGGATCGACGACGACCGCGACCGGGAGCGCGCCGCCCGCCGCGATGATGGGGGCCTCGTCGTCCTCGGCGACGGCGTCGGCGCCGGTGAGGCCGGCGCGCAGATCCTGGGGGGCGTCGGGCGGCAGCTCGACGGACACGTCCTCGGCGCGCACCGCGGGCCCGAGGCGCGTCGACGCGACGACCCGACCGCCGGCGCGGATCTCGAGCGAGCGGTCCGCCGACGCGCTCGCGGCCTTCGCCGAGGTCGCGCTGGCGGGCGCGATCGCCGCCGAAGCCTCTGCGCCCGGCGCCGCCGCCGCCGAGCCGGCGGGCGCGGGCGCCGCCGCCTGGGGAGGGCTGCACACCACGCGCGCGAGCACGCGGTTGGCGGCGCGATCGGCGCGCGTCACCGCGCAGTCGGCGCCGCGGGCCTCGAGCTCCTCGAGCGGGACCCAGAGCGACGCCTCGGCGCCGCCCGAGAGCGGCGCGTCCGGCGCGCCGTCGGCCATGTCGCTGAGCAGCACCACGCGCTTGTCGAGCTGCACCGCGCCCTTGAGCAGCTCGCGCGCGAGTCGGACCGCGCCGTCGAGATCGGTGGCGCGGTCCGAAGGCTCGACGGCGTCGAGCGCGGCGATCGCGGCCGAGAGGTTGGTGGACGACGCCAGCGCCACGCGCGGCGGCGCCCCGGCCAGCACCACGGCGATCGAGTCGCCCGGCCTCGCGCCCTGGGCGAGCTCGCGCGCGGCGCCGACGGCGCGATCCCAGCGCGTCGTCGCGCCTGCGCGCGCCGCCTCGCCGTCGAGCGGCGCCCGCATGCTCAGCGAGTCGTCGAGGACGATGGCCATCGCGACGGACGCGCCGCCCTGACGCGCCAGCGAGAGGCGCGAGCAGCGCAGGAACGGCGTCGCCCCGAGGATGGCGAGCGCCACGACCGCGAGGGCGCGCACGCCGAAGAGGGCGCGGTCCTCGAGCAGGCTCCGGCGCCGCGCGACCGGCGGCGTGGACGGCACCAGCCTCGCGGGCGGGAACGGCTGCTCCTCGGCCTGCCGCCGCCGGAGCAGGTGCGCCGCGATGGGCGCGGCCACGAGCAGCGCGACCAGGAGCCCCGCGAGGGTGACGAAGCTCACCGCCGCGCCTCGGCGATCCGCTGGACGATGGCGCGGACGACCTCGGTCGGGCGATCGGCGCTGGTCACCGAGAGCAGCCGGCCGCCGCGGGCGCGGAGCTCGATCGACCAGCGCTCGGCGATCGCGGCGAGCCGCTCGCGGTAGGCGGCGCGCACCGCGTCGGCGTCGGCCTCGACCACCGCGCCGCCCTCGAGCGCGCGGAGGCGGACGTTCCCCGAGAAGGCGAGATCGGCCTCGGCGGGATCGAGCACCTGCACGGCGACGAGGGCGCGGCCGCTCGTCCCGAGCGAGGTGAAGGACGCGAGCGCGCGCGGCGGCAGGTCGAACAGATCCGAGAGGAGCACGATCACCGAGCCGCGCCGCGCCCTGCGGGCGATCGGGGCGAGCGTCCGCTCGATCGCGGCGTCGTCGGCGCTGGCGTCGCCGGCGGCGGCGGCGCCCTCGAGCGTGCCGGCGAGGCGCTCGAACGCCTCCCGCCCCGAGGAGGCGGGCAGCGACCGCACCCCCTCGCCGCCGAGCCACTCGAGCCCGACCGGATCGCCGCTGGCGAGGGCGACGCGCCCCAGCGCCGCCGCGATCAGCGCCGCGTAGGCGAGCTTGGCCCCGGGCGCGCGCGGGCCGCGGTAGGACATGGACGCGGTCGCGTCGAGGGCGATCCAGACGCCGCGATCGGTCTCGGTCTCGAACTCGCGGACCATGAGCCGGTCGTGACGGAGCAGGGCGCGGCGGTCGATGAAGCGGAGATCGTCGCCGGGCGCGTAGGGCCGATGCCCGCCGAACTCGACGCCCGAGCCGCGGCGCAGGCTGCGGTGCACGCCGGCGTAGACGCCCTCGGCGATGGCGCGCGCCCGGAGGCGCAGCGGAGCGAGCTCGCCCCAGTCGATGGGGAAGGCGCGGCCGGGCCCGCCGAGCGCGGCGGCGGCAGGGGCATTGCGGGCCGTGGCCAAGGTCTCTCCCTCTTAGCGCAAGAAGGCCCGTCCGTCGCGAGCGAGCGCCCGCGGGCCGGGTGACCGCGGAGGATCGGGCGCGGAGCGAGAGTTTCGCGCGCGGCCCTTCGCTCTTGCTCCCGACCGTCCAGGGCTTCCAGCCGGAGCGCGTTGCGGCGAGCGCGGCCGTTCCCCACGTAGCTCGGGCATGGCGATGGAGGACAAGAAACCCACCCGCGCCCCGCGAATCTGGCTGCTCTACGCGCTGCTCACGGTGGCGGCGCTGCTCTTCTCGGGCGTGCTCACCCCGCCGGGGCCGAAGACGATCCCCTACGACGAGGCGGTGGCGCTCGTCGAGGGCGGCCAGGCCGAGTCCGCCGTGGTCCGCGCCGACGAGGTCCTGCTTCGCACCCGCGCCGAGGGTGAGAAGCCGGCGGCCGAGGTCCGCACCACGCGCCTGCCCGGCGTCCAGAGCGAGCCCCTCATCCAGGCGCTCATGGACAAGCACGTCCGCGTCGACGCCCAGGCCGCCCAGACGCCGTGGTGGATCCAGGTGCTCTGGTGGGTCGTGCCGCTCGTCCTCATCAACCTGGTCTTCTTCATGGCGATGCGCCGCGCGGGCGCGGGCGCGTCGAGCGGCGCGCTCTCGTTCATCAAGGCCAAGACCAAGGTCTACGACAAGTCGAAGCAGGAGGCCGTCCGCTTCGCCGACGTCGCCGGCGTGGACGAGGCGAAGGAGCAGCTCGTCGAGGTCGTCGACTTCCTCAAGCACCCGCAGCGCTACCGCGCGCTCGGCGGGCGGATCCCGCGCGGGCTGCTCCTCATCGGCCCGCCCGGCACCGGCAAGACGCTCCTGGCGCGCGCGGTCGCGGGCGAGGCGGACGTCCCGTTCCTGTCGCTCAACGCCAGCGAGTTCGTCGAGATGTTCGTCGGCCTCGGGGCGGCGCGCGTCCGCGAGCTCTTCGAGCAGGCGAAGAAGAGCGCGCCGAGCATCGTCTTCATCGACGAGATCGACTCGGTGGGGCGCACGCGCGGCGGCCTCGGCACGCTCGCGACGCACGACGAGCGCGAGCAGACGCTCCACCAGCTCCTCGCCGAGCTCGACGGCTTCGACGCGCGCACCACGGTGATCCTCATGGCCGCCACCAACCGGCCCGAGGTGCTCGACCCGGCCCTCCTCAGGCCGGGCCGCTTCGACCGCCAGGTCATCGTGGATCGCCCCGACTACGAGGGCCGCAAGGCGATCCTCGAGGTCCACGCGCGCCGCGTCCGACTCGCGCCGGACGTCGATCTCGGTGCCGTCGCCCGCCGCACGCCCGGCATGGTCGGCGCCGATCTCGCCAACGTCGTCAACGAGGCGGCCCTGTCCGGGGCGCGCCGCGGCGCGGAGGCGATCGCCCAGATCGACTTCGAGGACGCGATGGACCGCGTCCAGCTCGGGCTGCGCCGCCGCGGGCAGGTGATGACCCCGGCGGAGCGGCGCCGCGTGGCCTTCCACGAGGCCGGCCACGCGCTCGTCGCCCTGGCGCTGCCCGACGCCGATCCGGTCGAGCGCGTCTCGATCGTCGCGCGCACCATGGGCGCGCTCGGCCACACCATGCAGGTCCCGCGCGACGAGCGCCACGTCATCACCGAGGCGGAGCTCGAGACCCGCGTCGCCGTGCTCCTCGGGGGCCGCGCCGCCGAGGAGCTCGCGCTCGGCCAGGCCTCGAGCGGCGCGCACGACGATCTCAGCCGCGCGACGGCGATCGTCCGCGAGATGCTGACGCGCCTCGGCATGAGCCGGCGCCTCGGCCTGCCGGCGCTGACGCGCACCGTGGGCGCGCCGCTCCTCGGCACCACGACCGAGGAGCGCATCTGCAGCGACGCCACCGCGCGCGAGATCGACGAGGAGGTGAAGGAGCGCCTCGACGAGCTCTTCGAACGCGCGCGGTCGCTCCTCTCCGGCAAGAAGGTCGGGCTCGAAGCCGCCGCCGAGGCCCTCGTGGCGCGCGAGACCGTCACCGGCGACGAGCTGCGCCGCATCGCCGAGGAGGCGGAGGCGCACGCGGCGGCGGCCGAGGCGGCCCGACGCCTCGGCCCGAGCGCGGCCTAGTCGATCGCCCGCGGTGGCGCGCGCCGGGCTCGGCTGCGCGCGCCGCCCATCGACACGGCGGCGGCGGGCGCCATGGATCCCGGATGAGCACCGACGCACGCCGCCGTTCGGGCAGGGTCGGGTTCCTCCGCGAGCTCGAGCACGAGTGGTCGTGCGACAAGGCGTCCGACGTCGCCGGCAACCTCGCGTTCTCCGCGGTGCTCTCGCTGTTCCCGTTCCTGCTCTTCGCGGTCGCGCTCGCGGGCCTGCTCCTCGATCCGACGCAGGTCAGCTCCCTCGTCGGCCGCTTGTCGGCCGTCGCGCCGGCCGATGTGGTCTCGATCCTCGGTCGCCAGCTCGACGCCCTCGCCCGCTCCGACAACGCCGGCGTCCTCACCCTCGGCGCCGCCGGCGCCATCTGGGCCGCGTCGGGCGGCGTCGCCGCGCTCATGAGCGCGCTCAACACGGCGTACGACGTCGAGGAGACGCGCTCGTTCTGGAAGAGGCGCGCCCTGGCGATCGCGGTCACGCTCGTCGGCGCCGTGCTCTCGGTCGTCGCGGCGTTCGCCGCCGTCGTTGCGCCCGCGATCGCGCGCGCGCTCGGCGAGCCCTTCGTCACCGTCGCCGCCTGGCTGCGCCTGCCGGTCGCGGCGCTGCTCATGGCCGGCGTCCTCGTCGTGCTCTACCACGTGCTGCCGAACGTGAAGCTGCCCCTCCGGTGGATCGCGCCGGGCGCGGCGATCGCCGTCGTGGGGTGGCTCCTCGCCTCGTGGGGCTTCTCGGCGTACGTGACGAACTTCGGCAAGTACAACGTCACCTACGGCGCGCTCGGCGGGATCATCGTCTTCCTGCTCTGGCTGTGGATCACGGCGCTCGCGGTGATGCTCGGCGCCGAGATCAACGCTCTCCTGATCAAGCGCGCGCACCGCGCCGAGCCCGGCAGGGCGCCGCGCCGCGAGGAGAGGCCGGAGCCCCGTCCGGCGCGCGTCCCCGCGGGGGCGGCGCCGCTCACTTCGGATCGGCCACGAGCTCGCTCTTGAGGAGCGCGGCGAGATCGGTGACCGCGTGCTCGGCGTTCGACTTCGACGAGTACGTCTCGCCGACGGCGATGATCTCGCCGTTCTGGGCGCCGAGGCGGAAGTAGTACTGGCCGTTCGCCGCCGCGAGGACCTCGTAATTCGCCGCGACCTTGCCGTTCTCGCGGACCGAGGCGATGCCCTTCGTCGCGGCGGTGGTGGTCGAGTACGCCTCCGACTGGAGCATGATCTCGCCGTTCTTGGCGCGGAGGTGGAAGTAGCGCTTGCCGTCGAGCCCCTTGAAGGCCTCGAACCGCGCGCCGCCGGTGGCCGCCGCCTCCAGGCGCTGCGAGAGGCTGACGAGCTTGACCGCGGTCGCGATGCCGCGCTCGGCGCTCGCCTCGGTGCCGTACATCTGGCTCGTGCCGATGACCTGGCCGTTGGCGGCGAGGAGGTTGAAGTAGTGCTCGCCGCTCTGCGCCTCGCGCAGATCGTACATGGCCTCGTCGACGCCGTTGGTGCGGACCGAGGCGATGCCCTTCTTGGCGCTCGCGAGCGTCGTGTAGCCCTCCGACTGCAGCACCTTCTGCCCGTTGGCGGCGAGGAGGTGGAAGTAGTGCTGCCCGTCCTTGCCCACGAACGTCTCGAACCGGCCGGCCTTCGCGGTGACGTCCTGCTCCTCGCCGGAGAGGGCGCCCTCGTCGGCGCCGCCGCAGGCGACGGTGTGGAGCGACGCGAACCCGAGAGCGACGACGGCGAGCCAGCGAACCGAGACCGTGAGAGCCATGGGATCCTCCTTGCGAGCGCGATTGCCGCCGCGCTTCGCAAGGGGTGTGCCGACCTCACCTACATGTGATCACATCGACTTAGACCTGCCGCACACTCTGGGTGAGACATCCGCGATCCAGGTGAGAAGCCCCAGCTCTCCGTCTCGAGCGCGGCCCCCGTGCCCCCCGCTCGCGCGTCGAGAGGCGTTGGTCGGAAGGGTCCGACCTCTTCCGCTGCGTCTGCGGAAGTCCGCCGAAGAGAAACTCCCCGACTCCCCGTCTCCCTGTGACCATCTCGCGTTTTCGTACGCGATCAGCCCCGGCGCCTCCGGCGGCGAAGGAGCGCCGCGGCGATCCCGGCGAGCGCCACCGCGCCGAGCGACGAAGGCTGGTCGGAGCGGCCGGCGGGGACACGGCAGGCGCAGCCGCCGTCCTCGTTGACCTCCGGGAGCGGCGCGGCGGCGGCGGGCTCCTCGCCGCCGAAGGCGACGCCGCGCACCTCGAACTCCTGCACGGGATCGCTCGGGTCGTTCGAGCCGACGAAGATCTTGCCGGTGAACTCGCCGGCCTTGGTCGGGGTGAAGCGGATGAGGCCGTCGGCGGTCTCGAACGCGGCCACGTCGAACGCCGGCTTGAACACCTCGAAGTTCTCGGGATCGCTGCTCGCGATCGAGACGGTGAGCGGGGCCTCGCCGGCGTCGAGGATGGGGAAGGACTTGAGGCTCTTCTGGCCGACCTCGACCTCGCCGAAGTCGAGCACCGGGAGCGAGAGCGCCAGATCGGGCAGCGGCACGTGGACGCGGACCGGATCGAAGACCCAGTCGGTCTGGGTGATCGGGAAGGCGATCGGGATGTCGACGATGGGGATGTTCCAGGTCTGGCCGAGCAGCTCGACGTAGAACGCCGGGATCAGGTGGAGGACGCCGTCGTAGTCGACGAAGCCCTCGGGGTGCACGTCGAGCTCGATGTTCGGGCCCCCGGGGTAGGGGGTCGAGGTCTGGCCGTCCTGGCTCTCGATCACGCCGCCGCTCACCGTCTGGCCGTCGGTCGTCGTGATCACGTTGCGCTCGTTGACGTACGTCGCCTTGAGCTCCATCGCGACGTCGAGCTCGAGGCCGCCGTCGATGCCGGGGATCGAGCCGCCGATGATGTCGCCGATGCCGACCTGGAAGAGCTTCTGCGGCTGGGTCACGCCCTCGATCGAGGCGCCCGGCTTGAAGCCCCAGGCGTCGAAGGTCTCCTCGGCCTGCACCTGGAAGTCGAACTGCGGCACGTAGGGGATGTCGCCGACCCAGGTGTACGTCTGCCCGGCGATGGTGATGTTCACGCTCGCCTGCGCGCCGAGCTCCACGCCGTAGTGGAAGCTGAGCAGCCCGCCCTCCGCGTCGCCCGGCATCCGCAGCGTCATCGCCGGGAACCAGCTCGTCTCGAGCTGCCCCGCGAGCGCGACGCGCGTGTTGGCGTAGACGCCGGCCCAGATGTGCACCTGCAGCGGCGAGCCTTGCGGCACCCACCCGGTGTCGAAGCTCCACTCGATCGGCAGCGCGTCCGTCTGATCGAACGAGAGCGGGCCGATCTGGCAGAAGTAGGGATCGTCCGCGCACGCTTCCGACAGCGAGTCGTAGGCGTGAGCGGTGGTGGGGAAGAGCAGCGCGGCAGAAGACAAGCCGAGGCCGCCCAGGACCGCGAGGACCTTGCGGGGCATGACGGTTTGGGATTATCGCCCCCTTGGGGGCGCTTGGCTACGGCGCGCAGGCCGCCTGGCAGGCGCTGAATGCCGATTGGCAAACGGGGGCGTTGCCGATCGAGGGGAGCCCGCCGTCCTTGCCGGACGTCAGGCAGCCCTGGAGCACGGCCTGGCACTTGTCGACGCAAGCCTTGATCTTCGCTGCGGATCCGCCCCCGGCGTCGGCCGTCGAGGCCGAGGCGTCGGGCTTGCCGGCGTCGGCGGGCGTCGCGCCGGCGTCGGCGGGCGCGCCGGCGTCGGGCTTCGTCGCCGGGCCGGGGCCGGGCGTGGGGCGCACCGGCGGCGGGCCGGGCGGCGGCGCGGCGGCCGTGGTGTCGGCGGGCGTCGTCGCGGGAGGGGCCGAGGGCGGGAGCGCCGCCGAGGGGTAGGGCTCTTCGCCGTCCTTGTCCTTGCGCTTGCACGACGCAACCGCCACGGCGGGCAGGACGGCGAAGGCGAGCGCGGCGACGAGGCGGACGCGGTTTCGTGCGTTCATGGCCGACGTATCGCGTGGCCCCGCCCGCGCCGCAACCCGGGCGGCGGGTCAGCGCGCGCCGAAGAGCACGCCGAGCCCGACGGCGATCGCCGCGGCGACCAGCGCGACCACGGTCCACACCCACTTGTCCGACGCGGCCTCCGCGGGCGGCGAGCTCCGGAGCGACGACTCGGTCGGCGGCGGCTTCGCCTCGCTCGGTGGGCTCGATCGCGCGCCCGCGGGCGGCGGCTCGCTCGGATCGCAAGGGAGCGTCGGCGAGTGGGCGAGCCCCGTGGTCGAGAGCTCGAGATCGGTGTCGCCGATGCCGCTCGCGTCGCTGTCGCGGTGCGGCGCGATGACCAGCGGCTCGTCGCGCGCGGCGGCGAGCGCCTCGGCGAACGCGCGCGCGCTCTGGTACCGGTCGCCCGGGTCCTTGGTGAGCGATCGCAGCATCACGGCCTCGAGCGCGGGCGAGATCCCACGATCGGGCGCGCGCGCGCGGGGCGGCGTGGGCTCCTCGGCGAGGTGCGCGGTCATCTTGGCGATCGGCGTCTTGCCGTCGAAGGGCACGCTCCCCACCGCCATCTCGTAGAGCATGACGCCGGCGGCGTAGAGATCGCAGCGCGCGTCGACCTCGTCGCCGCGCGCCTGCTCCGGCGCCATGTACTCCGGCGTCCCGAAGATCATGTCCTGCTCGGTGAGGCCGGTCGTCATGTGCTCGCCGTGGACCACCTTGGCGAGGCCGAAGTCGCAGACGCGCGCGTGCAGGCCGGTGGAGTCGGTCGAGCCCTCCCCCGGCCGCTCGAGGAGGACGTTGGCCGGCTTGAGATCGCGGTGGACCACGCCGCCGGCGTGCGCGGCGCCGAGCGCGGCGCAGACCTGGAGGATGATCTCGACGGCGTCGCCGAGATCGACCGGCGCGTGCTCCTTGACCCAGTCCTCGAGCGACGAGCCCTCGACGTGCTCGAGGGCGATGATGAGCCGATCGTCCTCCTCGATGAAGTCGAGCAGCTTGACCAGGTGGACGCCCTCGAGGCGCTTCAGGATCGCGGCCTCGCGCTGGAAGCGGCCGAAGATCTGGCGATCGCCGTAGAGGTGCGGGTGGATGACCTTGAGCGCGACCTCCTCGCCCGTCGTCTTGCGGTGCGCGAGGTACACCGTCCCCGAGGCGCCCTCGCCGATGGCGCGGTCGACCTCGTAGCGGCCGCCGATCACGCGGCCGCGCGGCAGCCGGCTCG
>CAYJPW010000117.1:0-25049 GCA_964372055.1 uncultured Polyangiaceae bacterium
GGCTGCCAGCGCGGCGCGGCGCGCGGCGCGCGCGGGATCGGGGTCGCGAGCGCGGCCTGCGGGGGAGCGCCCGGCGGGCTCGCTGCGGCCGAGGGCTGTCCCGGCGGGGGACGGCTCGGCGCGGGCGCGGTCGGCGTGGGCACCGGCACCGCCGGTGGTGCTCCGGCCGGCTCCAGGATCGGCTCGGGCCCCCTCGTCGGGGCGCGATCCCCGCGCTCCGCCTCGGCGGGCGCGCGGGGCTCCCTCGGGGACGCGCCACGCGCGGCCGAGGCCGTCGTGAAGCTCGCCGGCCGCGAACGACCCGAGGAGGATCGCTGCGGACCGTGCACCACGAGCAGGGCGCCGATCATCGCGCCGATCGCGATGGCGCTCGCGCCCACCATGGCGGCGCGGCGACGCCGCGGCGATCGGCCGAGCTTCCGCTCCCAGCGCGCGAGCTCCGGGTCCATCCCGGCGTCGATCGCGACGCGACACGCCCCTCCGGCCGCCCCATCGGGCGCCGGCGGTGGGCGCTCGGCGACACCCGCCGAGGCCACGGGGTTGGTCGGCGCACGCGCGCCTCCCGCGGACCCCGAAACCGGCGCCCGGACGGTTGGCGCCGGGAACGCGGCGACGGCGGTGTTGCCCGGCGCCTGCTCGCCGTCCGGACGCGGGGGCTCGACGGGCGCAGCCGGCGCCGCGTACGCCGAGAGAGCGCGCGCCAGCGCGGCCGCGCCGTGGGGCCTGCGCTCGCGATCGCGCTCGAGGCAGCGCAGCACCACGCGCTCGAGGCCGGGAGCCACGTCCGCGCGGAGCTCGCGCGCGGATCGCGGCGCGCCGGCGAGCGCGCGCGCGAGGATCTGCAGGAGCCCGGCGTCGTCGAACGCCGGCCGCCCGGTGAGCAGCTCGAACAGGACCGCGCCGATCCCCCAGACGTCGCTGCGAACGTCGGCCGTGCGAGGCGCCGCGATCTGCTCTGGCGACTGGTACATCCAGGCTCGCAGCCGCGAGACGGGCGGCGGCCACCCCATGTCGCCGGCGGCCGCGAGCTCGCCCAGGCCGAGCCCGAGGAGCTTGACGGTCGCGTGCCCCCTCGGGTCCTTCGCCAGGACCAGGCGCTCGGGCCTGAGATCGCGGTGGAGGATCCCGCTCGCGTGCGCCTCGGCGAGCGCGTCGCAGGCCGCGAGCGCGTGCTCCACCGCCGCGCCGACGTCGAACGGGCCGCTCTCGACCAGCGTTCGCGCCGCGTCGGCGCCCTCGACCGCTTCGCTCGCGACGAACACCGCGCCGTCGCCGAGCGTGCCCGCGTCGACGACCCGCGCCGCGTGCGCGCTCCGGAGCTGCGACGCGATCCTCGCCTCGCGCACCAGGCGCAGCCCGCGCTCGCGCTCGCCGCCGAGGTCGCCCGGAGCGATCCGGACCTCGACGACTCGGCCGTCGGCGAGCGCGGTGGCCAGCACCACGGCGCACGCGGGCTCGTCGGGCAGAGGCCCCTCGACGCGGTACTTGCCGGCGAGGATCTCGCCGCCTCGGGGGGCGGGGAGCGTGGCTCGAAGCCCCCCCGCTTGGGTGCCCAACGTCGATCGAGGTCGCATCCCACGAGCCACAGCAAGCCGTGCACCACGGATCCTTCCGTCGTGCACGGCCGAGGTGTCACCTTCCGACCCGGGCGCGCCGCGTGCCTAGCTGGCATCACGGCCGACGCGCTGGAGAGCTGCCCGAGCTGCACCGGGCCGCGCACGACGGGGTCGGACGGAATCGACGGATCCCCGGGCGCCTCGGTTCGGCGCGGGAGAGCGCCCGCGCGCTGGTTCGGGCAGCGCGAGAGTAACGGCGCTCGCGGCCCGCGGTCCACGGGCCCCGGGCTCCGATCGCTCGCGGCCGCCCCCGGCCGCCGAGCGCCGCTCCGCGGTCAGGGGTGCGGTGCCGGCGCCGCGACGGCCGCGGTCACGCTCTCCAGCGCCTTGCGCGCCAGCCGCGCACGCTCGGCGGCGCTCTCCTTGGTGAGCCCACGCAGCGCGCCGAGGTGATCGCAGAGCTCGCGGTAGCTCTGCGGCGGCAGGGTGCGGCAGACGAGGTCGTAGGTGCCGCGCGTCCGCGCCGGATCGATCGTGTGCCCCGCGAGCAACGTCGCGGCGTGATCGACGACGAGCGCGGCCGCCGCCGCGACCGGGCTCTGCGAGAGCCAGCGGTCGACGAACCCGGGCTCGGCGGCGAGGCGCTCGAGCACGTCCCAACGCCCGGCGCGCCCGGCGGCGTCGGCCACGAAGAGCATGAGGTGGAAGTTGCGGGTCGGGTCGGCGAAGCGCCGCGTCTCGGCGTCGAGCGCGAGGAGATCGTCGGCGACCGCCTGGTCGAGCCCCGCCGCCGAGCAGTTCACCGCCAGGCTGAGCAGGTCGGTCCGGAGCGCGTGCCCGAGCGACGCGTCGCGGCCGAGCGCGCGCGCCGTGGCCACCATCGCCGGGTTGCAGTGCGACTCCTTGCGGTGCCTCGTCAGGAGCACGGCGGCGTCGTCGACGCGACCGTCGGCCCGGAGCTCGAGGACGGCCCGCGAGAACGCGTCGGGATCGTAGGTGCCCTTGTCGGCGGCGGTGAGGAACGTGTCGAGCGCGCGCATCGGGCCGCAGCGCTTGGCGCCGGCTTCGGCCCCGCGGCGGAGGTGCGGCAGCTTCTTCATGACATCGGCGATCCGGAGCGAGAGCGCGAGCGGGTAGCCGTCGCACGCCTGCTCCTCGGGCGGCGGCTCGACCTTCGCCTCGGTGCAGGGCAGCGGCTCGGCCACGAGCGAGAGCGACCGCGCCGCGCGCCCCAGCACGGGGGCGGCGTCCGGCACCGCGGCGAGCCCGAGCGGGCGCGGATCGAGGAGCTCGGCGATCTCGCGATCCCCGGCCTCCGGCGGGAGCGTCGCCCGGACGATGGTCCAGAGATCGCCGGCCACGAAGACCCGGCCCGCCTCGGCGGCGAGCTGGGCGTCGACGGCGAGCACGGCGCGCGCGTCGGCGCCCCAGCGCGCGCCGTCGGGCTTCACCGCCCGCGCCCCGAGGCGCACGCCGTTGACGACGGCGCTCACGGCCCGGCGCGCGTCGCGCTGGCCGCGGTCGACGTCGCCGTCGAGGAAGTGGTACGCGGCGGCGAGCGCGGCCGTGTGCGCGAACCAGCGCGCCGCCTCCTCGCCGGCCTGGGTCCCGTCGGAGCTCGCGAACGAGACCGCGAGCGAGCCCCCCGGCTCGCCCGGGGTCTTCAGGCCGAGCCCGAGCTGCATCCCGTTCGCGCCCTCGAGCAGGCCCGCGCCGTAGGACAGGTCGAGCGAATAGGTGAACACCCTCGTCGCCGTCCGCTCCTCGTACTTGAGGGCCATCTTGGGGATGGTGAGGCCGCGCTCTTCGGCGGCGTCGAGCACGCGATCGAGCGACGCGCGCGCCTCGCGCCGCTTGCCGCCGGCGAAGTCCCTGACCGCGCCGAGCGCCGCGAGGACCGGCTCGGCGTCGGGGCGGGCGCACTGATCGTCGGTCGCCGCGCGCATGTCGGCGGCGAAGGCGGCGGGGTCGGGGGCCACGCCCCGCCGCGAGGCCTGGAGCTCGGAGAGGAAGCGCAGCACCCAGCCCACGCGGCTCGCGTTCTTGCCCGCGAGGTCGATCGCCGCCGCAGGCGGCGCCCGGTGCGTCGTCGCCGAGACGGTGAGCACGGCGAGCAGGAAGAGGTCGCCCTGGTCCTTCTTGCCCTCGGCGTAGAAGCGACCGGCGTAGTCGAGGAGCAGAGCCGACGCGTCCTGCTCCTCGAGCCCGCGCCCGCTCGAAGCGACCGACGCGAGGGCGTCGAGCAGCGCGACGCCGCCCTTGCCCTTGGCGGCCCCGTCGCCCTCGCCGAAGAACCGCGAGAGCCCGCCGAGGACGCGGCGCAGGTTCTGTCCGTTGGCGGCCACGAAGGCGTCGGCGCTGGTGGCCGTCATGCCCTCGCGGGCGAGGCCGTAGGCCCCGGCCAAGGCCTCGGCGAGGGCGCGCTCGTCCCAGTCGGCGAGCGCGGTCGCAACGGCCTCCTCGGCGTCGCGGCGCGGGATCGCGAACCTCGGCGGCGCCGAGCCCTTCCGCATCATCACGTCGATCGCGTCCGAGAGGACGGTGACGAGGAGCCGCGCGCGGCGCATCCACGCGGTCGCCGGCTTCTTGTACGCCGGGTGGAGCAAGACGCGGCGGCGCACGTCGCCGAGCTTGCCGAGCGCGCGGATGAGCTCGGGCGGCGGCGCGCTCGCCGCCCTCGCCGGGCAGGCGCCGGCCGGCGCGGGCCGCTCGTCGGCGGCGGACCACGCGGCCGCCGCGATGATCCCGTCGGCGAGGTGGGTCACGTCCTCGAGCACGCTCGCGGGCGGCGCCGCCTCGCCCTCGACCGCCAGGCCGGCCAGCGCGCGCTTGAGCGCCTCGCGGGCGGTGCGCCGTTCGGGGTGGAAGTTCTCCGGCTTCTGGTTGAGGTCGAGCTTCTTGTCCGCGGCCAGCGCGGCGTAGCCGGCGGCGCTCACCGCGAGCGCGCCCAGGGACCGCTGCTCGAGGCCGGGATCGCCGAGCGCCCTGGCGATCTGCCCCGCCGAGAACCGCAGGTTGGGCGCCTGATCCGAGAGCGCGCGGAAGATCGCTTCGGCGGCGTAGAGACCAGCGACGCCCCAGCCGGTGCGCCGGGTGAGGTCGCCGCGGAGCTTGGCGGTGAAGGCGCCCTGGAGCGCGAGGTAGTGCGCCGACTGGATCGCCGGCGGATACGACATGCCGGCGAACACGCCGGCGAGCGTGCCCTCGAAGACGCCGGCCGCGTCCTCGGCGCGCGCGAGCTTGTCCTGCACCGTCGCCTGGGTGAGAAGGACGAGCTGCTCGCGGAGCCGGTCGTCGCCGAGCACGCCGGGGCTGTAGACGAGCGAGAGCTGCGAGAGCGCGCGGTACCGCGTCGGGAACGCCTGCTCGAGCTTGCGGAGCGCGGCCATGTGCGAGAGCCCGAGCTCGGTGACGCGCTGGTAGGTCGGGCTGCCGGAGGCCGAGAGGCCGGCGACGTCGCCGCGCTGGTAGAGGAGGGTGGGGGCGTAGGCCCAGGCCGAGCGCGTCGCGTCGACGAGGCGGACGAGCGCCTCGTACCGCGGCAGCCACTCGGGGAGCGCGATGCGCCCCGGCTCGGGGCCGGGCGCGTCCGGGCGCGCCAGCGCGGCCGAGAGGCGCGCGCCGAGCTGGAGATCGCGCACCTCCGCGATCGTCGGGGCGGGCGCCGGCGACGCGCATCCGCCCGGCGGCGCGAAGAGCGCGGCCAGCGCCTCGCGCCGGTCCGCGGGCACCGCGCCGAGGATCGTCTCCCTGCGCGCGGCGAACGCGTCGCGCTCGGACTTCGCCGTGCGGACACGGAGGTAGTCGCCGTAAGGCGTGTCGCCCGGGGCCGGGGGCGGCGGCGCGCCGGGATCGGTCGCGCCGGCGACGATCGGCGCCCGCGCAGAGCTCGCGGCCGCGCGCTCCCCCTCGGGCTCGAGCGCGATCCCGGCGGCGCCGAGGAGCTGGAGCGCGTAGCGCCCGCGCAGCGTGGTCTCGGCCTCGGGAGGCGCCGCGGCCACCTGCGCCGCGAGCGCGGCGCCTTCTCGCGCGGCGGCGACGTAGTCGAACGCGCTCGCCGCCGCGAGGGCCGCGCGCACCGATCGCGCCAGGGCGATCTCTTCGGCGAGCCGGGCCGGGGCGCCGCCGGCGCGCGCGATCGGAGCGAGCCCGACGACGAACGGCTCGAGCGGATCGCGCGGGAAGATCGCGACGGCCCCGGCGCCTCCGGCGTGGAGCACGAGGTCCGCTCCCGCCGCCTCGCCCAGCGCCAGGAGCAGCACGTCGGGCGCGATCGCCTTCGGAGCGGGAAGCGATGGGACCGGGATCGCGCGGAGCGTCGCCGCGTCGAGCCGCTTCGCCGCCGCGAGCGCAGCATCGGCCGAGCCCTCGACGACGAGGATCGCCGGCGGCGCGCCGGTCTTCGGCGCGGCGGCGGTCATGGCGCGGTGGATCTCGCCCCAAGGATCGCGCGCGTCGGCGGCGACGCGCGCCGCCGCGTAGCGGGCCACGAGCTCGCGCAGCGGCTTGCGGGCCGCGACGGCCTCGGCGATCGAGCGCTCGCACGCGTCGAGGTGGTCCGGATCACACGCGGCTTGCGCCGCCGGCGTCGTGGTGGCCGGGGCGGGGCCCCCGCCGCACGCGGCCGAGGCGAGCCCGAGGGAGAAGGTCAGCGCGTGACGAGCGAGCCGGCGCATGCGCCACAAGTCTCACCGAGATCCGGCACGAAAGGCGAGCGCGTCCTCGCGCTTCGCTCGCCGGAGGGGCCGGCGGGCGCCGGAACCCGGTATCAGAGCGAGCGCGCCAACTCCCGCGCGGCGTCGCACGCCTTGGCGAGCTCGCGGGCCGCCACGTCGGGGGCCGCCATGCTCAGCGGCTCGCCCGCGATGGTGTGCACCGGAGCGTAGCCCATGAACCCGAGGATGGTGCGCAGGTAGGGCAGCTGGAAGTCGAGCGCCGCATGCGGCGATCCCTCGGCGTAGGAGCCGTCGCGCGTCGTCAGCACCACGGCGGTCCGCCCCTGGAGCAGCCCATGGTACTGGCCGTCGCGGATCTCGAACGTCAGGCGAGGCTGCACGACGGCGTCGAGCCAGCGCTTGAGGCACCAGGGGATCGAGAAGTTCCACATGGGCGCCGACACGACCAAGAGGTCGGCCGCGTGGAGCTTGTCGGTGAGGCTGGTGAGGTGCGCCCACCGTTCGGCGGTCTTCTCGTCGAGGCGCCCTTCGCCGTAGAGCATCTCGAACTTCGCCTGGATGTCCCACTCGTCGAACACCGGCAGGTGGGCGTACTCGGCGGAGAGGTCGATCTCGACCCGCCCCACGTCGGCGTGCGACTCCACATAAGCTCCGAGGAACGCGTCCCGGAGCCGCTTCGTCCGGGACTTGGGACCGCGGGGCAGCACGTTCACGTCGAGCAGGATCGCCATCTCGTTCTCTCCTCACTCGGTCTCTGGGCCGCCCTCGAGCTTGGCGCCGGCCGTCCCTCGCCGCGGTCAGGCCGCGCCCACCTGCGGTCTGCGCTCGACCGTCATCTCGACGGTGAGGTGGTGCCCGACGCGCCGGGGCTGGACCTCCGTCGCCACCCCCGGGACTCCCTCGAAGCCGGCGAGGAGCGCGAGGTCGGGCTCGCGACCGTCGAGCGCGATCTTCAGCGTGATCCGGGCATGGTCGCGCGCCGTGGTGGTCTGGAGGACGCCGCCCCCACCGCCCGCCGTCCAGCGCAGCACGTCTCCGAGCGCCGCTTCGAGCTTCATCGTCTCGGCCCAGCTCATCCCGAGCGACTTGGCGAGCTGACCGAGGTGGTTCCGGGCGCGGATGACCGAGATCGCGTCCTTGATGAGCACGTCCTGCGTACCGTCGGGAGCGGCGTGCAGCTCGGCGAGCAGCACCCGCTCGAGATCGTGCGCGACCTCGACGCGAATGCCTCGAAGGCGTCGCACGAACTGGCTCACCAGCACGGCCCGCGCCTCTCGGGGCTCCGCGTCCAAGGGGGCATTGGCACGATCCCCCATCAACGCGAGCCCAGCCTCGATCACCTCGGCCGCGACCAACACCCCCCTCGAGGCCCTGGCGGCCCTCGCGAGTGTCAGCATATTTCGCGTCATCCTAATCACTGCCCGCCGATTTGCACGCTTTCGGGACGGATTTTTTCAGTGCAAGCGTTGCGCGCCTCGACGTCCTGTCACGTGCTTGCGGCCCGCCATTGCCAGACGATCAACCGGGTCGCCCCGGCGGCTGCCGGACGGACTGCTACCTCTCGGTCATGGCAACGAAACGGCATGAAGCTCCCGAGAGCCCGAAGCCGAAGCCCGAACGCCGCGAGAACGGCCGCCGGCCCCGCCGTTTCCTCGAGCGCCTCTCGCGCGAGGCGACGCAGCGCGCCGGCAGCTCCGGGGCGTTCGGCGTCGCGCTGTTCATCATCCTCGCGTGGCTCGCGACCGGGCCCCTCTTCCACTACTCGGACACGTGGCAGCTCGTCATCAACACCGGGACGACGATCGTCACGTTCCTGATGGTGTTCCTCATCCAGCGCTCGCAGAACAAGGACGCGCAGGCCGTCCACCTCAAGCTCAACGAGATCGTGGCGGCGCTCGACGGCGCGAGCAACCGCCTCGTCGACGTGGAGGACCTCTCCGAGGACGAGCTCCGGACGCTTCACGCCTTCTACGCGAGGCTCAGCGAGATGGCGCGGCGCGAGCGCCGCATCACGGCGTCCCATTCGATCGACGAGGCCGAGAGCCGGCATCAGCGCAAGGCGAGCCGTCGCCGGCGCGCCCCGGAGCGCGAGGGAGAGGACGACGCGTCGAGCTGAGGCGCGATCGCCGCGGGCGCTCGCCGAGGCGCGCCGTTACCGAGGCTGCTCGAGCGTGAGCGCCACCTCGGTGCCGAGCCGGCCTATCTCCGTGTAGGAGAGCGGTCGACCGCGCTCGTCGGGCGGGCGGCGCGCGTCGAGGAAGGGGCAGTCGAGATCGTGCCGGCAGTCCGCGACGAGCGCGGCGGCAGAGGCGAGCGGGCTCGCACCGAGCCAGCTCTCGACCGGCCGGCCATCCCAGCGCAGGTCGTCGGCGATGATCACCTCCACCTTCACCCGATCGGGGCGCCGCGAGAAGTGGCTGTCGATCTGGAACCGTCCGATCACGACGTCCGCGTGCGCGGGCAGGAGGATGGCCTGGAAGTCGGAGCCGAACAGGCTGAGCACGGGCACGTGGCCGCGACCGCCGAGGTCCTGCGCCTCGATCACCCACGGCGCCACCAGCCCCTCGGGGCGCGGTCTCGAGGGCTCGTCGAGGTCGTCGGGGAGGAGGAACCAGCGCGCGACGGGGGCGTCGTTGGCGAGGCGCAGATCGAAGAGCTCGATGTTCAGCGGCGGCTTCTGCCAGACGACGCCGACGTGCTTCATCCCGAGAGGCCGCGCCAGGCGATCGGGCGAGGGCAGGGGACGCGGGCGTCGCTCGGGCGGCGGCGTCGGACGGACGAGGTCGCGGGACCACCCGGCCGCGGACGCGCGCGCGGTCGGATCGACGACGAGATCCGACAGCCCGGCGCCGTCCGCGGGCAGCGCCACGAACAGCGCCGCGAGCGCGAGGAGCGCGCGCCGCCGCGCTTCGGGCCAGGCGCGCCCGAGGACCCCGAGCGGGATCGCGGCGAGCGCCCACGCGCCGAGGCCGATCGCCGCGCCGACGGCGGCGCTCGCGCCCGCAGGCTAATCGGGCGCGAGCCACGGCGAATCTGACGGGTACGCGAAGAGCGGCGCGGTGAGCGCCAGCGCGGCGGCGAGACCGAGGATCAGGTCCGCCGCGTCGGCGCGCCGCCGCGCCACCGGCCGCCCGGTGAACACCGGCAGCGCCGCGGCCGCGGCCTCGAGGCCGGCCGCGATCTCCCGGAACGCGAACGGGTTGAGCTGATCGGGGCGCGGATCGCGCAGCGTCGCCGTGATCGCCGGCGCCCCGTCGCCGACGTCCACGCGATCGACGCCGGCCTCGGCGAGCGCCGCGAGCGCGCGCTGGAGAGCCGGCGAGGCGAGGAGCCGCGGGACGGCGTCGCTCCCCGAGGTGCGCCGCGCCCAGGTGACATCGAACCCCGGCACCCCGCCGCCCCTGCCGCGCGGAGAGTTACCGGCGTCGGCGCCAGCCCGCGATGACCGGCGAGTGAGCGCGATCCACGGGGCTCCACGCACCTCGTCGCGCGCCCTCGCGCGGTAACCGGCCGGCTCGACCCCCGCGCCCGACGCATGGCCGCCGAGCGGCCCGTGCGCGTCGTCGTCGAGGTCGAGGGCGATCGCGAGGACGTCGCACCTGCCTGGACGGCGGACGAGGCGCGCGCGGTACCGGAGACCGCGCGCGATGACGGAGAGCCCATCCTCGGGCGAGGCGACCTCGGTGATCTCGGCGCCGCCCTCGCGCGCGAGGCTCGCCCCGAGCTCGCGGAGCTGCCGCAGGAGCGCGGCGCGCCGTCCGCGGCCGATCGCGGCGCGCGCGGCGGTCACCGACGCGGTCGCCGCGAGGAGCGTGAGCAAGGCGAGCTGCAGGGCCGCGAGGATCACCGTCCAGGGAGACACCGCGGCGGGGCCGCGGCTTGGACCGGGACACGCGACCCCGCGCGGCTCGTCGTGCGTGCTCGATCGCCGATCCCCGCCCCGGGCAGGAGGTGGTGCGCTGCCCCGACGATCGCGCGCTCGCCGACGCGCGACGCCCCGAAGCCACACCCGCCCGGCGTTCCGACGAAAGCCGGATCGAGGCCGCGCGGGCCGTGGTAATCCGGTGGGGATGCCCTCGAGCCCCTGGTTCGGCCGCGCCCTCGCCGCCGCGCTCCTCGGCGTGCTCGCGACCGGCTGCGGCGACTCCGGATCGCCTTATTTCGGCACCACCGAGCGCACCGGCAAGGACCGGAAGACGTTCTACGCCAACAACGGGGGCGAGCCGGAGTACCTGGACCCCGGGATGGCGCACGACACGGCGAGCTCGATTCCCATCTACCAGATGTTCGAGGGGCTCACGGTCTACGACGCCAAGGACACCCACCCCGTGCAGGGCATGGCGACGAGCTGGGACCAGAGCGACGACAACCGCCACTTCCGCTTCCACCTCCGCCCCGACGCCAAGTGGTCCGACGGCAAGCCGGTGACCGCGCACGACTTCGAGTACGCGTGGAAGCGCGTGCTGCGGCCGGCGACGGGCTCGCTCTCGGCGTCGAACCTCTATCCCCTCAAGAACGGCGAGCTCTTCAACCAGTCGAAGCTCAAGGTGCTCAAGCGCGAGCTCGAGCTGCGCTCCGCCCCCAGGGACGACGCCACGGCGGTCGCGAAGCTCCCGAAGGGGACGGCGGTGCGCATCCTGGGCCGCTCGCCGATGAAGGTGGCGTCGGCGATCGCGCCCCTCGCGGCGGTGCCGGAGGTGAAGCTCGTCACGTTCAGCAAGGCGGAGGCGAAGAAGAAGACGCCGGAGCAGCTCTCGTTCGGGGCGGCGCGCCCGCCGGCCGGGCCCGCGGCCGACGGCGGCTGGAACGGCGCGGACGTGGTGGTCCTCGGTCGCGCGGGCGAGGTCGACTGCAACGACGGCCCCGACTTCTGGTACGAGATCGCGCGCGGCGAGCAGAAGGGCTTCCTGCCCGGGTGCATGCTCGCCGCCGCGAAGAGCGACAAGAGCTACGCGCTCGTCGCGGCGCACCCCGATTTGCCGACGTTCAAGCCGGCCGCGCCCGTGGATCCCGCCGCCCCGCCGCCGGCCGAGACCGCCAAGCCGCCGGAGGGGTTCGTCGAGCTCGGCGACCTGGCCGAGGACGACTCGGTGGTCGGCGTCAGGGCCGCGGACGACCTCACCCTCGAGGTCGAGCTCCAGCAGCCGACGCCCTACTTCACCGACCTCACCAGCCACACCACGCTTTGTCCGGTCCGCCGCGACGTGATCGAGAAGTGGGCCAAAGCCGGCAAAGAAGAGCTCTGGGTCCGGCCCGAGAACATCATCACCAACGGGCCCTATACGCTCGACGAGTGGAAGTTCCGCTACGAGATCACGATGAAGCGGAACCCGTACTACTACGACAAGGACAAGCTCCGCTTCGAGCGCATCGTGTTCATGGAGATCGAGGAGTACCACTCGACCATGAACCTCTACAAAGCGGGGGACATGGACTTCATCGGCGACAACGCCGCGCTCCCCGCCGAGTACCTCTCGTTCCTGAAGACGAAGAAGGACTTCCAGCAGTTCTACTACCTCTCGACGTACTGGTACGAGTTCAACACCAAGAAGCCGCCGGTCGACGACGTGCGCGTGCGGCGCGCGCTCAACCTGGCGATCGACAAGCAGCAGCTCGTCGACAAGGTCACGCGCGGCGGCCAGCTCCCCGCATCGCACTACGTGCCCGACTTCACGGGGCTCGGCTACTCGGACCAGGTCAAGGCCGACAGGGACGCCGGCATCGACCCGTTCGCCACCCCCGACGCCGTGCACAACCCGGAGCGCGCCCGCGCCCTCCTCAAGGAGGCCGGCTACGAGGTGGTCAAGGACGGCGACGGCTACCGCGCCACGGGCTTCCCGCCGCTCGAGATCCTCTACAACACCAGCGAGGTCCACAAGCAGATCGCCGTCGCCATCCAGGACATGTGGAAGCGCCACCTCGGCGTCTCGGCCACCATCCGCAACGAGGAGTGGAAGGTGATGCTCAAGAACGTGCGCGACGGGAACTTCCACGTCGTGCGCTTCGGCTGGACGGCCGACTACAACCACCCGCACACCTGGCTCGACACGCTCCTCTCGCAGAGCCCGCAGAACCACACCGGCTGGGCCGACAAGCAGTACGACGAGATGTTGAAGAAGGCCGCTTCGACCGCCGACCCGAAGGAGTCGATCAAGCTCTACCGCGCCGCCGAGCTCCGGGCCGTCGAGGGGATGGCCAAGCTGCCGCTCTACTTCTACACGAAGTCGACGCTGGTGAAGCCGTGGGTCAAGGGCTTCACCGGCAACGGGCGCAACGTTCACCTCATGAAGTGGTTCTGGATCGACGACGACTGGCGGAACAACCCCTCGAACGAGCCGGCGTACCCTTCGGTCGAGCTCCCGCCGCCCGGGAGGCTGGCGCCGTGACGGGCTACGTCATCAAGCGGGTGCTCTCGATCATCCCCACGCTGCTGATCGTGGCGACGCTGGTGTTCCTCATGGTGCGCCTCGTGCCCGGAGGCCCCTTCGACCAGGACCGCGCGGTGCCGAGGGAGGTCCTCGAGCAGCTCAACGCGAAGTACCACCTCGACGATCCGGTCTACAAGCAGTACGGCGACTGGCTCTGGGCGCTGGTGGCGAAGGGCGATCTCGGCCCGACGTTCAAGTACCCGAACCGCTCGGTGAACGAGATCATCGCGCTCAGCCTGCCGGTCTCGATGCAGCTCGGCTTCTTCGCGATGATCTTCGCGCTCTGCGTGGGCGTGCCGCTCGGGATCATCGGCGCCATCCGGCAGAACACCTGGGCCGACACCGCGGCGATGGGCACGGCGATGATCGGCGTCTCGATCCCCCGCTTCGTCCTGGCCCCGATCCTCATCCTGGTCTTCGCGCTCCACCTCTACATCCTGCCGGTCGCGCGCTGGGAGAGCTGGCGCAACATGATCCTGCCGATCATCTGCGCCGGGCTCCCGGTCGCGGCCTACATCGCGCGCCTCACGCGCGGCGGCATGCTCGAGGTGATCCGCAGCGACTTCATCCGCACCGCCCGCGCCAAGGGCCTCTCCGAGCGGCGGGTCATCTGGAAGCACGCGCTCAAGGGGGCGATGCTGCCGGTGGTGAGCTTCCTCGGCCCCGGCTTCAGCGGGCTGCTCGTCGGGTCGCTCGTCGTCGAGAAGATCTTCAACATCCCCGGGATGGGCCGCTACTTCGTCGAGGCCGCGCAGAACCGCGACTATAACCTCGTGATGGGGGTGATGCTCGTCTACGGCTTCCTGCTGATGTTCTTCAACACGGTCGTCGACGTGGCCTACTCGTTCCTCGACCCGCGCGTGGAGCTGCGCTGACCGTGGCGGCGAGCCCGAAGATCGCCGAAGCAGAGGCGCCGCGCTCGAGCCCGTCCGGCCCGCCCCCGTCTTCCAAGCTCGGCATCAAGGAGCTCGAGAAGGGCTCGAGCCTGTGGCGCGACGCGTGGAAGCGCCTGCGCAAGAACCGGGCGGCGGTCGTGGCGGGCGCGGTGCTCCTGGCGATGATCGTCGCCTGCATCCTCGTGCCCCAGCTCTCGCACTGGCGCTACGACAAGGCCGACCTCTCGGTCGGCCCGACGCCGCCCTCGGCCGCGCACTGGATGGGCACCGACTTCTTCGGGCGCGACATGATGGCGCGCGTCTTCTTCGGCGGGCGCATCTCGTTCGCGGTCGGCATCGTCTCCACCCTGGTGAGCTTCTTCATCGGCATCAGCTGGGGCGGCGTCGCCGGCTACTTCGGCGGCAAGGTCGACGCGATCATGATGCGCATCGTGGACGTGCTCTACACGTTCCCGTTCCTCATCTTCGTCATCCTCCTCATGGTCTTCTTCGCGAACGATCAGACGTTCGTGTACCGCGGCTGGAAGGCAGTGCTGGGCGTCTTCGTCGCGCACCCCGAGGACCCGAGCTACTTCCCCATCTTCCAGATCGTCATCATCTTCGGCGCGCTCGGGTCGATCTCGTGGCTGACGATGGCGCGCATCGTGCGCGGGCAGGTGATCTCGCTGCGCTCGCAGCCGTTCGTCGAGGCGGCGCGTTCCATCGGCGTCGGGCACACGGCCCTCATCTTCCGGCACCTCGTGCCCAACGCCCTCGGCCCGATCATCGTCTACACCACGCTGACCATCCCCGAGGTGATGATGACCGAGGCGTTCCTGAGCTTCCTCGGCCTCGGCACGCAGGAGCCGCTCTCGAGCTGGGGCCTGCTCGCGTCGACGGGCGCCGACGCGATGGACCTGTACCCGTGGCAGCTCGTGTTCCCGGCGCTGATGCTGGCGCTCACGCTCTTCTGCTTCAACTTCCTCGGCGACGGCCTGCGCGACGCCCTCGACCCGCGCATCCGGAAGGAGTGAGCGGCTTGCTCCTCGAAGTCACCGACCTCAAGACCCATTTCTTCACCGAGGAGGGCGTGGTCCGCGCCGTCGACGGGATCTCGTTCACCGTCGCCAAGGGCGAGGTGCTCGGGATCGTCGGCGAGAGCGGCTCGGGCAAGTCGGTCGCGAGCCTCTCGCTCCTGCGCCTCATCCCGGATCCGCCCGGCCGCGTCGTCGCGGGCAAGATGGTGTTCGAGCCGAGCCAGGGCGAGCCGGCCGAGGACCTGGCGCAGGCGTCCGAGGCGCGGATGCGCGAGATCCGCGGCGATCGCATCGCCATGATCTTCCAGGATCCGATGACTTCGCTGAACCCGTACCTCCGGATCAGCGACCAGCTCACCGAGGTCCTCGAGCTCCACAAGGGGATGAGCCGGGCGGCGGCGCGCAAGAAGGCCGTCGAGATGCTCCAGGCCGTCGGCATCCCCGCGGCCGAGCAGCGGTTCGACGACTACCCGCACCAGCTCTCGGGCGGGATGCGCCAGCGCGTCATGATCGCGATGGCGCTCCTCTGCGATCCGGATCTGCTCATCGCCGACGAGCCCACGACGGCGCTCGACGTCACCATCCAGGCCCAGATCCTCGAGCTCATCCGCGAGCGCAAGGAGGCGCTCGGCGCCGGGGTCATCCTCATCACCCACGATCTCGGCGTGGTCGCCTCGATGGCCGATCGCGTCTGTGTGATGTACGCCGGCCGCATCGTCGAGGAGGGGCCGGTCGACGCGATCTTCGGCGATCCGCGGCATCCGTACACGATCGGGCTGGCGCGATCGATCCCGCGCCTCGACGAGTCGCGCTCCGCGAAGCTCGTGCCCATCCCCGGCCTGCCGCCCTCGCTCGCGAAGCTGCCGCCGGGCTGCCCGTTCCACCCGCGGTGCCCCGACGCCATCGCGGCCTGCAAGGAGCGCTACCCGGCGAGGCGCACGGTCGCCGACGGCCACGCGGTGAGCTGCCACGTCGAGACCGTCCGGCTCCATCCGCTCGGCCGCGCGCCTGCCGTCGCCGGAGAGGCGGGAGCATGACCACCCCGCTGCTCGCGGTGAAGGACCTCAAGGTGCATTTCCCCGTCCGCCGCGGCCTGCTCGGGCGGCAGGTGGGCACGGTGCGCGCGGTCGACGGCGTCTCGTTCGAGGTCGCGCCGGGCTCGACCCTCGGCCTCGTCGGCGAGTCCGGCTGCGGCAAGTCGACGACGGGCCGCGCCATCCTCCGTCTCGTCGAGCCCACGAGCGGCAGCGTCGCGCTCGACGGCCGCGAGCTCACCACGCTCGGGACGGGCGCGCTCCGCGCCGCGCGCCGCGAGATGCAGATGATCTTCCAGGACCCGTACGCGAGCCTGAACCCGCGCATGACGGTCCTCGACATCATCGGCGAGCCGCTCCAGACCCACCGCCTGGTGCGCTCGAGCGACGAGCTCGTCGCCGAGGTGGCGCGCCTGATGGAGACGACCGGCCTCGCCCCCGCGTACATGCGCCGCTACCCGCACGAGTTCTCGGGGGGCCAGCGGCAGCGCATCGGCATCGCCCGCGCCCTCGCGCTCAAGCCCAAGCTCGTCATCGCCGACGAGCCGGTGAGCGCCCTCGACGTCAGCATCCAGGCGCAGATCCTGAACCTGCTCACCGAGCTCCAGAAGGAGATGGGCCTGACCTATCTCTTCATCGCGCACGATCTCGCGGTGGTGCGCCATCTCTCGACCGAGATCGCGGTCATGTACCTCGGGCGCATCGTCGAGCGGACGAGGTCCGAGGAGCTCTTCCGCAGGCCGTGGCACCCGTACACGCAGGCGCTGCTCTCGGCCATCCCGATCCCGGACCCGGCGCTCGAGCGCAAGCGGCGCCGCCTCGTGCTCGTCGGCGACGTGCCGAGCCCGATGAGCCCGCCGCCGGGGTGCCACTTCCACACGCGCTGCCCGCAGGCCTTCGATCGCTGCAAGACCGAGGTCCCGCCGCTCGCCGAGCGCGAGGACGGGCACCTCGTGGCCTGCCACCTCGACGCGCCGCCCGAGGCGCAGGTGCTCCCGGCCGAGGCGGCCGGGTAGGATCGCCCGGTGCGGCGCGTCGCGGCGGCGGTGGTGATCGCGCTCGCCGCGCTCGTCCTCGGGTGCGGCGAGGCGCCGGAGGCGGCGTACGCGAAGATCGCGGCGCTCGCGGGGCGCGGCGACTGGGGCGCCGTCTACGATCGGATCGACAAGCGATCGCAGGGCCGGCTCGAGGCCACGCTCGCGCGGGAGCCGTGGGCCCGGCCCGGCGAGCCCGGCCGGGAGCTCTTCGCGCACGCCGCGCGGTTGAACGACGCGATCGGCGACGCGATCCCCGAGGGTCACCAGATCGCGGGCGTCGAGACGCGCGGCGACGAGGCGACGCTCCGCCTCCGGCCGCCCGGACGCGGGGACGAGGGAGCCGGCGAGCGCGTGGTGCACATGCTCCGCGAGGACGGTGCGTGGAAGCTGGTGATCGAGCCGCCGGCGCCTCTGCCGTCGCAGCCGCCGCCCGGGCCTCCCGCGCCGGACCCGCGCGCCATCGAGTGCGGCCGGCTCCTCGACGTCATGGGCCGGGGCCTCGACTCGCTCAAGCGCGCGCGCCAGGGTGGGGACCCGATCGCGACGCTCGGCGCCATGGCGAAGGCGCTCGACGACACCGGCATCGAGGCCGCGAAGCTCGAGCTCTCGACCCCGGAGCTCGCCGCCGCGGCGCGCGACTACAAGGACATGGCCCAGGCTGCCGCCCAGTCCGCCCGCCACATGGCCTCGGCGGCGAAGGCAGGCGACGAGGCGCGAGCCGACGCCGCCGGGCGCGAGTTCGAGGCGGCCGCCGCGCGCGAGAAGCCGATCGTCGAGAGCGTGCACCGGTTCTGCGCCGCCCTTCGCTGATCGCGCCGGGGCCCGAGCCCCCGACCGCGATGAGCCGTCAGTCGTCCCCGAAGAGCGCGAGCTGCGCGCCGCGCCGAAGAGGCCGGCGGAACGTGGTCGGCTCGTCGCTGGCGATGCAGCCGGTCGCGAGCCCGAGTCGCTGGGCCGTCGCCTCGAAGAGCGCCATCGCGGTCTCGGCGTAGGGGCCGTCGCCCCGCTGCCTCGCGCCGAAGCGGGCGTCGTAGAGCTTGCCGCCGCGCGCCTCGCGCACGCGCGCCAGGACTTTGTCGGCGCGGAGCGGGAGCGTCTCGCGCAGGCGCTGCTCGAAGACGAGCTTCACCGGACCGGGCAGGCGCAGGAACACGAAGTTGGCGCGCACCGCGCCCGCGTCGCGCGCCGCGGTGAGGACGTGGGCCATGTCCTCGTCGCCCAGGCCCGGCACGAGCGGCGCGACGTTGACGCCGACCGAGAGCCCGGCGCGGGCGAGCCGCTCGATGGTGCGCACGCGGCGCTGGGGCGTCGCCACGTAGGGCTCCATGGCGCGCGCCTTGTCGGGATCCCAGAACGGGATGCTGACGGTCACGCCGACGCGCGCGGCGCGGTGGAGCTCGAGGAGCACGTCGACGTCGCGCTCGATGAGGGGCGCCTTGGTGATGATGCCGACGGGGTTCTTGTACTCGGCGCACACCTCGAGGCAGCCGCGCGTGAGGCGGTACGACGCCTCGAGCGGCTGGTAGCAATCGGTGACGCCGCTGTAGAGGATGAAGTCGCCCTTCCAGCTCGGCTGGTCGAACGCGTCGCGCAGCAGCGCGGGCGCCTCGGGCTTGACCACGATCTTGCGCTCGAAGTCGGTGCCGGCGCCGAAGCTCAGGTACTCGTGCCCGGGTCGGGCGTAGCAGTAGGCGCACCCGTGGAAGCAGCCGCGGTACGGGTTGATGCTGAAGCGGAAGCCGAGGTCCGGGCTGTCGTTCGTGGCGAGGATCGCGCGGCTCTGGTCCTCGAAGACCGTGAGCCGCGCCGGAGGGACCTCGTCGAGGTACTCGACCGCGGTGCTCGCCCAGGGGTTCGGTGGGTTCGAGATCTCACGCACCCGGCGACGCTAACACGGAACGGGTGTGCAGTGTCCGCGGCGCCGGCCGCAGTGGAATCGGCGGATTTCACCGCGAGACGGGGAGACGGGGAGGATTTCGTACGATCGATCGGCGTCGGAGCTGGAGCGAGGCGTGGGCCTGGATCGAACGCTCAGCCCGCGCCCGCGTCGGCGGGTTGGCCGCCGGAGCCGCCCTGGCCGCCGGTCCCGGTGGGCTGGCCGCCACTCCCGCCTTGGCCGCCGCCGCCCTGGGAGCCGGTCCCGGTGGAGCCGCCGCCCTGGCCGCCGCTCCCGCCTTGGCCGCCGCCGCCCTGGCCGCCGCCCCCGGTGCCCGCGGTGCACTCCTCGGGTGTGGCGACCGTCGTGATCTTCACCGAGGACGCCACGCCCACGAGCCCGCCGTCCGGTTGCTCGACGACGATCCACGCTCTGATCGGGTGACCGTCGTGATCGAGGACCGGCACCTCACCGCCCACGCCCGCGTCGGCGGTGGCCGCGGCGGCGGCGTCGGCGTCCGTCGTGTCGTCCACGCGGCGCATCAGCTCGACCTCGACCTCCAACGCCGCGTACCGATCCGCGAGCTTCCGGAGCAAGAGCGGCACCACCGTCGACGCGCCGCGGTTGTTGATCACCCCCTCGCCTTCGATCGCGCCTTCGTCGCCGACGCGGCGCACGGTCACGCGCAGATAGCCGCACTGCTTGAACGCCGCGCAGAGTCCCGGCGGTCGCAAGTAGAGGTTCTGGACCGCGACCTCGAGGGGGAGGAAGTAGTCGGGATCGTCACCGATGGGGACGCAGACGCCGGACGCGAGCTCCGTCTGGCCGCCCACGGCGACGAAGCGCATCGCCGGGGGCCCGCTGTAGCCGACGTCGACCGTCGTCGTGGTGTCGTCGGAGCACGCCATCGGAACGATCGCCCCGGTGCCCGCGGCGACGAGCAGCGCGAGCGCGAGCCTGGGGAGGCGGGCACGGAGGGCGCTCTGCATGGCGGCTTCCTAGCCCAACCGCGTCCGGGTGCCCAGCGCAGCGAGCGGCGCGCGCGTCCGGCCCGGGACCGCCCTCACATCGCCGGTCCGGCGTCGCACCGGTCCACGAGCACGTAGCCGTACCGCGCCGAGCACACGACCGTCGGGTCCGCCTCGCTGACCAGGGCCGGGCAGTCGAACTGCATGAACACGCGCCCCGCCTCGATGCCCTGGTCGCTGGAGGGCGCGAATTGGAAGAGGCACTGCTGGGCGGGGGAGCTCGCGTACCCCGCTCCGGTGTCCGGGTCCTGGAACCGGATCGAGCCCACGGCGCTGCCGCCGTCGGTGAGCACGTCGCCGAACGACATCGCCTTCTTGCCGATCCCGACGCTGCCGCTGGCGAGGAACGCCTCGCCCATCGGCGCCACCGAGCAGGTGATCGCCGCCCCCGCCTCGCCGTCCACGACGAGCTTGGGCGGTGAGGCCTTCACGTTCCCGATCTCGATCAAGAGGCTGCCGTACGGGCAGGTCTGCTGGTCGTTGCGGTAGACCTCGAGGCTCACGGCGCCCTCGGGCCCGGTGGAGCCGCCGCTCGTCGAGCCGGACGTGGACGTGTCGTCGCCGCCGCAACCCGCGAGGCAGAGCGACGCCGCGGCGATCCCCCAGGAAGCGAAGGAGCAGGTGCCCATGAGATCTCGGAGCATGCCACGGGCGCCGTCCGGGGCGCGAGCACCTTGGCGGGCGCCGCGCGAAGCACGGCGGCGGCGCGCTCGAAGGTGGTACAAGGCCTCTCGTCGTGGCGCTGGCGTTCTTCGACTTCGACGGCACCCTCATCCGGAGCGACTCGGGCGTCCTCTGCGCGGTCCCCAGCATCCGCCGCGGGCTGCTCGGCCCGCGCATCGGCGGCAAGCTCATCGGCACGTACCTGCTCAGCAAGGCGGGGCTGCGCACCCGCACCGACGCGATGCGGGTCGGCTTCCTCTGCTACGCGGGCCGGAGCCTCACCGAGCTGCGCGCCATCATGCAGGAGCTCTTCGATCAGCACCTCCGCCCGGCGCTCTCGCCGGCGGCGTGCGAGCGCGTCCGCTTCCACAAGGAGCGCGGCGACCGCCTCGTCATCCTCACCGCGAGCGCCTTCTTCTTCGCCGAGCCGATCGCGCGCCACCTCGGCGTCGACGAGGTCGTCGGCACGCAGGTCGGCTTCGACGCCTCGGGCCTGTGCACCGGGCTCGTCGAGGGCGCCATCGTCGAGGGGCCCGAGAAGCTCCGCGTCGCGCTCGACCGCGCCGAGGCCGAGGGGGCTCCGCTGTCCGAGGCCGCGTTCTACACCGATCACATCGCCGACCTGCCGCTGCTCGAGGCCGTCGGCACGCCGGTCGTCGTCGGCGCGCACCGCGCGCTCGGGCGCGTGGCGAGGGAGCGGGGCTGGACCGTGGTGCAACACGACGCCCCCGGCGCTAAGCTCGCCCCGTGACGCGGCAGCAGACGATCTCGGACAAGCTCACCGGCGCGCTCGCCCCCGTCCACCTCGAGGTGGAGAACGAGAGCCGCATGCACAACGTGCCCCCCGGCTCGGAGACGCACTTCAAGGTCCTCGTCGTCAGCGGCGCCTTCGACGGCCTCGGCGCGATCGAGCGGCACCGCAAGGTGCACGCGCTCCTCGCCGACGAGCTCGCGGCCGGCCTCCACGCGCTCACGCTGCGCGCGCTCACGCCGGCGCAGTGGGCGGCCGAGGGCGGGGAGGGCTTCGAGTCGCCCGCGTGCCTCGGCGGCGAGAAGCGCAAGAACGCCTGACCGCGCATGAGCCTCACGTTCGCGCTCGTCAGCGATCTCCACTTCGGGCCCGCGGCCACCTACGGCGGCAAGCTCCGCAAGCTCACCCACCACGCCGCCGATCTCGCCCGCGCCTTCGTGGCGCGGATGAACGACGAGGTCCGCCCCGATCTCGTCGTGAACCTCGGCGACGACATCGAGGACGAGAGCCTCGAGGCCGATCGCGCCCGCTACCGCGAGTGCGTCGGCATCCTCGGCGGCGCCCGCGCCGAGGTCCGGCACGTCGCCGGCAACCACGATCTGGTCCACCTCACGCCCGCCGATCTCAACGAGGCGTGGGGCCGCCCACCCGGCGCGCCGCTCCACTACTCGTTCGATCACGGGGGGCTGCACTTCACCGTGCTCCACACGCGGGAGCGCAAGGACCTCGACGTGACCGTCGGCGAGACGCAGCTCGCTTGGCTCGACGCCGATCTCGCGGCGACCCGGCTGCCCACCATCGTGCTCATGCACCACAGCGCCGCGGATCAGGACCTCCGCGGCAATCGCTGGTTCGAGGGCCACGCCAACATCTGCCTCGTCCAGGAGCGGCGCGCGATCCGCGCCGCGCTGCGCCGCCAGGGCAGGGTGCTCGCCGTCTTCAACGGCCACCTGCACTGGAACCACCTCGATCTGATCGACGGCCTCCCGTTCGTCACGCTGCAGAGCCTGATCGAGAACCTCGACGACGATGCGCCGGGCCGCCCCGCGGCGGCGCACGCCGTGGTGCGGGTGACGCCGAGCCGCGTGGTCGTCGAGATCGCCGGCGCCGAGACCGCGCGTTACCAGTTCGACCGCGCTCGCGACGCGGCACCCTGAGCGCGGCGCGGCGGCCGCGCTCTCCGCGCGCGATCAGCGGAACGCGTAGAGGCGGCCGTCGGCCGATCCGACGTAGAGGGTCCCGTCCGGCGCGAGCGCCGGCGACGAGAAGACGATTCCGCCGGTGCGGTGGGACCAGAGCAGGCGCCCGTCGCGCGCGATGGCGTAGAGGGCGCCGTCGTCCGATCCGACGAACACCGTCCCGTCCGCCGCGATGGCCGGCGATGAGGCCACCGCCGCGCCGGTCGCGAAGCTCCACCGCAGCCGCCCGTCGGGCAGGAGCGCGTAGACGTTCTTGTCGGCCGAGCCGACCACGATGGTCCCGTCGGGCGCGATCGACGGCGACGACTGGATGGGCGCGTTCGCGCTGAACGCCCAGCGCAGGCGCCCCTGGGCATCGACCGCGTAGAGCTGCCCGTCATCCGAGCCGAAGTAGAGCGAGCCATCCGGCCCCACGGCGGCGGACGAGCGGACCGGCCCGCGCGTGGTGAAGGTGCCCGCGAGGTGGCCGTCGGGGCCGAGCGCGTAGACCGACGCGTCGTCCGAGCCGACGACGACCGTCCCGCTCGGCGTGATCGCGACGGTGGCCGACACCGGGCCCTTGAGATCCGTCTGCCACTTGATCGCGCCTTCGGGAGTGATGGCGAAGACCTTCCACGCGTTCGAGGCGACGTAGATGGTCCCGTCGCGCGCCAGGGTCGGGGAGGAGAAGGCGCAGTTCTTGACCTTCACCGTCCACTTCATCGCGCCGTCCTTCACGGCGTAGAGGTGACCGTCGACCGATCCGACGTAGACGGTGCCGTCGCCCGCGACCGCCGGCGAGGAGAAGATCGAGCCCATCGTCGCGAACGTCCACTTGAGCTTCCCGTTGGGCTTCACGGCGTAGAGGCTCCCGTCGAGGGCGCCGAAGTAGACGGTCCCGTCGAGCGCGACGGCCGGGGACGACCAGACGCCGCCCCCGGCGGTGAACGCCCAGAGGAGCGCAGCGGACGCGGCCGGTGCGATCCGGTTCGCGCCGCTGTGGGCGGCGTCGTGGCGGAACATCGGCCAGTGGGGCAGGGCGTCGCCGCGCATTCCCGGGCCCACGAAGCGCGGATCGCTCGGCCCCGCCTCGGGCGCGGCGAGCCCGGCCTCGATGCAGCTCGCGTCGCCGGAAGCGCAGGGCGGCCGGCGCTCGTCGGCGCAACCCGCCGCCGCGACGAGGAGCACGAGCACGGCGTGGTGAGGGGCCCGGAGCATGCGAAGGGATACCACGGGGCTCGTTGCGCGCCCGCCCGCCGCATTCAGTCATCTCGTCCTGGTGCGAGAAGGCGCGTGACCATGCGAGGGCTCCGGCGGCGGATTCTCTTCTCGCGCCAAAGCCGCTAGGGTGCGCCGCGCCATGGAGATCCGCGCCGACCTGACCCTGCCTTTCCCGCGCGAGCGGGTGTACGCCGCCTACCGCGACCGGCTCGCCGAGCTGACCGACTTCCTCCCGAACATCCGCACCATCAAGGTGATCGAGCGCAAGGACCGCGGCGAGGAGATCGATCTCGTCAACGAGTGGGCCGGCGGCGGCGACATCCCCGCCGTGGCGCGCGCGGTGCTCAGCGAGTCGATGCTCCGCTGGACCGACTACGCGACCTGGCACGCGAACGACTTCACGGTCTCATGGCGGACCGAGGTGCACGCCTTCCCGGGCGCGGTGAAGAGCTCGGGGCGGAACCGGTTCGTCGAGGCGGGCACCGGGACGCGCCTCGAGATCCGCGGCGACCTCACCTGCGACTCCGCCAAGGTCCCCGGCGTCCCGCGCCTGCTCGCGAAGACGGTCAACGCCGCCGCCGAGAAGCTGCTCGTCGGCCAGATCGGCCCGAACCTGGTCGAGGTCGGCAAGGGCGTCGGCAAGCTCCTCGAGCGCGACGACCGCTGACGGCACGCGCGGCGCGCCGCCCCGCCGGGATCGAGGTGCTCAGAGCTTGAAGTTGATCGACTTCGGGCGCGTCAGGTAGTGGAAGCCCAGCGCCGACAGCGTCGCGCCCTTGCCGCTGTTCTTCACCCCGGTCCAGGGCAGCGCCGGGTCGAGCGTGTCGCATTGGTTCATGTAGACGGTGCCGGTCTCGAGCTCGCGCGCCATCCGCGCCGCGCGATCGCGATCGCGGGTCCACACCGAGGCGGTGAGGCCGAGATCGTCGGCGTTCATCCGCGCGATCGCCTCCTCGTCCGAGCGCACCTTCACGACCGGAAGGACCGGGCCGAACGTCTCCACGCGCATCACGTCCATCTCGGGCGCCACGTCGACGAGCAGCGTGGGCTCGAAGAAGCGCCCGCGGCCGTCGACCCGCGTCGCCTTGCCGCCGTGGAGCACCCGCGCGCCGCGCGCCTTGGCCTGATCCACCTGCGCCTCGATGAACGCGGGTGCGTTCGGCTGCGCCATCGGCCCGAGCGTCACGCCCTCGGCCGTGGGATCGCCCATCCGGTACGCCTTCATCAGGGGGAGGCAGGCCTCGACGAAGCGGTCGAAGAGCGCCTCGTGCACGTAGACGCGCTCGACGCCGCAGCAGCTCTGGCCGGCGTTGTAGCAGGCGCCGTCGACGAGGCCGTCCACCGCCTTCTCGAGATCGGCGTCGGCCGCGACGTAGGCGGGATCGTTGCCCCCGAGCTCGAGGCCCACGTCGATGAAGTGCTCGGCGGCGACGGCGCGGTAGATGTGGTGGCCGCCGTCGACCGAGCCCGTGAAGCCCACGTACCCGACGCGCCGATCGCCGCAGATGCGCTCGCTCGTCGCGTGATCGCAGTGGAGGGCCTGGCAGAGCCCCGGGGGGGCTCCCGCCTTGGCGAACCCGTCGGCGAAGTGCTCGCCGCAGAGGGCCGAACGCGCCGAGTGCTTGAGCAGCACGGCGTTGGCGGGGCGGGTCGCCGGCCCGCCGCCGTTTGCGGCCGGGAGGGGCGGGT
>CAYJPW010000117.1:25059-34394 GCA_964372055.1 uncultured Polyangiaceae bacterium
GCCCCCCCGGCCCGTTGTGCTCCCCCCCCGGGGGGGGGCGGGGGTCCCCCCCCCCCACGACGACGTTGACGGCCGTCAGGAGCGGATAGTTCCAGGCCGGCATGTTGAAGACGACGCCGTGCGGCTCGCGGACGATGCGCCGCTCGAACCCCGGGAGCTCGGGCAGGACCACGTCGGCGAGCGAGGCCTCGGCGATCGAGGCCATGTGGCGGGCCCGCTTTGCCATGCCGGCGATCTCGCTGCGCGACTGGCGTAGCGGCTTGCCCACCATCCGGGTGATGTCGGCGGCGATGCCCTCGGCGGCCTGCTCCATCGCCTCGACGGCGGCCAGGCAGAGGCGGACCCGGTCGGCGACGGGGGTCTTTGCCCACCCGCGCGCGGCCGTGCGGGCGGCGTCGAGGGCGCGGTCGACGGCGGCCGCGTCGGCGAGCGGGCGGCGGACCGCCTCCTCGAGGGTGAAGGGGTTGTCGACGACCAGATCCGGCATGGCGCGGCAGCATAACGCAGTTCCACGACCCCGAGAGTCCGACTACACTCGCGCGCAGATGCGGGCGATCGCTGCAGGGCTCTCCGACGTCGGGCGCGAGCGGAGCCACAACGAGGACCGGTTCATCCTGCTGCCCGAGTTCAACGTCTTCGTCGTGGCCGACGGAATGGGCGGCCACCAGTCGGGCGAGGTCGCGAGCCGGATGGCCGCGAGCACGATCGCCAGCTACTTCCGCACCGACGAGCGCGGCCGCCCCGCCGGCGAGCGCCTCCGCTCGGCCGTGGCGGACGCCAACGCCAAGATCTTCGCGCGTGCCGACGACTCGCGCGCCCACCGGGGCATGGGCACGACCGTCGTCGCCGCGGCGTACAGCCCGACCGACGCGCTCTTTTACGTCGCGCACGCCGGAGACAGCCGCTGCTACCGGGTGCGCGGCACCGAGATCCGCCAGCTCACCCGCGACCACTCGCTCCTCGCCGACGCGCTCCTCGAGCGCCCCGAGCTCTCCGAGAGCGATCTCTCGTACCTGCCCCGGAACGTGATCACGCGAGCGCTCGGGATCGCCCCCACGGTCGAGCTCGATCTCGCCGCCGTGCCGGTCGAGCTCGGCGACGTGTTCCTGCTCTGCTCCGACGGCCTGCACGGCCTCGTCTCGGACGACGAGATCTGCGCCATCATCTGCGAGACCGAGGCGCTCACCGATGCCTGCGCCAAGCTCGTGGCCGAGGCGAACAAGAACGGCGGCCGCGACAACATCACCGCCGTGCTGGTGCGGATCGAGGAGGAGGACGAGCCGTGGAGCGTCCGCTCCCCGTGCTCGACGCCGCCGAGCGCCGGCTGACCTCGCGCGGGACGCGTCAGGCGCGAGCCCGACCCCGAGCTCGACGCCGCCAGGCCGCGAGCGCGAGCGCGAGGCCGGCGCCGAGCCCGGCGCCCTCGCGGCTCGAGCCCCGGCGCGTTCCGCCTCCGCGCTCGCTCGAGCCGGGCACCGCGCAGCCACAGCTCGACGCGGAGGTGGGCTCGTCGAGGCCGAGCCCGTCGTCGCCGCCGCCGCCGAGGTCGCCGCCGCTGCCGTTCCCGGTCGAGGGCGGGCTCCCGCCGCCGGCTCCGCCCGCGCCCGTCTCGACCACCGGCGTGCAGTGATCGTCGGTGCCGATCGGCTCGACGACGCAGGCGTCGGCGCAGTGGACGATCTCGACGTCGCCCGCGGGGCACCGCACCATCATCGAGAGATCGTGGACGCAGTTCCAGAGGTCGTAGGCGTCGTTGCACTTGCAGGTGCTGCCCGCGATCTCCATGTACTGGCACCACTCCCAGTAGACGCCCGGATCGGTGTGGTGGCTGGCGCCGCCGTAGTTGGCGTTCTGGACGCAGCTCCCGGGCGAGTCGGTGCAGGGCGGGCTGCTCTCGGGGATCTGGTTGCCGTTCGGCACCTCCTGGTGCGCGATGAGCGTGCTCCGATCGACGGTGAGCCCGTTGCGGGCCGCGATGTCCTTCACGAGGTCCGCGCTCCGCTCGTAGAGCGCGGTCGCGTAGTCGTCCTGCCCCGAGAAGCCGACGTGCTCGATGCCGATCATCCGGTTGTTGTAATAGGAGTTGCCGACGTGCCACCCGTTGTACGACTCGGGGATGAACTGCCCGACGCGGCTCCCGTCGGCGTCGATGATGTAGTGCACCGACTTGCCGGGGTCGTTCTGGAGCGTCGCCACGCTGGCGTCCCATCCGCCCTCGGTGTCGTGGATCGCGATCATCGAGACGGCGGCGTTGCGGCTCGTGTTGCACTTGTCGGTGCACGAGGTCTCGAACCACTCGGCGCCGGCGTACTCGGGCGTGCCCTGCGGCTCGGGCGCCGGCGGTGACAGCGTGAGCGAGAGCGGCACCTCCGGGTGCTCG
This sequence comes from uncultured Polyangiaceae bacterium, assembly GCA_964372055.1. Lineage (GTDB taxonomy): Bacteria > Myxococcota_A > Polyangia > Polyangiales > Polyangiaceae > CAYJPW01. The sequence goes on from CAYJPW010000117.1 coordinate 27,440, forward strand.
CGCAGGCGGATCACCTCGCCGTCGCGGGCGCGGAGATCGCCGCCGAAGCGCAGCACCTTGAAGACGCGGGCGCGGTAGTCGGCGCGGTGCCCGGCCGAGAGGTGCCCCGAGAGCCGCTCCACGACGTCGGCCCAGGCGGCGAGATCGCCGCGATCGAGGAGCCCGTCCTCGCGGGCGAGATCGTCGAGCACGCGCGCGCCGGCGTCGGTGCCGGCGGCGAGATCGTTCTGGAGCTCGAGCTCGCTCCGCCCGGTGAGCTCGGCGCCGCGCGCCAGCGAGTCGAAGCGGCCGTGGCGGAGCTCGAGCACGCCGGCGACCGGCACCTCGTCGTGCTCGCCGACGTGGCGGGTCCACGGCAGCTTCAGCCCGCCCTCCACGTGGCCGATCGCGATCATCAGGTCCGCGGGCACCTCGCCGGCGCTCGCCGCGGCCGCGATCATCTCGCCGACGGGCCCCTCGGGCGGCGGCGGCTCGGGCTCGGAGGGGGCGCAGCCGATCGCGAGAAGAACGGAGCCGAAGGCGAGGCTGGAGAATCGGGCCATGACGGGCGCGGAGCATCCGCCATGCCGCCGGCGGCTGGCAAGATTCGCCGGCCGCATTCGGCGCGATCGACGGGGCATCCCGCCGACCGCCAACCGCCGGTTTGCAGGGCCGGCGCCGACCCAGGATCACCGGTGGACCAGCCTCCGGCGCCGCGCGTGCCGCCCCCCGGGGGGCTAGAGAATCCCGGCGGCGGCCTGGTCGAGCAGCTCGTCCACCTTCTGGAGGAGGAGCTGGTTGCCGTCCTGGTGGTGGCTCGCGAGCTTCTCCTCGCACGCGGGCACCTTGTCGAGGAACCGCGTCACCTCGGCCGGATCGGCGAGGCTCGTCGCGTAGCCGCCGAAGCCCTCGCGCTCGAGATAGCGCGCGTTGAGGATCTGCTCGAACTGCCCCCCGAGCGGCACGGCCAGCATCGGCTTGTGGAGGTAGACGGCCTCGCCCATCAGGGTGAAGCCGCCGCCTGCGATCACCGCCCGCGCCGAGGCGAGATCGTCGATGAAGCCGGCCTCGCTGAAGGGCCGGTAGCGCAGGTTGCCCTCCACGGCGTCCTCGGCGAGATCGCGGCGCATCCCGTAGATGCGGCACTCGACGCCGGTCTTGGCGAGCGTGTCGGCGAGCGATTCGTTGCCCTCGGCGGTCTGGTAGACGACGAGGTGATCGCCCGGCCGGCGGTTCGCGGCGAGGATTTCGGGGCGGAGGATGGGCGGGTAGAGGCTCGTGTCGGGCTTGCGGATCGGCGGATAGAAGAAGGTCGTGATGCAGTAGTGGTCGCAGAAGGGGAGCTTCCCCTTCACGAACGCCTTGGTGATCTGGAAGCTGGATTCGTGGCCCTCGATCACCTCGGGCGGGTGCGTGCACCGGTTGATGATCTGCATGTTGTCGATCGAGAAGACCGGCAGCCGGTGCGCCTTGGCGTAGAGGTAGGTCCACGACTCGAAGTCGCTGATCACCGCCTCGGGGCGGAAGTCCTTGATGAGCTCGAAGTACGCCGCGATGTTCTTGGGCACGCCGGTGGCCCCCGAGAGCACGTTCGACCAGAGGGTCTTGCCGCGGCGCACGCGGTTCTCCTCGTAGATCATGTGCAGCCCGTGGATGTTGTTGACCCCTCCGAAGCGCTTCTGGAGAAACCCGGTGGCGCGGCCCGAGGCCATGATCTCGATCTCGTGCCCCTGCGCGACGAGGTGCTCGAGGACGACCCGCGAGCGCATCGCGTGCCCCATTCCCTCGCCGACGACGCCGTAGAGGATCTTCATACGCGGTAGCCTACGCCTCGATGGGGCGCCGGCGCATCTGGAGCGAGGACGTTCCTCACGAGACGCTCCGCTCGGCGCGGGTGATCGAGCTCTGCCGGCGCTTCGGGCTCGAGGTCCTCGTCGCCGCGCGGCCGGGCGCCGTGGCGTCGATCGCGGGGGTCGTCGCCGCCTACCGGGAGGCGGGCCTCTTCGTCGGGGTGTGGCCGATGCTCGACGACGCCGCCGGCCGGTGGGCGAGCGCGCGGAGCGCCGCCGCGTTCGCCGCGCATTGCCACCGCCTCCTCGATCGACTCGACGCGGAGGGATCCTGGCCCGACGAGCTCGCGCTCGATCTCGAGCCGCCGTTCGAGGACGTGCGGCGGTTGCTCGCCGGCTCGAGCCCAGGCGCGATCCGCATTCGCGGTCGCTCGAGCCCAGGCGCGATCCGCATTCGCGGTCGCTCGAGCGCGGGCGCGGACGGGAGCGCGAGCCCGAGCGCGATCGGCTCTCCCGCTCGCTCGACGGGGCTCACGCTGGCGCGCGTCCTCGACCTCGCGCCCTCGCCCGAGGAGCTCGACGCGGCGCGGCGGGCGCTCGCCGGCCTCTGCGCACGCGCGGAGGCGGGCGGGGCGGCGGTGTCGGCCGCCGTGGTGCCGCTCGTGGTCGGCGCGCCCGCCTGGGAGGCGCTCCTCGGGACGCCGGTGCGCGGGCTCGCGATCGGCCACGTGAGCTCGATGCTCTACACGTCCATCGTCGAGGGCTGGTCGCGGGGGCTCTGCCGGCGGCGCGACGCGGTCGCGCTGCTCGCGGCGGGGTGCCGCGCGGCGCGCGCCTCCTTCGGCTCGCGCGCGGGCGTGTCGCTCGGCGCCGTCGGCCTCGGCGCGTTCGGCGACGAGCCGGTCTACCGGTCGCCGGCCGAGCTCGCCGAGGACGTCGCCGTGGCCCGCGCCTCGGGCGTCTCCGATCTCACGCTCCTCGATCTCGGCGGCGTGCTGGCGCGCCCCCCCGCAGAGGCGTGGCTCGAGGCGTTCGTCCACACGGCTGCGGCCTCGAAGGTGCCCCCGGCGCCGCGGCGCGTCCGCGCCGGCCTCGCGGTGCTCGGCCTCACGGGCCGGGCGCTCGGCGCGGTGTCCCGGCAAGCGTCGGGCGGGCCTCGGGGCCGACACGTTCCATGACCCGGCCGGCACGAGTCTGGTAGTCTCGGCCGCACAGTAGGCTCGGAGCAACGATGACGACTTGGCCTAGGCGGGAGGCGCGGATGCGGGCATTGACGGCGGGGGTCCTCGCGGCCCTTCTCCTCGCGGGCGGGAGCGCAGGCGCGCAGACCGCCGACGAGCTCAACAAGGCACGCACCATGTTCCGCGAGGGCGTCGCGCTCTCGGCCGCGAACAACTGGGCCGGCGCGCTCGCGAAGTTCAAGCAGGTCGCCCAGGTGAAGATGAACGCGCAGGTCGCCTTCAACATCGCCGAGTGCGAAGAGCACCTGGGCAAGCTCACCTCGGCGCTGGGCAACTACCGCCTCGCCCAGAGCGAGGCCGCGAGCTCGAACGCCAAGGACGTGGCCGCGCAGGTCGACGGGCGCATCTCGGCGCTCGAGGAGCGCATCCCCAAGCTCACCATCAAGCGCGGCGAGGGCGCCGAGACGGCGACCATCGAGCTCGACGGCGTCGAGCTCGGCTCGACGCAGATCGGCACGGCGATCCAGGTGGATCCGGGGCCGCACGTCGTGGTCGCCAAGGTCGATGGCAAGGAGAAGGCGCGCGAGACGGCGAACGTGCCCGAGAAGGAGACCAAGGCGGTCACCATCGTCATCGACGCCGACATGGAGAAGCCCTCCGACGCGACGCCGAAGCCCAGCGACGACGGCAAGCCGGCCGACACGACGCCGGCGCCCGACCAGGGCGGCTCCATCGTCCCCGGCGCGGCCATCGCCGGCGTCGGCGTCGCCAGCGCGGCGGTCGGCGTCGTCTTCATGGTGATGCGGGGCGGGACGCTCAGCGACCTCGACACCCTGTGCGGCGGCGACAACACCTGCCCGCCCTCGGCCCAGGACACCGCCGACAAGGGCAAGCTCTACACGGGCCTCGCCGAGGTGACGCTCGCGCTCGGCGCCGTCGGCATCGCGACGGGGATCGTGCTGATGGTGACGAGCGGCCCCAAGAAGACCGAGGCGCCCGCGGCCGCGCCGGAGCCCGCGGCCAAGCGCCCCGATCCGCGGCTGCGCTTCGTCGGCGCCGCGCCCCGCGCCGCCGGCGGCGGCGGGGGCCGCCGGGGGGGGTTGTGTTGGGCGCCCCCCCCACGAACCCCCGGGTCCGCGTCATCGCGATCGGCGCCTTCGCGGTCGGCATGCCCGCCGCCTGCTTCTACCCCGACTACTCGTTCAACGAGGCCGAGGCGACGGGCAGCGGCGGGGGCGTCACCGGGACCACGACGACGGACACCACGTCGACGACCGGCACGATGACCACGACCACCGGCACGATGACCACGACCACCGGCACGATGACCACCACCACCGGCGGCGGTGAAGGGGGCATGGGCGGCAACGGCGGAAACGGCGGCGGGACGACGTCGACGACCAGCACCACGACGACGTCCACGTCCACGTCGAGCGGCATGGGCGGCAGCGGCGGCAGCCTCGGCCCCGAGGACTGCCTCAACGACGTCGACGACAACGGCGACGGCCTCATCGACTGCGCCGATCCGCAGTGCGTGCCCGGCTACACCTGCGCACCCAACCCGCCGGCGACGTGGACCGGCTACTACATGCTCTACGACGGCCCCATCGGCGGGGCGATGGGCTGCACCAACAGCTACCCGGACGCCTCGCCGTTCGAGGGCTTCAAGAACCTGGTCGCGCCTCCAGCGACGTGCAGCGCGTGCGGTTGCAGCGCCCCGCAGGGGCAGACGTGCCCGCAGTGGCCGGCGACGGTCGACGTGCTCGACGCGACCTGCGCGGGCTCGCCGTTCTGCGGCGGCGGGTGGACGCCGACGCCCGGCTCCCCTCCGTGGAACACGGCGTGCGTGAACGCGACCGCAGCCGACACGCACACCTGCGGCGTCAACGGCGGGCCGATGTGCGACTCGGGCTCGGCGAACTGCAACGTCTCGGTGATCGTCGGCCCGCTGAGCCCGGTCGGCGGCACCTGCACCGCCTCGGGGGGAACACCCACGATCCAGCCGGCCACCTGGAGCAACTTCGGCCGCGCCTGCAGCAACGCCGGCGTGACGGGTCTCGGCTGCGGGGTCGGGCAGGTCTGCGTCCCCAAGACCACCGCGCCGTTCGAGAGCGGCGTCTGCATCAAGAAGGCCGGGGTCAACTCGTGCTCGGGCCAATTCCAAGAGCAGCACGTGCTGTACGACGGCTTCACCGACACTCGCGCCTGCAGCGGGTGCTCGTGCGGCGGCGTCGCCAACGCGACCTGCGGCGGAACGCTCGAGGTCTACTCGGGCTCGAACTGCCTCGGGACGAAGCTCGCGACCGTCCCCATGCCGAGCGGCTGCTCCGACCTGAGCGCGCCCGGCTCGAACATCGCGTCGATGAAGTCGCTCCCGACCGGCCCCAACGGCGGCAGCTGCCCGGCCAGCGGTGGCCAGCCGAGCGGCGCCGCGACGCCGCAGACGCCCACCACCTTCTGCTGCATCCCCTGACGACGAGCTCGCTCGGCCGCAGCAGCCTTCCGCCCTCGGACGCATAGCGCTTCGCGTTCCCAAACGCTCACGGCGCTGCGCCTCGAACGCACAGGCGCGCGCGATGCGGACGCACGCGACCGTCCGCGCTCGACGGCCAGACGAGGGCGCCGCCTTTGCACAACCCCGCGCGGCTGCTCCGGGCAGCCGGGGAGGGGTCGATGGAGCGGAACGTCCGCGGAGATCGGGCCGGCAGCGCGGCGGCCGAGCAAAGAGCCGGCGTCGGAGGGCGCGCCGTGGCGAGCTCGCCCCCCGCGATCGACGACGAGGCGCCGGTCGCGCCGGCGGACCTCGGCGGGGTCGGCGATGATCTCGTCTTTCCGGAGGAGCTCCCGTACGAGGATCCTCGGGATTACTGGGAAGAGGATCCGGCCATCGAGGAGGCGTGGCGGCAGCGGCGGCTCCGGCGCCGCGGCGTGCAGGCGTTCGGCTGGCTGCTCCTCGCGATCGCCGCGGCGGGCACGTTCCGGCTGCTCGAGCGCGCCGACGCGCGCGACGCGATCGGGTCCTGGGCGACGATGGGCCAGATCGGCGAGACGGCGCGGCCGAGCGGCGACTCGATCGAGTGAGGACCGCGGCGACGCCGGCTGCCGCTCGTGATCGAGCCGGCGCGGCGGGCGAACGCGCGGGCTACTTCTTCTTCGGCGCGGGTGCGGCCGGCTTCGCCGCAGGCGCGGCAGCCTTGTCGGCGGGTGCCGGCGCCGCGCCGCCCTTGGCAGCCGGTGCCGCGGGCGCGGCGCCGCCGGCCTGACCGCTGTTGTACATCTGGATCGCCTTGTCGGTGAGCTCGAGGTCGCCGCGGAAGTAGGGGACGGCAGGCTTGTCGAGGATCATCTCGTAGCCCTCCTGCGCCGCGATCCGCCGGATGATGTCGAGCAGGCGCTGCTGGATCGGGCCGGTGAGCTCCAGCTCCTTGCGCTGCATGTCGCGCTGCAGCTCGAGCTCCATGTTCTGGTACTCGCCGAACGCCTGCTGCAGCTTCTCGGCGCGCTTCTGGAGGTCCTTCTGCGGGACCTTGCCGCCGGCGACGTCCTTCTCGAGCGCCTCCTTGTCGGCCTGGATCGAGCGGGCCTTGGTGTCGATCTCGCCCTTGCGCGCGTCGAGGAGGCGCTTGAGCGTGGCCTGGACCCGGAGGCCCTCCTCCGTCTCGCTCATCGCCCGGCGCACGTCGATGACGGCGATCTTCGCCTGGGCCGAAGCGGGTGCGGCCGCGAGGGTCAGCGCGCCTCCGGCGAGGAGGGACGCGAGGAGGGGACCGAGGAGGCGTGAGCCGATGCGCATGTTGGGGAGGGCCATAGCGAGCGAAGGGGTGACCGTCAAGGAATTGAGCTCGTCGACATGGGGGCTCCGCCCCCAAACCCCCCGGGCAATTGCCGGTCGGCTTCGCCGCCCGGACACCCGTCCTCCGCTTCGCTTCGGTCGGGTCAATTGCTCGTCAACATGGGGGCTCCGCCCCCAAACCCCCCGGGCAATTGCCGGTCGGCTTCGCCGCC
>CAYJPW010000118.1:0-34293 GCA_964372055.1 uncultured Polyangiaceae bacterium
AACGCGAGGAGCGCGCGCGGCGCACCGCCGGGCAGGGCGCCGCTCGCCCCGCCCAAGCGCGGCCCCCGCCGCACCGTGCCGCCCGAGGCCGGCGCCGGCCCCACCGCGGCGACGCGCGAGCTCGCGCTGGCGATCGCCGCCGCGGGGATCGACAAGAAGGCGCTCGGCATCGAGATCCTCGATGTGAGCGGCAAGGTCGACTACGCCGACTTCCTCGTGATCATGACCGGCCGCTCGGACCGGCACGTCCACGCCATCGCCACCGGCCTCGAGGAGTCGCTGCGCTCGCGCAAGGTCCGCCCCATGTCGATGGAGGGCCTGCAGGCGGCGACCTGGGTGCTCATCGACTTCGGCGACGTGGTCGTGCACGTCTTCCAGGAGGACGCGCGCCGCCTCTACGACATCGAGGGCCTCTGGATCGACGCGAGCCGCGTCCCGGTGCCCGCCGAGGGCGGCCCCGCCCCCGGCCCCGAAGGCCCGCGCGATCTCGGCTGACGCGTGCGCGTCGTCGTCGTCGCGGTCGGCCGCGTGAAGGACCGCGCCCTCCGCGCCGCCATCGACGACTACCTCGCGCGCCTGCGCCGCTACGTCGGCGTCGACGAGATCGAGCTCGCCGACGGCCCTGCTCCCAAGCTCGAGCCCGCGATCGCCAAGGCCACCTCGGGCGCGACGGTGATCGCGCTCGAGGTCGGCGGCAAGGCGCTCGACAGCCCCGCCTTCGCGCGCGAGCTCGAGCGCCTCGCCTCGAGGGGCAAGGGTGTGGTCGCCTTCGTGATCGGCGGCGCCGACGGCATCCCACCCGCCATCTCGAAATCCGCCGACGTACGCTGGAGCCTCTCGCAGCTCACGTTCCCTCACCGGCTGGCGCGCCTCGTGCTCGTCGAGCAGCTCTACCGCGCCATGACCATCCTCCGCGGCGAGCCCTACGCGCACTAGCGCCCCCCGCACGGAGCGCAGGCCCTCAGCTCTTGATCTTCTTCCGGTCCCGGTGCGCCTGGAGCTGCTCCGCCGTCGGCTTCTTGCCGAACACGTACGCCAGCCCGATCGAGAGGAAGTAGAGCACGCACATCGGGATGGCCATGAGCAGCTGGCTGGTCGCGTCCGGCGGCGTGATGATCGCGGCCACCACGAAGGCGACGAGCACGAACCAGCGGCCGAAGCGCCAGAGCGTGAGGTAGTTGACAATCCCCGCGATCGACAGGAACAAGAGGAACAGCGGCAGCTCGAAGATGAGCCCGAACCCGAGCAGGAGCTGCGAGACGAAGTCGAGGTACTCGCCCATCATCACCGTCGGGGTGATGGTCACGCCCTGATCGCCGACCGTCCCCGACATGCTCAGGAAGTAGTCGAAGGTGATCGGGAACGCGGTGCGCCAGCCGAAGTAGCCGCCGCCGACGAAGAGCAGGCTCGAGAAGACGACGAAGGGGATGATGTACTTCTTCTCGCGGGCGTAGAGCCCGGGCGCCACGAACGACCAGAGCTGGTAGAAGATGAGCGGCGCGGCGAGCGCGGCGCCGCCGATCATCGAGAGCTTCACGTAGGCGACGAACGCTGCCCCGGGGGCGCCGAAGTGGAGCGTCGGATCGCCGGGGATGTGCTGCGCGCGCCACGAGTCGTGGAACGGCTTCACCAGCACCGCCAGGATGCGCTCGCGGATCTCCCAGGCGGCCACGCAGGCGCCGATGAAGGCGAGGATGCTCCAGATGAGGCGCTTCCGGAGCTCCTCGAGGTGCTCCCAGAAGGTCATCGGCTTGCCTTCGGGCTCGAGGTCCTCGTTCGCTGCCGCGGCCTTCTTCTCTTCGGCGGCCTGCGTCATGGAGCGGCCGGCTCCGACGGCGCCGCGCCGGCGCCGTTCGCGTCGCTCACCTTCGCCTCGACGTGGGCCTCGCTGGTCTCGGCCGCGGCGGCCGCGGCGGGCGTGGCGCCGTCCGCGGCGGCCTCGTGCTCGGTCGCCGCCTCGCCCTTGTCGTCGCCGCCGGCGGGCTCGACCGGCGCCGCCGCGGCGGCCTCGGTGGCGGCCTCGGTGTAGAGCACGGCGTCGTCGGGCATGGCGCCGTAGGCGTCGCAGCCGATGAGCGGATACTCGCGCTCGCGGAGCGGCTCGGGCCGGGCGGCCGGGAGCGGGGCGGCGCGCGGGCGGGGAGGCGGCATCGCCATCGGGGCCTCGGCCGCGGCGATGGCGGGAGCGACGAGGGTGTCGATGACGTTGACCCGCGAGAGGGACCGGAGCTCGTGGATCTCCTTCTCGAGGCCCTCCTGACGGATGAGGTCGTCGATGCCGCTCTGCGAGCGCAGATCGTGGCTCATGCGACGGAGCTTCGCGATCCACCGGCCGGTCGTGCGCATCAGCGTCGGGAGGTTCTTCGGGCCGACGACGACGATCCCCACGATGATGAGGACGAGGATCTCGCCGAAGCCCAGGCCGAACACGCTAGCAACCTAGCGCGCACGGCGGCCCGGATCCACTGTGGGTGCGTCGGATCCGGCGAGGCGCGTCTCGAGCGCGCGACGTCAGCGGCCCGGCGCGTCCCGTCGGCGCTTCATCTCGGCGACGATCTCGTCCTGGAGGGCGACGTCGAGCCGGCGCAGCGCGGGCAGCAGGACCTGCTCCTCGAGGCCGAGATGCGAGGCCCAGTGCGCGTCGAGCGCCGTGGCGTGGCGGGCGATCGCGCCGGTGAGCTCGGCGAAGCGCTCGGGAGCGGCGGCGAGCGCCGAGCACGCGGCGGTGATCCCGACGACGTGCTCCTCCGCGTCGCGGTGCTCGCCGCGCATCGTCTCGAGGGCGCGATCGACCTCGGGGCCGGCGCCGGCGAGGCGCGGCGCGATCGACTGCTCCTCGTCGGCGACGTGGAGCGGCAGCGCGGTGCCGAAGTAGCGCGCCACCGCCGCCGCCGCCTCCGAGGTCGCCGCGTCGGGCTTGCCCTCGGCGGCGAGGCGGAGCGCGACCGCGGTGAAGTGCCGGATGCGCGCGTGGCACTCGAGGAGCGCGCCGGCGACGTCGCGCGGCGTGGACGGGCCGCGGCCGAGGCGGGTCAGCATCGCGCCCCCACGACGAGGATGACGCCGGTGCAGAGGCTCGCGGCGACGAGGCCCCAGCCGACGCGGCGGAGCGCCGCCGGGGTCGGCGGCGAGGCGCTGATCGCGAGCGACAGGAGCCACATCGGCGCGACCGCGAGGGCGCTCCACGCAGGCACGAGGCGGCTCGCGGCGAGGAGCGCGGCGAGCACGCCGGGCAGGAGCAGCGGGGCCACGCGCCGCAGGAGCGGCTGGGGGTTCTTCCGGTGGGCGATGACGCCGCGCACCCCCGCGGTCGCCGCGCCGAACGCGACGCACCACGCCGCCCACGCTCCCCACGCGCTCGCCGCCGGCACGTCGGCCGCGATCGCGATCGGGACCGAGGCGGCCGAGAGCGCCGCCGCGGCCGCGAGCTCGCCCAGCAGGGTCCGCTCGTCGCCGCGCGCCGCGGCGATGCCCACGGCGACCGCGAGCACCACCGCCAACGCCGCGGCGCCGAGCGCGGCCGGCGCGGCGGCGAGCCCCAGCCCGCCGAGCACGAGCGCACCGGCGCCGAGCCCGACGAGCGCCCGCCAGGCGCGCGGCGCCGACTCCTTCTGTGCCCGCTTGCCGCGCCGCCCCACCACGACGAGGAGCGGCTCGTGCGCCGCGAAGGCGAGGGCGCCCGCCGCCGCGAGCGCGAACGCGGCGAGCCCAGGCCGGCCCATCCCCAGCGCGGCGACCACCGGGACGCCGAGCTGCCCGTAAGCGCCGTGCTCGCGCGGCGCCAGCGAGCGCGCCTCCGGCGGCCGACCACCCGGCCTCGACGGGGCGCGCCGGACGGGCTCCTCGCCGGCCCCGGCGCCCTGCGTCCCGACAGCCCCGATCTCCGCCGTCATCATGATCGCCCGAGCAGGTAGCACGAGCCGCGCCGACGCCCAGTCCTCGACGTCTCGCGCGGCGGCGCGGCAAATCGTCGGGCGGGGTGACGTGGGCGCATCCTCGGGCGTCGCGCAAAGCGCAAAGGGCGCGCGTGTCCGCCGCAAAACTTTCGGCGCGCTACCCCGAAACGGCAGCGAGCTGTCCGCAGGCGGCGGCGACGTCGCCTCCGCCGGAGTAGCGAACGATGGCGCCGACGCCGCGGGCGATGAGGATGGCGCGGAACGAGGCGAGGCGTTCGTCGGCCGAGCGGCGGAAGTCGCCGAGCACGGGGGTCGGGCTCGCGTCGCCGGGTGGGATCGAGATCGCGTTGAAGGGAATGAGGCTGAGGCGGGGTCGGACGCCGTGGTCGGCGGCGAAGCGCGCGGCGACGTCGGCGAGGGCGGAGGCGTCTTCGTCCGCGTCGTTGACGCCGTCGAGGAGCGTGTACGCGAGCATCGGCGCCTGACGGGTCGCGCGCGCGTGCTGGCCCGCCGCGGCGAGGACCTCGTCGAGCGGGTGGGCCGCGTCGACCGGCATCAGCGAGCGGCGGCGGCCCGGACGCACCGAGCCGATCGAGACGCCGAGGCGCACGGCCGGCACCTCGCGGGCGAGGCGGAGGATGCCGGCGGGCAGCCCCGCCGTGCACACGGTGATGTTGCGCATGTCGATCGCCTGGGCGCTCGGCTCGGCGAGGACGCGGATGGCGCGGATGACGCGATCGGCGTTGGCGAGCGGCTCGCCCATGCCCTGGAAGAGCACGCCGTGGACGCGGCCCCGCTCGATCTCCGCGCGCACCGCGCGCACCTGCTCGACGATCTCCCACGCCTCGAGGTTGCGCCCGAGGCCGAGCCGGCCGGTCGCGCAGAAGGCGCAGGCGAGGGCGCAGCCCACCTGCGAGCTGACGCAGACCGAGTACCGGCCCGCGCGCTCGAGCGGGATGCGCACCGCCTCGACGACGGCGCCGTCGCCGAGGCGGAAGGCGTACTTCACGAAGGGATCGCGCGCGCTCGCCTCGCGCGCCGCGATCGCCAACGATGGCACCTCGCCGGCGGCGCGCGCCGCCTCGAGCGCCGAGCGCCGGATCGTCGCCGGCGATCGGGCGGGCAGGGCGCCGGTCCGGTGCACGAGCGAGACGATCCGCCGCGCGTCGCCGAGATCGATCCCGGCGAGCTCGGCGAGCTCGCCCGGCAGCGTCGCCTGCAGGGCGAGCCGGGGCCCGCGCGCCGGGCGGGTCTCCTGCTCTGGTTCCCGGGCCGCCACGCTCGAGAGGTAGCCCGCCGCGCCGGCGGCGGCGAGGGGAGACTTCGCGGGAACCTCAGGCTTTGCTACGGTCGCGGCGATGCGCTGGGCCCGCCCCTCCGCCGCTCTCGCCGCGGGGCTCGCGCTCACGCTGGGCGCCGCCACGGCCGCCGCGTCCCCGGAGGACGTCTTCGGCTTCGGCCCGCGCTCGATGGCGATGGGCGCCACCGGCGCCGCGGCCGGGCAGGGGTTCGAGACGGTGTGGTCGAACCCGGCGCTCCTCTCGCTGGCGCGCGAGCGCGAGCTCACCCTCGGCCTCATGGGCGCGGCGTTCGATCTGCGCGCCGGCGGCGAGGTCCCGTACGAGGCGCTCAAGGGCAGCCTCATCGGCGCCGTGCTGCCGATCCCCTTCGGCGGCGTGCTCCGCGACCGCGTCGCCATCGGGCTCGGGTTCTTCACGCCGTTCGATCTCGTGGTGCGCGGACGCATCCTCTACCCGGAGAAGCCGCAGTTCCTGCTCGCCGACCGGACCCAGTCGGTGGCGGTGCAGGCGGGCATCGGCATCGACGCGAGCCACGGGATCCGCCTCGGCGCCGGGTTCGCCGCGCTCGCGGCGCTCTCCGGCCAGGTGCTGGTGGCGACCGACGCTTCGGGCCGCATCGGCACGGTCGTCGACGACACCCTGGTCGCCAGCTACGGCCCCATCTTCGGCGCGAGCTTCGATCTCGGCGACGCCTACCGGGTCGGCGCGGCCTTCCGCGGCGAGCTCGTGGGGCGCTTCAACGTCGTCATCAACGTCAAGGACCTCGGCCAGATCGTGGTCCCGCCGCTGAACATCTCGGGCATCGCCCAGTACGATCCCTGGCAGATCGCGCTCGAGGTCGCGCGGGTGAAGGGCCCGCTCAAGGTCTCGCTCGGCGCGACGTACAAGCACTGGTCGGCCTACCCCGGCCCGCCCGAGGCGACGGTGCGCTGCCCCCAGATCGATCCCGAGACCGGCAAGCCGGGCGAGGTCGAGTGCGCCGCCCTCGTGCCCACGGATCCGGGCTTCTCCGACACGGTCGTGCCGCGCTTCGGCGTCGAGTGGACGCTCACGCCGGCGCGGCCCGTCACCATGCGCCTCCGCGGCGGCTACTTCTTCGAGCCGAGCCCGGCGCCCGTGCAGACGCGCGAGTCGAGCTACTACGACAGCCACCGGAGCGCGTTCACCCTCGGCTACGGCCTCGAGCTCGACGATCCGCTGCCCCCGGTGACGATCGATCTGTTCGCCCAGGTGCACGTGCTCCACCTGCGCACGCACGAGAAGGACGCCGACGTCATCGCGGCCGGCTACGCCGGGCCGGCGTCGGTCGAGAGCCGCGGGATCATCCTGGCGGGCGGGACCACCGCCGGGGTGAAGTTCTGATGCCCCGCCGCCCGGCCGTCGCCCTCGCCGTGCTCGCGTCGCTCGCGGTCGCGTCCGCGGCGGCCCCGGCCCGGGCCAACGAGCCCGACGCGTACGGGTTCGGCTCGCGCGGCGCGGCGATGGCGAGCGCGGTCGCCGCCGACGCCACCGACTTCTCGGCCAGCTATTACAACCCGGCGGCGCTCGCCGGCGCGCGCGGCGTCGAGCTCTCGATCGGCTACGCGTACACCGGCAACCACCTGCGCATCGACGACAAGGACAACGGCGTCGCCGACGTGCACGGCCTCGTCGGCGGGATCGTCGCGCCGGGCGAGATCGCCGGGATCCCGTTCGCCTTCGGGCTCGCCACGTACATGCCCGACGATGGGCTGTCGCGGGTGAAGGCGCTGCGTCAGGAGGTCCCGCGCTGGGAGCTCTACGACAACCGGTCGTCCATCCTCTTCCTCGCCGCCAACCTCGCGGTGCGCCCCTTCAAGTTCCTCGAGATCGGCGGCGGGCTCGCGTTCCTCGCGGCGACGCGCGGCCGCTTCGAGATCTCGGGCAAGGCCGACATCCTCGCTCCGTACGACTCGCAGCTCCGCCACGAGGTCGACGCGGATCTCACGACCATCCGCTACCCGCAGGCCGGCGTGCGCATCCTCCTCGGCGATCTCGGGGCCATCGGGATCGTCTACCGCGGCGAGACCAAGCTCAAGCTCAGCCTCGACGCGCACCTCCAGGGCTCGGTCGAGTTCGCCGGCATCGACGTGCCGCTCGAGTACGTGCTCGAGTCGCGGACCATCGACGCGTTCCTCCCCCAGCAGGTCGTCCTCGGCGCGAGCTTCCAGAAGATCGAGAACCTCCACGTCAACGTCGACATCACCTTCGTGAACTGGGCCGCCTACGAGAGCCCGACGGCCAACACCAAGGCGCACCTCGACGCGCAGCCGCCGCCGGGCACGCCGCTCGAGCTGCCCGACGATCCCAAGCCGACCAAGGTCATCCCGCCCCGGTTCGAGAACCGCCTCGTGCCGCGGATCGGCGTCGAGTACCTGTGGCCGGTGGCGGGCTCGCGCCGCCACGTCTCGGGGCTGTCGCGCGATCGCCGCCTCGTCGAGGTGCCGCTCCGCGCCGGCTACGCTTACGAGCGGTCGCCCGTCCCGGACCAGACCGGGTTCACCAATTTCGTCGACACCGATCGCCACACCTTCGCGGTCGGGACCGGGCTCACGCTGAACGCGCCGTTCGAGGAGCTGCCCGGATCGGTCCACCTCGATCTCCACGCGCAGCTCTCGGTGCTGCCCGAGCGCGTGATGACGAAGGCGAGCCCGGCCGACTTCGTCGGCTCCTACGCGGCGGACGGGCGGATGCTCGGCGGCGGCGGTACGCTGCGGGTGGTGTTCTGATGGCCGCGCGCTCTCACCTCCTCTGGATGGCGGCGACGCTGGGGGCGTGCGCCACGCTGGGGCAGGGCAGCGGCGGCGACGAGAACCTGCCCAACGCCGAGGCCGGGCCGTTCCGGAAGATCGTGAAGGAGGAGCTCGGCAACCTCCGCTCCGCGCCGAACGCCATCGACGACGGCCGCGAGAACGCGCGCGATCCGGCGATCGTCGATCGCGACGGCGATCCGAGCACGCTCGCGATCTGGGGCTACTTCGCGGCGACCGTGGCGCCCGGCGGCGAGGACGCGGATCCGGCGGCGCCGCCGAACGCGATCGTGCGCTACGGCGCCGTCGACGGGCGCTCGTTCGACCGCGATCGGGTGCTCGTCCTCGAGCCAGAGCTCGCCTGGGAGGGCGGCACCGTCGGCGCGCCGGCGGTGCTGCGCGAGGGGAGCGAGGTGTGGCTCTACTACGCCTCGGCGGGCGGGATCGGCCGCGCGAGGAGCTCGGACGGCGCGGCGTTCACCCGCGATCCCGAGCCGGTGCTCGCCCCGTCGCCCGCCGGCTGGGACGCGGGCCAGGTCCCCGCGAGCCCCGCGGTGGTGCGCCTCTGGGACGGCTCGCTCCGGATGTTCTATGCGGTCGCAGGGCAGGGCGGCGCCTCGAGCATCGGCGAGGCGAGCTCGAGCGACGGCGCAGCGTTCACGCGCGTCGGCGCCGGCCCCGCGCTCGCGCCGAGCGCGCCGGGCTTCGCGCCCGACGCCGGCGACGAGCCGTACGACAGCCTCGCGGTCGGCTCGCCCTACGCGCTCCTCGCGACGTCGCCGCAGGACGAGCGCATCCTCCGCGTCTACTACGGCGCGACCGATCGTCTCGGGAACACCGTCGTCGGCTTGGCCGCGCGCTTCGGCACCGACGGCCCGCTCGAGCGCGCCGTCGCGCCGGTGTTCGGCGCCGGCGAGTCGCTCGGGCCGCACGAGCCGTGCGTCGTCCCCTTCGAAGAGTTCTCGCTCCTCTTCGCGACGCAGCGCGCCGGCCGCACCGCGGGCAAGGCCTATCCCGCCATCGCTGCCGGCGTCGCGCCCGCGAAGGCGACCCTGCCGCCGCCCGAGCCCAAGTAGGCGCGTCGCCCGCGGATCGCCTGCAAGGATCGGCGGAGAAGCCGCTGCCGCGGGATCGACCGCTACAGGCAGCAGAGCGTCTTCGCCGGCCCCATCGGCGAGGAGAGCGGGGCGCAGGTGAGGATCTCGGCGGGGACCTCGATCGAGTGGACCGTCGAGAGGAGGCTGTCGTGGCACGCGCCGTCGGCGGCGATCTTCGCGGTGCTGCTGCCGCAGCTGTCGTTGGTGCTGACGGTGATCGCGTCGGCGCACGCTTCGGTCTTCGCGCAGGCGCAGCCGCAGGCCTCGTGCGCGAAGGCGACGAGCTCGTTCGGGTAATCGCCGCCGCACGCGCCGCTGACGAGCACGCACTCGACCGGATCCTGGGCGGGCGGCGCGCAGACCCCGCCGGCGCCGCAACGGCCGACCACCCCGGCGATGCAGGCGTCGGTCGCCGGCGGTTCCACCGGGGCGCAGCTGCCGGGCTGGGTGAGGGCGATCGTCGCCGTGACGCCGACTTTTGCGTTGCCCGAGTCGTTGATGTTGCCGTTGTTGAAGCAGGTGGGATCGGGGCCCGTGGCGTTGATCGTCGCGCTCTGCGCCGCGACGCCGCTGCAGGTCCCGGCCGAGAAGAGCTCGTAGCTCCCGGCGCAGGTGCCCTCGGTGCCGCCGCAGTCGCACTGGCTGCAGTCCTGGTAGGCCTTCGGATCGTAGCCCTGGTCGCAGGGCGCGCCGGCCAGGATCACGTACTTCGCCGCAGGATCCGTCGCCTCCGGCACGCACTGCCAGCCGGCCGCGAGGCAGTCGTCGTCCTCGCAGTCGACGGCGCCGTCGCCGTCGTCGTCGACGCCGCTGGCGCAGTCTTCGATCCCCATGCCGCCGGTGCCGCCGCCTCCGGTGCCGCCCGCGCCCCCGGTGCCCCCGGTGGTCGTGGTCGACGTCGAGCCGGTGGAGCCGCCGCCGCCGGGGCCCGCGGTCGTCGTGGTCGTCGACGTGCTCGTGGTGCCGCTGCTCGTTCCGGAGCTCGTGGTGCTGCCCGAGGTGCCGTTCGTCTCGGGCTCGAGGCCCGAGGTGGAGAGCCCGCAGGCGACGAAGCCGACCGGCACCGAGACCGCCAGCGCGAGCACGAAACGAGGCGTCATCGCCTCATCGTCGCACGGCGCGCCGGCCGCGAGAAAGCTCACCGAACGAGGCTCGCCCCGCGGGCGCGATCCTCTCAGCGGACGTCGTAGCGATCGCCGAGCCGCCGGCCCACCGGCAGCGCGCGCGCCAGCCGGATCATCGTCCACACGGTCCCGGCGAGCTTGCGGAGCTTCGAGGCGCCCACGCGCTCGTCGTAGGCGATCGGCATCTCGACCACGCGGTAGCCGCACTTCGCCGGGAAGAGCAGGGTGTCGATGGGGAGCGCGTCGCCCTCGCCGTCGAAGTCGAAGGCGCGGATCACCGAGCTCCGGTAAGCGCGCATCCCGCTGTGCACGTCGCAGGTGGGGATGCCGTGGAGCGCGTGCGCCATCGCCGCGAAGGTGCGGTTCGCCACGAAGTTCGGCAGCGGCATCGCCTCGGGCTTCGTGCGCGTGCGGGCGCAGTTGACGACGTCGACGCCCTCGTCCTCGCAGAGGCGGCGGAGCCGAGGGATGTTGTCGACCGGGTACGTGAAGTCGCAGTCGAGGTAGATGAGGAGGTCGCTCTGCGCGGCGGCGCTGTACATGAGGAGCTCCATCGCCGGGCCGTGGCCTCGCGGCGGGATCTGGCGGAGCACCCGCGCCCCGAGGCGCTCGGCGATCTCGGGCGTCTTGTCCTTCATCGAGCTGTCGACGCAGAGGATCTCGGCGTCGGGCGCGACGCGGCGGATCTCGCCGATCATGCGCTCGATGGACTCCTCCTCGTCCATCGTGAGCATGCCCACGGTGAGGCTGAGCTTCCTCGGGCGCGGCGGCTTGCGCGCGATGACCACGTTCTGGAAGGCGAAGAGGCCGGGGAGGCGGTTGGCGATGACGTCCTCCACGGGGCGCACCAGGCCCTGGTAGGCCTTGTACGAGAGGGTGGTGCGCAGGAGCGTCGGATCGAGAGGCGCGCCGCTCCGGGTCTCGATGTACGTCGAGAGGATGAGCTTCTTCAGCGCCCGGACCATCATCGGGTTCTGCTCGGTGCGGAGCACCTCGAGCCCAGCGGCCTCGACCATCTCCTCGGCCGTCCTCCGGGTGAAGAAGCGGAGGTGGGTGTCGTCGAGGATGCCGCTCGGCTCGTAGTCGAAGCGGCCGGCGAGCAGGCCCATGCGCACCGTCCACGCGGCCACGTTGGGGAGCGAGACGATGACGTGACCCTCGTCCTCGAGGTGGGCGGCGAGGCGGCGCAGCACACGCGCGGGATCGACCGTGTGCTCGAGGACGTCGCCGAAGAGCATCAGGTCGAACGAGCGGCCGGCCAAACCGTCGCGGATCGACGCGTCGCTCTCGATGTCGAGCGGGAGGACCTCGTCGAGCACCTGCCGCGCGCGCGCGATCGACGTGGGCACGATCTCGATGCCGGTGACGCGGGCGCCCTTCCTGCGCGCGGCGGCGCCGTTGAGGCCGACGCCGCAGCCCACGTCGAGCACGGCGCGCGGCCGCCCGATCGCCTGGACGAGCGCGCGGTTCTCCTCCTCGACGACGTACTTGAGCGCGCCGGACGCCGCGCTCCCGGCTCCGGGCGTGGTCACCGCCGCCGACGCTGAGGACGTCCCGTTGGCTCCGTGCACGCGGCGCTACTTAGCACGGCTCGACCAGGCCGCGTTGAACTCGCGGATGGTCTCCTCGGTCTTCGGGTTGTGCAGCATCTTGCGGAGAATCGGGGGCGGGACCGTGGGGATGTGCGCGCCCGCCTCGAGCGCCTCGTTGACGTCGATGAAGTGGCGGATCGATCCGACGATGAGGCGCGCGGCGAGCGCCTCGCGATCGAGCTGGGCCCGCGTCTGGGCGATGATCGGGCGCGGGTCGTAGCCCATGTCGCGGATGCGGCCGGCGAAGATCGAGACGTAGGTGCCCCCGGCGAGCGCCGCCAGGTAGGCCTGGTTGAAGCTCATGCAACAGGTGACGTTGGTGGCGACGCCCTGCTTGGCGAGGGCGTGGGTGACGCGCAGGCCCGCCTCGCTGAAGGGGACCTTGATGCAGACGCGCTCGGGCGCCCACGCGTGGTAGGCGCGCGCCTCCTCGAGCATGGCGCGCTCGTTCTCGGTGACGAGCTCGACCGACACGTGCCCGTGGCTCACCGCGATGACCTCGCGGATGCGCTGCTCGAGATCGATCCCGCCCGCCTCGCGCGAGAGGATGAGCGGGTTGGTCGTCACGCCGGAGACGACGCCCCACGCGAAGATCTCCTTGATTTCCTTGGGGTCCGAGCTGTCGAGGAAGAGCACGGCGCGCAGCATAGCGCCTCGTGCGCGCTGCCGCGATCCGGCTTTGGGCGAGCCCTCGCGGTCGCGTCCGTCGCGAGCGGGGGCTCTGCCCCCGACCCCCGGACTGGAGAGGCGTCGGACCTCCGGGTTTCGACGAGCGTTGGTCGGACGATGGTCCGACACCTTCAGCCGCGGACGATGAGCGCCGCGAGCGCGTCGAGGCGCGGCGCCCACGCGTCGGGCGCGAGGCCGGCGGGGCCGCCGCGGACCGGGCAGAGCTCGCAGCGGCGCGGATCGAAGAGCAAGCCGGCGCGGAGGCCTGCGGCGCGCGCGGCGGCGAGATCGCCCTCCGAGTCGCCCACCATCCACGAGCACGCCGGATCGAGGCCGAGATCGGCGGTGATCCTGGTGAGCATGCCGGCGGCGGGCTTGCGGCAACCGCAGCGCCGGCCGAGAGCAGGATCGCCGCCCGGCCCGCCTTCGGGGTGATGCAGGCAGGTCTCGAACGCGGCGAGCTTCACGCCCGCGGCCGAGAGCAGCTCGACGAGGGCGGCGTTGGTGCGTTCGATCGCCTCGAGGGGGAACTGTCCCTTGGCGGCCCCGGGCTGGTTGGTCGCGACCGCGAGGAGGAAGCCGGCGCCCGAGAGCGCGCGCAGGCCGTCGATGACGCCGGGCAGGAAGCGGATCTGATCGGGGTGGAACGCGGTGGTGACGATCCCGAGATCGGCGTCGCGCACGACGTCGATGAGCGTCCCGTCGCGGTCGAGGATGACGCCGCGGCGCATCAGGCCTCGCGGACGAGCTGGAGGAGCCTCTCGCAGAGGAGGTGGTGGTAGACCTCGTGGAAGCCCTCGACGTGCGGGGTCGAGGTGTGGCCGCTCTTCGCCGCGGGGACGACGACGCTGGCGTCGGCCATGGCGCGGAGAGCGCCGCCGTCGTAGCCGACGAGGGCGACGACCTTGCCGCCCTGCTTCTTGGCGAAATCGGCGGCGGCGACGAGGTTCTGCGACCAGGGGCCGGCCTTGTCGGCGCCGGAGCCGCCGTGGACGCTGAGGCAGACGAGCACGTCGCCGGCGACCATCCGCCCGTCGAGCTGCTCGAGGAAGATCCGGTTGAACCCGACGTCGTTGGTCAGCGCGCTGATCAGGGCAGGGTTGTCACACAGCGACGTCGCCTTGAAGCGACGCTTGCCCTCGACCCAGGTGAACTTGGCGATGTCGCAGGCGAGGTGGCTCGCGTTCGCGGCCGATCCGCCGTTTCCGCAGGTGTAGATGGTGCGGTCGGCGCGCCAGGCGTCGAAGAGGACGTCGATGACGCGCGCCATGTCCTCGCGGCTGGTGGCGAGGGCGATCTCGGCCGTCTCGCGCAGGTACTGGTCGACGAACTCGGGGGTCGTGGGCATCGGGGGCTCTCTTCCTGTCACGAGCGGTGCAGGTTCGCCACGATCCTCGCGCCGTCGAGATCGAAGCGGAACTTGAGCAGGCGCAAACCGCGCGCGACCATCGCCTCCTGGACGCGGCGGCGGTCGGCGGGGCGGACGTAGAGCATGAAGAACCCGCCGCCGCCGGCGCCCATGAGCTTGCCGCCGATTGCGCCGGCCTTGCGCGCCGCCTCGTAGTGCTCGTCGATCGTGGGATCGGTCATCTTGGAGGCGAGCTTCCGCTTCTGGGTCCAGTGGTGGTGGAGGAGCTCGCCGTAGCGGTCGATGTCGCCGTCGACGAGGAGGCGGTAGACCTCGTGGCCGATCTCCTTGATGCGGTGCATCCGCTCGACGACGTCGGCCTCGAGGCTCTCGAGGCGCTGGCCCTGCTCGGTGAGCACGACGCGCGCGGGGCGCTCGATGCCCGAGTAGACGATGACCAGGTTCGACTCGAGCTCGTCGAGGACCTCGTCTTTGGCGGGGACCGGCTCCACCTGGACCGAGCCGTCGGTGCCGAAGGTGAAGGCGGTGACGTTGCCGAAGGCGGCGATGTACTGATCCTGCTTGCCGATCGGCTCGCCGAGGCGATCGATCTCGATGGCGCAGGCCTCCTCGGCGAGCTGGCGCGAGGAGACGAACTCGCGCTTGTAGGTGTGGAGCGCGTTGAGCAGCGCGACCGTGAACGAGCTCGAGGAGCCGAGGCCGGAGTTGGCGGGGAGATCGGCGACGCTGACGAGCTCGATCGAGTGGTCGATCCCGGTCATCCGCAGCGCCTCGCGGAAGAGCGGGTGCTCGATCCGGTCGACCGACGGGACGATCTCGGTCTTCGAGTAGGCGAGGCGGATGTCCTGGTAGAAGCGCTTGCTGGCGGCGACGTAGATGTACTTGTCGATCGCGGCGGAGACGAGGTAGCCGCCGAAGCGGCTCGAGTACGCGGGCAGATCGGTGCCGCCGCCGCCGAGCGAGAAGCGCACCGGGGCGCGCGAGACGATCACGCCGGGCCCCCGCGCCGGGTCTTCACCGTGGGCGACTGGCGCTTGCGGAGCTCGATCTCGAGGTCCGCGAGGCCATGCTCCGAGCCGATCTCGAAGAAGCGCTCGCTTACGAGGTGGGCGCGGAGCGATCCGTCGGCGGCGAGGGCGCGCTGCACCTCGTCGAGGCCGCGCGGGCCCTCGGGCAGCGCGGCGATGATCTCGCGCCGGAGCGCCGTGGCGCCGTAGTCGATGTGATCGAGGGACGGATCGCCGGAGAGGCCGGCGGTCTTGTCGTAGCGCGCCACCGTGTCGCCCGCGACGGCCGTGTTGGACGGCTCGAAGCGCCCCACGTTCCGGTAGACCGCCATCGTGCCCTTGGCCGCGGGGTGCGCGTCGAGATCGCGCAGCGGGGCCGCGTAGTCGAAGGACAGGTACGAGTCGCCGTAGGTCACCAGGAACGTGGGCGCGAGGAGCGGCTCGGCGTTCTTGAGGGCTCCGGCGGTCCCGAGGCGCTGCTCGCCCTCGTCGGCGTAGCGGATGTCGACCCCGTAGGCCCTCCCCTCGGGGAGGGCGCGCCGGATCTCGGCGCCGAGGTGGCCGATGCAGAGGATGACGTCGCCGAAGCCGGAGGTGGCGAGGCGCTCGAGCAGCCAGGCCGCGAAGGGGCGACCGGCGACCGGGAGGAGGAGCTTCGGCGTCGTCGCGGTGCGCGGGAGCATCCGCGTCGCGAGGCCGCCGGCGAGCACCACCGCCTGCAAGGTCGTCGTCACGGCCGCGATACTAGCCGCGGCGCGCCCGCTGTCCACGCCAGCGCCCGCGAGGCCGGCCAGCGACGCGAGCGCCGACACGCCGGACGGGCCCGCGAGCGCCGCCTCGGCGAGTCGCCCGGCGGCGGCGAGGGTGAGGACGCCGACACGCGGCGCCGGGATGCGCCCTCCCCGTGCGTCCCGCGCGATCGCGTTCGACCGCTTCGAGGCGCGGCGCTCGTGCACGTGAGGCTCCAGGTCGGACCGGAGGGGAGCGGGATCGTGCCGGGCGGGAGTAGAATGAGCGCGCCATGCGGCCTCGCTACGCGATCCTGACCGCCGCCGCCGCCGGGCTGGCGCTCGTGACGGCGTGCACCGACCTGCCGATCCCGGCGCCCGGCGTCGACTCGACCTCCGCGCCCACCTGCGTCGACGGCGTCGCGAACGGCGCCGAGACGGGCGTGGACTGCGGCGGCGACTGCGCGCCGTGCCCCGACGCCGGCTGCGCCTCGGGCGCCGACTGCCCCTCGGGCGTGTGCGAGGGCGGCTCCTGCGCCGAACCGACCTGCGCCGACGGCGTGGCGAACGGCGGCGAGGCCGCGGTGGACTGCGGCGCGGTCTGCCCGACGCTCTGCCCGGCCGGGGCGCCCTGCGCCGCCTCGGCCGACTGCGCGACCGCGCTGTGCGAGGGCGGGGTCTGCGCTCCGAGCTGCAGCGACGCTCTCGAGGACGGCGCCGAGACCGACGTCGACTGCGGCGGGCCGGTGTGCCCGGCGTGCGCGGTGGGCTCGGGCTGCCTCGTCGACGGCGACTGCCTGAGCGCGACCTGCGCCGGCGGGACGTGCGCGCCCGCGCCCACCTGCGCGGATGGCGTCGCGAACGGCGCCGAGACCGACGTCGACTGCGGCGGCGGCGTCTGCGCGCCCTGCGGCGACGGCGCGGCCTGCGGCGCCGCCGGCGACTGCGCGAGCTCGGTGTGCGCGGGCGGCCTGTGCCAATCGGCCGCCTGCGACGACGCGGTGCGGAACGGGTCCGAGTCCGACGTGGACTGCGGCGGACCGGGCTCGTGCCCGCGCTGCGCGACCGGCGACGCCTGCGCCGCCGCGAGCGACTGCGAGAGCCTCGTCTGCGCGGCGGGCGCTTGCCTGCCCCCGGAGTGCTTCGACGGCGTCGAGAACGGCGGCGAGAGCGACACCGACTGCGGCGGGCCCTGCGACCCGTGCGGCGTCGGGCTCGGCTGCGGCGCGGCCGCCGACTGCACGAGCGGCGTCTGCGGCGCGGGCCTCTGCGCCGCGCCGAGCTGCTCGGACGGCGTGAAGAACGGCGGCGAGGTCCTCGTCGACTGCGGCGGCGGCTGCCCGTGCCCCGACGGCACGCCGTGCGCCGTGGCCGAGGACTGCACCAGCGGCGTGTGCGCCGGGCCGCCCGGCGCCGAGACGTGCGCTGCTCCCACGTGCTTCGACAGCACCAAGAACGGGACCGAGACCGACTACGACTGCGGCGGCGCGTGCACGCCGTGCCTCGCGTTCCACTTCTGCCTCGTCGACGCCGACTGCAAGGGCGGCTCGTGCAACCCGGTCTCGAAGACCTGCGATCCGACCTGCACCGACGGCCAGCTCGACGGCCTCGAGAGCGATCTCGACTGCGGCGGGCCCTGCCCGCAGTGCCGCCCCGACAAGGACTGCTTCGGCCCCGAAGACTGCACGACCGGGATCTGCGAAGCCGAGCCGGGGCACGGCACCCACTGCCAGCCCGCGGCGACCTGCGCGAACGCCATCCAGGACGCCGGCGAGACCGACCTCGACTGCGGCGGGCCGCTCTGCGAGGGCTGCACCGTCGGCATGACCTGCCTGGTGCAGGCCGATTGCTTCGACTCGACCTGCGCGGCAGGGACCTGCCAGTGACCCTCGGGCCTCGCCTCGTGACCGCGCTCGCGCTCCTCTACGCCGCCGGCCACAGCGGCATCGTCGGCTTCATCGCCGCCGCGGCGGGGCTCATCGGCGGCATCTTCGTCCCCAGCGAGCCGAGCGCCTACCAGAGCGCCGAGCAGATCGCGGCCGCGAACGCCAAGGTGACCGAGCTCGTCGTCACCGGCGTGGTCTTCCTCGTGCTCGGGTTCCTCGAGCTCGCGAGCGCCGCGTCGATCATGGGGGAGCGCCCGCGGCTGGCCGTCGCCGGCAGCGCGCTCGGCCTCGCCGGCGCGATCCAGCACATGGTCTCGGTCGCGGCCAAGGACGCGAGCCCGCCGAGCATCGCCCCGAGCGCCGCCGCGGCAGCCTGCTGCCTGCTCGCGCTCGGGATGAGCGTCTACGCGCTTCGGCGCAAGCCGGAGCCGGCTCTTCCAGTCGAAGCCGACGGCGGCTGAAGAGGTGTCCGGACATTCGCCCGAGCTACGCCTCTCGAGTCCGGGGGCGCGGGGCAGCGCCCCCGCGCGCGAATGACGCTCAGCGCGGGAAGACCTCGGGCGCGAGCGCCTCGACGGCGCGCCGCACCGCCTCGTCGCTGGTGTGGCGCACCTTCCAGCCGAGCGCAGCGAGCTTGGCAGGGCTCATGCGCGAGCGCGGCACGTCGCCGGGCCAGCCGCGCGAGCCGCCGGTGAAGCGGATCGCCGCGCCGGGGTAGGGTGAGGCGGCGACGCAGAGCTCGGCGATGCGGGCCACGCTGGTGATGTCGGGCGGCGCGAGGTTGTAGACGTCGAGCGGCCCGGGGCCGTGGTCGAGGACGAAGAGCATCCCGTCGACGCAGTCGGTGACGAGGAGGTACGGCTTCGACTGCGAGCCGTCGCCGAGGACCTCGAGCTCGTCGTGCTTGCCCTCGAGCTTCCTCAGGAAGTCGAGGGCCGCGCCGTGGGTGCCGCGGGGGCCGACGACGTTGCCGAAGCGGAAGATCGACGCGCGCAGGCCGAAGCACTCGACGAACGAGCTGACGAGCGCCTCGCCGGCGAGCTTGCTCGCGCCGTAGAGCGAGATCGGCAACGATCCGAGATCGCCCTCGGCGCAGACCTCGGGCGTGTCGCCGTAGACCGTGCCCGACGACGAGAAGAGCAGCCGGCCCACGCCGCCGCGACGCATCGCCTCGAGCACGTTGAAGGTGGCGATGGTTCCCTGCTCGAGATCGAGGCGCGGGCGCTCGAGGCCCCAGCGCGCCTCGGGGTTGGCCGAGAGGTGGACGACGAGGTCGTGGCCGGCGACGGCGGCGCCGAGGCGTTCGAGATCGAGCACGTCGGCCTCGACCAGGACGGCGCGCCCCGAGGCGAGGTGATCGGCGACGAAGTCCCGAGAGCCGACCGAGAGGTTGTCGTAGATCGTGACCGGCCCGCGCTCGACGAGGCGATCGACCATGTGGCTGCCGATGAAGCCGGCGCCTCCGACGACGAGCGATCTCATCCTTGCTTCTCCAGGCGCGCCGCGAACTGGAGCGCGTCGCGCGTCACCACGCGGAAGGGGTAGTCGTGGATGCGGAGCGGCCACTCCAGCCCGGTGAGGCGCCCGCCGGCGCGCGTGACGAGGCGGATCCAGTCGGCCGGGGCGAGGTACTCGCCGCGGACCAGGACACCCGGGCCGGCGTTGCCGACCTGGTCCATCCAGAGGAGGATCTTCTTCGACGCCCAGCCGAACTGGAAATGGTCCTTCACGGCGACCACGCGCGAGGCGACGCGCAGGCACTCGCGGAGAACCGCCTCCGGATCGGCGGCATGGTGGAGCACGTCGGCGACGAGGACCGCCTCGAAGGCGCCGTCCGGGAACGGGAGGCGCTCGCCGTCGTACTCGCGGCACGGGATCGCCACCTCGGGCCGCACCTTGACGTCGACGCCCTCGACGCGGGCGGCGCCCACCTCGGCGGCGACGTCCCTGGCGATGGTCCCGTCGCCGCATCCGACGTCGAGCACCGACTCGGCCCGCCCGACCTGGCGGGCGAGCGCCCGCGCCACGCGCCGCACGCGGGGCAGGTGCACGGCGCGGTGGTGGTAGCGCAAGAGGGCCTCGCGGAGCGGCGCGAGCATCGCGGGCCTTATGGCACAACGGGCCGGGCGCCGTCCGCGGATTTGTTGCTATCGTCCCCGCCCGGTGAGCGCCTGGTGGTCCCCGTTCGATCGAGCTCGGCCGTGGGCCTCCGCGGCCCGGCTGCTCGCGTGGGGGACGCTCCTGGCGATGGCGTTCACGGTGACGGCGCCGTGGTGGAAGGACGTGACCACCTTCGGCTTCCACGACTGGGACTCGCAGACGGCGCACCGCTACCTGGTGAAGAAGTCGCTGCTCGAGCACTTCGAGCTGCCGTTCTGGAACCCCTACGCCTGCGGCGGCTTTCCGGCGTGGGGCTACGTCGAGGCCGACACGGTCCTGGTGTCGCCCTGGCTCCTCGCGTACCTGCTCCTGCCGGTGAGCCTGGCGCTCCGCGTCGAGGTGCTCGGAATGGGGCTCCTCGGCGCCGCGGGCGCGTACGCGTTCGCCGGTCGGTTCACCAAGAGCCACGCGGCGCGCGCGCTCGCGGCGGCGCTCTGGGCGGTGAACGGGCGCTGGGGCCTGCAGACAGCGTCGGGCCACACCTGGCACCTCGCGTACGCGTGGCTCCCGTGGTGCCTCTTCTTCTTCGAGCGCGCCCGCCTCCGGGGCGCGCGCACGCGCGAGCTCGCGCTGCTCGCCGGCTCGCTGGCGATGCTCGTCTACGCGGGCGGGATCTACCCGCTGCCGCACACGGTGCTGGCGCTGGGCCTCTACGCGCTGGTCCTCGCCGCGGCCGAGCGCTCGCTTCGGCCGCTCGTCACCCTCGCCGGCGGCGGGCTGGCTGCGATCGGCCTCGCCGCGCCCAAGCTCCTGCCGATGCTCGACACCTTCGGCAAGGCCCCGCGCCTCATCGAGTCGAGGGAGACGCTCGACCTCGGAGCGCTCCTCTCGATGCTGACCTCGCGCGACCAGGCCTTCTACTCGAGGCCCGCGAAGGTGGCGCCCTACGGCTGGCACGAGTGGGGCATCTACGTCTCCGCCGCCGGCGTCGTGGTGCTGCTCGTGGCGTTCGTGTTCGTGCAGGGCAAGCGCGAGGCGGCGCTCAAGCTCGTCGGCCTCGTCTTCGTCGCGCTCGGCTTCGGCGCGTTCCACCCTTACGCGCCGTGGACGCTCCTCCACGAGCACGCGCCGGTGTTCCGCTCGCAGCACGTGCCCTCGCGCTTCCTCTACCCGGCGGTCCTGGTGCTCGGCGTCGTCGCCGCCGCCGGGCTCGGGCGCGCCATCGAGCGGCGCAGCCTGCGCGCGCCCTGGCTCGATCTCGCGGCCGGCGTGCTGGTGCTCTGGCTGGCGATCGACGTCGCCGGCGTCGCTCAGAAGCCGATGGCGAACGCCATGTGGATGGTGGCGCCGCCCATCCCCGCGGGGCGCGCGTTCCACTTCGAGCAGGAGCCGCCCTTCCAGTACAAGAAGCGCGACTGGGCCGGGCCCATGTACCTCGCGATGCTGGGAAACACCGGCGTCATCAACTGCTACGGCGCCCCGCCGTTCGATCGCCGGGGCGCCAAGCCCGTCGGCGATCCGGCCTACCGCGGCGAGGTGCACCTCGAGGGCGGCGCGCCCGCGCCCGCGCCGCGCCTCGCCGCCTGGAGCCCGAACCGCGCCGTCGTCGAGCTCGATCCGGCCCCGGAGGGCGCGCTGCTCGTCTACAACATGAACTTCGACGAGGGCTGGCGCGCCTCGGTCGACGGCGCCGACGCGCCCGTGGTCAACGTGCGCGACACGCTGGCGGTGCGGCTCCCCGCCGGCGCTCGCACGGTCACCTTCCGCTACCGCCCGCCGCACCTCGCCGCGGGGCTCGCGCTCGCCGCCGCCGCCCTCGCCGTGCTGGTTGCGCGGCGCCGGCGCGAGCGCCGCATCGAGGAGGGGCGGGCGTGAGGCGCTGGCGTCGCTTCGCCTTCGCGGCGCTGCCGCTCCTCGGCGTCGGGGAGCTCGGCGCGCATTGGTACTTCGCGCGCCGCCCGCCGAGCTTCGAGGCGTACGCCGAGCTCGAGGGCGCCGTCCGCGCGATGAAGCGCGAGGGCGAGCCGGTGGTGATGGCGCCGCCGTGGGCGGAGCCGCTCGCGCGGCACGGCCTCGGCGACGAGCTCATGCCCATCGCCGAGCAGGCGCGCCCCGACGCCAGCCGCTACCCGGGCGCGCTCGAGATCTCGATCCTCGGCGAGCGCTCGGCCGAGCTCGCCGGCTGGCGCGAGACGGAGCGGCGCGAGCAGGGCAAGTTCGTGATCCGGCGGCTCGAGAACCCGTCGCCGGCGCACCTGGTCTTCGACTTCGTCGATCACGCTCGGCCGCCCTTCGCCGACGTCCGCGGGACCACGCCGCCCGTCGACTGCCCGTGGAACCCGAACGCGCGCGTGATGTCCGGAGGCCTCGGCGGGCACCCGACGTTCCCGCGCGAGCGCTTCGAGTGCCCGGGCGGGCCCTTCTTCAATGTCGGCGTCACGGTGATCGCCGATCAGGACTGGCGGCCGCGCCGCTGCCTCTGGTCGCACCCGCTCGCCAAGGGCGAGCTCGTCACCCGTTTCCACGGCGTGCCGCTCGGCCAGGTGATCCGCGGCCACCACGGCATGTACTGGATCATCGAGCGCGAGCGCGCCGGCGCGCCGGTCACGCTCACGGTGCGCGTCGACGGCGAGGAGATCGGCCGCGCCACGCACGCCGACGGCGACGGCTGGTCCTCGTTCGAGCTGCCGCTCGGGGCGCACGCGGGCGCGCCGAGCGCCGAGGTCGAGTTCGCCGTCACCACGCCGAACCACCAGCACCGCCACTACTGCTTCGAGGCGGACACCCGATGAGCGATCGGTCGAGCCCGTACCGCGTCGCGCCCGCTCCGGGCGCGGCGGGCGCTCCCGCGCGCCGGGACGGCTGGGGGCGGGACCACCTGATCGCCCTCGCGTTCGCCTTCTTCTACGCGCTGCTCCTCGTCCGCACCGTCGACGGGCTCGGCTACGCCCGCGACGAGGGCTTCTACTTCCAGGCGGCGTCGAGCTACGAGCGGTGGTTCGAGACGCTCTGGAAGACGCCAACGCTGGCGCTCGAGCGGCGCACGCTCGACGGCGCCTGGAGCGTGAACCACGAGCACCCGGCGCTGATCAAGTCGCTGTTCGCGCTCTCGCACCTCGTGCTCTTCAAGCGCTGGCACCTCTTCGCGGTGGAGGGGACGAGCTACCGCTTCCCGGCGATGGTGCTCTCCGGCCTCGGCGTCGGGCTCGTCTACCTCTGGGGCGCGCGGGCGCGGGGTCGCGCGGCGGGCGTCGCCGCGGCCGTGCTGCTCGGCGCGATGCCGCACTTCTTCTACCACGCGCACCTGGCCTGCTTCGACGCGCCCATCGTGACCTTGTGGCTCCTCTGCGCCTACGCCTACTGGCGCTCGCTGGAGCGCGGCGGGATCGCCTGGCCGCTGCTCACCGGGCTCGCGTTCGGTCTCGCGCTCGACACCAAGCACAACGCCTGGTTCCTGCCGTTCCTGTGCCTTACGCACGCGGCGGTGATGGAGCTCCGCGCGCGCCTGCTCGGATCGCGCGCGCCGGGGCAGGGGAGGCGCGCGCTCGCCGCCCTCGCCTGCATGCTGACCGTGGGGCCGCTCGTCTTCTACGCGCTCTGGCCGTGGATCTGGCGGGACACGCTCCCGCGCCTCGCGGGCTACGCGAGGTTCCACCTCGAGCACGACTACTACAACATGCAGTTCCTCGGCCCGACCTACTGGAAGCCGCCGATGCCGCGCGCCTACGCGCCGGTGATGACGGCCGCCACGGTGCCGATCGTGACCCTCTGCCTCTTCGCCGCCGGGCTCTGGCTCCGGGCTCGCTCGCGGCTGCGCTGGCCGCTGGCGCGCCTCGTCGCCGGCGCGAGCGCGCTCGTCGGGCGCCCCGCGCCCCGCTGGGCGGCGGCGGCGCGCGCTCCCGCGGTCGACCGGGCATCGACGGATCTGCTCTGGCTCGGCGGCCTCCTCATCAACTACGTCGCCTGGCTCTCGCCGAAGACGCCGATCTTCGGCGGGACCAAGCACTGGATGACGGCCTACCCCTTCCTCTGCCTCTTCGCCGGGGTCGCCTTCGCCGGCGCGGTGACGTCGCTGCGGCGCGAGTGGCGGCTCGCCTCCCGGCGCGGAGCGCTGCGCGGCAAGGTCGCGCGCCTCGGACGGGGGCCGCTGCCCGAGGTCCTCCTCGGCGCCGCCGTCGCGGTCGCGCCGATCGTCGAGACGGCGCGCGCCCACCCCTGGGGCCTCGGCAGCTACACGCCGCTCGTGGGCGGCGCGGCCGGCGCGGCGACGCTCGGCCTCAACCGCTCGTTCTGGGGCTACACGACCGGCGCCGTCGCCGGCTACCTGAACCAGGCGCCCCGCGGCGCGACCGTCTACCCGCACGACACCGCGGCGGCCTCGTGGGAGATGCTCCAGCGCGACGGCCGCCTCCGCAAGGACCTGCGCGCCGTGTGGTCGATCGCCGAGGCGCAGTACGGCCTCTACCACCACGAGCCGCACATGGAGGGCCAGGAGTACCAGGCGTGGATCGCGTTCGGCACGGCGAGGCCCGACCACGTCGCCGGGCTCGACGGCGTGCCGGTGATCTGGGTCTACGAGCGGCCGACGCCGGCGCGGTAGCGCCCGAGCCGGCCGCGATCCGCTTCGCGGTCGCTCGTGCTCGCTCAGCGCTTCTTGGCGGCCGTCTTCTTCGCCGCGGGGGCCTTCTTCGAGGCGGGGGCCTTCTTCGAGGCCGGCGGCTCGGACGCCTTCTTCGCCGCCTTGGGCGCCGCCGGTGCCTTCGGCGCCGCCGCCTTCGGCGCCGCCGGTGCCTTCGGCGCCGCCGCCTTCGGGGCAGCGAGCTTCTTCGTCGCGAGCTTCTTCGCGGCGACCGGCTTCTTCGCGGCGGCCTTCTTCGCGGGGCGCTCGGCCTCGTCGGAGACCGAGGCCTCCTGGTCGGGCGCCGGGGGCTGCGCGGCCTTCGCGCTCGCGGGCGCGCGGCGCGACGAGGGGGGCGCGGCGGCGGGCGCGGCGGCCGGCGCGCGCGCGGGCGGGGCAGGGGCTTCGGCGCCGAGGACGGCGTTCACCTCGCGCGCGAAGAGCGCGGCGTGGTGGTCGACGGCCTTGCCGTCCTGCTCCGAGAGCGGGGTGAGGACGACCTTGATCGCGCGCGGCCCGACGAGCTCCCAGCTCGCGCCGCAGCCGGCGATGCTGAGCGTCTTGGCGGCGACCGCGTCGATCCGCGGCCGGACGGCCGGGCGCTCGGCAGGCGTCACCTCGCGCGCGAGCTCGACGGTGCGCTCGATCGTCGGCAGGTCGACGAGGCCCATGTCGACCAGATCGGCGAGCTCGTCGGCGACCGCCTCCTCGATCTCGAGGCGCGTGTCCGGATCGCCGGTGGTGACGGTGAAGGTCGCCTCGCGCGCCTTGGCGTCGTACGAGGCGAGCTGGCCCTCGGCGGCCAGCGCCGCGCGCTCGAGCGCGTCCTTGAGCGTGTCGGTGTCGGCCCTGCGCGCGACCGTCGAGGCGACGTAGCCGAGCGTCTCGAGGCGGACCGAGATGGGCCCGGCCGGCTCCTCCTCCTCGACGAGCTCGGCGGTCGCGGGGCGGAGGAGCGCGTCGCGGACGGCGCGGAAGATGTCGCGCCGGATGACGTTGTCCTCGGCGAACACGTCCTCCACGTGATCCGAGTCCATCAGGCCCTCGGCGAGCGTCGAGACCATGTCCTCGACCGCCTCGTCGATGGCCTCGTCGCCGAACGTGCTGGTGACCTCGCCGACGACGGTGCGCGGCCCGAGCCGCGGGATGATCCGCGCGAGGTGCTCCGCCATCCGCGCCTCGAGCTCGCGGACGAGCGCCTCGGAGCCACCCTTGACGATGAGGATGTGCCCGTCGCGCTTGAGCGCCTCGACGATGCTCGTCGCCAGCTGCCGGGAGAGTGTCCTCTCGCTCACGGGGCGCGGAGCTTACACGTTTTCATGAAATCCGACAGGGATCGGGCAGGGACGGCACCGCGGCGCCGCATTCTCCCGGTCAAGGGTCGGAGCGCCTCAGAGGCGGAGGATCGCCTCGCGCACGCCCGGGTCCGCCTTGGCCCAGACCCGGGCGACGATGCCCTCGACCCGCTGGGCCTCCGCGCCGCGCCCGGCGGCGCGGTAGAGCTCGCCGAGGCGCGCGTACGCGGCCACCATCTCCAGGGACGACCACTCGATGTCGGAGGCGTCGGTCGCCAGGAGGAACGCGCGCTCGGCCTCGCCCCGGTCCTTGGCGGCCTCGAGCGCGAGCGCCGCGTCGAACGCCGCGCCGCGCCGGAGACGAAAGGGCGCGTGCTCGGTCTCGCGCCATCGCTTCGCGGCCTCGGCCGGCCCTCGCGCCGCGCGGACGAGCGGCACTGTCTGCACGAGGATGCCGTCGCGCGTCGTCCGGTCGCCCTCGGACGCCTGCTCGGCCGCGGCCTCGATCTCGGCGAGCGCCGCCTCGAGCGATCGCTTCGCGGCGCGCGGGTCCTTGCCGGCCGCGGCGAGCGCGAGCTCCGTCTTGACCCGCGCGAGGTGGGCCGGCCCGAGCTCCTTGCTCTCGGTCACCGTCTTCCGCGCGAACTCGAGGAGATCGGCGCCGGGAGGCGGCTGCGAGAGCAGGCGCCGCCGCCGGAGCTCGGCGGCGATGTGGCGCGCGGCGAGCAGCGCGCTGCCGTTCGAGCGCTGGCGCTGGACCTCCCGCACCAGCGCCGACTGCCCGTCGCCCACGCGGCCCTCGGCGTAGTAGCTCGCGATCGTCCAGACGGCGCCGCCGGCGGAGACCTGGATGCGCGGATCGCTGAGCGAGCGCGCCGCGACCTCGCGCGCGGCCCGCGGCTCGAGCGCGGCGAGCTCGACCCAGCTCCGGGTCAGATCGAGCCCGGCCGCGTCGGCCGAGCTGCCGCTGAGGCCGAAGCGCTCGCCGAACGCGAGCGCGGCCCGCGCCTCATCGAGCTTCCCCGAGAGGATGTTCTGCCGGATCGAGACGTCCCAGGCCAAGGTCTCGGGCAGCGTCTTCACCAGCCGCTCGACGTAGCGCGCGTCGCGCTCGAGATCGCGATCCTGGGCGGCGGTGACGGCGTTGCGGAGCGGGACGATGGAGCGGGTGGGGAAGCGCGCGTAGAGCCGGTCGACGACGGCGAACCCCTCCTCGGGCGTGCCGACGTTGATGGTGATGGCCGCGAAGAGTCCGGCGACGTCGGCGTCGTCCGGGGCCTCGGCGTAGGCCTGGCGCAGGAGCCGCAGCCCCTCCTTGCGCTCGGACGGGCCGCGCAGCACGCGCACGAGCCCCTCGACGCCGTGGGCGCGCGCCGGCGGCAGCTTGCCCGCGAGCGCCACGACCCGATCGCGGTGCTCGCGGATCGCGTCGGTCCCGTCGAGGCCGATGAGCGCGGCGAAGAGGTGCGACCAGGGCGACTCGGGGTACGCCTCGAGCAGCTTCGCGACCTCGGCCTCGTCGTTCTTCGAGACGTTGAGCACCATCCGCCGCCAGGCCCGCTCGATGCGCCGCGCGCCCTCGGCGTCGGGCGCGCCCCAGGCGGCGATCTGCTCGGCCGTCACCGGCGGCGGCGCGAGCTCCGCCTCGAGGGTCGCCGCGGCCGCGGTGATCGCGTCGACCGGCGTCGCGCCTTTGCCCGTGGCGCGGCGCCCTCCCACCGCGAGCTCGATCTCGGCCGAGCCCTGCGCGAGGCGCGCCGCGACCTCGACCGGCGGCGCCGGATCGGGCGCGCTCCACTCGACGCCGACGCCGGCCGCGAGGCGCGCGCACGCGCCCACGCCGATGGCGCGCGCCAGCTCGGGGCTCGCGCCCTCGCCCTCGATCTTCGCCTCGCGGCAGGCGAGCGCCGGCACGACCAGCGGCCCGGCGGCTCCCGCGTCCTTGCCCCCGAGGTCGACGTGCAGGTTCCCGGTGAACGCGCCGACGACGATGGCGGCGACGACGAGCCCGCCGAGCCCCGCGAGCAGCGCCACGATCCCCCACGCCGTCCCGCGCGCGATCCGCGCCGGCGTGCTCCGCCGCGCGACCGGCGTGCTCGCCGGTTTCCCCGCCTCGCTCGCGGGAGGCCGCACCGACGTGCCATGCACCCCCGACGCGACCTTCGCGTCGGCGAAGGGCTCGATCGCGTCGGCCGCCTCGTCGATGTCGGTGAAGCGATCGTCGGGCTTCTTCGAGAGCGCGCGGTGCACGGCGGCCGCGACCGCGGCCGGAAGATCGGGCGCCTTGCCGGCCAGCGGGGGCGGCTCGGACGAGAGGATCTGCGCCAGGAGCGCGACGCCGTCGGCGTCGGTCCGCCACGGCGGCGCGCCCGAGAGGAGCTCGTACGCCATCACGGCCCACGCGAACTGATCGGCGCGCCCGTCGAGGTGCTCGCTCCGGAGCTGCTCGGGCGCCGAGTAGAGCGGCGTCCCCACCACGACCCCGTCGGCGGTGAGCGTCCGGAGCGGCGGGGCGTCGACCGCCGTCGGCGCCGACGGATCGATGGTCGAGTGCCGGCGCGCGATGCCGAAGTCGAGCACCTTCACGGCGCCGTCCTCGCGGATCATGACGTTGTCAGGCTTCACGTCGCGGTGGACGATCCCTTGGCGGTGCGCCGCGCCGAGCGCCCGCGCCGCGTCGCAGAGCCAGCGTAGGCGCCTGCCGACGGGCACCGCGGGATCGCCGACGTACGCCCGCATCGGCTTGCCGCGCACGAGCTCCATGGCGAGGTAGGTCTCGCCGTCGGCCTCTCCGACGTCGAACACGGTCACCGCGTTGGGGTGCTCGAACGACGCCGCGGCGCGAGCCTCGCGCAGCATCCGCGCGTTCGCCTGGCCGTCGCCGCCGGCGCTGATGAGCTTGAGGGCGACCCGCCGCCCGAGGCGCGTGTCGAGCGCGTCGTACACCTCGCCCATCCCGCCTCGCCCGAGGACCCCCTCGATGACGTAGCGGTCGACGCGATCGCCGGCCGATCGCATCCGCTAGCTCCCCTCGTCGGAGAGCGCTTCGCGCCCCGCGCCGCGCGACATGGCCCTCCGATCCCTTCCGACAGGTCCGACGCGCGGCACTACTTCTTCGCCGGCTCGGCCTTCATCGCCTCGTTCGCCGCCGGGGCCGGATCGCTCTGCACCGTCTTGGCGTCCCCCGGCGCGACGTCGATCCCCATGGTGCGGTTGCCGTTCGCCTCGTCGACGAAGGTGACGTCGTGCGGGCCGGGCGTGATCTTGTAGCCGCTGATCGGCGTCTTCCCGATGGGCTTGCCGTCGAGGAGGATCTCGGTCGGCGACCCGGCGATCACCTCGAGCGTCGCCGAGAGGTCCCCCTCGGGCGGCGGCTCCTCGACCGTCGCCGTGGCCTTCGGAACCACCGGCGCCGGCTCCGCCTGTCCTCCGCCTCCACACCCGGACAGCACCGCCGCGAGGAGCGGCGCCGCCCACGCAAGAGCTCGCTGTGCCATGCCCTTGATGAAGGACCCGATCCGCCGAGGGGTCAAGGCTTCTGGGCAACCGCGGCGCGCCGTCGCGGTCGTCCCGGTCGCGGTCGCGGTCCGCGGGAGCCGGCCGAGCCCCTCAGAGATGCTTGCGCGCGATCTCCGCCCACGTCCCCGTGGGCTCGATCTCGAGGTACTTCCGCCAGCACGGCCGCGCCTTCGCCGGCTCGCCGACCTGCTCGTACGCCATCGCCAGGTTGAAATACGCGTCCGCAAAGCAGGGATCGCTGTGGATCGCGCCGCGGAAATAATCGATGGCCTCGGCCGCCTGCCCCCTCTCGAGCATCACGTACCCGAGGTTGTACTGCGCCTCCGGCTGCGTCCGATCGATGCGGAGCGCCTTCTGGTAGAGCTCCTCGGCCTGCGCCTCGTCGTTGCGCCGGAAGCAGATGTTGCCGAGGTTCGTGTACGCGATCGCGAGCCACGGATCGAGCTCGAGCGCCCGGCGGTAGAGCGCCTCGGCCTCGTCCATCGTCGCCGGGTCCTCGTCGAACTGGCTGGCCCGGACGTAGAGATCGTACGCGGTGCGCGCGCGCTCCTTGCCGGCGGTGGGGCGGAGCATGCGGACCACGTCGTCGCGCAGGTCCTTGACGTCGAAGTCGAGGACCATCTGCCCGGTGAGCGGCTCGAAGGCGCCGGCGGCGCTCTTCACGACCACGCGCTGGCCGTCGGAGACGATGCGGAGCTCGGCGAGGGGCTTGGTCACCTTGGGGAGGGCGCCGCGGATCTTCTCGATGGCGCGCGCCACGTCGCGCAGGCGAACCTTGCGGGCGAGCAGGTCGCGCGCGGCGCGGAGCGCGATGATGTCGGAGAAGGTGTAGGCGCGACGGCCCTTGCGCCGGCCGCTGGGCTCGACGATGCCGGCGCGGTCGAGTGAGCGGAGGCGCCCCGTCGAGATGCCGAGGAGGCGCGAGAGCTCGGTGCCGGTGAACAGATCGCTCACCGGCTCGCGCGACGACGCCGCGGGCGCCTCGTCTTCGACCTGGGCCTCGGACGCGGCGCCGTCGGCGACCGGCGCGGGGCGTTCGCTGACGCGACCGCCTCCGGGCCCGAAGACGACGTGGATCACCTTGTCCGAGGCGGGGTCGGGAGCTTGGCGGTCCTTCTTGCTCATGCGCGCGGTCGGGGATCGAACGTCGCCCGGGAGCACGTGGTTCTCCACGTGCGCGTGGGCGTCAAGAGGCAGCGAAGGAGGATCGCGACGCGAAGCGCGATCGTCCTGTGGAAACATTGTGTGCAGCGCGGCGACGGAGATGGAGAGCCGCGTGCGCGCGACGCGTGCGCGGTCGCGCCGCGGCCGCGCCACCTCTCAGGGCCCGCCTGTGGCGCGGCGGGGCCGGCTCGAGCGGTCGAGGATCACGCGCGCGATGACGTCGATGGCGAGCTCGAGCCCGCGCGCCGTCGCCGTGACCGCCATCTCGGCGCGGAGCGGACCGAGCGGCGCGGCCGCGCGGACCAGCGCCTCGCGATGGGCCACGCGCACGGCGCGGACGCGCACGTGGGGATCGTGGGCGAGCAGGAGCGCCAGATCGCCGAGGCGCGCGTCGGGCACCGTCCCGCCCCGCGAGGTGGGAGCGAGGAGGAGGTTGGTGCTCCCGTAGTAGACGAGCTCCTCGCCCTCCTCGCGCGAGCCGCCCTCGCTGACGACGTCGGCTCCGTCGAGCACGTCGCGCAGCGGCCCATCCTCGATCCCCACCAGCGCGACGGTCCGCCGCCGCATCAGGGGAGCACGCTTCACTTTGCAGAGGCCCGGGCCGCGCTCGATCGCCATCTCGTTTCTCGAACGCGATCGTGTCAGAGGCGCGACGGCGCGAACAAATGCGGTGTGCGGTCGCGCGAGAAGTTGCGCCTCCGATGGGATCCATGCTGCCGGCGCGCCGGCGCGAACTTGGCCAGACCGCCCGCGCGGTGCGAACGTCGCGCTCGAGGGACGCACCATGAGCTACGAGGGCAGGGATCGTCGTCGTCACAAGGTCTACCGCACCCGCAACACCGAGTACCACCTGCGCGACGGCGTCTGCGTCGCCGTCCGCGATCGCGCGTCGCAGACCTGGCGCACCGCGCACATCGCCCTCTGCCTGAAGATGGAGGGCGGCGTGAAGATCTACTCGAACGGCGCCGTCATCCCCAACGTCGCCGATCCGCAGCCCGGCGACGCCATCTACTTCACCGACAAGACGGCGACCGGCGAGGAGCGGCAGATCGTCACCAGCCGCGTCGAGGCCGTCGATCGGCCCCCGAAGCGCGACGTGATGAGCTACCCGCGCTGACGGCGCGCGCTACGCGAGGTTACAGAACCCCTCGTAGTCGATGTACTGCTTGATGGTCGGGTGCTCGCCGCAGAGGGGGCAGCTCTTGTCGCGGCGCAGCCGGAGCTCGCCGAACTTCATCTTCAACGAGTCGTAGGTGAGCAGCCGCCCGACCAGGGGATCACCCTTGCCGAGGAGCAGCTTGATCGCCTCGGTCGCCTGCACGACCCCGATCACGCCGGGCAGGATGCCGAGCACGCCGGCCTCCTGGCAGCTCGGCGCGAGATGCGGCGGCGGCGGCTCGGGGTAGAGGCAGCGGTAGCAGGGACCCTTGCCGGGCATGAACGTCGTCGCCTGGCCCTCGAAGCGGAAGATCGAGCCGTGCACCACCGGCTTGTTCATGAACACCGAGGCGTCGTTGACGAGGTAGCGGGTGGGGAAGTTGTCGCAGCCGTCGACGATGACGTCGAAGCCCCCGAAGATGCGCTCGACGTTGGAGCTGTCGATGCGCTCCTCGAACGCGACGACCTTCACGTCCGGGTTCAGATCGCGGATCGCGTGGGCGCCGCTCTCGACCTTGGGCCGGCCCACGCGCGAGGTCGCGTGCAGGACCTGGCGCTGCAGGTTGGAGGCGTCGACGACGTCGGCGTCGACGAGCCCGAGCGTGCCCACGCCGGCGGCGGCGAGGTAGAGCGCCGCCGGGCTGCCGAGCCCGCCGGCGCCGAGGAGGAGCACCTTGCCCGCGAGCAGCTTGGCCTGGCCGGCCTCGCCCACCTCGGGCAGGAGGAGGTGGCGCGAGTAGCGGTCGCGCTGGGCGTCGCTGAGCTGGGGCGGCTGCTCCATCGGGAAGCCGAGGTCCTTCCAGCGGACGAAGCCGGGGTTCGCGCTCTCGACGCGCGTGTAGCCGAGGTCGGCGAGCGTCTTGGCCGCGAGCGCCGAGCGGACGCCGCCGGCGCAGTAGGCGACGATGGGCGCGCTCTTGTCCGGGACCTTCTGCTCGATCTGCATCTCGAGGAAGCCGCGCGGCACCGAGATCGCGCCCGGGATGTAGCCGGCGCGAAACTCGTCCTTCTCGCGGACGTCGAGGAGCACCATCGGCTCTTTGGCCTCGAGCCGCCGCTTGATCTCCTCGAGGGTGACGACCTGGATGCTCTTGCGGACGTCGGCGATGAGATCGCTGTACGTGGTGGGCATGGCTCTCCTCGGAACGCCGGCGGACCGGAGCCGAAAAGGTTGGGCGGGCAGGACCGACAGTCAAGCGCCCGCGGCGGCGGCCGAGGTCACTTCGACTTCGG
The DNA here is from genome assembly GCA_964372055.1 of uncultured Polyangiaceae bacterium. Lineage (GTDB taxonomy): Bacteria > Myxococcota_A > Polyangia > Polyangiales > Polyangiaceae > CAYJPW01. Next base: position 32,525 of record CAYJPW010000118.1, read on the forward strand.
CAGGTCCTCGGGGCGCGCGCGCAGGCCGGCGAGCGTCTCCTCCTTGAGCTCGCCGGAGTCGCACTTGAGCTTCACGGCGCGGCCGCCGGGCATCACCTCGGTGATGGTCGCCTTCTCGTCCTTCGCCTTGCAGAAGGTGAGCACCTTGGTCCCGACGGCGAGACGGCCGCCGCGCAGCGACTTGCGCGGGACCTTCACCTCTTTGTCGTCGGTGACGCGCTTGGCGGTGACGTCGGCCCCGCTCACCTCGGTCACCGTGCCCAGCTCGAGCGCCGTCTCGGGCGCCCGGAACGGGCCCCAGACGCGCACGCCCTTGAGCTGATCGTCGGGCGGGACCCAGTCGATCGTCGGCTCCTTGGCGAGGCGGTCGACCGGCACCCACGCGCTCGCCTTCTCGAGCAGGGTCGGGAGCGAGCCCTCGCCGGGGCTCGCCTCGGCGATGAGCGCCTTGTCCTTGGTCTGCCCGATGATCCAGACCTCGGTCCCGGGCTGGAGATCGATCTTGGACTCGCCGGCCATGTTCGCGGCGGGCAAGAGGGCCACCTTGCCGTGCGTCCAGCGCTTCTCCGGCTTCTTCAGCGGCTTCATCGCGACGCGCTGCGCCTCGACCCAGACCGCGAGCGCCTGCCGGGCCCGGCGAAGGCCCTCGGGGAGCGCCTTGTCCTTGGCGAGCTCGGCCGTCTCGGCCGGCAAGAGCTCCCAGCGCACGAGCTTGATCTGCGCGTCGACCTGCTTGAGCGTGGCGGGGCCGTCGCGCGAGCCGGTGCTCTTCTGCGCGGCCGCCTGCAGATCCGGCGCGATCGCCGCGCGGATCACCTCGAGGATGGCGGCGGCCTGGGCCTCGTCGGCGTCGCCCTTCTTCACCGTGGCGTCGAGCTTCGCCATCGCGTCGGCCCACTTCTTGGCCTTCACGTCGGCGGCGACGATCCCCTTGAGCGCCTCCTCGATGGTGCCGTCGAGCTCGGTCTCCACCTTGTTCTGGGCCTGGGCGCCGAGCACGACCTTCGTGTCCTCGGCCTCGACCAGCTTGCGCGCCGCGGCGAACTCCCCGGCGACCGTCTTCTCGTCGACCACCGCCTGCACGCACTTGAGGGCGCCGGCGGCGACCAGCTTGCGCACCTCGCGGGCAAAGACCTCGCTGTCGAGCTCCTTGATCTGGGCGGCCAGATCCTTGAAGGCGCCCTCGCAGTCCTTGGCGTCGAGCTTCTCGGTCGTCTCGTTCGCCCAGAGCTTCGCGTGCCGCTTGTCGAGCTTCTCGAGCAGCTCGCTGATCTCGAAGCGGTGCGACTCGACGCCGAGCGCGCTCGCCTCCTTGAGGAGCTTGCGCGCCTTGTCGTAGCTCTTGGCGTTGAGCGCCCGGGTGGCGTCGGCGATCTTGGCCTTGCTCTTCTCGAGGTTCTGCTGCTCGGTCGCATCGACCCCGGCGCTGGTGGGCTCCTTGGGCGGAGGCGCGGCCTCGCCGCAGCCGACGAGGAGCAAGGGGAGAAGCACGGAGGGGCCGAGCCACCTCGTGAAGGGAGTGCGGTTGGGCATCGCGGGCGGACTGTCCCACCGACCCTCCAGGATCGTCAACTTCCGCCGTGAGGGAAATTCGACCCGAAGCGCCCGCCGGCGAGCGGGCCGGCCCGGGCGTCTGGGGGGCGGAGGCTCCCATGGGGGAATTTCCACAGCGAGACGGGGACATTGTCCCGCCGCGGCGCGCGCGAGCCGGGCGGCAATCGACCCGACCGGAGCGAAGCGGAGGGCGGGTGTCCGGGCGGCGAAGCCGA
>CAYJPW010000119.1:0-27256 GCA_964372055.1 uncultured Polyangiaceae bacterium
GCCTTGCCCCGTGCCGCCCCCGCCGCCGGATCCGCCGACGCCCGCGCCGCCCGCGCCGCCCGCGCCGCTTCCCCCCACGCCACCGGCCCCGCCCGCGCCCGTCGTGGTCGAGGTGCCGCCCGGGCCGCCGCTCGTCGTCGACGTCTGCGCGCTCGTGCCGGTCATCGCCTCTCCCTCGTCGCTGCACGCCGCGGGAATCCAAGGGGCGGCGAGAACGATGCAAACCAGCCAGCGGATCTTCATGCTCTTCGTCCTCCGTGCTCCGGCGCGGCCGGTGAGCGCCCAACGTAGCAGGCGGCCGACGAAACCGTCTCGAGCGCGCGGCGGAGGGGGCGCGGCTCCGAGCGCCGCCCGCCCTTGTGGAAGATCCCGCCCGTGCGCATGTTGTGCCAGTCGGAGGTTTCGAATCACCCCCATGCGCTGGTCCTGGAGAATCGGACGAATCGCCGGAATCGGCGTCTACCTGCACGCCACGTTCGCGCTGCTGCTCGGCTGGGTCGCCCTCGGCCACGTCTTCGCCGGGCAGACGGCGCTCGGCGTCCTCGGCGCGCTGCTCTTCACCCTGAGCGTGTTCGCGGTGGTCGTGCTCCACGAGCTCGGCCACGCGCTGATGGCGCGGCGCTTCGGCATCCGCACCCGCGACATCACGCTGCTGCCGATCGGCGGCGTCGCCCGGCTCGAGCGCCTCCCCGACAGCCCGCGGCAGGAGCTCCTCGTCGCCCTCGCCGGTCCGGCGGTGAACGTCGCGCTCGCGCTCGTGCTCTTCGTCGCGCTCCGCGTCCTCGACATCCCGGCGCTCGCGCCGCTCGACGCGATCGGCGGCTCGTTCCTCGCCCGGCTCATGTGGGTGAACGTCTCGCTCGCCATCTTCAATCTCCTGCCCGCATTCCCGATGGACGGCGGCCGCGTGCTCCGCGCCGGCCTCGCCATGCGCCTCGGATCGCTGCAGGCGACGCGCATCGCCGCGCGCGTCGGCAAGGGCATGGCGGTGCTGCTGGCGCTCGCCGGCCTCTTCCTCAGCCCGGTGCTCCTGCTCATCGCGATGTTCGTCTGGTTCGGCGCGTCGCGCGAGCTCCAGGCCGCCGAGCAGCAGGCCGCCGCGCGCGATGCCTGGCTGCCGCCGGGCTGGGCTCGCGAGCCGCGCATCCAGCCGCCGGCGCGCGACGGGTGGCTCGCTCCGGTCAGGGTCGCCGACGACGGGCGCGTCGTCGTCGTGGTGCTCGGCGGTCCGCGCGCGCGGCGCTGAAGAGGCGTCGGACAATCGTCCGACCAACGCCCTCGAAACCCGGAGGTCCGACACCTCTTCGGTCCGGGGCGCGGGGGGCAGAGCCCCCGCTCGCGACTGAGCCTGCCTCGGCGAGGCCTCTCGCCCGTGGCTACGGATCGAAGTTGCCAGCCAGGCGGAAGATGCGAGCCGGCACGCCGAAGAAGCGATCGCCGCAGTAGGCGGTGAGCGAGCCCTCGACGCGCGTCGTCTCCCCGCGCTGGTAGAGGGCGATCGCGAGCGACACCGGCTCGGCGCCGCAGAGGCCGGCGGGATCGGGCGGGAGCGAGAGCTTCGCGGCCAGCACCCTGGCGCCGTGCTCGTCGTAGGCGTCGCGGCGAACGGCGCCCGCGATCTCGGTCGCCGACCCGAGCGCGCCCAACGTGTCGCCGTTCTGCCACGAGAGCGCGATGATCCCGGTGCCGCTCGCGTCGATGTCGGCCGCCACGTCCACCGTGCCGCGGATGTCGACGGCGAGCTTGCCGTGCACGTGGACGCCCGGTGCCGCCTTCGCGGGCTCGGGGACGGGACCGTCGCCGCAGGCTGCAGCGAACGCGAGCGCGCAGAGGCCGACCGTCGCGCGCTTCATCGCCACACCTTCGGGGTGAGGTTCAGCGCGCGCGCCACCTCGAGCGCCTGCGCCTCGCCGCCCTCGGTCACGTGGAAGACCCAGCGCACCGGCTCCTGCGCCGGGAGCGTGTCGTCGTGAAAGAGGACGTCCCCGCTCTCGGGCACCACCATCGCCGCGACGTGCACCTCGGCCTGATCCTTGATCACGAAGCGATCGGGGGTGAGCCCGATGAGCCCGTTCGAGAGCGCCAGCTCGAAGTGGTCGAACACGAACGCGCTCCGTGGCATCCGCACCACCTCGTCGAGCAGCCCCGGCGTGTACGCGATGTCGCCCGCGTCGCCGGGGAAGCGGACCGAGAGCGCGCGCTCGTCGCCGAGCCCGAAATCGATGGTCACGACGAGGTGCCCCGGCGCGGGGGACGTCCAGCGCTCCTCGACCGGGCGGTCGCCCGCCTGGACGGCGATTGCGAAGGGTGCGTCGATCGAGGCGCCTGCCGGCGGGGCCGCGCTGTCGTCGACGGCGCCGGAGGCCGTGTCGATCCCGACGCGCTGCTTGCCGAGCTCCGCCTTGGCGCGCTCGATCACGTCGCGCGCGAGCCGCAGGATCTCGGTGAAGTGCGCGATGCCGTACTCGACCTCGCCGCGGAAGGGGTTGATGCCGGTGGCGTCGGTGACCTGCCCGATCGCGAGCAGCCGGAAGCCGGCCGCGATCTCCTCCTCGACCGGGAGCCCCGCGGCGGCGGCGATGGTCTCGGCGGCGAGCAGCTCGCGGTGCGCCATCGCGCCCAGGGTGCGCACGTCGTTGTCGCGCTCGTCCTTCCACCAGAGGCCGAAGCCTCCGAGCCAGCGCCGGATGCCGTCGGTCGAGCTCGGCTGCCACGTCCCATCGAGGAGCGGCGGCGGGTCGGCGAGGGGCACCTTCCCCTCGAGCGCGGCGACGTACTTGCCCACCGTGGTCACGGCGTAGCCCTGCGCCTCGAGGTCGGAGAGCTGGGCCACGGTCTCGGCGAGCGCGGCGTCGTTCGTCTTGAACTGCTCGGGCAGGTACGGGTCGAAATCGCCGGTCGCGAGCAGCTCGCCGTCGTCGACGAACCACCAGGTCGTCTCCACGTCGTCCTGCCCGTCGCTCCACGAGGTCCCGCGCGAGGTCACCATCTTCACGTCGCCGAAGCGGTAGACGGGCGCGGGGGGCTCGGCCTCGCCGTGCTGGTACGACCAGAGGTTCTTCGGCCAGACGAGCGTCTCGTAGCCGTTGTCCTTCATCGCCGTCGCCATGCCGATGCCGGACTGGCCCTCCTGGCAGAACACCGTCCCGGAGAGCGGCACGCCGTGCTTCTCGAACGTGGCCCGGTTCAGCGCCGCCGAGCGCCTCCAGTCCTCGGCCGGGTAGGCGAGGAAGAGCTGGTCGCCGTAGTGGAAGCTGACCACCTCGATCTGCCCCGAGACCGCGAGCGCCCGGAGCTTGTCGAGCACCGCCGGGTGGCGCGCGGCGAGCACGTCGAGCATGTATCCCTGAAGCTCGATGTCGGCGCCCCACGACGGGTGCGCGGTGAACAGGTCGAGCACCGGCTCGAAGCCCTCGCGCACGATGCTGTCCTCCACCTGCTCGGCCGACAGGTCGAGGATCGGATCCGGCGTGGGCGAGAAGCCGACCAGCCCGCCGGCGACGTACTGCACGTTGAAGTGCAGCATCGAGAGCGCGTAGCGCGACGTCGTCGCGCTCGCGGCGCCGGGCGCCGAGCAGAGGACCGCAGCGGCGGCGGCGGCCCCGAAGAGACGGCTCACACGAAGGCGGTCCATTCGTCCTCGAGCAGGGAGAGGGCGTCGATGAGATCGACGGCGACGTCGCGCTCGACCCACTCGTCGGCGGCGCGCCCGGCGGCGACGCTGCCGTAGGTCGGCCGCGCGAGGCGGCCGGCGAGGTGGAGCATGCGCTTGCCGGTCCGCTCCAGCCGCGCCACCCAGTCGGTGTCGCGGTAGGCGTAGTCCGCCTGATGGAGGAGGCTCGAGCCGACGTCGGTGAGGCGGCTCCGGACCACCTCGGCGGGCTCGGCGCGCGAGGCGATCGCCTGGCGCGTCTCGGAGAGGCCGCGCAGCACCATCCCCACCGGCGTGCCCGGCGAGAACGAGGCGTGCTCCGGCGTGAAGGTGAGGTCGCGCAGCGCGACGAAATACCACGCGTGCGGCGTGGGCACCCGGTAGAGGTAGTCGGCGCCGCAGGCGTCCGCCGCCGCCATCGCCACGCGCCACGCCGACTCCTCGTCGACGTCGTCGCGCTCCGACGGCATCCCCTCGACGCGCGAGATCGCGGCGGGCCGGACGAGCGGATCGGCCCAGGCCATCGCCACGACCGACGTGCTCCGCGACCAGCTGCACACCACCTGCGCGTGCGCCTCGGCCGAGACGCGCCCCTCGGGGGAGAGCCAGACGAAGCGGCCCTCCTTGAGATCGGCGCGGTACTCGTGGCGCGCCGCGCCGTGCTGGGCGAGCCGGCGGAGGAGCTCGTCGCCGCGCTCGACCCAGCGCTGGACCAGCGACTCCTCGGCGATGCCCCGCGCGGCGACGGGCGGGGGCCGGTCGTCGTCCCAGTCGAGGTGGGGCGCGGGACGGCTGCTGGGCGATGGCGGGAGCTGCGCCCGCGCTTCGCTTCGCCGCGCCACGCTCGCGGGGCTGGTCGCGCGGAGCGGCGGGCGCGACGCTCGCTCCAGCCTGAGCACCGGCGCGGGCGCCGCTTTCGTCACGGCGGGCTTCGCCTTCGCGGCGGTCTTCGTGTTCGCGCCCTCGCCGCCCGGCGCGTTCGCGCGCGCGGCGGTCGTGGGCCTCGCCGTCGCGCGGTTGGGCTTCGTCTTCGCCTTCGCCGCGCCCGCCCCGGCCCGCGTCTTCGCTGCGCCCGCCCCGGCCCGCGTCTTCGCCGCGCCCGCCCCGGCCCGCGTCTTCGCCGCGCCCGCCCCGGCCCGCGTCTTCACCGCGCCCGCCCGAGATCGCGCCTTCGCGCCGCGCGCGCCCGATCGCGCCGGCGCGGGCGCCTTCGACGGCGCACGCTTCGCCGCGGGTTTCTTCGGCCGCGACGCCTTCGCGGCGGGCTTCGAAGCCGCGCGTTTGCCGGCCTTCGCGGCGGATTTCCCGAGCCTCCTGCCGGGAGGCCGTCGCTTTTGGGGCGCTCGCGCCTTCGCCATGAGAGCCGGCCGACTCTACCACGATCGCCGCCGCGACCCGCCCCCGACGAACCCTCGCGGGCCGGGGGGCCGCCGGAGCCCATCGCGGTTGAAGCACGAAAACGTCCTCGATAGTCTGAACGCGCTGGCGCGGCGCTGTCCGGTGCCGCACGCTCCATCCTTCTTCAGGAGGTCTTATGCGCACCGTCATGTTCCTCGGCGTCAGCGGGCTGCTCGCGTTCGCCGCGGCGGCTTGCTCCGCCACCAACGGCTCCAACGTCTTCGGAGGCGGCGGCGGCACGACCTCGGGCAACGCCTCGTCAGGCACCTCGCAGGGCGGCTCGACGGGGAACGGCAACGGAGGCGACATCGGCTTCGACGGCGGTCCCTCCGGCACCGGCGGCGGCGGCGTCAGCACCTGCGACGCGACCGCCGACGAGGACAAGGACGGCGACGGCTTCAGCATCACCCAGGGCGACTGCAACGACTGCGATCCGAACGTGAGCCCCAACGCCGTCGAGGTCATCGCGACCGACGGCAGCGGCGGCGGAGGCGCCGCGCCCCCCGCGGTCGACGAGGACTGCGACGGCACCGTCGACAACATCCCCCAGCCCTGCGACGGCGCGCTCGACGTCGCCTCGATGGATCCGTTCGACGGCGCCAGGGCCGTCGAGCTCTGCAAGAAGGTCGAGGCGCCCGGCGAGTGGGGCGTCGTCGAGGCGAAGTGGGTCAAGCCCGACGGCCAACCGTTCGCGAGCCCGACCTTCGATCTCGGCCACGGCATGCTCAGCGGCTTCGGGCCCAACGTGAACGTGCAGATGGGCGGCCGGATGCTGGGCCTGTCGAGCGGCAGCGCGCGCCAGCCGACGGACCCCGGCTACCAGAACGTGAGCGGCTACGACAAGGGCTACACCAGCGGCAGCCCGCAAGGCTTCCCGAAGGAGTCGCCCGCGTGCCCCGGCGTCATCACCGGCACGCCGCACGACGGCACCGGGCTCGAGCTCAAGATCCACACGCCGGCGAACGCGCAGGGCTTCTCGTTCGACTTCAACTTCTTCACCTACGAGTGGCCGGGCTACGTCTGCAGCCAGTACAACGACTTCTTCGTCGCCGAGCTGACGCCGTGGCCGCAGGGCCAGAACGACGGCAACATCTCGTTCGACAGCCAGGGCAACCCGGTCAGCGTCAACAACGCCTTCCTCGAGGTCTGCGGCTGCGCGGGCGGCCCGCCCTGCAGCGCCGGCGGCAAGACGTTCACCTGCTCGCTCGGCAACCAGTCGCTCATCGGCAACGGCTTCGGCGCCGACCAGGCCTTCGGCCAGGACCACGGCTCGACCTATTGGCTCGTCACCAAGGCGCCCGTCCAGCCGAACACGGACATCGTGATCCGCTGGAGCGTCTACGACTCGGGCGACGGCGTCCTCGACACGACGACGCTCATCGACAACTGGCAGTGGATCGCGACGCCCGGCACCGCCGTCGGCACCGATCCCGTGCCCGATCCCTCCTGAAGAGGACGCGCCGAGGCGGGGCGCCCGCGCCGGGCGCCCGCCTTGACCTCCCATCCGTCATGGCGGATAAGGCGCCGGTGAAGCGCAGCGTCTCCGCGCGGCGGACCCGCAGCCACCGGCCCGAGCCGCGCGCCGAGGCGGCACCCCCGCCGATCACCGCCCCCGTCGCGAGCGCCGCGCAGGACGCCGCCACCGATCTCACCCCCGTCGTCGGCAAGAACCTGAAGCGCTTCCGAGCGGAGCGCGGCCTCTCGCTCGAGCGCCTCGCCAAGGCGTCGGGCGTGAGCCGCGCCATGCTCGGCCAGATCGAGCTGGGCCAGAGCACGCCCACGATCAACGTGCTCTGGAAGATCGCCCGGGCGCTGGGCACGCCCTTCTCGGCGCTCATCACCGAGCACGGCGCCCCGGGGACGGTCGTCCTGTCCTTCGCGCGGGCCCGGATCCTGCGCTCGCAGGACGGGTCGTTCTCGTCGCGCGCCCTGTTTCCCATGGATCGGCCGCGGAACGTCGAGTTCTACGAGCTCAGGCTCGCGCCGCTCGCGGTCGAGCACGCCGATCCCCACCCTCCGGGCACGAGCGAGAACCTCGTGGTCGCGGCGGGCACGCTGGAGATCGCCCTCGGCGCGGAGCGCTTCGTGCTCGCGACCGGCGACGCGATCGTCTTCGACGCCGACCTGCCGCACTCGTACAAGAACCCGGGCAACGCCGAGGTCGTCATGTACCTGGTCATGACGTACGCGCAGCGCCACGCGTGACGGGGCCGTCCGCGGCGCATGGGCGCGTCGGAGGGACCGTCCAGCATCACGGATGATCCGCTTGAGCTGTCCGCTATGACGACGTATTGTCCGTTATGACGTCTGTCGCCGCCGGCTGCGCGCCGGAGGCGAGCAAGCGGCGCGGCGAAGGACTTCCCCATGGACCAGCACGGACAGCTCGCGCCGCTCTGGCGGCGGCTCGCGCTCCTCGCCGCGATCGGCCTCCTCTGGGCCGCGGGGTGCTCGAGGGGTTCGGCGGGCGCCGGGGGATCGGTGACGCTGCTCAACGCCAGCTACGATCCGACCCGCGAGCTCTACGAGGACGTCAACCGCGAGTTCGCCGCGAGCTGGAAGGCGAAGACGGGCCAGGAGGTGAAGATCCGACAGTCGCACGGCGGCTCGGGCAAGCAGGCCCGCGCCGTGATCGACGGGCTCGAGGCCGACGTGGTGACGCTCGCGCTCGCCTACGACGTCGACGCCCTCGCGGGACGGGGCCTGGTCCCGGCGACCTGGGCGGCGCGGCTGCCGCAGAACAGCGCGCCCTACACCTCGACGATCGTCTTCCTGGTCCGCAAGGGCAACCCCAGGGGGATCAAGGACTGGGACGATCTCGCCAAGGACGGCGTCGCCGTGATCACCCCGAACCCGAAGACCTCGGGCGGGGCGCGCTGGAACTACCTCGCCGCCTGGGGCTCCGAGCTCCGGCGCAGCGGCGGCGACGAGGCCAAGGCCAAGGCGCTGGTCGCGAAGATCTACAAGAACGTCCCCGTGCTCGACTCCGGGGCGCGCGGCTCGACCACGACCTTCGTCGAGCGCGGGATCGGCGACGTGCTCGTGGCGTGGGAGAACGAGGCCTTGCTCGCCGCGCGCACGCTCGGCCAGGGCAAGCTCGAGGTCGTGGTCCCCTCGGTCAGCATCCTCGCCGAGCCACCGGTTTCGGTCGTCGACAAGGTGGTCGACAAGCGAGGCACGCGCGCCGTCGCCGAGGCGTACCTGCAGTTCCTCTACACCGAAGACGGCCAGCGCCTCGCCGCCAAGCACTTCTACCGTCCGCGCTCCGAGGCGGCGCTCGCGGCGAGCGGGAGCACCTTCCCCAAGCTGTCGCTCTTCACCGTCGACGAGGTGTTCGGCGGCTGGCAGAAGGCGCAAAAGGCCCATTTCGCCGACGGCGGCGTGTTCGACCAGATCTACCAGGACCAGTAGGATCCGCCCCGTGTCACGCCCCGGCTCGAGCCCAAGCGCGGACCGCGTTCGCGGCCGCTCGAGCCCAAGCGCGGACCGCGTTCGCGGCCGCTCGAGCCCAAGCGCGGACCGCGTTCGACCCCGCGCGAGACGGCCGTGGCGCCGGCGCAGCATCCTGCCGGGGTTCGGGCTCTCGATGGGGATCACGGTCACGTACCTGTGCATCGTGGTCCTCGTGCCGCTCTCGATGATCTTCCTGAAGAGCGCGGGCCTGGGCGCGTCGGGCATCTGGCAGATCGTCACGTCGCCGCGCGCGCTCGCGTCGTACCGGCTCAGCTTCGGCGCTTCGGCGATCGCCGCCACGCTCAACGCGGTCTTCGGGGTCGTGGTCGCGTGGGTGCTCGTCCGCTATCGCTTCCCCGGGCGCTCGTTGGTCGACGCGCTCGTCGATCTGCCCTTCGCGCTGCCCACGGCGGTCGGCGGGATCGCGCTCACCGCGATCTACGCGAAGAACGGGCTCGTCGGGCGGTACCTGCACGCCGCGGGCATCGAGGCCGCGTTCAGCCCGCTCGGGGTCGTCATCGCGCTCACGTTCGTGGGCCTGCCGTTCGTCGTCCGCACCGTCCAGCCGGTGCTCGAGGAGATCGACGCCGACGAGGAGGAGGCCGCGGCGACCCTGGGCGCCTCGCGCTGGACCACGTTCCGGCGGGTGATCCTGCCGGCGATCCTGCCCTCGGTGATCACCGGCTTCGCGCTCTCCTTCGCCCGCGCGCTCGGCGAGTTCGGGTCGGTGGTCTTCATCTCGGGCAACATGCCGATGAAGACCGAGATCACGCCGCTGCTCATCATGACCAAGCTCGAGCAGTACGACTACGCCGGCGCGACGGCGCTCGCGGTGGTCATGCTCGTCGTCTCCTTCGCGATGCTGCTCGTCGTCAACCGCCTCCAGGCCTGGAGCGGCGGGCGCAAGAGGGCCGCGTAGGTGGCCGGCGCCGCCCCGGCGCGGCTCGGGCGCGCCGGCGCCAAGAGCCGCCGCGCGACCGCCGAGCCCGCGTGGGTGCGCTGGCTCCTCATCGGCGTCGCTTTGGCGTTCCTCGGCTTCTTCCTGGTCCTGCCCATGGCCACGGTGTTCGTCGAGGCGTTCAAGGACGGCGTCGGCGCCTACTTCGCCGCCGTCGTCGAGCCCGACGCGCTCGCCGCGATCCGGCTCACGGTGACGACCGCCCTCGTCGCGGTGCCGCTCAACGTGATCTTCGGCGTCGCGGCGGCGTGGGCGATCGCGCGCTTCGAGTTCCGGGGGAAGAGCTTCCTCATCACGCTCATCGACCTCCCGTTCGCCGTCTCGCCGGTGATCTCGGGGATGCTCTACGTGCTCCTCTTCGGCGCGCAGGGCCTGCTCGGACCTTGGCTCGCCGAGCACGACCTCAAGGTCATCTTCGCCGAGCCGGGGATCATCCTCGCGACCACGTTCGTCACCTTCCCGTTCGTGGCGCGCGAGCTCATCCCCTTCCTCCAGAGCCAGGGCGCCGAGGAGGAGCAGGCGGCGCTGGTGCTGGGCGCGAGCGGCTGGCGCATGTTCTTCCGCATCACGCTCCCCAACGCCAAGTGGGGCCTGCTCTACGGGATCGTCCTCTGCAACGCGCGCGCGATGGGCGAGTTCGGCGCGGTCTCGGTCGTGTCGGGGCACATCCGCGGCCAGACCAACACCATGCCGCTCCACGTCGAGGTGCTCTACAACGAGTACCACTTCTCGGCGGCCTTCGCGGTCGCGTCGCTCTTGCTCCTCCTCGCGCTGCTGACGCTCGTGGCCAAGCGGATCATCGAGGCCCGCGTGAGCGGCGAGGTGACGTCGGCGGGCGATGCCGGCGCGGATCCCGAGCGGCCGCCGCCCGATCTCGCGGCGGGCGCCGTGACCTGACGGCGCGCGGGGCCGCGGGCGCGGGCGCTGGTCTCACGCTCCCGCCGGGCGGTACCCTTGCGGCGTGGCCGAGCCGCTCACCGTCCTCACCGACCTCCTCTTCGACGGCGAGCGGGTGCGCCGCGAGCCGCTGGCGATCGCGATCCGCGGCGACGGGATCGCCGACGTCGCGCCGAGGGCGGCGGCCCCGTCGGGGAGGCTCCTCGACGCGCGCGGGGCGCTGGTGATGCCGGGGCTGGTCAACGCGCATGTCCACATCGCGCGCGGCGGCATGTTCGAGGCGTCCGAGCCGCTCGGGCTCGAGCAGCCGGTGAAGAACCTCCGCGGCGCGCTCGCCGCGGGCGTCACCACGGTCGGCGACATGGGGTGCGCCGCGGGGCTCATCCGCGCCATGCGCGCGCACGTCGCCGAGCGTCCGCTCGCCGGGCCCTCGATCCTCGCGTCGGGGCCGCTGCTCACGGCGCCGCGCGGCTACCCGCTCGACTGGATGCCCGCGCTCTTCCGCAGGCTCGGCGTCGTCCTGCCCTGCGGCGACGAGCGCGCGGCTGCCCGGGCGGTCTCCGAGGTGGCCGAGGCCGGGATGGACCACGTGAAGATCGCGATCATGCACACGAGCTACGCCAACCGGCCGCTCGACGCGGTGACCGTGCCGGTGGGCCGGGCCGTCGTCGCCGAGGCGCGGCGCCTGGGGCTCCGCGTGCTCGCGCACGCCCACGGGATCGCCGACTACGAGGTCGCGCTCGCGGCCGGCGTCGACGCCCTCATGCACTCCTCGTTCGAGCCCCTCGCCCCCGACCTCGTCGCACGCATCCGCGACGCGGGCGTGCCGGTGTGCCCGACGTTGTGGGTCTTCGAGTCGGCGTGCCTGGGCGCCGAGCGCCGCTACGATCGCGATCCGCGCTTCGCGGCCTGCGTCACCCCGCCGATCCGGCGGTCGTGGGAGCGCTTCGTCGAGGCGTACGCCGCCTCGGGCGACGTCGTCCCCGAAGGGATCGCAGGCGGCGCGCCGAAGTCGCTCGCCGAAGAGTCGATCCGCGTCGCGGCGGCGAACCTGCGCCTCCTCCGCGACGCCGGCGTGCCGATCGCCTTCGGGAACGACGCGGCGTACGGCTTCTCGCTCGTGGGACGGCCCGTGGACGAGCTCTCGGCGATGCAGCGCGCCGGCATGGACGCGATCGAGTGCCTGCGCGCGGCGACCAGCGGGGCCGCCGCCCTGCTCGGGCGCACCGACCGCGGCCGGATCGCGCCGGGCCTCCGCGCCGATCTCGTCGTCGCCGAGCCGGCCGCCCTCGACGACGTGGCCGCGCTCGAGTCGCCGCGCGCGGTGATCGCGGCCGGCCGCGTCCTCGAGCCGGGCGGCGGGCCGCGCGAGATCGCCTCACGGCTCGCGGTGGCGCGCGGGATCGCCGCGACGGCGGCCGAGGGCGCGCTCCACCTGGCGCGCTCGCTCCGGTGACGCTTCAGTAGGGCACGAAGGGCGGGCGCTGCCGCGCCACGAACTCGTGCACGCTGGGGCGAGCCCACTGGATCTCGGCGTAGCTACGGACCTTCGCCGGGAGCTCGTGCCCGTTGAGGAGGAGCCGGTGGAGCATGAACGCGAGGTCGCTGTCGGCGATGCACCAGGCGCCGAAGAGAGGCGTCGCGTCGGCGGGCACGAGCCGCTCCGCGACGGCGACGAGCTTGTCGGCGGCGGCCTGGCCGGCGGCGGTGAGCGGCGTGCGAGCGCGCTCGTAGAACATCGTCGTGGTCGGCCGCTCCTCGCGCAGCGCCATGAGGTCGCTCCGGATCCAGGCGAGCAGCTGCCGCGCGCGGGCGCGCTCGTGCACGCCGGCCGGCAAGAGGCGCTGCTCCGCCGGGACCGGGAAGACGTCGTCGAGGTACTCGACGATCGCGCTCGACTCGGCCAGGAAGAAGCCGTCGTGCTCGAGCGCAGGCACCCTCCCGGTGATCGTCTTCTGCTGGTAGTCGGGGGCGAGCTGCGCCTTGTCCTGCAGGGCCACCACCCTGGTCTCGAACTCGATCCCTTTCTCCCGGAGCCCGACGAAGCAGGTGAAGACGTACGGGCTGATCCAGAAGGCGTCGGTGTAGAGGACGAGCGTCGGCCTGTCTTTCATGCGCGCGGCTCCGTGGGTAGGCTCTCTGCCGTGTGGGGCCGACGAGTCTACTCCGGAAGCGCGCGCGAGCCGTGATCACCTTCGTGCTCGGCGCGTACGCTGCGCTCGCCGCGGTCGCCTACGGGTGCCAGCGGATGGCGATCTTCCCGGCGCCGGGCGAGGTGCGCCGGCCCGAGCTCGAGGGGGCCGCGCTCGTCGAGGTGCCCGGCGCCTCCGGGGCCGCCGCCTTCGCGCTCTACCTGCCCGCTCCCGAGGGCGCGCCCACGGTCGTCCACTTCCACGGCAACGGCGAGCAGCTCGCCGACGTCGTGCACCTCGCGCGCGAGCTCCGCGCCGCGGGCCTCGGCGTGTACGCCGTCGAGTACCCCGGCTACGGCCTCGCGCGGCAGACCGCCGCGTCCGAGGAGGCGATCTACGCCGCCGCGCACGCCGCGATCGACCACCTCCATCGTGTCCTCGGCGTGCCGATCGAGCGCACCGTGCTCTCGGGCCAGTCGCTGGGCACCGGCGTCGCCGCCGAGATGGCGGCGCGTGGGCTCGGCGCGCGGCTCCTCCTCGTGTCGCCGTACACCTCGATGGTCGAGATGATGGGGCGCTTCGTGCCGATGCTGCCTTGCCGGCTGATCTGTCGCGATCCCTTCGACACGCTGGCCAAGGCGCCGCGGATCGACGTCCCGGTGCTCGTGGTGCACGGCTCGGACGACGAGCTCATCCCGGCGAAGATGGGGCGCACGCTCTCCGGCGTCTTCCCTCGCGCGCGCCTCGTCGTGATCCCGGGCGGGCACCACAACGATCTCTTCTCCGGCGGCCATCCGGACGTGCTCCCGGCGCTCGCGGCGTTCGCCGCGGGCCGCGACGAATGACGCTCGCCGACGGCTGACGTCGGCGCGCCGCGACGGCCGACGGTCCGGTCTCGCCGGCCTCGTCCCCGGACCGTTGCGCGGCAGCGGAATACGAGCGGGCTCAGCCGTGGGACCGGGGCCCGTTTCCAGGGAGACCTGCACACCGCGGGCGCGGGCGGTGTGCGGGTCGCGGCCGCGCAGCGGGGCCGAGCGGTGCGCGCGCGGCGGTACGTCCGTTGCTGGGATGCAGCGGTCAGGAGTCGCCGCGCCGACGCTCCAACGAACCCTTTCGGCGCCTCACAGGAGAATCGAGTCATGAGAAGTTTCAATTGGAAGAAGACCACGCTGCTCGGCTTCGTCGCGGCCGCGCTCGCGACCGGCTGCAGCGCCGAGCCCGGCGCGCAGGACGGCTTCGACCCCGTCGCGGCGCCGGACCCCGAGGTCGGCGCCTCGAAGCTGCGCATCACGCAGGTCGGCGAGGTGGCCTCGAACGCCGCCACCTCGACGGCGCTCTTCGACGTGATGGCGACGATCTCGAACCTCGACTACATCACGGTCAACGCGGCCGATTTCGCGGCGCAGAACGTCCGCGTCTCGGTGTTCTCGATCGCCGAGAACGGCGCGATGACGCTCCTCTCGGAGAAGGCCGTGCACTCGGCGTCGACGGCGGCGCAGACGCTCAACCAGGCCAGCACCGATCTCTCGCAGGTGCAGAACAGCGTGATCGCGCAGAACGCGAGCAGCGCGGTGCAGGGCTCGAGCGCGAGCACCTACCAGGCGACGAGCGCCGAGTCCCTCGACAGCGTCGTGGCGAGCTCGAGCGACGTCAGCCAGGTCGCCTCCGAGCAGCACACCGCGGCGGCCCACCAGGCGGCCGAGCAGGCGGCGGCGCAGCGCGAGAGCGCGGCGCTCCACTCGAGCGCCGATCAGGCGGCTGCGACCAGCGCGGCATCGAAGAACGCCGCGGCGGCCTCGCAGAGCGCGAGCCAGCTGTCCAACATCGCGCAGACCGTCTCGTCGTTCCCCGTGCTCGGCGGCCTCTCCTCGGGCTTCGGGCTCGGCGGCCTCTCCTCGGGCGCGTTCGGCTTCGGCAGCGTCTTCGACACCGCGTCGGCCCACGCGGCCAACGCGGCTGAGGCGGCGGACGTGAGCAGCGTCGAGGCCGCCGAGGCGGCCAGCGTCGATCAGGCGGCGGCCAGCGACATCGCCGCCTCGAGCGCGAGCGCGGCGGCGGCCGAGAGCCTCGACTCCGTCGCGGCTCGCACCGCGGCGCACCAGAGCACCGCGGCGCAGCAGGCCTACCACGCGGCCAACGCGCAGAGCATCGCGACCGCCGACCAGGTCAGCTACGCCGAGCACAACGCGCTCGCGACGCGCGACGCGGCCTCGATCGCCCTGCACCAGAGCGCCGACACCCTGGCCTCGAGCACGCTCGCGAGCCTCGATCAGACGGCCGTGGAGAGCCTGCAGCAGTCGCAGTTCTACGCCAAGAACGCGACGACGTTCGATCAGCTCCAGTCGGCGCAGACCAACCACTTCATGGTCCAGGTCAGCTGGGACACGCTCGCGCAGTCGGCGCACCAGTCGGCGTCGCAGTTCGCGAGCGCCCTCGACTCGATCAGCGCGTTCCAGTCGGCGTTCGGCGGGCTCTCCTCCGGCGGGCTCTCGTCCGGTGGAGCCGTGGGCATCACGGCGTTCCCGACGATCGGCATCTGGGGTGGCCTCGCCGACGGCGCGGTGGTGGGCCGTGCCTTCTCGCCGGTCGTCTGGTGAGCGACCCGACCAGGGTCCTCTTCGGGGGACCCGGCGCGCGACGACCCGCATGAGCCGAGCCCTGCTGCATCCGGCAGAGACCCCGGCCGAGGGATCGCGCTCGTAACCGCGACGGCGTCGCCGTCGTTCACGAAAAGCAGACAACGCAGCATCCGGCCCGAACCGACGCGAGGGCCGGACGCGCGCCTGCTCCTCCGGCACATCGTTCACGACGAGTGACGCGAACGAACGCGCCCAGCTCGACCGCGGGTGAGGCGACGTCGGCGGGGCTCGTGCGCGGCCGGCCGCTGCACACCGCAGCGGCCTCGGCGACGGTGAGAGCCACGGGTCGCCGATGGCAACCGTGCTCGCCGTGCTGCGGGGCGAGGAGCGGGTTATGCTGCGGCCGTGAGCTCGCCGGACAACGATGTCGTGCGGTGGCGCAAGGGGCAAGCTGCGGCGGCGGCGCGCCAGCGGGAGCTCATGCGCGCGGAGGGGCCGCGTCCCGAGCAGGCGGTCGCGGAGTCGCTCGCCGCGCTCAATGCGCTCGCGGACATGGGCATGTGGCCAGGGCCGCGTGACCCCGTGACCGAGCGGGGTGTCTGGGAGGTACGGCGCCGCTGGGCCCGCATCGAGAGGCATGCCCGGGCGTCGCGGCAGCGGTGACCCCCCGCCTAGGGCGTGGGCTTCTGCGGCCCCGCCTTCGCGGCCGTCGGCGCGGTGAGGTCGAGGTTCTGGAGCAGGTCCTCGAGCTCGACCTTGAGCTCGAGCCGCTTCGTCTGGAGCTCCACGACGTCGCGGCCGAGCTTGTCGCCGTCCTTCGTGAACTGCTCGAGCCGCTCGCCCAGGCGCTTGCGGAGCGCGGCGGCGGCGGCTGCCGGATCGCGCTTGAGGGCCTCGAGGTTCTGCCGCGTCTCCTGGGCGCGCTGATCGAGCTCGACCTGCTGCCGCTTGAGGCCGTCGACCTGGGTGTCGATCTTGCCGATGGCCTGGCGCCGCTGGACGATGGGCTCGAGCTTCTTGCGCCCCTCGGGGGTGAGCTGGCTCGAGGCGAGGAGCGTCTCGAGCAGCGGCAGGGCGCGCGTCTCCCAGATCCCGATCGAGATCCGCGAAGGGGTCTGCTCGATGACGGTCGTGCTGCCCTCGACGGCGCTGGCGGCGATCTTCACCGGAATCAGGTAGGCCTCGGCCAGGTCCTCGGTGCCGACGGGGCGCGGCTCGAGCACATAGTTCCAGCCCGCCTTGGGGTGGCGGATGAGGACCGTCGTCGGCGCGTCCGACTTCTTCTGCAGCTTCGACGTCCACACCGTCGTCTTGCGGGCGAAGCTCTCGACCTCGAGCACGCCGCGCACGATCTTGACGAGGCGCATCTCGTCGCCGTCCTGCTTGGCGGTGGAGGTGACGAGGATGCCGGGCTCGACCGCGAACGGGATGGTGGCCGACGTCTTCGTGCCGACCGCCTCGGAAAGGCCCTCGCCGACGAAGCTCCCGCCCGCGTAGATGGAGATCGGCCCCGGCTCGAGGACGTACGGCGTCGCGTTCTTGAAGCGCACCACGCGGTACGGGTTCGCCTCGTAGCCGACGCCGCCCCCGCCGGGCCGGTAGAGGAACGTCTCCTCGCCCTCGACCGCCTCGTTGATGAGGGCGACCATGGTCGAGGTGCCTTCGGGCACCGTGACCTTCTCGGTGAGATCGAAGCGCGTCAGGCCGCTCGCCTCGCTGGCGCGCGTGTTCGCCTGCATGCTCCGCTTCAGCGACTCGAAGTCGACGGCCGCGGGCTCGGGGCGGGGAGCCGATTGCGAGAGCGCTCCGGTGACGGGCGTCGACGCCGACGGCCTGCGCAACGACGACTCCTTCTCCCGCGCGCGATAGCCGTCGTCGTCCTTGTTCGCCGCCGAGGCGCGGCCGGCGGGCCCCGAGCCGGCGCCTCCCTTCTTGTCCGCCGTCTTCGGCGAGGGCGGGTAGTAGCCGCCGCGCGTCTCGGCGGCCGCCTCGGCCGGCGGAGGGGGAGGCGACGCCGCGGGGGCGCTCTCGTCCGCGCCCGACTCCTCGAACGTCGACTCGCCCACGGCGGCGCGCGCCTGCCGGCGGACGCCGCTCTCGGTCAGGTCGGAGCGCTCGACGTCGCGCGGCGTGTGCAGGTCGTAGCGGAACGCGATGGGCGCGCCGGAGGTCAAGGTCAGCGAGACGTCGCGCCAGTCCTCGCCGCTGGTGTTGTCGACGACCGCCCACGCCTGGAGCAGCGCCTTGCCCTTGCCGTTCTCGGGCAGGACGATGCGGTACGTCGGCTTCCACATCGGCGCCGACACCACGTAGCTGACCACGAGGTCCTGCGTCTTCGGCTTCGAGAGCCGGATGGCGACGTCGACCTGCTGGAACATGCCCTCGCCCGCGGTGGCGTCGAGGCTGCGCTGGAGCTGCAGGGCGAGATCGCCGTCCTGGAGCTTGAGCGAGACGACCTTCGAGAGCCGCACGACCTGGAGCGTGTCGCCGTCGATGAGCGTGACCTTGTGATCGCGCTCCTGCGGCGGCGGCTCGACCGGCGCGCCCGGGCCGCGCGGCTCGGGCGGGGCGGGCTTCACCTCCTCGACCATCACGATGCGCCCGCTGGTGCTGCCCTCGGCCGTCGTCAGCGTCACCTCGGTCCCGCGCAGCACGTCGAGCACCTCGGCGAGGCTGCCGCGCCCGGGCCCGAGCGTCGCCAGGGCGGCGTTCGCCCAGCTCTGCGGATCGAGCGGCATCGAGACGCTGACGGCGCGGCCGCCCTCGCGCTCGACGACGGTGAGGCTCTTGAGCAGATCGTTGACCGCGTCCTTGCGGACCTTGATGGTGAGCAAGTCGCCCTCCATCCGCCCGCCGCGCTCGAAGTAGCCGACGCCGTTGCGGTAGAGGACGACGCGCCGGAGGCCGAGCGTCTGATCCGTCGCCGGGTAGGCGCCGTGGCTGTCGACGCAGGCGGTGGAGGCGGCCGCACCGAGGAGCCCGGCGACGAGCGCGAGACGCGAGATCAAGGTCGTGTGCTTCATGGTCCCTCAGTTCCACGCCGAGCGCGGCGCGCCGAGGGTATACCGCGAAAGACCAGCCCGGCGAAGACGAACACGCCCGCGCGAAGCCGGCGTGGCGGCACGGGGAATCTGCACACGCGCGCGGTCACGAAGGGCTGTGCCCCCAAACGCCCGGACACGGACGCGAGGAGCCGCGCCCCGGCCAGATCGCGCCGGAGCCGGCGAGGCCGGAGCCCGCGGCGCAGCCCGACGCGCCTCCGCCTCTCCCGCCACCCCCGTCGGCGCCCGTGGCCCCGCCGCGCGTCGGCCGCCGCGGCGCCCAAGTTTCGCCGACATCGTAGGACGCATCGCTCGGGACCCACTGCCCGCCTCGGCCGCGGCCGGCCGAGCGCCGGCCGGCGCCCGAGATCTCGCGTGGTACGCTTCCTTGATGGTGCAACCGGCACGACAGCGCTTCACCTTCGCCGAGTACCTGGTGCTCGAGGAGGGCAGCACCGTAAAGCACGAGTTCCTGGATGGGCTCGTGTGGGCGATGGCCGGCGGCACACCGGAGCATGCTGCCGTCTGCGCCAATGTCTCACGCCTCCTGGGGAACCAGCTCGAGGGGCGCCCCTGTCGTGTCTACAGCTCCGATCTCCGCGTCCGGGTGCGGGCCACGGGCCTCGGCACGTACCCCGACGTCACGGTGATCTGCGATCGCTTCGAGCCAGACCCCGATGACCCCAAGGGTCACACGGCCGTGAACCCGCGCGTGATCGTCGAGGTGCTGAGCCCCTCGACCGAGGCGTACGACCGAGGCGAGAAGCTCGTTCACTACCAGCAGATCGCATCGCTCGCCGAGGTCGTGCTGGTGGCGCACGACCGCCGCGAGATCCAGGTGCTTCGCCGGGAGGCGGATGGCGAGTGGCGCAGCCATGTCGCCAAGGGTGACGAGACCGCGCACGCGTCCTCGATCGGCTGCGCGCTCCCGCTGGAGAAGGTCTACGCCGATCCGCTGCGCCCCACGCCGCCCTGACGCGCCGCGCTCCGCCTACCGCTTGCCCCCGCGCGTGAGCTCGTTGATCGCCTCGCCGAGGCCCTCGAGCGTCAGCTCGAACATCGGGAAGACGGACGCGATCGTCTCGATGGTGCTCCCGCCCCAGCCGCCGATGCGCTCCGGGTTCAGCCACACCGAGCGGTCGAAGTGCTCGCGGAGGCGCATCAGCCAGCCGAGGCCGGCGATGCGGTCCTCCTCGCCCCAGCCGGTGCCGCCGAGCAGCTCGTAGGGAGCCATCAGGGCGTCGCCGACCATCACCAGCTTGTAGCGGCGATCGCACTCGGCGATGACGTCCTTCACGCTCACCGGATCGCGGAAGCCCTCGGAGTGGTAGATGCGGCCGTAGACGCAGTTGTGGAAGTAGTAGGTGCGGAGCTCCTTCCAGTGCGTCGCCCGCTTGGCCGCGCTGAAGAGCTGCGACATGAGCTCGGCGTACGGGTCCATCGAGCCGCCCACGTCCATCATCAGGATGACGCGCGTGTTGGGCCGGCGCGGCGGGCGCGTGACCACCTCGAGCTCGCCGGCGTTCTTCGCGGTCTCGTCGATGGTGCCCTCGATGTCGAGCTCGCGGTCGGCGCCCTCGCGGACGAAGGCGCGCAGCTTGCGGAGCGCCATCTCGATCTGCCGCGTGTCGAGGGTGAGATCGCTCCGGTAGGAGCGGTAGGCGCGCGCGTCGGCCGTCTGCACCGCGCTCTTGCCGCCGCCGCCGGGCCCGCCCACGTTGATGCCGGCCGGGTTCACGCCGCCGCGGCCGAAGGGCGAGGTGCCGCCGGTGCCGATCCAGCGGTTGCCGCCGTCGTGGCGCTCGGTCTGCTGGGCGAGGCGCTCCTCGAACTGGCGGCGCAGCTCGTCGAGGTCGAGCGCCTGGAGCATGGCGCGCTCTTCTTCGGAGAGCTCGCGCATCGGGCGCGGGTCCTTGAGCCACTCGAGGAGCTCGTCGGCGATCTTCTTGGCCTCGACGTGGACGCCGCGGAAGTGCGAGGCGAAGGCGAGATCGAAGTCGTCGAGGTGCGCCTCGGAGTGGACCATGAGCGCGCGGGCGACGTGGTAGAAGCCCTCGAGCGAGCTGTCGTGCAGCCCTTGCTGGAGCGCGGCGCCGACGGCGACCGCCTCCTGCATCCCCACCGGGACTCGGCGCTTGCGGAGCTCGTAAAGGAACTCGACGAACATCGCGCGCCCTAGGAGCGGTACTTGCGGCCGCCGGCGATCTGGTCGGCGTAGGCGGCGAGGTCCTGCTCCTTCTTGAGGAGCGTGCCCAGGAAGGGCAGCTGCTTCTCGAGCCGCACCTCGGCCACGCCGGCCTTGCGCAGCACGGCGATCCAGTCGATGAGCTCGCTGGTCGAGGGGCGCTTGCGCAGGCGCGTCATCGCGCGGATCTCGAAGAACACCGAGAGCACCTGCTCGACGAGCGATCGCTCGAGCCCGGGGTGGTGCACGTCGACCACCCGCTTCATGAACGCCGCGTCGGGGAAGTCGATGAAGTGGAACACGCACCGCCGCAGGAAGGCGTCGGGCAGCTCCTTCTCGTTGTTGCTGGTGATGACGACGATGGGGCGCTGCTTCGCCGCCACCTCCTCGTTCGTCTCGACGATGCGGAAGCGCATCCGATCGAGCTCGTGGAGCAGATCGTTCGGGAACTCGAGGTCGGCCTTGTCGACCTCGTCGATGAGCAACACGCTCCGCCGCTCGGCGCTGAACGCCTGCCCGAGGGGGCCGAGGCGGATGTAGTGGCGGATGTCGCGCACGTCGCCGTCGCCGAAGCGCGAGTCGTAGAGGCGCTGGACCGTGTCGTAGACGTAGAGGCCGTCCTGCGCGCGCGTCGTGCTCTTGACGTTCCAGGCGATGAGCGGGGCGGCGAGCGCCTCGGCGATCGCCTCGGCGAGGAGCGTCTTGCCGGTGCCCGGCTCGCCGCGGATGAGGAGCGGGCGCTCGAGCGCGAGCGCGCAGTTCACCGCCGCCTCGAGGGACTCGTTGGTCAGGTAGCGGTCGGTGCCGCGGAAGCGCTGGAAGTCGGACATCGGGGGGGCAATCTAGCACGCGGGACCGCCCCGCGAACGTCGCGACGCAACCGCTGCGCGAAGCGCGAAACGTGCGCGTCGCTTGGCGTGCGCTCGCGTTGAACGGCGCGCACCGCCGCCCTATCGTCTCGTCGCCGGTCGAGCTCGATCGAGGTCGCGCCGGGGAGCATGCCGCCGAGAGCGACCGCCGCCTTTGCTTCCTGCGTGAGAGCGGCGGCCGCGATCGCCGCGCGGGCGCGCCGTGCCCCGCTCGGCGTCGCCGGCGCCGTGCTCGCGCTCGTCGTGCTCCTCGTGATGGGGCGGCTCCTCTTCGGCCACCGCGCGCTCGTCCTCGACGACATCTTCACGAGCGATCTGCTCAACAACAACGTCCCGCCGCGGGCGTTCCTCGGCGACGAGCTCCGCGCCGGCCGCTTCCCGCTCTGGACGCCGGGCATCTTCGGCGGGCTGCCCACGCTCGCGCAGGGCGAGGCCGCGGCGGCGAACCCGATCACCTGGGTGGTCTACGGGCTCTTCGATTGGGTCACCGCGACCAACCTGTCGATCGCGCTGCACACCTGGATCGCCGGGTTCGGCATGGTGCTGCTCGCGCGGCGCTTCGGCGCGGGGCTCGCGGGCGCGCTCACCGCCGGCATCGCCTTCATGTTCTGCGGGTTCCTCGTCGCGCACGTGAAGCACATGAACCTGCACCACGCGGCCGCGTGGACGCCGCTCCTGCTCCACGCCGCCGATCGCCTGCGCGAGCGGCCCGAGCTCCGCCGCGCCCTGCCGCTCGGCGCCGTCGCGGCGCTCGAGCTCACCGAGGGGCACCCGCAGGTCTGCTACATCGGCGCGTTCCTGCTGGTGCCGCTGCTGGCGCTGCGCTTCGCCACGCGAGGGCCGCGGCGGGCGCGGACGCTTCGCTACTGGCTCTCGTTCGCCGTCGCCGGCACCGCGGCGGTCGCGGTGATGATCCTGCTCGCCGGCGCGTACCTCTACGCGGGCGCGGAGCTCGCGGCGATGTCGGAGCGCTCGGCGCAGAACGCCGATGGCGGATGGGCGTTCGCCACCCGGTTCAAGTTCCTGCCGCAGAACCTCGTCACGATCGTCTCGGCGTACGCGCTCGGCGACGCGTCCAACATCTCCTACGCCCCGAAGTACGGCATCTTCTGGGAGAGCTGGCTCTACCTCGGAGTGCTGCCGGTCGTCGCCGCGGTCGTCGCCCTCTTGGTCGCCGTGCGCCGCGCCCGGCGCCGCCATTTCGAGCTCCTGGTCGTCGCCCTCTCGGTCCTCTTGCTCTCGGGGCTCGCGGTCGGCCTGATGCTCGGCGGCGACTCGCCGATCTTCAAGGCCGCGTTCCGGGTCGTGCCCGGGATGCGGCTCTTCCGGTTCCCCCACCGCTTCGGGCTGATGATCGAGCTCGGCCTCCTCCTGCTCGCCGCGCTCGGCGTGAACGCCGTCGTGCGCGCGGCGGGCCGATCGTTCGGCCGCCGCTTCGGGGCGGTCCTGGGCGCGCTCGTGGTCGCGATCACGGCCGCCGACTTCGTCGGCGTGATGAGGCGGCAGTTCGTGGGCGCGCGCGCCTCGGATCTCGCCGATCCCCCGCGCACCGTCGCGGTCCTGCGCGAGCACGCCCCGCCCACGCCCTGGCGCTTCTACTCGATCTTCGCGCCCGAGGCGCACGTCGAGGCCTTCTACCGCGCGCGCGGCTGGAACCGCCGGCTCTCGCCGTACGTCGATCAGCGCGCCCACCTGCAGCCGTCGACGAACCTGCTCTGGGGCGTCGAGAGCATCCACGGGTACACCTCGATGGTGCCGTACGACGTCGGCGCGGTGATGGGCAGCCACACCATCCCCGGGATCATCGACAGCCGGATGACGCACACCGCCGAGCCGGCGCCGGGCTGCGAGAAGAAGGGGCCGACGCGCTACAACGGCGAGTGCGCGGCGCGGCTCCGCTGCCGTCCCGAGCTCGCGCGCGCGCTCGGCGCGTTCAACGTCGCGTTCGTGGTCTCGTCGCTCGAGGTCGCCGCCTGCGACGGGCTCGAGCTCGTCGAGGCGGTCCCGAGCGGGATGTTCAAGGCCTGGGTCTACGCGAACAAGCGCGTGCTGCCGCGCGCGTACGTCGTCGGCACCGCGGTCGACGTCCCCAACGCGCGCGAGGCGGGCAGGCGCATGGTGAGGCGCGACTTCGCGCCCGAGCGCATGGTCCTCCGCGTCGGCGCGCCGGCGTCGGCTCCGAAGGGGCGCGCCGCTCCGTTCCGCGCCTGCACCTACGAGCGCGGATCGTCCGGCGACGTGGTCGTCGGCTGCGATCTCGCGACCCCGGGCTTCCTCGTCGTCGCCGACACGCGCTACCCCGGGCAGCGCGTCACCGTCGACGGCGCTCCGGTGGAGACGTTCTCCGCCAACGGGTTCCTCGTCGGCGTGCCGCTCGAGGCGGGCGCGCACCGGATCGAGGTGAGCTACCGGCCGTGGCACGCGCGCTTCGTGTTCGTCTCGATGGCCGCCTGGGCGCTGCTCGTCGGGGGCGCCATCCTCGGAGCCGTTCGCCGATGGCGCCGGGCGCCGCGCTGACAGCGTCACGGGCCAGCACGATGCGTCCGACGGAGCCGCGCCGCTGGCGGGGTTTGCTCACGGCGCGCGGCGACGCCGCTCGAGCGGGAGCGCCAACTCAGCTCCGGTCGAAGACTCGGCGCCGCGCTTCCTCCCAGGGGACGCTGCGTGAGCGTCCGGCACGGACGTCTTCGAGCCGCCGCCTCGCTTCCTCGAGCCAGGCCTGCTCGACGTCTTCCGGCGGCTCGTCGCCGACGCCGAGCAGCTTGCTCGCCACGTCGCTCATGCACTGCAGGCTAGCATGCGCATTCGCCCCGGTCGCGAGCCCGCAAGCGAGCTCAGGGGCAGCGCGGCGCCGTGTACTCGCCGCTGGGATCCGCGTCGAAGACGAACGGCTCCATCGTGAGCTGGAAGTGGATGGCGTCGCTCGTGATCGAGAGGATCTCGAGGGTGCCGGGGCCCATCGAGCCGCCGCCCCAGCCGCAGTCGGCGGGATCGCCCGGCGAGGCGTCGGCGGTCTCGCTCATGCTGCTGTACATGGAGAGCAGGGGATCCTGGAGATCGTAGACGCCGACCTGTTGGAGCGCCGGCGGGATGCCGATCGAGACGCTCCAGTGGCCGCCGCAGGAGAGCTCGACCGTGGGGGATCCGCACGAGGTGCCGAGGTCCGAGATCTGGACGAAGAGATCGTTCGGATCGAGCGGCGCGCCGCCGGAGCTCGAGCTCGAGGTGCCGCCGCCGTTCTCCGCCCAATACGCGTCCCAGAGCACGTCGAGCTGGGCGCGGGTCATGGCGACGGCCGGCGTCGCCGAGCTGCCTCCCGCGCCCTGCGTCCCCGTCGTCCCCTGGTTCCCTTCGCCGCCGCCCCCGCCGGATCCTTGGATGAAGCCGCCGCCGTCACTGACCTGGCTGCCGCAGGCGGCGAGAACGAGACCGACGGGGAGCGAGAGAAGCGCGAGGAGGTTCGTTTTCACGGGGACGCGATGGAGCACGACCCGTGCCGATGGGTCCGCGCCGGCAGCAGGCGTCGATCCGTGGGGATCCACGCTCGAATCGCGCTCGTTCGCGCGGCCGACTGCGCCGCCGCCGTCCTGACTTGTGCCACGATGAGTCGCCGCGCCGCGCTTGCTTCCGCCCGAGCGCGCCCCAAGAGGTGCTGCCATGCCCTTGCCGCCAGGCCCACGTACGCCCGCTGCGATCGGCCTCCTCCTCTGGATGCGGAGCCCGGCCCGGAATTTCGAGCAGATGTTCGCCGAGTACGGCGACCTCTACACCGTCCAGAACCCCATCGTCGGCACCGAGGTGGTCATCAGCCACCCCGAGCACATCAAGACGGTGCTCACCGGCAGCCCCGAGGTCTTCCTCGGCGGCGCGGCCAACCGCCTCATGGAGCCGGTCGTCGGCGCGCGCTCCGTGTTGCTCCTCGACGGACGTGCGCACCAGCGCGAGCGCAAGCTCCTCTTGCCGCCTTTCCACGGCGAGCGCCTCGCCGCCTACGCCGCAGCCGTTCGCGACGCCGCCGAGCGGGTCATCGCCGCCTGGCCCCGTGGGAAGAAATTCTCGCTCCTCCCGAGCATGCAGCGCATCACGCTCGACGTGATCCTCGAGGCGGTCTTCGGCGTTCGCGAGGGAGCGGACATGGACCGCGTGCGCGCGGTGCTCGCGGCGATCCTCGAGCGCGCCCAGTCGCCGCTCGGCATGCTCTGGATGCACCCCGCGCTGCAGCGAGACCTCGGACCGCTCACCGGCTGGGCGGCGCTGAAGCGCAGCATCGAGGCGGCCGACGACGTCATCTACGGGCTCATCGCCCGCGCGCGGGCGGGTGGCGCGAGGGGCACCGACATCCTCTCGATGCTGCTCGGCGCCGTCGACGAGGAGGGCAACCCGATGACGGACGCGGAGCTGCGCGACGAGCTGATCACGCTCCTCTTCGCGGGACACGAGACCACCGCGACCGCGCTGTGCTGGGGGATCGAGGAGATCGTCCGCCGCCCCGAGGTCCACGCGCGCATCGTCGCCGAGGCGCGCGAGGCCGGAGCGAGCGCGGAGGCGCCGTACCTCGACGCGACGATCAAGGAAGTCCTGCGCCTCCGCCCGCTGGCGCCGCTCCTGGTCCGCAAGCTCGCCGCGCCGATCACGCTCGGCGGCTACGATCTGCCGGCGGGCATCCTGCTCGCCCCGTGCATCTACCTCGCCCACCGCCACCCCGACTACTGGGACGAGCCCGCGGCGTTCCGGCCCGAGCGCTTCCTCGGCAAGAAGCCCGACCCGTACGCGTGGCTGCCCTTCGGCGGGGGCGCGCGGCGATGCATCGGCATGGCGCTGGCGCTCTACGAGATGCGCATCATCCTCGGGCTGCTCCTCACGCGCGTGCCGATCCGACTGCCCGACGCGCCGGCGAAGATCGCGCTCCGGAGCTTCCTCTTCGCGCCGTCGCGGGGGCCGAGGGTCGTGGTCGAGCCGGCCGGCGCGCCGGTGCCCGCGAGCGCCTGAGACGCGCTCCCCGGCGCGCGCGGATCGTCATCCGGAGGGCTCTTCGCGATCGCCACGCCGGCGGGGCTGCCGAGTATGCTGAGCCATGCGCACCGCGACCGCCGGCTCGCGCGGACGTGCCGTCCGACTCGCTCGGCTCATGCTCGCGGGCCACGTCGGCGCCCTGATCGCAGGCGCGCTCGCAGCCGGGTGCGGCCTCGACGCGTCCGGCCTCATTCCCGGCGCGGCGGGCGCGAGCGTCGCGAGCGGCGCCGGCGGCGCGAGCTCGAGCTCCGGCACGGGGAGCGCGACCGGCACCGGATCGGGGAGCGGCTCGGGCGCCGGCGGTGCGACCTCCGGCGGCGCGACCACGGGAGGCGCCGGCGGCGAAGCGACCGCGAGCAGCGGCTCGATCTCGAGCAGCGGAGGCGGCGGCGCCACGGGCAGCGGCGGCGCGCCGCCGGACGCCGGCATCGACTTCTGCGGCGAGCCCGACCTGATCGCGTGCTACCGCTTCGACGGGAACCTCGAGGACGGCTCGGGAAACGGCCAGGAGCCCGACGTCGGCCTCGTCGCCGGCTACGTCGCCGGGATCGAGGGCCAGGCCGTCGCGCTCGACGCGAGCAGCGAGGTGCACATGGCGAACGACGCGCCGTGGAACGCGCCGGTGATGACGCTCGAGCTGTGGATGCGGCCCTCCGCGATCCCGGCCGCGGGGCAGCGCGCCGGGCTCATGGACAAGGACGGCCAGTTCGGCATGTGGCTCTACCCGCCGGGGACGCCGGGCGGGATGCTCCGCTGCGGGGCAGGGGACCTCTACGGAGGCGGCACGGTGGACCCAGGCGTGTGGACGCACTTCGCGTGCACGCACGATGGGACCACCGTGCGCCTGTACAAGAACGGGATCGAGGTCGCCTCGAAGGCGGCCGGCACGGGCGTCACGGCGAGCGAGATCGCGATCGGCTCCAACGTGCCCGGCTACGACAGCCGCTTCGTGGGCGACATCGACGCGCTGCGGGCCTTCGCGGTGGCCCGGACGGCCGCCCCGATCTGCGCGGCCCCCGGCGGGGGCGGGTGGTGACCCGCGCCGGAACGCGCCGCACACGCCGCCCGCGGGAGACATAACC
>CAYJPW010000119.1:27266-34219 GCA_964372055.1 uncultured Polyangiaceae bacterium
ACGCCCTGCGCGTGCTCGAGCTCGCCGCCCCCGCCGGGGGGGGGGGCGGGGGGGGGGCCCGGGCGGCCGGCGCAGATCTGCGCGGCCGCGGGCGGGAGCGGGTGCTGACCGGCGCCTGAACGCGCCGCAGACGGCGCCCGATGGAGACATCACGCCCGATCGCCGGCAGAGGGTACCCTGCGCCGATGCGATGCCACGGTTGGCCCACGCGGCCTCGGCCCTGGGGTGCTGCCCTCGCGCTGCACTTCGGCGTCGCCATGGCCGGGCTCTGCTCGTGCGGCGGCATCGCGGTCCACGAGATCGATCCGCCCGCCACGACGACGTCGAGCGCCACCGGCGTCGATCCCACCGCCGGCTGTGAGCCCGGCCGGGCCGACTGCAACGCCGACACGGCGGACGGCTGCGAGATCGATCTCCAGAGCGACGCGGCCCACTGCGGGAGCTGTGGGCACGATTGCCAGGGCGGGCCTTGCCAGTCGAGCGAATGCCAGCCGGAGATCGTGGCGTCGAACCAGGAGTACGCCTACCGCATCGCCGCGAACGAGAGCCACGTCTACTGGACGCGGAGCGACGGCTCGGTCCTGCGCGCTTCGGTTCAAGGCGGCGAGCCCGAGGTGGTCGCGTCGGGCCAGAACGGGCCGGGCGACATCGCCCTCGACGCGACCAGCGTCTATTGGGCGAACGTCGGCGACGGGACGATCGTGAAGGCGCCCTTCGGTGGGGGCGAGCCGGCGGTGATCGCCTCCGGCGGGGCG
Organism: uncultured Polyangiaceae bacterium; assembly: GCA_964372055.1. Classification (GTDB taxonomy): domain Bacteria; phylum Myxococcota_A; class Polyangia; order Polyangiales; family Polyangiaceae; genus CAYJPW01. Next base: position 28,022 of record CAYJPW010000119.1, read on the forward strand.
CAGCCGTGGAGCCTGGCGGTGTCGGGGGCGACGCTGGTCTGGACCGACAACGGCAGCGGCGAGGTGCGCGCGATCTCGCTCGCCGGCGGAGGCGCTCCCCCGATCACGATCGCGACGACGCCGGGCGCGTGGGGCGTCGCCGCCGATGAAAGCCGCGTCTACTGGAGCACGCTCTTCCAGGGCGCGGTGTACCGCGCGCCGATCGGTGGCGGCGATTCGACGGCGCTCGCCTCGGACCTGATCTCGCCCGGCGATCTCGCCATCGCCGGGAGCGCGCTCTACTTCGGCACGGCGAGCGACGCCGGCGTGTTCGCCGTCCCGATCGAGGGCGGCGCGGTGACCTCGCTCGCCCCGGAGGGCGGCTTCGGCGTCGCCGCCGACGCGGAGCACGTCTACTTCGGCGAGTACGACGGCCGCCTCGTGCGCGTGCCCGTCGGAGGCGGGGAGATCGCGGTGCTCGGCATGGGGCCGACCACGGTGACGGACATCGCGCTCACCTCGACCAGCGTCTACTGGGCCGCCGCTGGGGGCGAGGGCGTGATCATGAGGGTCGCCAAGTGAGCGCGCGCGCCGTCGCGGTGGGGCTCGCGCTCGCCGTCGCGCTGAACGTGATGGCGTGCAGCGGCACGGTCCTCGAGGAGCGCCGGACGGGCGGCGCCCTGGATCCGGGCAGCGATGCGGGGGCCGGCGCCTGCCAGGGCGGCCGCGTCGACTGCAACGGCGATCCCGCCGACGGCTGCGAGGCGGACCTCGACGACGACGGCCACCATTGCGGCGCGTGCGATCGCGACTGCGGCGGGCAGGCGTGCACCGACGGGGCCTGCGAGCCGGAGGTGCTCGTGTCGGGCCTCTACTTCGCCCGCAGGCTCGCGCTCGACGAGGCGCGCGTGTACTGGACGAGCGCCGACGGGACGGTGAACGCGCTGCCGCTCGCCGGCGGCGCCCCCGCGGCGCTCGCGTCGGGGCAGGACGATCCGTACGACGTGACGGTGGATGGCGCTGGCGTCTACTGGACCGACTCGGGGGCGAACACCGTGATGGCGGCTCCGCTCGGCGGCGGGCTTCCGGCGCTCCTCGCCGACGCGGGCAACCCGTTCGCGATCGTGGCCCGGGGCGGCGCGGTCTACTTCACCGATACGTACAGCAAGGTCAGCAACGACGAGCACGTGACGAAGGTGCCGCTCCCAGAGGGGCCGGCGACGACGATCGCCGCCACGCCCGGCGCCCTGATGCTCGCCGTCGACGACGAGCGCGCCTACTGGACGGACGCGGCGAGCGACGCCGTGTGGAGCGCGCCGCTCGGTGGCGGAGCGCCTTCGCTGCTCGCGTCGGGGGTCGTCGATCCGACGGACATCGAGGTCGACGAGGAGGCCGTGTATGTGAACGCGCTCGACGGGACGTACCGGATTGCGCTCGCGGGAGGGCCGCCGGTGGCGCTCGTCCATGGGAGCGGCCACGGGTTGGCGATCGACGCGAGCCACGTGTATGTCGGCGCTGCCGATGGGCGGATCCTCAGGGTGTCGAAGGCGGGCGGGGCGGCGAGCGTGCTGGCGAAGGCGGCGCTCTATCCGCACGATCTCGCGGTTGGCGAGGACAGCGTCCTCTGGATCCACGGCGGGGACGAGGGCGCGCTGGTTCGCACGCCGAAGTGACGTTGGCGAGTTGCGGGTACAGGTAGGCGAGGGAGGGAGCCGGTCACGGGAGCGGCAGCGCTCGCGCCGTCGTGGACTCCTCGGAGCGCAAGGCGTCGTGGTGGGCGCAGGCGCCTCAGCTCGCCATGGGTTCGAAGCTCAGCACACTACCGATACTGGTATTCGATTGTGGCAATGGCGATTCCACCACGAAAGGCAATGAATGCTCCAAGGAGCGTTCCCAGGACGAGCACGACGAGGCGACCGCCACGACGCCAAAGTCGCACCGGCTCCTCCCCGCCGAGGAGGAATTCCAGGGCATATACAAGCGTGTAGCATGCGTTCGCGCTGATGGCTGCCAGAGCGAAGAACCAGGCAACCTCCGCAGTACCCATGGCGCGATCCTCTCCTATCCCGGCAGAGATGGACGTCCTCAACACGTAGGGAGGTACACTGGCCATCGCGAGCACGAGGTTGTAGACAACACGCCCTCGCTCCCAGAACCGAACTGCTGAGCGCCTGTAGCCAGTCATCGAGCGCTGCTCCGTCCGCGTAACGAGTAGCGGCTCGGCCGCGGGACGCCCGTGACGCGCGCGGCACCCTCGGTCAGCAGCCGCTTGTTGCGTGGCACCTTCATCACCGTGCCCGCAGTCGCTGTCACGCCCGGGGGGATGGCTAACGAGGGCCGCCTGCTACTGCTCAAGGATGCACCTTCTCCCTCCGTGCGAGCATGGCGACGAGCCCCGCGATTCGCTTCTGGCGCGTCTCGACCTTCTTCGCCGTCTGCACCCGCCAAAGCACCGCATACCTGTTCCTCGCATCCAGGGTCACGAAGAAGGCCGCCGCCCGTGCATTCTTAGCGAGCGCCGCCTCGAGGTCGTCCGGCACCGTCGCGCGGCTCGGCGGGTCGTAGGCCACGTCCCAGCGCCCATCCTGTTTCGCGCGCTCGACCTCCGCGAGCCCTGCCGGCTGCATCGCGCCCGCCTCGATCAGCGTCAGCGCCTTCTCACGGTTGATCTTGGACCACACGCTTCTCGCGCCCCGCGGCGTGAACTTCTGGAGCCACGAAGCCTCGTCGCCGCGCTGCTTCTGGCCGTCGATCCAGCCCCACGCGAGCGCCACGTCGATCGCCTCGGCGTACGTGATCGACGCCGTGCCCGACGCCTTCTTGGCGAGCCTGAGCCAGATGCCGCGTGAGGAGGCATGGTAGTCGGCGAGCCAGTCGGAGAAGGCGCGCGGGGTGGCGAACGAGAGGGTCGGCAGCGCTGCTGCGTGCGCCACTTTCTTCTTCATGGACGTCTTCGTGGTTTTCAAGTCTGCGAGTCCTTCGACTTCGACGATGAGGACTGCCCGGCCTGATCGGATCATCCCTCTTTTCGGCGGTAATGCAGCGCGACCTGGCCGGACTTCAGGCGGTTCGTGGAGACGAGCTCGAGGCGCCGCGAGGGCTCCAGGCCTTGGAACAAGGTTGGCCCGTGGCCGGCAACGACGGGGTGGACGACGAGACGGTACTCATCGATCAGCCCCAGCCGCTCCAGCGCCGCCGAGAGCGTGGGACTGCCCACGAGCACGCCTTGCGGGGTCTTCTCTTTCAGCTGCGTCACGGCCTCACGCAAATCCCCCTCGACGCGGAATGTGTTGTTCCACGGGAAGTCGCGTCGCGAGGCCGAGACCACATACTTCGGCTTGGCCTCCAGCTTGCGCGCCCACTCACGCATTGCGCGTGGCGCGTTCTCGTCGCGCGCCACCGCCGGCCAGGCGCTCTCCATGAGCTCGTACGTGACGCGCCCCCAAAGCATCGCCCCGGCTGCGTCCATCAGCTGCGTGAAGTAGTCGTGCAGCTCGTCGTCCGCGATCCCCTCGCGATGGTCGCAGCACCCGTCCAGCGTCACGTTGAGTCCGAAGGTCAAGAGGCCCATGGCGATGATGTACCACGGCGGAGCAGGCGGCGAGAGACTTCCGCTGACGAGAGGAACACCGAACGACCACGACGCTTCACAGCATGGCCAAAGTACCAGCGCTCACCGTCGGGTGCCATACGGAGGCCCGCAGGGCCGACCGCCGGCGATCCGAGCTCCCGCGGGTGCATGAGCGCCGCTCTCTGCCCGATCGGGCAACCGGGGCAAGCTATGTGGCGCGAACGATCGATGGGAGCGTTGCCGAGCTCTCGTGCCTCCCATAGCGATCGAGTCGGCTCGCGCGCCTGTGACGAGCCCACGCACGCTCGAGCTGCTCGACGACGGCGACGTCGCCGAGTCCGAACCGGCGCACGGAGATCAGCATGGCGCGCACGGAAATGCGGGGAGGCGCTGCGGGCTCGCTGGTGTCGCAGCGTGAGCAGTGGACCACTTGCGGAACGATTCCTCGAGTGCGGCGTAGTTCATCGAGAGCAGCCTGGAGCCTGCCACGCAAGCGAATGAGCTCATCCCAAGACGCATCGGGCCGCCAGTCGCGGCGTAGCAGGGCGATGATCTCTGGGAACCAGATCTGGTTGCGCTCTCCGGACGGCATTCGGTGGGCCTCTCTGCCCAACGTAACGAAAGTCGGCTGCAAGCGCCAGAGGGAAGCCGCGCAGCGGCCGACCGAGGCGATTCTTAGCTGCAAGTTCTGGTTAGGCGCCTCGACGTTGAGCAGCAAACCGCGCACCGAGGAGGCTCCGACCCAATCGGTCGAGTGACTCGCGCGCCGTAAGCCACTCCTCAGGAATCTGCGAGGAAACATCGAGGGCGATAATGCCTCCCACGATGGCGCAGGTCGTGTCCCGGTCGCCCAATCCGGCGACCGTCGTCCACAGCGCCTCTTCGTAGTTCCCCAGATGGCGAGCTGCGCACCAGAGCGCGAACGGCACGGTATCCTGGGCGATGACCTGCGTGCCGTTTCCCAGCGCTGACACGGCGGTCCGGACCTCGTACTCAAGCGGTAGGCGCGCAGCCCTCTCTATTCCGGCGCGCGTTTCCCCATCCGGCGTGTGCGTCAACACGGCGTCGAACATTGCCGCCGCGCTCGAGCCGCCAGCGCAAACGCTGGCAGCAGCGACTGCAACCGCGATCGCGCCGGCCTGCCCCTCCGGGTGGTAGTGCGTGACTTCGGCCGAGTTGCGGGCTTCGCGGACGACTGTGGCCACGTCGTCGAAGAAGTAGGCGCCGATCGGGGCGGCTCGCATCGCGCCGCCGTTGCCCATGGAACCGCTGCCGCCGAAGACGCTGGCGGATACCTCGCGCCAGGCCTCACCCGCCGCGAGGCGACCGAGAATCCCATGCGCCGTCCCACCGTAGCCGCGGGCCGGATCGAGGCGGTAGCGCGCGCCGAAGAAGTCCGCGAGCCGGTCACGATCGACGTGGCCCTTTTCAGAGAGCACGTCCACCACCGAGAGTGCCATCACGGTGTCGTCGGTGAAGTGCCAGGGCCCGGCCGGTAGGGAGCGCAGCTCGATGAGGCGCTCGACGGTGTGGGTGACGTGAAGAAGCGTTCCCCGAAGGCGTCTCCGACGGAGAGGCCGTCGAGCGATCGATACGCCCGCCGCATCCGGTCGGAGTGGTCCGCTTCGTTGACCATTGGTTTCAGTGAGCGCGCCTAACGTACCGGCGTTGGGCCGCAAGCGCCGGAGGGAGCTGGGCATGCCCGGCGATCGACGGCGGTTGTCAACTCCAACGGCCAGTTGAACGAAGCCGCCGCGCGGCGGCGAAACCCTCACTGTTGGCCGGCTCGGCGTGACGCGGTCACAGGCCAAGAATCCGAATCTTGCGGCTTGAGCCTGCGAGGCGGCGCAGGTCAGCGGAATCAGAAGTGGCGATGATGGCAAGCTCGTACTGTGCTGCGGTCGCGACGACGAAGGCGTCGACGGCGTGCGCCGACGATAGCTTGTGGCGCGCGAGCAGTTGGCCCGCGCGCTGAGCGATCACGCGGGTGAGGTCCGCGACGAGGATCGCGCGGGAGTTCAGGAGACGGTTGACAGCAGCATCGCCATGCCCACCACGACAGACTTCGGCGAGAACCGGCGCCGGAACTCGAATCAGAGCGCCAGTTTCGTGCGCTACCGCGAGAATCGCGCGCGCTCGGGCATTCAAAGCGGCGCGGTCGGCGGGATGGGCAAGCGCGTTGAGCGCCTCGGAGTCAAGGACTATCGTTTCGGCCATTGGCGACGAACTCGGGCGAGCTCAGCCTGTGGAACGGGCCCGAGTTCCGCGTCCAGTTCCGCCAGAAGAACTCCGAGGCGCTGACGTTCCAGCTCGTGAGCGATCGCCCTGCTGACAAACCCGGAAAGACCCCGTGCACCGACCGTTCGGCGGAGCTCTTCGGCGAGCTCGGCAGGAACGCTCACCGAGAGCTTCGCGGCGGGGTGACCCATGCCGGATTCCTACCACGGTAGGAGAGTCCCGGCAAGGCTCAAACCCCGAAACTGTCCGGCCAACGTATCGGCGCTAAGCGCCCGCTTCAGCGGCCTGTAGTCGATCACGATGCTGTCGATGTACTTCGACCGCTCCCCCGCCAAGCTCACGCAGGACGATCTTCGCGGCTGAGCGAGGCGCTCTGGATGGAGACGCACGACATCGACGCCGCCCGCGGC
>CAYJPW010000120.1:0-16528 GCA_964372055.1 uncultured Polyangiaceae bacterium
CCCCCCCCCCCCCGGCCGGCGCGGCGCCGCGCCGGGGGGGGGGGGGGGGGGCGCCCCCCCCCCCCCCCCCCCTCGCGACCGAAGAGGTGTCGGACATTCGTCGATCAACGCCGCTCGAGTCTCAGGGTCCGACGCCTCTTCAGTCCGGGGGTGCGGGGGCAGAGCCCCCGCTCGCGACTCGCGTCAGCGCGTCACGTCGACGTCGTACACGGCGTCACCCGATCGCGCGGTCCCGGTGATGTGCGTCGTGCCCGGCTTGCGCTCGACCTTGGTCGCGTCCATCGCGTTCGGCTGCAGCTGCCCGGTGAAGGTGAGCGACAGCGTCACGTCGGCCTCGAGATCGCCGGTCATGGCGAAGGTGCCGTCGAGCGTCCCGTCGAGCGTCCCATCGGGGATCTTGCTCAGCTTCATCGAGAGCGCCGGGAGCGTGCCGGGCGTGTCGTAGGTGAGCGCGCCGTCGTCGGTGTAGGCGGAGAGCGCCTCCGTCAGGTTCATGGTCTTGTTCGACGAGGCGCCCTGGTCCACCTGCCCGCTGATGGTCATCGTGCCGCCCCTCTGGCCCGACGCGGTCTGGGGCGGGATGTTGGCGCTGCTCGCGGCGTTGAAGCCGTCCAGCCCCAGCTTGATCGCCTTGTCGATCGAAGGGTCGAGGCCGCGGTAGGCGCGCTCGGCGTCCTCTTCCGAGCCCACGTCGTCGCCCCCGCAAGCGGCGAGCGTGAGGGCGAGCGCGGAGACGACGGCGGCGATGGGACGATGCATGCTTCCTCCTCGGAAGCTCGCATCGTACCCGCTCGAGCGCGTCGTGGCGATCCGTCGCCGCTTCGTCGTAGCATCGCCGACATCTCGGGATGGACGCGCCCAACGTGACCCAGCGCATCAGCGCCGTGCCCACGCTGCTCGTCGTCGGCGCGACGCAGACGTTCCTGCATGCTTGCCGCGCCGCATGCGAGCCCCAGGGTGTCGTCGTCATGCCCGCCGTTCCTGCCGAGGCGCCGACGCTGGCCGCCCGCCACCGGCCGCTCGTCATCCTCGTCCTGAAGCACGTCTTTCGGATGTTCGACGAAGCGGAGTTCGCGAGCCTGGCCCGCGACGTGGGCGCGCGCCTCGCGACGGTCGACGGCGAGGACCTGCCCGACGACGAGCTCGAGGTGCTCGTGATCGAGCACATCACCGAGGCGCGCTGGCTCCGCGAATAGTGGGTCGCCGCGGCGGGCGCCGCGTCGCCTGGACGACGGCCCTCGTCGGCAACCCGCGGCTCCTGGCAGTCGCCCCGAGACGCCGGGCGACGTTTTCGTGCCCGAATCGGACCGGGTCTTGCGAAGCAATTGCGGTCCGAGCGGACGTGGGGACATCATGGTGATCACCATGACCCGACTCGAGCCCCTTGCTTTGCCCACCACGCCAACGACATCCACGCGCAGCGCCGACGCCCGGAGGGGCCGCACGGCCCGCGCGGTGCTCCTGACCGCGATCGCAGCCCTGGCCTCGCTCGGCACCGCCGCGTGCGGGCCCGGCGGCGACGAGATCGAGAGCTTCACGATCAAGACCACGACCGGGGCCAAGGGCTCCGATCAGGACATGTACCTCTGCTACACCCGCGGCGACAACGCGAACCGCTTCGAGTGCCTCGACCTCTCCACCAGCGGGAACGACTTCGAGGCCAACACGCGCGAGACGTTCGAGGCCGAGCCCGACGACCCGATCGCGATCGAGGACGGTCCGGCGCCCTACGGCATCTCGGACATCTTCATCGAGAACCGCGGCGGCGGCTTCGGCAGCGACGGCTGGGACCTGGTCGCCCTCGAGATCCGCGCCGTCTACGGCGACGGCTCGGAGTCGGAGCTCTGCAGCGAGCCGACGCTCAGCGTGCGGCTCAACTCGGGCGACAAGTACGACCCGCCCGACTGCCCCTGAAGGGCCCCGGCCGGCCTAGCGCCGGGCGAGGCGCTCGAAGTGGTCGCGCTCGGCCTGGCGGCGAAGCTGCGTCATCACGGCGGCCACGAGGCGCTGCTTGTAGACCACCGCGTTGGGCGTGCGCCGCGGCGGGGTGACGCCGAGGAAGCTCGCGAGGCGCTCCACGTTCTCGAGCCGCGCGGCCTTGAGCTCCGAAGAAGAGAGGGAGGGCTCCATCGACGGCGCGCGATGTACTCGCTCCGTACTGCCTTGTAAAGTCCGTCCTGGCGCGAACCCAACGATCCTTGGCCAAGAGGCGCGCGGGGCGGGGGCCTGGCCCCAGCGCGCGCCGGGCCGGCCGAGCGCGAGCAAGGAGATCGGCTAGCATGGCGCTCCCGCTGCCCGAGGAGACGCCGATGGACCGCACGCTTCGCTTTCGCCGCCTGCTCGCCGATCGCATCCTCACCGCGGCGGGCCTGGTCGCCGCGGCGGCGCCGATCGTCGCCTCGTGCGGCGGGCTCGCCGTCGTGGACGGGGAAGGCTCAGGAGGCGCGGGAGGCGCCGGCGGCGCGGGCCCCGCCACCACGACCGGCAGCACCGCGACCGGCACGAGCACCGTCGTGACGTCGGTCTCGTCGACGAGCGGCTTCAGCGTGAGCGCGGTCAGCGCCGTGTCCACGGGCACGGGCGGAGTCTGCGGCGAGCCGCAGGAGCGCTGCTTCGCGTGGATGCCCGACGTCCCCTGCCCGCCGGCCGGGGAGGCGATCGGCTACTTCCCGGCCGACTGCTCCGATGGCTGCTGGGTGAGCGGCATCCTCGAGGGCCCGCTCGGCGGCGGCGAGAGCTGCTGCTACCTCGTCCAGACCGAGTACTGCGGCGTCGGCCGCCCCCTCGTCATCGACGCGACCGCCCGCACCGCCCCGGCCCGTCGCGACGAGCGCGGCGGCTGGGCGACCGGCGCCGCCCCCTCCGTCGCCGGCCTCTCGGCCGCGGTGCGCGCTGCGCTCGCGGAGGAGTGGACGCGGGCCGCGCTCTTCGAGCACGCCTCGGTGGCGTCGTTCTCGCGCTTCTCGCTCGAGCTGCTCGCGGCCGGCGCGCCGGCGGAGCTGGTGGAGGCGGCGCACCGCGCGGCGCTCGACGAGGTGCGGCACGCCGAGCTCGCGTTCGCTCTGGCGAGCGCCTACCGCGGCGAGGCCGTCGCCCCCGGACCGCTCCCCATCGGGGGTGAGCTCGCGGTCGCCTCCGACCTCGCCGCGATCGCCGCCAGCGCCGCCGTCGAGGGCTGCGTGGGCGAGACGATCGCCGCGGTCCAGGCCGCCGAGCAGCTCGCGCGAGCGACGGACCCGGCCGTACGCGCCGCGCTCGAGGCCATCGCCGAGGACGAGGCCCGTCACGCCGAGCTCGCCTGGCGCACGGTCGCCTGGGCGGCGCGAGCCGGCGGCGACGGAGTCCGGTGCGCGCTCGCCGACGCGTTCGCGCGCGCGATCGAGGGGGCGCGGACGACGGAGATCACCGGCGTCGAGCTCGACGCGCGCGAGGCTGCGCGGCTCGAGGCCCACGGGCGGATCGGCTCCTCCGACCTGCGTCGCGTCGCGGCGCGTGCGCTCGACGAGATCGTGGCGCCCGCCGCGCGGGCGCTGCTCTCCGACGCGGAGCCGCCGGCGGACGCGGCGAGCCGCTCTTGAGCGCGATGGTCACCGTCGCCGCCGACCCCCACCCGCTCCTCGACGCCGGTGCGTTCGTCACCCGCTTTCCGGCCGAGCTCTCCGCGCTTCCACCGAGCGACGCCCTTCGCGCCCTGCTCTCGCCGGGCGCCACGGCGCCTTTCGCGGCGGACGACGCGCTGAGGTCGGCGATCCGCGATCTGCTGCGCCACGGCGGCTACAAGCCGACCGGGCGCGGCAAACCCGCCTCGGAGTACCTGATCCGCGCCGTCGCCGAGGGCGCGCTCGGCGCGATCAACGCCGCCGTGGACGCGTGCAACGCCGTGTCGCTCCACAGCGGGCTCCCCATCAGCGTCGTGGATCTCGAGCGCGCGAGGGAGCCCTTCCGCATCGGCGTCGCGCCCGCCGGCGCGCGGTACGTGTTCAACGCGGCCGGGCAGGAGATCGACGTCGGCGGGCTCGTCTGCCTCTTCGACGCCGACGGACCTTGCGCCAACGCGGTGAAGGACTCGCAGCGGACCAAGACCCACCCCGGGACGACGCGGACGCTCTCGATCGTGTGGGGGACACGCGCGCTCGAGGGCCGGACGGCGCGCGCGGTGGCCTGGTACCGGGCGCTGCTCGAGGCGATCGGCGCCGCGACCGAGCCCGCGGCGATCGGCTGAAGAGGTGTCGGACCTTCGTCCGAGCAAGGCCTCTCGTGGCCGAGGTCCCACGCCTCTTCAGCTCCGGGGGCGCGGGGGCAGAGCTCCCGCTCGCGGCTGAGCGTGACGATGGAGTGCACCCGCTGCGGAGCCTGCTGCGTCGCGCCGGACATCGCGGCGCTCGACAAGCCGCTCGGCGCTCGCTGTCCCCACCTCACCGACGAATGCTCGTGCGCGGTCTACGATCGCCGCCCCGAGGTGTGCCGGAGCTACGCCCCCGACGAGCTGTGCCGGTCGATCGCAGCGCCCACGCTCGAGGAGCGCGTGGCCCGCTATCTCGCCGCCTTCGCGCTCGAGGGCGAAGCCGAGCGGGTGCGCGCCGCCGGCGCGACGACGATGCGCGCGGCGCGTCGCCTTCCTCTCGTGCCGGCCTGATTGGCTACGCGAGCCCGACGGCGGCGAGGTACGCCTCCGCCAGATGGTGGTCGTCGACCTGCGACGGGTGGAAGTCGCGCCTCGCGTACTCGCGGATGCCGCGGACGAAGACGCGCTTCAGGATCGGGTGCGTCCTCCGCAGCTCGGCGAGCTCGCGGAGCAGGCGGGCGCGGTCGGCGTGCGGGTCCTGATGCATCAGCGTCACCGCGGCCGCCAGCCAGAAGCCGCCGAGGCAGAGCGTCGCCGTCCCGAGGCCCGCCATCCTCAGCGCGTAGCTCGGGTTCACCTCGCGGAGCACGTCGAAGGCGACGGACTTGTGCTCGATCTCCTCGGCCGCGTGCCACGAGAGCAGCGCCTTCACGGCGGGGTGGGCCCGCTCGAGCGTCGAGTCGCCCAGCGCGTTCCGCGCCATGATCGCGGTGAAGTGCTCGCACGCGACCGTCACCGCCAGCCCCAGCTCGTCGGGCGCGACGCGCTCGATGAAGCCGTACGCGATGCGCTCGTAGACGCGGAGGAAGGGGCGCACGGCGAAGCCCTGCGCCTCGAGCACCTCGAAGAAGCGCTCGTGCGCGCCGGCGTGGCGGCCCTCCTGGCCGAAGAACCCCGTGACCTGCGCGCGGAGGCGCTCGTCCTTCACGCGGTCCAGGTAGCGGCGCACGCTGCGCACGAAGAAACGCTCCCCGGCGGGGAAGAGCAGGTTCACGCCGTTGGCGATGTGCGTCGCGGCCGCGTTCCCGCCGAACCAGTGGCGGGGCACGCGGTCGTCGAGCTCGAGCGCGGGCGAGCGCGGCTTGATGGCGCGGGCAGGCAGGGCGACGTCGGATGCGACCATTGTTGACCCCCGTTCAATAGCCGAGCGCAACAGGTAGCGGGTCATTGAACCAAAGTCAATAGGGGGATACCCTCCAGGCGATGAGCGCGGCGCGAAACCAGGCGCGATCCGCTTCCGCGGCCGCTCGAGCGACGCCGCGGCGGTCGAGGACGCGGCTCGAGGTCGTCGCGCGTCGCTCGCAGCTGCTCGCGCTCGGCATCGACGTCTTCAGCCGCGAGCCCTACGACGAGATGTCGATCGACCGGATCGCGCAGGCGGCCGGGATCTCGAAGGGCCTCCTCTACCATTACTTCCCGACCAAGCGGGACTTCTACGTCGCCTGCCTCGACGAGGCGGCGCGCCAGCTCGTCGAGCGGACGCGCGTCGACGAGGGCTCGCCCGAGGAGCGGGCGCGCCGCAGCCTCGACGCATACCTCGACTACGTGGCGGCCCACGGCCCCGCGTACGTCGCGCTGCTCCGCGGCGGCATCGGCTTCGATCCCGAGGTCGCCGCCATCGTGGAGCGGACCCGGACCCACTTCGTCGAGCGCATCCTCGAGGGCATCGGGGTCGGCGAGCCGGACCCGCTGCTCCGCGCCGCCCTCCGCGGCTTCATCGGCTTCGTCGAGGCGGCCAGCCTCGATTGGGTCGCCCACCGCGACCTCGAGCGCGCCGTCGTGCGCGATCTGCTCCTCGCCCTGCTCCCGCCGCTCCTCCAGACCGCCGGGCAGGCGCTCCCCCGGCCGGGCTCGCCCCGCTGAAGAGGTGTCGGACATTCGTACGAGCAACGCCTCTCGAGGCCCGAAGTCCGACGCCTCTTCGGCTCCGGGGGCGCGGGGCAGAGCCCCCGCTCGCGACTGAAGAGGTGTCGGACAATCGTCCGACCGAGGCCACTCGAGGCCCGAGGTCCGACGCCTCTTCAGTCCGGGGGCGCGGGGGCAGAGCCCCCGCTCGCGACTGAGCCTCGCGACGGAGCGCCGAGCGTGCGCGGGCTCGGCCGAGGCGACGCGCCCCGCGCGGCGCGGTCAGGTGGCGTCGGCGGGCGCGGCGCGGGTGAAGAGCAGGAACGCCATGGCCGGGCGCTTCGACGCCTCGCGCATCGCGAACTGGATGCCCTCGAAGAGCCAGCCCGCCGCCACCCAGGTGTTGATCGCGCGCTCGATCTCCTCGTCGGTGACGACCGAGAGCTCGACGACCTTGTAGACGGCGTGGCGGGGAGCGGGGGCGCTCGCGACGGCTTCGTTCTCGAGCTCGAGACCCATCGCGATCCCCTGCCTTCGTGGGGCCGGCGTGCGCGGAGCACGCCGGCCGGCGGATCAGAACGGACAGCCCGTGTTCTGGAGCTTCACGTCGTCGAGGTTCCAGGAGCCGATCGTGTAGACGCCGTCCTGCGTGACCTCGAAGCCGAAGCGGACCTTGAGCGCCGCGTTCTTGTACGCGGTGATCTCGTGGGACATGAAGGTCCACCCGCCGCCGACGGGCGGCGAGTCCTGGACGCCGGGGTACGAGCCGCTGGTCCAGATCTCGACCCAGCTGGTGCCGTCGAAGACCTCGACCATGTTGCGCATGAAGGGCGTGTAGTCGCTGTTGAGCCAGCGGTAGTAGGTCACGAAGAGCTTCCCGCCGGCGACGGTCGCGTCGAACGCGGGGCTCTCGGCGTAGTAGGGGGCGTGCAGCGCAGGCGTGGCGTTGCCGCCGATGACGACGCCCGCCACGCGGTTGTCGGCGCTCGGCGAGTGATCGGTCGGCGGGTCGCCTCCGTAGGCGCCGCCGCTCGACGCGGTGGCGATGCCCATCCCCCACTCCGGGCCGAGGCTCCAGCCGAGGTTGACGCTGAAGTCGTCGAGCACGTAGACGGTGGGCGTCGTGCCCCCGGTGCAGAGGTTGTTGTTGCAGGTCTCGCCGCCGGTGCAGACGTCGCCGTCCTCGCACGGCTCGCCGGCGAGGATGGGGACGAGATCGCACGTGTCGGCGTCCTCGTCGCAGGCGACGTCGATGCACTCGGAGGGCTTCACGCAGGTGGCGCCGCCGTTCGAGCACTGGCCGAACGAGTCGCACGTCTCGCCCGTGGTGCAGAAGAGCCCGTCGTCGCAGGCGCCGCCGGTGTTCACCGGCGTGAGGGTGCACTTGCCCTCGAGGTCGCAGAGGCCGGTCGAGCAGGTGGTCACGCCGCAGACGGTGCCTTCGGGCTGGAAGGTGTTCTCGCAGCCGGTCGGGGTGCAGACGCTCGTGGTGCACTCGGTGCTCTGGCAGCTCGGTCCCGGCACGCAGACGCCGGCGCCGCAGGCGCTCGTCGCGGTGCACGGGTCGGCGTCGTCGCAGACCGTGCCGTCGGGGACCGGCATCTGCACGCAGCCGCCCGCCGCCTCGTCGCAGGCGCCGACGGTGTTGCACTCGTTCATCGGCGTGCACTGGAGTTCCGTCCCGCCCTCGCAGGTGCCGGCCTGGCAGGCGTCCCCCTCCGTGCAGGCGAGGCCGTCGTCGCAGGGGCTGCCGTCCTGCCGGTTCGCCTGGACGCAGGCGCCGTCGTTGCACACGCCCTGGTGGCAGTCGTCCGAGAGGCTCGCGCACTCGGCGGCCGCGGTGCAGGCGGTGCCGCCCCCCTGCCCGCCTTGCCCACCGGTACCCGTGGATGTCGTGGTTCCCTGCGCCGTCACCTCATCGGGCGCGTTGATGACCGAGCAGGCGCCGAGCGCCAAGACCGAGAGGCCGAAGCCAACCTTCAAGAGGCTACGCATTTGTGCTCAAGGGTCGCAGGACGCGACTTCGCGGGCAAGAGGGAAGCCAAACGCCCTCAGGAGGCGCGGAACTTCGGCCGAGGGGCATCCGAGCCAGCTCGCGAGCGGCGGCGGCGCGCCGGGGGCCGCGGGCCCGCCGTCTCCGTCGGGCGAGAGCGCGGCCGCGACCCGCTCGACGACATCGGCGCGGATCGCCCTGCCGCCCAGCACCGGGAAGCCGATCGCCGCGTACATCGCCGCCGGCACGTCGGGCCGCGGGCGGAACGAGACGCTGCCCGCCGGTGGGGCGGCGAACGCGGGGCGGCGGCCGAGGAACGCGAAGCAGAGCGACGCGCGCCGCTCGACGGCGGCGTGCTTGAGCAGCGCGGGGACGAACACCAGGCGCCTCCCGAGGCGGACGTCGAGGGCCGAGAGCGCCTCGCGATCGGCGTCCACGAGCGAGCGGATCTGCTCCTCGACCTCGGCGGTCGCGACCGTGCCGAGGCCCTGCTCGAGCTGGTAGACGAGGCCGCGCCCCGCGGCGGAGAGGGCGCCGGCCGCCTCGCGCCGGAGCGGGCCGAGCGCGAGGGCGACGAAATCGCGCGAGACCGCGAGCAGCCGGCGATGGATGCGCGAGCGCGCGCCCGGGCCGACGTCGTCGGGCAGCACGAGCGCCACGTCCGGGCGGAGCAGGCTCTGTCCGCGGGTGAGCACGCCGAGGACGCGCTCGCCGTCGACGATGCGGGCCTCGGCGTCGACGCGGAACCGATCCGCCGCGGCCTCGACGATGCCGTGGACCCAGGCGTCGCCGCGAGGGGCGGCGACCTCGGCGGTCTTGCTGGCGAGCTTGAGCTCGCGGAGGCGGCTGAACGGACCGTCGGCGCGGGCCGGCTCGGCCGCGGCCTTCGAGCGAGGCCCCGGGCGAGCGGTTGCCTTGCCGTGCGGCGCGCCTCGGGCCGGGGCGGCGGGCCGCTTCGCCGCGGCGCGCTCGACGAACCGGGCGACGAGCTGCGCGTGGAGCGCGTCGCTGAGCCGGTCCTCGATCGCCCGCGTCCGCTCCTGCCAGTGTGCCGCGTCGTCCACCCAGCGCGCGTGGTGAGCGATGTACGTGAACGTCCGGACCGACGCGATGCGCGCCATGAGCGTGTCGATGTCGCCGACCACGTCGTCGATGCGCTCGACCTGCGCCGCGAGCCAGGCGGGATCGAGCCGCCCGCGCGCGGCGAGCTCCTGGAACACCTCGGCCTGCAGCGCCGCGTGATCGTCGACGAGCAGCTGGCGGTAATCCGGGATCTGGCACACGTCCCAGAGCAGCGAGACCGCCTCCTCGCCGCGCGCCAGGCGGATCACCTCGGGACGCGCCGCCAGCTTGGAGAGCGAGCTCGCGTCGTCGGCCTGCTCGACGAGGCGGAGCCCCGCGAGGCGCGGCCGCTCCCGGAGCGAGGCGTGGAGCGACTCCACGCTGGCGAAATCGAGATCCGCGTTGCGCCAGACGAGGGCGCGCTCGGCGGGGAAGGCGTGGTTCTCGATCGCGCGGACCAGCGGCGGGGGCAGCTCGGGCAGCGGCGCCAGCGTCCCGAAGCTCCCGTCGGCGAGGTAGCGACCGGCGCGGCCGGCGATCTGGGCGAGCTCGGCGGCCTCGAGATCGCGCGCCTCGCGGCCGTCGAACTTCTGGAGATCGGCGAACGCCACGTGCTCGACGGCGAGGTTCAGGCCCATGCCGATGGCGTCGGTCGCGACCAGGTAGTCGACCTCCCCCGATTGGTAGAGCGCCACCTGCGCGTTGCGAGCGCGCGGCGAGAGCGCGCCGAGCACGACCGCCGCCCCGCCCTTCTTGCGGCGCAGGCGCTCGGCGAGCTCGTAGACGCGCGCGCTCGAGAACGCGACCACGGCCGTGCGCGGGCGGAGCCCTCCGAGCCCGAGCTTGCCGGCGCCGCGCAGCGTGGAGAGGCGCGGATGACGCCGGAGCGAGGCGGTCGGGAGGAGGCGCTCGATCCAAGGGCGCATCGTCTCGGCGCCCATGAACCAGGTCTCGACGCGCCCGCGCGCGGCGAGGAGCCGGTGGGTGAAGACGTGGCCGCGCTGCCGGTGGGCGGCGAGCTGGATCTCGTCGACCGCGAGGAAGTCGACCTCGTGGTCCATCGGCATCGCCTCGACGGTGCACACCCAGTACTGCGGCCGGCGCGGGACGCGCTTCTCCTCGCCGGTGACGAGCGCCACCGGGCCCTCGCCGATCGCGGCGGTGATGCGGTCGTAGACCTCGCGCGCCAGCAGACGCAGCGGCAGGCCGATCATCCCGGACGGGTGCTCGAGCATCCGCTCGACGGCGCGGTGCGTCTTGCCCGTGTTGGTCGGGCCGAGCAGGGCGGTGATCATCGGGGTGCGGGGAGGCGTCCGCGAGCGGTCGCCCGGGGACGAGGTGCCGGCTCGCCGTGCGGCGCGCCGGGCGCGGGCGTCGTGGCGCCGCGCTCCCCAAGAGTATTCGCCCCGAGCGCCGGCGCCACCCCGGGCCGACGAGCCCGGCTTCGAGCCCGCTGGCGTCCGCCGGCGGGTGCCGCTAAGCACGCGGCATGAAGAAGCTCAGCAAGGAGATCTGGATCGTCGCGGCGAAGCGGACGCCGTTCGGCGCGCTCTCGGGCTCGCTCAAGGACCAGAGCGCCATCGATCTCGGCGTCCACGCCGCCAAGGCGGCGATCGCGCAGAGCAAGGTCGCGCCGGCCGACTTCGATCATGTGGTGCTCGGCAACGTGCAGCAGACGAGCGCGGACGCGATCTACGGGGCGCGCCACGTCGGGCTGAAGAGCGGGCTCGGCGTGGAGACGCCGGCGCTCACCCTGAACCGCCTCTGCGGCTCGGGCTTCCAGGCCGTCGTCACGGCCGCCGAGCAGATCCTCCTCGGCGACGCCAAGGCGGTCCTCGCCGTCGGTTCCGAGAACATGAGCCAGGCGCCCCACGTGCTCTACGGCCTGCGCGACGGCGGCCAGAAGTTCGGCAGGCCGCCCAAGCTCGTCGACTCGCTCTGGGAGGCGCTCACCGACAGCTACTGCAGCGCGCCGATGGCGATCACCGCCGAGAACCTCGCGGTGAAGTACGGCATCACCCGCGAGGCCGCCGACCGGTTCGCGCTCCGCTCGCAGCAGCGCTGGAGCGCGGCGCACGAGGCCGGCGCCTTCGCCGACGAGATCGTCGCGCTCGAGGTGACCGCCGGGCGCAAGACGCTGACCGTGCAGAAGGACGAGCACCCCCGCCCCGAGACGCAGCTCGACACGCTCGCCAAGCTGGCCCCGGTCTTCAAGAAGGACGGCGTCGTCACCGCGGGCAACGCGTCGGGGATCTGCGACGGCGCGGCGGCCCTCGTCGTCGTCGACGCGGCCTGGGGCAAGGAGCGAGGGCTCGCCCCGCTCGCCAGGCTCGTCCAGTGGGGCGTCGCGGGCGTCGAGCCCACCCTGATGGGCATCGGGCCGGCCCCGGCGATCCGTTCCGCCCTCGACCGGGCGGGCGTGGCCATGAAGGACGTCGACCTCTTCGACGTCAACGAGGCCTTCGCCCCGCAGTTCCTCGCCGTCCAGAAGGAGCTCGAGCTGCCCGACGAGAAGACGAACGTGAACGGCGGAGCCATCGCCCTCGGGCACCCGCTCGGGGCTTCGGGCGCGCGGATCACGACGAACCTCGTCTACACGCTGCGGCGGCAGTCGAAGCGGCTGGGCGTGGGGGCGGCGTGCATCGGAGGGGGGCAGGGGATCGCGGTGGTGCTGGAGAGGGTGTAGTAGAGAGAGCGTTTGCGGGGAGTCACCGGCCTTACGGCCGGTGTTCCGACGGGAGCCAGCGGCCTGCGGCCGTGGCTCCGCAAGCTCACTACGCTCGCTTGCCGCTCGGCGCTCCGGGCCTCACGATCCTCCTCGAGCGGAGAAACGCGACGTGCGCGAGCCCTCTTGGAAGAGGCTGGTCGAAGAGCTGCGGCAATCCGGCCACCAGAGCCCGTACCTCGAGCGCCTGAAGGACCGCCTGCCGACGGGCGGGCCGATGCGCGATCTGGCGCGCGAGATCCTGCGCGAGATGGCGTCGTCGCTCGGCCGCGCCGAGGACAAGGTCAACGCGTCCCTCCTGCGGATCGAGCTCCACGCCCGCGAGATCGAGACGCTGCTCGCGGCGCCGGAGCGGGACGACGATTGGCGGCGCGCGGTCAACGCGCGCATCCACGAGCACAACCGCGAGCGTGACGTCGCGCTGGGGTGCCTCTGGGAGCTCCGGGTGCACCGCGAGGCGCTCGGGTTCCGCCAGAACCACGATCTCGGCGAGCACTACCCCATCCCGCCGAAGCGCGAGCCGATCCGCTGAAGAGGTGTCGGACGTTGGTCCGACCACGGCCTCTCGAGGTGAGAGGTCCGACGCCTCTTCAGCTTCGGGAGCGCGCGGCCGCGCCCCGCTCGCGGCGGACGCTCGCGCGCCGGCCGCGAGCGGTGCTAACTAGACCGCATGGTTCGCTTCGTCCGCCTCGTCCGGCGCTCGCCCGCGATCGTCCTCTCGGCCGCGCTCGCCGCCACCGGCTGCTCCGAGACCGCGCCCGATCCGGCGCCCCTGCCCGGGCCGACGCCGATCGCCTACCCGGCGTTCGGCTCGACGTCGGCCGCGTCGGGCAAGGGGAGCTTCCGCTTCGGCGCCGCGAGCGCGGCGACCCAGATCGAGGACCAGAACACCACCACCGACTGGTACCTGTGGACCCAGCCGCCGCCCGAAGGGCTCGGCGAGGGCGAGTTCGTCGGCGACGCCGCCGACGGCTACACGATGGCGATCGAGGACGTCGACCTGCTCGCCGAGATGCACCTCGACTCGTACCGCTTCAGCATCGAGTGGGCGCGCGTCGAGCCGCAGAAGGACCAGATCGACGAGGCCGCCCTCGCCCACTACGACGCGCTCATCGACGCGCTCGTCTCCCGGGGCATCCGCCCCATGGTGACCATCCACCACTTCTCGAACCCGGTCTGGGTGGACGACCCGCGCGACAAGGACTGCGCCGGCGGCTCGTCGGACCAGAACTTCTGCGGCTGGAACGATCCGGTCGGCGGCCCGGCGGCGGCCGCCGAGCTCGGCGAGCACGCGCGCCTCCTCGCCGAGCGCTTCGGCGACCGCGTCGACGACTGGTGCACGCTGAACGAGCCCATCAACTACCTCCTCGCGAGCTATGGCATCGGCCAGTTCCCGCCCGGCAAGAGCGGGATCCTCGATCCGCTGGCCAAGTTCGTGCCCACGGTGCGGAATTTCCTGGCCGCGCACGTCGCCGCCTACCGCGCCCTCAAGGAAGCCGACACCATCGACGCCGACGGCGACGGCGTCGCCGCGAGCGTGGGGCTGACCAAGGAGGCGGGCGAGTGGATCGCCGCGCGCGACAACCTGCCGAGCACCGATCCGGCCGACCTCGCCGGACGCGATCGCCTCCTCTGGGTCTACCAGTACCTCTTCGTCGACGCGCTCCGCGAGGGCGCCTTCGACACCGATCTCGACGGCACGCTCGACGAGCCGCACCCCGAGTGGAAGTCGAGCCTCGACTGGATCGGGGTCCAGTACTACTTCCGCGCCGGCGTGACGGCGGCCAACGGGATCGTCCCCGTCCTCGGCGTCACGCCCTGCCTCGGCAGCTTCAACGCCGGCGCCTGCGTGCCGCCGCTCGACCCCACGTACATGGTGCCGGCGATGGGCTACGAGCAGGACCCGGCCGGCATCCACGCCGTCCTCACCGACTTCGGCGCCCGCTGGCCGGACCTCCCGATGACCGTGACCGAGTCCGGGATCGCCACGCTCGTGGGCGCGCGCCGGGCCGAGCTCATCGTGCGGTCGCTCGAGTCGATCGAGCTCGCCCGGAGCGAGGGGGTCGACGTGCGCGGCTATTACCACTGGAGCCTCTGCGACAACTTCGAGTGGGCCGAGGGCTTCACGCCGCGGTTCGGCCTCTACACCGTCGACTACGGCTCGTTCGCGAGGACGGCGACCGAGGGCGCCACGGTCCTCGGGGCGATCGCCGGGGCGCGCGAGCTCTCGGCCGCGGACCGCGAGCGGTACGGCGGCAGCGGGCCGATGACCGCCGAACCCTGACGCGGCGCGCTGTTCGCCGCGTTCGCGCACCGAAAGGTGGCCACCGCCGCCGCCTGAGCTAACGATCTCGCCAGCGTGATCTCACGGCGCGCGTCTTGGGTGGGGCTCTGCGTGGTCGCTCTCGTGGCCGCGGGGGCGTTCGCCGTCCACCGTTACCGCGGGCGCGCGCCGGCGCATGCGGCGCATGAAACGAGGAGACCGGGCGAAGCGCCGCCGCCCGTCGCGGGGGTGTGGCCGGACGGCGACGCCCCGCTCAGAGCCCCGCCGTTTGCCTACCCTCCTGGGTTCGGCGTGCGGCGGGTGATGGTGGATCCCGGGCATGGTGCGCCGCAGAACGGCGGCAACACCTCGTGCTTCTGCGTCGAGGAGCAGGACTTCACGCTGCGTGTCGGCGAGGCGCTGGCGCGCCGGCTCGAGGCGACCGGGCGCTTCGAGGTGCGCCTCTCGAGGCGGGGCGACGGGCGCGTCGAGTACCGCGACCGCGTCGACGCCGCCGCGCGCTGGGGCGCCGAGGCCTTCGTCAGCCTGCACTCCGACGTGCGCGGCAAGCTCGATCGCTGGGCGCCCGAGCCCGGCAAGGACTGCCCCGTCAGCTACGCGGCGCCGGGGTTCTCGGTGCTCTACTCGGACGAGGGGGAAGCCGCGCTCGTCGACGGCCGCCTCGCCCTCGCGCGCGCCGCGGCGCGCAGGCTCGCCGAGTCGGGCTTCGGCGCGTACGCCGGCGCCGAGTACACCGGCCTCTACGAGCCCGACGGCGCCCAGGCCGGCGTCTTCGTCGATCGGCACGCGCCCGACCAGCGCATCTTCGTGCTGCGGCGGCCGGCGATGCGATCGATCCTCGTCGAGACGCACCACGCGGTCGACCCGCGCGAGGCGCGGCGCTGGAGCGAGGACGCGACGCTCGACGTGTTCGCCGCCGCGGTCGCCGCCGCGCTCGCCGACACGCTCGGTCCGGCGAGCGGACCCGTGGATCCCGCGGTCCTGCCGGAGCCGCAGCGCGACAGCATGCTCCCGCCGCGCTGACCTGGCCCCGCCGTCAGGAAGCGCCGTTGGAGAGCTCGCCGGCGAACCTGGCGAACTCGAGCCCGACCTTCGGGCCGCGGAACCGGAAGCGGCCGACGACGCGCGCGCCCTTGCGCTCGAGCGCGCGGGCCATCTCGTCGAGCGTCTTTCCGGTCGCGATCTTGTAGGTGCAGAAGACGACCGCGCGCTTGCCATGGAGATCGCCGAGGCGATCGATGAACGCCATCGACGCGGCGGTCGGGTGCTGGAGAACCAGGAAGAGGCCCTGCGTCCAGCTCCCGACGCAGACGAGGTCCGCCGACGCGACGCTCGCCGGATCGGCCTCGTCGACGCGCTCGACGCTGCAGCGGTGACCGTGGTCCTCGAGGAGCTTCGCCATGGCGCGCGCGGCGGCAGCGGTGGTCCCCGTCCGGCTGTCGTTCACGATCGCGATCTTCATGGGCGCCGGCGATCCTCTCCGGGTCCGGGAGCCGAGGGGTTGACCGCGGTCAACCGTGGCCGAGCGCGAGCAGCCCCGGCCCACGACCGGCGCGGGCGCGCGGAAGAGCGTCGCGGAGAGCACCGATGGAGGACGCCCCGTGCACGACGCAGGTCACGCACCGGCCGTCCGCGACGAGACGTTTGCACGCGGGCGCAACACCGCCGCGCGCCCAGAGAGGATTCGCCCCGCGAGACCGGCGGGCGCAGTGGCACAGGCCGTGAACGTCTCCGTTCCGTGCTGAAGCGCTCGGCCGTCGTCGCGGTGCTCGCGTTCGCGCTGCTCGCGATGGCGATGGCCGGCGTCGCACGTGCCCAGGGCGTCTGCGCCCCGGGCTCTCGGGGGGAATGCGACACCGCCGATGCGGGCGTCGAGCAGACGGCACCCGACGCGGCGCCGCGTCCGCCGGGGCAACGCGCGGTTCATCTCGTCTTCTTCTGGGGCGTGGGCTGCCCCCACTGCGAGGAGGCGATGCCCTTCGTCGCGCGGCTCGAGTCGGCGGAAGGCGTCGCGGTCGAGCGCATCGAGGTGCGCAGGAGCGACGAGGGACGAGCGCGGCTCTCCGCCGAGGTCGATCGCCTTCGCATCGACGCTCCGGGGATCCCGCTGTTCGTGGTGGGAGATCGCTGGGCGCTCGGATACCGAGGTCGGGCCACGGAGGACGAGGTGATGCGCCTGGTCCGCGAGGCGCGGGGCCCCCGCCCCCCGGCGCCCCCCGCCGCCCCCCCCCCCCGGGGCGGGGGGGGGCCCCGCCCCCGCGCCCCCGGACTGAA
>CAYJPW010000120.1:16538-33954 GCA_964372055.1 uncultured Polyangiaceae bacterium
CCGGGGGGGGGCCCCGGGTGCGGGGGGGGGGGCGCGGGGCCGGGGGGGGGGGGGCGGCGGGGGCGGGGGGGCGGCGGGGGGCGCCCCCGACGGTCGTCGTGCTTCCCATCGTCGGCGCCGTCGACGCGGCCGCCGTGCCGCTCCCGTGGCTCACGCTCCTCGTGGGGTTGCTCGACGGGCTCAACCCGTGTGCGTTCTACGTGCTCGTGGTGCTGCTCGGCATCCTCTTGCACGTCCGGTCGCGGGCGCGGATCGCGCTGTTCGGCGGCGCCTTCGTGGTGATGTCCGGCCTCGTCTACTTCCTGTTCATGACGGCGTGGCTCAACGCGTTCCTCTTCCTCGGACTATCGCGCTCGCTGACGCGCGCGCTCGGCGTCCTGCTCGTCGCCATGGCGCTCGTGAACCTGAAGGAGATCGCCTGGTTCAAGAGGGGCGTCTCGCTGATGATCCCCGAGAAGGCCAAGCCCGGCCTCTTCCGGCGCATGCGCGGCGTCGCCCGCGCGGCCAGCGTGCCCACCGCGCTCGTCGGGATCGTCGCGCTCGCGTTCGTCGTGAACCTGATCGAGCTCGGGTGCACGCTGGGGCTGCCCGCCATCTACACCCGGGTCCTCTCGCTGCGAACGGACCTCGGCGACGCGGCGCGGTACGCGTACCTCGCGCTCTACAACGTCGCCTACGTCGTGCCGCTGGCCGCGATCGTCGCGGTCTTCGCGGTCACCATGAACCGCCTGAAGATGACCGAGCGGCACGCGAAGATCCTGAAGGCGGTGAGCGGGGTGTTGCTGCTCGCCTTCGGCCTCCTCTTCGCGATCGCACCCGAGGTGCTCGGCTGAAGAGGTGTCCGACCCCCGGCCGGGCGGCCGACTTGACACACGTCATGCACCCGGCCAGGCTGGCTCCGTGCTCGCCCCCGCCCGCCGCCGCCCTCGTCGCTGGCTCGCGCGGTGGATGGTCGCGCTGCTGCCCCTCGCGCTGGTGCTCGGCCTGATCGGCAGGGGGCACACGCTGCAGGCGATGGGCCTCGAGATCGCGTGCCAGCACCCGGATGCATCGGGGGCCGTGGACGACGAGCAGGGCGGCGCGCATCGCGGCGACGGCGACCACGGCTCGTGCCCGCCGAGCTGCCACGACTGTCCCTGCGGCCAGATGCCGGCGACCGAGCCCCCGGCGTGCCCGGTCCCGATCGCGCTCCAGGAGCCGATCGAGATCGAGCAAGCACCCGCGCGCGAGCTCGTGGCGCACGTCCCGCTCGATCGCCTCGACCGACCCCCGCGTCCCATCGCGGGCTGAGGAGGCGATCGGCGATCGTGGGGCTGTCGCCCGCGATCACGAGCGCCGTGGCGCTGCCGTTCCACCGGCCGCGCCGCGCGCTCCGGTCATCGCCTCCGACGCCCGCGCACCTCCGTGTGCGTGGGCGCGCTCGACGCGCGCCCGCAGGCTGATCCCAGCGCGAGGCCTCGGCGGCGTCGCGCCCAGCTCGAGGGTTGTCCATGTCCGGTCGTCGTCCCGCGGTGGTCCTCGCCGTCGTCGTCTTGCTCTCCTTCGCGGCCCGCGGTGCCCAGGCCCAGGGAGCGGTGCTCACCCGCGCCCGCGTCGCCGAGCTGGCGCGCGGCGCCCCTCTCGCGCGCGTCGCGCAGAAGGAGGAAGCGGTCGCGCGCGCCGGCGTCAGCGCCGCTGGGGTCCTCTCGCTCGAGAACCCGACGCTCTCCGCGATGGGGGGCTTGCGTGTGAACCCCGACGAGAGCCGGCCGTTCGCCGGCGTGGCGACGCTCTCTTGGCCCGTCGATCTCGGCGGTCAGCCCTCGGGACGATTGGGCGCGGCCCGCGCCGAGGAGCACGCCGCCGTGACCCGCGCCGATCACACGCGCCGGAGCGCGACGCTGGCCGCGCTGCTCCAGCACGCCCTGGTGTTGCGCGATCAGCGGCAGGTCGCGCTGGCCTCGGAGCGCAGGGCGCTCGCGCAGCGGCTCGCCGCCGCGGCCGAGCAGCGGCGCAAGGCGGGCAGCGTGCCCGAGCTCGACGTCTCGCTCGCGGTCCTGCAGGAGCGGCGAGACGCCGCCGCCGAGGAAGCGGCGGAGGGGAGCCGTGAGGCGGATCAGGCGGAGCTGATCGCGTTGCTCGGGCTCCCCGGCGGGTCCGCGGTGGAGGTGGTGGGACCGCTGGTCCCGCCCGACGAGCCGCCGCCGCTGCCCACCGCGCTCCAGCGCGCCGGCGAGCGCACCGACGTCCGAGCCGCGGCCGCCGAGGTCGACGTCGCGCGGGCGCGGGCCTCGCGCGAGCAGGCCGCGCGGTGGCCGACGATCAGCATCCTCGCCCAGTACGAGCGCGACGATCGGGCCAACATCGGCATGCTGGGCCTCGCGATCCCGATCCCGGTGCTGAACGCGAACCGGAGCGGCGCCGCGATCGCCGAGGCCGAGATCGGCGCCGCCGCGGCGCGGCTGGACGCGAGCCGGGCGGCCGCCGATGGACAGATCCGCGAGAAGTACGCGCGGCACGCCGCCACCAGACGCGCGCTCGAAGCGCTCGCACCCACCGCCGATCTCGCCGCCACGGCGGTCGCGCAGGCGACGCGCGCCTACGAGCTCGGCGAGGGCGATCTCGCCGGCGTGCTCCTCGCTCGCCGCGAGGCCATCGAGGCGCAGGCGGCGCTGCTCGAAGCCGAGCACGCGCACGCCAACGCCAAGCTCGAGCTGCTCGTGGCGGCGGGGAGGGTGCCGCAGTGAGCGCCGCGACCGGCAAGATCAGCCGGGCCACCGGGGCCGCGCTCGGCCTGGGCGCGGTCGGCCTCGTCGCGTTCGGTGGCGGCGTGACGTGGATGCTCGATCACAGGCTCCACGCGCACGGCGCTCGATCGGCGGAGGAAGCCGGGCACGGCGACCCCAAAGGCGAGCATGGCGAGCATGGCGAGCATGGCGAGCACGCCGCCGAGCGCGACGAGCACGGCGGCGAGCGCGAAGAGGGCAAGGTCCGGCTGAGCGCCGCGGCGCGCGCCAACGCCGAGCTCGAGATCCTGACCGCGGGGCCGGGCACCGTGGCGGTGACGGTCGAGCTGCCCGGCGAGCTGGCGCTCAACGCCGAGGCCCTGGCGCACGTGACGCCGCGCGTGTCGGGGACCGTGCGCGAGGTGAAGAAGCAGCTCGGGGACGTGGTGAAGAAGGGAGAGGTGCTGGCGGTGCTCGAGAGCCGCGATCTCGCCGAGCTGCAGCGCGATCTCGCGGCGACGAAGGAGCGCCTCTCGCTTGCCGAGCTGGAGCTCGAACGCCAGGAGAAGCTCTGGCGGGAGAAGATCTCGGCCGAGAAGGACTACCTCGCGGCAAAGAAGGCGTTCGCCGAGGCGAAGATCGAGCACCGGAGCGCCGCGCAGAAGCTCGCCGCCGCCGGAGGGCTCGGGCCGGCCGCCAAGGGGTCGGGCTACTCGCTGCTCGCCCCGCTCGACGGCACCATCATCGAGAAGCACGCGGCCGTGGGCGAGGTGCTCAAAGACGACACCCAGGCGTTCGTCGTCGCCGACCTCTCGACCGTGTGGGCCAACGTGACCGTCTACGCGAAGGACCTGGCCAGGATCCGGGTGGGCCAGACCGCGAGCGTGCGCGCCGAGGGCGTCGCCGATCGGGCGCAGGGCACGATCGCGTACCTCGGGAACGTCGTCGGCGAGGAGACCCGCTCGGCCACGGCGCGCGTCGTCCTGCCGAACCCGGGCGCCGTCTGGCGCCCCGGCCTCTTCGTGACGGTGGAGGTCGCGGTCGATCGCGCCGACGTGCCGGTCTTCGTCGCGGCCGACGCCGTCCAGACCGTCGAAGGCAAGGCGGTCGTCTTCGTCGAGGAAGCCGACGCGTTCGAGGCGCGCCCGATCAAGCTCGGCCGGCGCGGGCTCGGCCCGGGCGGCCGCGAGGCCGTCGAGGTGCGCCAGGGGCTCGCCGCCGGTGACCGCTACGTGGGCGACAAGAGCTTCGTCCTCAAGGCCGAGCTCGGCAAGTCCGAAGCCGGGCACGAGCACTGAGGCGCCATGCTCACCCTCCTCGCGCGCCTGCTCTCGTTCTCGGTCCAGAATCGCTGGCTGGTCGTGGTCCTCACGGCCCTGGTCGGGGCCCTCGGCGTCTACAACTTCACGCGCCTGCCGATCGACGCGGTGCCGGACATCACCAACGTCCAGGTCCAGATCAACACCTCGGTGAAGGCGCTCTCTCCCGTCGAGGTGGAGCGCCGCGTCACCTTCCCGATCGAGTGGGCGATGGGCGGCATCCCCAAGGTGGAGCAGGTCCGCTCCATCTCGCGCTACGGGCTCTCGCAGGTCACGGTGATCTTCGAGGACGGGACCGACATCTACTGGGCGCGGCAGCTCGTGAGCGAGCGCCTCGCGACCGCGAAAGAGAGCCTGCCGCCGGGCCTGGGCGAGCCGCAGATGGGCCCGATCGCGACCGGCCTCGGCGAGATCTACATGTGGACGGTGGAGGCCGCGCCGGGCGCGCTCCGGCCGGACGGCAAGCCGTACGAGCTCACCGATCTGCGCACCATCCAGGACTGGATCGTGCGACCGCAGCTCCGCACCGTGAAGGGGGTCACCGAGGTCAACTCGATCGGAGGCTACGAGCGCCTCTACCAGGTCTCGCCCGATCCGGCGAAGCTCGTCGGCTACGGGCTGTCGTTCCGGCACCTCTTCGATGCGCTCGCGGCGAACAACGCCAACGCCGGCGGCGGCTACATCGAGCACAAGGGCGAGCAGTACCTCATCCGCGCCACGGGGCTCGTGCGGGGCGAGGACGACATCCGGAACATCCTGCTCGGCCAGCACGACGGCGTGCCCATCCGCGTGCGCGACGTCGCCGACGTCGGCACCGGGCGGGAGCTGCGCACCGGGGCGGCGACCGAGGACGGGCGCGAGGTCGTCATCGGCACGGCGATCATGCTCGTCGGCGGCAACAGCCGCGACGTGTCGCAGCGGGTCGACGCGCGGATGAAGACCGTGAACAAGTCGCTGCCGGACGGGGTGGTCGCGAAGACGGTCTACGATCGCACCTACCTGGTCGACGCCACGCTCCACACGGTGAGCAAGAGCCTCCTCGAGGGCGCGGCGCTGGTCATCTTCGTGCTCGTCCTCCTGCTCGGCAACGTGCGCGCGGCGGTCATCGCGGCGCTCGCGATCCCCTTCTCGATGCTCATCGCCCTCACCGGGATGGTCGAGCTCGGCGTCAGCGGCAACCTGATGAGCCTCGGCGCCATCGACTTCGGCCTCATCGTCGACGGCGCGGTCATCATCGTCGAGAACTGCGTGCGCCGCTTCGCCGAGGAGCAGCACCGGCTGGGCCGGGTGCTGGTCAGGAAGGAGCGGCTGCACCTCGCCTACGAGGCCTCGCAGGAGGTGCTCAAGGCCTCCATCGTCGGCGTCGTGATCATCACGGTGGTCTACGTGCCGATCCTCACGCTCACCGGGATCGAGGGGAAGATGTTCCGGCCGATGGCGGCGACGGTGATCCTCGCGCTCGGCGGCGCCACGGTCCTGTCGATGACCTTCGTCCCGGCCCTCGTGGCGCTCCTGCTCTCGGGCAAGGTCGCCGAGAAAGAGAACTTCGTCTTCCGGCACGCGAAGCGGTTCTACGAGGGGGCGCTCGGCTGGGCCCTCGGCCGCCGCGCCGCGGTCGTGGCGTGCGCCGGTCTGCTCCTCGGCGTCTCGGGGCTCATCGCGAGCCGGCTCGGGACCGAGTTCGCGCCCAAGCTCGGCGAGGGGGCGCTGGCGCTGCAGCCGGCCCGCATCCCCTCGATCGGGCTCACCACGAGCGTGGAGATGCAGACCAAGCTGGAGCGCACGCTCAAGGAGCGCTTCCCCGACGAGATCGCGGGCATCTTCGCTCGGACGGGCACGGCCGAGGTCGCCACCGATCCGATGGGGCCCAACGTGTCGGACACGTACCTGATGCTCCAGCCGCGCTCGGCGTGGAAGAAGGCTGCGACCCAGGAGGAGCTCGCCGAGGCCATCGAGAAGGTGCTCGAAGAGCTCCCGGGGCAAAGCTACGAGTTCAGCCAGCCCATCGAGCTCCGCTTCAACGAGCTCATCTCGGGGGTGCGCAGCGACGTCGCGGTCAAGGTGTTCGGCGACGATCTCGAGGTCATGCTCGCACAAGCGAAGCGCATCGGCGCGGTGCTCGGCGGCACCCGCGGCGCCGCCGACGTGAAGGTCGAGCAGGTGACGGGCCTGCCGGTGCTGACCATCGACATCGATCGCACCGCCATCACCCGCTACGGGCTCAACGTCGCCGACGTTCAGGCCATCGTCGAGGCCGCGGTCGGCGGGGTGAGCGCGGGGGAGGTGTTCGAGGGGGACAAGCGCTTCGACCTGGTGCTGCGGCTGCCCGACAGCATCCGGCGCGACGTCCACGCGATCCAGGCGCTGCCGGTCCCGCTGCCCCCCGCCGGGCCGGGCCGGCATGCCTCCGGCGAGGCGGGGGACGGCGGCGCGCGCGCGGCGTTCGTCCCGCTCGGCGCCGTCGCCAAGATCGCCCTCGAAGAGGGGCCGAATCAGGTGAGCCGCGAGAACGGCAAGCGCAGGGTGGTGGTGCAGGCCAACGTCCGCGGGCGCGATCTCGGCGGCTTCGTCGAGGAGGCGCAGCAGCGCATCGACGCCGAGGTGAAGCTGCCCGCCGGCTACTGGCTCGAGTGGGGCGGCCAGTTCGAGAACCTCCTCGGCGCGCGCGCGCGGCTCGCGCTGGTGGTGCCGCTCGCGCTCGCCCTCATCTTCGGTTTGTTGTTCCTGGCGTTCGGGAGCCTGAAGAACGCCGCGCTGATCTTCACCGGCGTCCCGCTCGCGCTCACCGGCGGCATCCTCGCCCTGTGGCTGCGCGGGCTGCCCGTGTCGATCTCGGCGGCCATCGGGTTCATCGCCCTCTCCGGGGTCGCCGTTCTCAACGGCCTGGTGATGGTGACCTTCATCGAGAACCTCCGGCGGGGCGGCACGGCGCTCGACGCGGCGGTCTACTCGGGCTCGGTGGCGCGCCTGCGGCCGGTGCTCATGACCGCGCTGGTCGCGGCGCTCGGCTTCGTGCCGATGGCGCTCGCCACGGGCACGGGCTCGGAGGTGCAGCGGCCGCTCGCGACGGTGGTCATCGGCGGCATCCTCTCGTCGACCGCGCTCACGTTGATGGTGCTGCCGGTGCTTTACCGCCTCTTCCATCGCGAGGGGGACGTGTCGCGTGGCGGCGACGAGGACGTCGATCCCCGTGGCGGCGGCGCCCGCGGTGCGGAGTAGCCTGGCGGCGCGTACCGACGAGGCGCGGCCCCGGCCCGCCCACGGGTCGCTCGAGCGCTGCGAGGGGAGCGGTCAGTAGTCGACCACCTGCGTCGCGCGCCGGATGATCTCCGTGGTCTGCTTCACGTCCGAGATGCGCGCGCCGTCCCGGAGCGACTGGGCGTCGAGCCCCGCGGCTTGGGCGCAGTGCGCGCACACGGCCACGCGGCCCCCCGCCTTGACGAACGCGTCGTAGATCTCGGCGAGCGACTCGCTGGATCGCAGGTTGAAGTCGCCCGGGACGCGCTTGTCGACGAGGCGCACGCCGTCGAGGTCGAGGTAGAGCGTGACCGGCGTGCCCGACGTCTGGAGCGAGCGCGCGAGCGAGACGGCCATGTAGGCGGTGTGCGCGTCGTTCCCGTACTTCGACAGGTGAATCACGGCCGACTTGGCCTGGGTCGCTTGCTGGGCGATCGCGACCCCGCCGGACCCGAGCGGGACCAAGCTCGCCGCCGTGACCGCCGCGGCGGCCACGGCCGCCCCGATCGCGAAGATCCAACCCCGTCGCGCAGCTCTGCCGGCCATACGTCCTCCCCTGTGGCTCCAGCGGCGGCTCTCCCCGAGCCGCGCTCGCTGACAACCTCGCAAGAGCGGCGCCAGCACGCCTCGCGAGCTCACCTCGTGCCGGCGCAGCGCTCGAACGCCGGCAGGTGGCGCTCGCGCGATGCCGCCTGGAGGTGGGTGAAGACGCAGCGCACGTCGGCGGGGAGATCGCCCCGCAGGAGCTCGCCGTACATCGCGATGTTGACCCGCTCCGACTGCACCCCGGCCGCGCACGCCGCCGCGACGTCGGCGTAGGCCGGAGGCTCGGATGCCGTCGGGGCAGGCGCGGGCGCGAGGCCGTGCGCGGTGAGCAGCGCTTCGAGCGCCGCCGAGTGGCGCCGCTCGGCGCGTTCGATCCGATCGAAGGGGCGGACGGTCCCGAACTGCGTGACGGCCCGGCCGTAACGTGCCTCCGCCGCGCGCTCGTCGGCGAGGGCGCGCTCGATCGCCGCGCGGACCTCGGGCGAGAGCGGCCCGGCGGCGACCGGACACCCGAAGTGCGCGGGGCTGGCGGGACCGCCGGGGTCGGCGGGCAGGACGGCAGGCGCCCTGTCGGCCGGTGGGTCTCTTTCGCGGGCGCAGCCGGCGAGCGCGAGCGCGACGCCGAGCGCGTGCACGAGGTGCGCGGCCGGCGCTCGGCGCGCGCGTCGGTCCGGGCGGGCCTGCGGCGAATCGATCGATGCAGTCATGCAACGCGGCGAAGCAAGGTTGGCGCCAAGGCGGGCGGTCAGTACCAGACCGCGCCGACGCCGAGCTTGGCGATCATGGGCTCGTCGTCGTCGACGGCGGGCGATACCGAAACGGTCACGCGCAGGTGCGCTTCGCGCGACGGGCGGCCGCCGCCCTCGGCCGGGCCCAGGCGCGGTCCGCCTTCGCTCGAGCCGCCGAGCTCGAACGACGCGAAGTCGACCGTGAGCTCGGCGCCGAGGTAGCGCAGGCCTCCGCCGTGATCGCCGACCGAGGGCGCGAGCAGCGTGAGCGAGGGCGCCCACGCGACGCCGAGGACGACGCCGCGCCAGGTGCGGTCCTCGAAGCCCCCGAACGCCGTTTGCACGCCCAGCGCCAGCGGGACCTGCGCGAGCAGCGTCGGCGCCGCCCGGTACGCGACGTCGTGGCTCCACCGCTGGACATGCGCGCACAGCGCGCCCGCGACCGGCGGGATGCCCGCCGGCGCGCGCAGCTGCAGGTAGTCGAGCTCGAGACCTCCGGCCGCTCGGAGGCCCCACCACGACACGCCGCGCCCGATCGCCGGGACCGACCGGAAGAGGTACCCGACCCGCGCGCCGACGCCGGCGCCGGCGCCCCCGGCGCGCGCGGTCGCCGTTTGACCGTAGATCGACACCGGGGCGACGCCCGAGCCCGTCGAGCAGTAGCCCGTCAGCGGATACGCGCGATCCGCCGACACGAGCCCGACGAGCTGGGCCTGCGCCTCGAACGTCATCGCCCCGCGGAGGGCGATCGGCGGCGAGGCCGGGACCTCCGGGGCCGGCGAGCGCGGCGGCGGCGGGGGCGCCGGCGGCGCCTGGGACGGCGAGCGCGGCGGCGACGGCGGGCCGGCATTCGCCGCGCGTCCGCTCGCCCACGCGATCGCGAAGATGGCGAGCGCGATCCCGCGGCGCCCCATGGCGGCGCGCCCTGCGCGTCGCCGCTCGTCGAGCGGCACGACAGCGGGCGGAACGGAGAACGCCACGGTGGTCCTCCGGCTCCCTCGATCACCGATCGATCGCTCGCGGGGTGGGTGCCTCGAAGTGATCGACGTAGGCAAGGTGCAACGTGTCCCCGGCCGCGAGCTCGATCGCCTGGAAGTCGTAAGGCCCTTCCGGCGGCCCGTAGCTCCGGATCGTGGCTCCGCCGGCGTCGTCGTGGATGTGCTCGACCGTCCACGCGCCGGTCGCGCCCGCCGCGATCCCGCGCACCGAGGTGAGCCCCCTCTCGCGCGGCGCGTCGAAGGGGACGCGGAGGATCTCGCCCAGCGCCGTGCCCGCCGTCACGCCGGGGTGCGCGGGATCGAGCTTGGCGGCGACGCGGTAGATCTCGGGGTGGCGGCGGCCGGCGTAGTCGATGTCGATGGTCGCGGTCTTTGCCGCGATCGCATCCAGGCCGAACGCGAAGGGCATGTCGACGATGTTGGTGAGCTCGTGCTGGACGACCCGGATGATGAGCGCCTGAGCCTCGACGAGGAGCTCCCTCGTCACCGGGAGTGTCAGGTTCACGCGGCTGAAGGTCATCGGGCCTGTCTCCTCGCCCGGCGCGACCGTGAACGGCTGGAACGGGTTCAGCTCCGCCTGATTGTCGACGGCGAGGTTCGCGACGGGGACGACCGTCCCCGCCTCGTCGAGCATGTACGCGCCGAGCATGAGGTTTCTCACGCGGAAGGTCACGTGCCCGAGGTTCTGGACGACGACGGTCGTCTTGAGGACGCCCCCGATCTCGACGATCTCGTTCGAGCGCGCCAACGAGTCGGCGCGCGTGAGCGTGTCGGCGTTCTCCACGGCCTGCTCGCGCGTGAACGCGAAGGTGACCTCGTCGGTGAGGGATCGGCTCGCCTCGGTCGTGTCGCTCGTCGTGCGGGCGCGGGTGATCGCGTCGCTGAGCGTCACGCTGGGCGCGACGGCGCGGCTCTCCGCACCGCCCGATCCGCCGGCGCCGCGATCGCGCGCACGGGCGCCGACTTCCGGGGCACCCGCATCGCGGTCCTCGTCTCCGCCGGTGCCGCTCCTGCCGCCCGCTCCGTCGGCGCTTCCGCCCGCGCCCCCGGCGCCGCTGTCGCCGCTCCCGCCGGTGAAGGTGACGCTCTCGGCGAGCTCCCGGCTCACCCCGAGCTCGACGGTCTCGGCCTGCCCCACCTGGCGGGTGCTCGAGCGGGTCTGGCTCCGGCTCGCCCCGGCGGTGTCGGTGACGGCGACGGTCCGCGCCTCCGACGCTTCGACCATGCGGGTCGCGCCGTGTGCGTCGGTGATGTCGAGCGCGACCGTCGGGGGGCTCGTGATGATGACCCCCACGTGAGGGAAGTCCGCGACGCGAGGGTTGAAGCGCAGCGGATCGACGGCGGGATCGAAGCCGAGCTCGACGATCTCCAGGTGATCGTCGAACCCGTCGCCGTCGGTGTCCTTCATCAAGGGCGAGGTGCCGTGCACGTAGAGCTCGTCGGCGTCGCTGATCCCGTCGCCGTCGGTGTCCACGCTCGACGGGCCGGCGCTCGAGTCCGAGGGGCAACCGGCCGCTCCGGCGATCGCAGCGCCGACGGACAGGACCCCGACCACCGCCGTGACTCTGGGGTACACCCCCATGCTCCCGGCAACGCTCGGGCCGAAGCGACGCCGGGCAGCAGGGGCGGCGCGCTGCCGCCCGTGTCGGAACGAGGGCTCGAAAGGCCGACGCGCCGAGCGTCAGCCCGTCTCTTCGATCGTCAGATCGTACTTCTTCATCCGGTAGATCAGCGTCTGGCGCGTGATCGACAAATAGCGGGCTGCGCGCGAGACGTTCCCGCCGCACTGCGCCAGCGCCTCGCGGATGACCTCGCGCTCGAGCACCGCGAGCGGCACGCCGGTCGGCGGCAGCGAGACCCTCAGCCGCGCCCCGCTGCCATTGGCGCGCGACACCTGCACGCGGGCTCCGCCCTCGGTCGACCGGGCGAAATGGTCGGCGCGGACCACCTCGTCGTTCTCGAGCAGCACGATGCGCTCGATCTGGTTGCGGAGCTCGCGGACGTTGCCGGGCCACGCGTAGCCGAGCAGCCAATCCTTGGCGTCCTCGCCCAGCGTCCGCGCGGGCGTGCCGTACTCGAGGCAGAGCGCCCTGAGGAACGACTCGGCGAGGAGGACGACGTCGGCGCCGCGCTCGCGCAAGGCCGGCATCTTCACCGCGACCACGTTGAGCCGGTGGTAGAGGTCCTCGCGGAAGGTCTGCTCGCGGATCTTGCGCGGGAGGTCCTCGTGCGTCGCGGCCACGATCTGGACGTCGACCCGCGTCGGCTGCCGCCCGCCGATGCGGCGCACCTTCTTCTCCTCGATGGCCGTGAGGAGCTTGGCCTGGAGCTCGATCGGCACCGCCCCGATCTCGTCGAGGAAGAGCGTGCCGCCGTCGGCCGTCTCGAAGAGGCCGGCGCGCGCTGCCTTGGCGTCGGTGAAGCTGCCGCGCTCGTGGCCGAAGAGCTCGGACTCGATGAGCGCCGGCGGCAGCGCGGCGCAGTTCACCTCGACGTAGGGCTTGTTCCGGCGCGCGCCGTTGTGGTGGATGCACTTCGCGATGAAGCCCTTCCCCGTCCCGGTCTCGCCGGTGAGGAGGATGGTCGGCGCGCCGCCGCGCGCGCACACCTGCCGCACGATGCCGACCACGCGTCCGAGCGCGGGCGAATCGCCGACGAAGCTCTGCCAGCGCGCGTCCTGCGCCTCCTTGGACTTGAGGTACTGCAGGTGCCGGTCGCCGCGGCGCGATCCGAGCACGACGCCGAGCGTCGCGAGCAGCTCCGACGTGTCCCCCATCGGATCGGCGAGGTGCTCCTGCGCGCCGAGATCGAACGCCTCGATGGCCCCGGGGACGTCCCCGTCGGTGCCGAGGATGACGAACGGCACCCCGCCGTCGACGGCCTTGATGGCCGCGACCGCCTCGCGGCCGCTCGCGTCGCGGAGCGGCAGGACCAGGAGCACCAGGCGCACCGAGTGGTCCGTCAGCGCCCGCGCCCCCTCCTCGGCGCTGGTGGCGGTCACCGTTTGGTAACCGCGACGCGTCAGCGCGGGCTCGAGGCCGCGCGCGACTTCGAGACTGCCTGCGATGACGAGGACGACGACGGGAGCGGACGTGAGCACTTCGAAGGCACCTCCCTGAATCGACCTGCTGGTCGATTGCTCCGGGGGTTTGGGGGCGGCGCCCCCAACCGTGAATCGCGCTCCGTAACCCGCTCGAGGCGGGCCACTCGGCATTCTTTGGGTTATCCGACCGACACAGCGCGGTCAACGTCCTCGACGGACGCCACTGGTCCAGTTTGGCTGGGCCTCGGCGTGCGCCTCGAACATGACGAGCTCGTCATGTTCGAGGATGGGCCGCGAGCGCGTCGCCGCGGACGCGGAACCAGCCGAGCTCGGCCACCAAGGCAGCGCGCGCGGGTGCGGCGAGCACGTCGAAGCGGAGGCCCAGGGCGCGCCCGCGATCGGCGGGACGTCGACCGTGCACGACGCGGGCGACGGTCGCTTCGGCGTCGATCCATCGGAGCGAGAAGGGCGCCTGGAACGTCACGATCATCGCCTCGCCGGTGAGCACGCGCTCCGAGGTGGCGACCAGGAGTCCTTCTTCCGAGAGATCGAGGATCTGACGACCCACCCTGCGGAAGTCGCGCTCGCGCACCACCTCGCAGAGCAGGTGGACGGAGCGGCGCGGCGGGCGGCGAGGGCGATCGCCCAAACGAAACGACGGACGCCTCGGCTCTGGTTGCACTCGGACCTCCCGGACAGAGCGTAGGGCCGGGGGCGGTCACCGGCCCACTTCTCGCCTTCTCGCGCTTCGCCTTCCGGGCTCCTCGACGTTCGCCGTTCGTCGCGGACGGGTGTGGTTGCGGCCGGCGACGGCGTCGCCCAAGATCGGCTCGGGATGTGGGAGCGCGTGAGCCGCCGGCGGCGGGAAATCGCCTGGGGCGCCGCGGCCGCGGCGGTGCTCGCCGCGGCCGGCGGGGTTACCGCCTCGCCCGCGTTGCGTGCCCGGCTGTCGGCCGGATACCAGGCGTTCCGCGATCCGTCGGTCGTCGGGGCCCGGGCGGCCGAGTGCCCGGACGAGTCTTCGCTGGCGATAGGCCTCGAGCAGCCCGAGATCGGCGATCTCGACGAGGCCACGCCCGCCGAGATCGATGGCGGCACCGCCGCGCTCGCGACGCTGACGCTGAGCGATCTGCCCGTCCCGGTGAGCAAGCGCACGATGCACTTCGTCGAGTACTTCGCCGGCGACGAGAAGGGCCGGAAGGCGTTCGCCGAGCGCTTCCGGCGGGCCGGGCGCTACCGCGAGCACATCGAGCGGGCGCTGCGCGACGCGCGCCTCCCCGAGGACCTCCTCTGGCTCGTGGCGATCGAGAGCGGCTTCAACCCGCAGGCGATCTCGCCCAAGGGGGCGGCCGGCCTCTTCCAGTTCATGCCCGAGACGGCGGCGCGCTACGGCCTCGCGGTGAACGAGGTCGTCGACGAGCGCCGGAGCATCACCAAGTCGACCGCCGCCGGGGTCGCGCACCTGAGCGATCTCTACGAGGTGTACGGCTCGTGGGAGCTCGCGCTCGCCGCGTTCAACCTCGGCCGCGAGCGCCTCGACGACGCCATCGAGAAGCTCAAGGTCATGCGCCCCGCGCGCGAGCGGGGCAAGCCGGCGACCCTGAAGGAGCTCGCCGAGGCGCGGCTCATCCCCAAGGAGACGGCGAACTTCGTGCCGCAGATCCAGGCGTTCGCCATCGTGGCAGCGAACCGGGGGAGCTTCGGCCTCGACGAGCTCGATCCGGCGGCGCCGCTCGATTTCGCCGAGCTCGCCGTCCCGCCGGGCACGCGCCTCAGGACGGTCGCCGGCGCCGCCGGGATCTCGGTGGCGACGCTGCGCGACCACAACCCCGACTTCCTCGGCGAGCGGGTGCCGGCCGACGGCGGCGACGTGCTCGTCAACGTCCCCTCCGACCGCGTCGCCCAGGCGCTGAGCTCGTTCGCGACGTACGCCCAGCGCGATCAGGAGGAGGACGCGGCCGACGCCGGCGCCGACGCCGCGGCCGCGTCGGCCTCGGCGGCGCCGGCCGCGCCGAAAGCGGAGCGGTGGACGTTGGCGTCCGGGATCGCGGTCGAGAAGCAGCCCGCCGCCGGAGCCGACGTCCAGCTCGACGCGCGCGTCGAGCTCTACGATCCGACGAGGAACGGCTTCCGCGCGGCGGGCCGGTCGTTCTCGGCGCCCCCGGTCACCGCGCCGGCGCGCGCGTTCGACGGCGCATTGCGCCAGGCGGCGGACCGCATCCGCGCGCTCGTCGAGGACCGCGGCGAGGCGGGCGCCGAGCTGCGCAAGCGCCTCGCCGAGCGGCGGCGCGAGACCCTCGAGAAGACGCCCTACGGCGTGGGCTGGATCGCGCTCGCCGAGGCGCTCTTCCCGCCGGGGCACCCGAGCGCGGGCGCGCTGCTCTCCGGCTTGCCGCAGCCCGGCGCCGAGGTGCTCTTCGCCGAGCACGAGCCCCGCGGCGCGATCCGCGTGGCGCTCTCGATCCGCGGCGACGTCGACCGCAAGCTCGCCGAGCCGGCGATCGCGCGCGCCTTCGGCGATCTGGCGCCCGGCGCCGGGACGCCCTGGCCGCCTCACCCCCGCGCCGAGCGCCGCGCCGTCACCGACGACGTCCAGTCGCCCCGGCTCCTGCTCGGCTGGATCGGCCCGCCCGCGGACGACGCGACCGACGGCGCGACGCGGCTGGCGCTCACGCTCCTCGCGCACGGATCGATGGGCCGCGCCACCCGCGCGATGGTGCTGGAGCGCCGGCTGGCGGCGCGCGTCCGCGGCGTTCTCGAGCTCGGGCCCCGCGGCAGCGTGGCCACGATCGAGGCCGTGCCGGCGGTGCCGCACGACGTCGGCGAGGTCGAGGCCGCGCTCGACGAGGTGATCGCCAAGCTCGCGGCGGAGGGCCCGACGGCGCCGGAGCTCTCGGCGGCCAAGGCGCTGACGCGGGCGCGGCTCGAGCGCGAGCGGGTCATCGCCGCGACCAGCGCCGGCCCTCGCGAGGCGCGCATCGCCGCGGCGACCCGCGCGCTCGAGGCGGTCGAGGCCGCGAGCGCCGACGACGTGCAGGCCGCGGCGCGGAAGGTCTTCACCCGCGACCACCGCGTGATCGTCACCATCGCGCCGCGCTGATCGGCGCCGCGCCACCGCGCGTCGGCGCGCAAAGCGCCTCATGGAGCGGCGCGCCCGCGCCGCGTTATGCTGCGCGGGCCGGCGCTCATGCGACCTCCCCCGATTGCCGACCTCGCGACCTCGCCCTTCGCGAACATCCTCCACCGCGACGCGATGCTGGCGCTCGTCGGCGCGCGGACGTTCGAGCGCGGCGAGGCCTATTTCCGCGAGGGCCGCGTCTCCGGGCTCGCGCGGCAGGCGTCCTCGCTCTCGGCGGTCGTCCGCGGCGGGGCGGAGTACCGCGTTCGCGTCTGGGTCAAGGACGACGCGCTCGCTTACGCGTGCACGTGCCCGGCGGGCGCCGACGGCGCGTTCTGCAAGCACGCCGTCGCCGTGGGCCTCGCCTGGGTGGAGTCGCAGCCGCGCTGAGCGGCGCGCGCCGCCGAGGCGGCGGCAGTTCGCGCCGGGCCATCGACCGGCGCGGCGGGGCCGGCTACGCTCGAACGAGGAGGCGGCCATGGTCGCAGCTCGGCTCGGTCTCGTCGTCGCGCTCACTTCCTTCGCCGGCGCTCTGGCGATCGGTTGCTCCGCGAGCAGCGAGGGGAACGTCTTCGGCGGCGGCGGCGGCGGCGCGACCGGGACGTCGAGCGGCACCGGCCAGGGCGGCGGCGCGACCGGCACCGGCGGCGGCATCTCGGTGGGCAGCGGCGGCGGCGGCCAGGGCGGCAGCGACGAGATCGCCGAGGTCTTCGGCCACAGCCCCGGCACCCTCTACCGGCTCGATCCGACGACGAAGACGGTCACCGTCGTCGGCGACTTCCAGGGCTGCTCCGACGTCATCGACATCGCGCTCGACAAGGCGTCGAACCTCTACGGCACCACGTTCGGCGGCCTCTACGAGATCGACAAGGCCACGGCCCAGTGCACCCAGATCGCGCTCGGCGGCTACCCGAACTCGCTCTCCTTCGTCCCCGAGGGCACGGTCGACCCGATCGCCGAGGCCCTCGTCGGCTACGTCGGCTCGGACTACGTGCGCATCGACACCTCGACGGGCGCGGTCACCACGATCGGTTCGATCGGCGGCGGCTACGCCTCGAGCGGCGACATCGTCTCGGTCAAGGGCGGCAAGACCCTGCTCACGGTGACCGGCGGCGGCTGCGCAGATTGCATCATCGAGGTGAACCCCACCACCGGCGCGCTCGTGAAGAACTACGGCCAGCTCGGCTACGGCGCCGTCTTCGGCCTGGCCTTCTGGGCGGGCAGCGCCTACGGCTTCTCGGACGCGGGGCAGCTCTTCGAGGTGACCTTCGTGAACGACGTGCTCATGACCTCGCTCATCCCGATCCCGAGCCCTCCGCCGAACCTCCAGTTCTGGGGCGCGG
Source organism: uncultured Polyangiaceae bacterium (assembly GCA_964372055.1). Lineage (GTDB taxonomy): Bacteria > Myxococcota_A > Polyangia > Polyangiales > Polyangiaceae > CAYJPW01. Next base: position 33,576 of record CAYJPW010000120.1, read on the forward strand.
GCTCGACGACGTCGGCGCCGCCGACGCCGATCCCCGACTGACGCCGATGCGTGATCGGGCGCGGAAGCGCGGGCGACGGCGGGGCGTTGTAGGCGTGGCGTGAGTCGCTCGTCGCTCCTCGGCTGGTCGTTCGTCGCGACGGCGTGTGTCGCCGGATGCGCCGGCGATCCGGCGGACGCGGACGACCGCCACGCCGCCGACCCGACCAGCAACGCCGCGACCGGAGAGCCGCTCGCGGCGACGGACGCGGGGGCGGTGCCCGCGCGGGCGTCAGCGAGCGCGCCCACGGACGCGGCCGCGAATCCAGCGGCCGCCGTCGCCGGCGACGCGGGCGCGGCCGAGGCGGCGCCGAGCGACGCGGGCGCGGCCGAGGCGGCGC
>CAYJPW010000121.1:0-33860 GCA_964372055.1 uncultured Polyangiaceae bacterium
TCTCGGCGCCGTCGTCGGTGACGAAGACCTCGCCGTGCTGGTACGGCGACATCGTGCCGGGATCGACGTTGATGTACGGATCGAGCTTGATGTGCGTGACCTTGAGGCCGCGCGCTTCCATCAGCGCCCCGATCGAGGCTGCGCCGAGCCCCTTGCCGATCGAAGAGACGACCCCCCCGGTGACGAAGACGAACTTGGTCCTCTTGCTCATGGCCCTCGCTCCCTCCGAAACGACCGGGTGCGCAGTACCGTCCGATGGGCCGGACGCCACGCGCGTTCGCGCGGAGCAGAACGCCCCGCGCGACCCGCACAAACTGAGCGCGGCGAGGCTCCCGCGTCAACCCGAACACCCCGAAACGCCCAGAGCGCGAAGGGCTTCGACACCGCGCGGAGTGGGAGTATGGTGCTAGATCCCGGAGCGGGGGAGGCCCAAGGATGAGGATCGCCCGTGTGCTCCTCGCCGGATCCCCCGCGGAGCCGGCGAGCCCGACTCCGATCGTCGCCCTCGAGCGCGACGGCGCGCTCTACGCCGTGGCCGAGCTCGATCGCCGCTTCGGCACGCGCTTCTCGCCCGATCGCTTCGCCAACGCGGGCGACTTCCACACCCGCGTGCTGGCGCTCGGCTGCGCCGGCCTCGACGAGCTCGACGACCGGCTCCTCGCGGGCTCGCGCCCGACGGAGGCGAGGCTCCTGCCGGGGACCTTCCTCTGGCTCGCCCCCGCGGCGACCGAGCGGTGCGCCTACGTGCACGCGTCGCCGCCGGAGTCGCCCGACGCCGAGCCGCGCTGCCGCTTCGGCAACGCCCGCGGCCTCGTCGGGCACGACGCGGCGATCCCCTTCCCCGCCCGCGAGGGCGAGCCCGGGCTCGAGCTGTGCCTCGCCGCCGTGCTCGCCGACGACCTCTCGCGCGCGACGGCCGGCGAGGCCCGCCGCGCGGTCCTCGGCTACGCCGTGCTCGACGACTGGACGGCGCGCCAGCAGGAGCGCCGCGATCGCGAGCGCGGCGCCGGGCAGGCTCGCGCCAGGGACTTCGCGACCCAGCTCGGCCCCGTGCTCGTGACGGCCGCGGAGCTCGGCGATCCCGCGCGCCTCAGGGCCGAGGTCCGCGTCGGCGACGCCGCCCCCGAGCCGTGCGGGACCGTGGGCGCGCATGCCGCCGCGCTCCTCGAGTCGATCGCCTTCGTCAGCGAGCAAGTCGAGCTCATGGCCGGCGACGTCGTCGCCGTCGGCCCGCTCGCGAGCAGGCCCGTTGCCTATGGCACCCACGTCGAGGTCTGGATCGAGCGACTCGGGCGCCTCGCGGGACGTGCCGTCCGCGGGCCCGAGCCCGTCGGCTGGCGCTCGGACCGGCGGTGACTCCGCGAGCGCTCGACCGAACCAGCCGAATCGCGTTCGATCACGATCGGCGGGTCGATCACGATGGGCGCTCAGCCCCCAAGCCCCCGGAGAAATCGACCCTTCGGGTCGATTCAGAAGGAGCCGACGACCCCGATGCCGCTGGTGTGCGCGGTGACGACGGGGACCGGCCGGATCGTCACGCCCGCCGCGGCGGGGCGTTCCTTCGCGGAGCCGCTCTCGGTCGTCATGAACACGCCCTCGCCGACGAGACCGAGGCCGCCGAGCTGCATCAAGCCGCTCACGATCTCGAGGAAGCCGCGGAAGTAGAGGGTGAAGCCGCAGTCGGGCGAGTCGGGGGCGCACTCGTTCTGGGCGAGCGCGATGAACGGCCCCACGACGGGCACCTTGAGCGCGTCTGAGCCGGGCACGTCGGGCCACTGCGAGACGCAGAGGTAGCCCACCCCGTACGCGGCGCCGGTCACGGCGAGACCGCCCGCGATGAGCTTGGGCCGGACCGAAGACGGCGGGTACCGCTCGATCACGGGATCGTCGGCGCGCGCCTCGGTGGCGAGCGCGACGCAGGCCAGACCGAGGAGGACCAGCGGGAGGCGGCGCGCGCTCACTTCTTCTTCTTGTCCGGCGCGGCGCCCTTCTTCTCGGGCAGCTTCACCGAGTAGGGGACCTCCTTCGGATCCCCGTCGAAGGGCAGGACGATCTCGCCCACGAACGCGCGCTTGATGCACGCTTCGACCGGCGTGCCCGCGAAGGGCGGACCGACGGTGGCTTCGGTCACGCGGCCCTTCTTGCCGTCGAAGAGCACCTTCACCTCGCCCTCGCCGCCCGGGGCGTCGGGGACGACCTCGGCGCACTTGGACGCCTTCTCGCCCCCGCGCTTGAGCGCGATCATCATCTGGGCCTGCTGCTCTTCGTTGAGGCCGCTCTTGTTCTCGCCGCCGGAGGGGCCGGGGTCGCCGCCGGACGGCGGCGCCTCGGACGCGGCGGTGGTGGCCGTCGGCGTCTGCTCGAAGTTGTTCTCATCGCCGGCCTGCTTGGGCGGCTTGCCGGAGCAGCCGGCGAGCGCGGCGGCGAGCCCCAGCGCGGTCACGGTCACGAGCACCTTGTCCACTTCGTCCTCCGCCTCTTCCAACGAGGAAACGCCTCGAGCTTCGTTCCTGAGGAGACCCTAGCATGCACTCGTGGGCTCGCCGCAATCGTCTTGCGACGGTGTCGGGCCCCACCCCGATCCCGTTGATCGGCATCGTCGGGCGCTCGCGCGCGCCCGTCCCTGCGCGTCGGTCGGGAGCCGCCCCGAGGTCGACGGAGGGCGCGCCCGGTTGTAGGAAAGGCCGATGGGGAACCGTCTCGGCCCGACGGCGTTGATGATCCTGGCCACGCTCGGGCTCTCCGCGCTGGCGCGCCCCGGCGGCGGGCAGACCGCTCCCGTCGCCGGCTCCTCCTCCGCGCCCGCGGGCCGCGCCGGCGAGCGCTCGACAGCCGACCCGACCGATCCCACCCCGGTGCGGACCGCGGTGGAGAAGCTCCGGGTCGAGGTGGAGCGGATGGGCGGCACGCTCGGCGTGATGGTCCTCGACGTGGGCTCGGGCGAGACGCTCGCCGCCTCGGGCGAGCACGCCCCGCTCAACCCGGCGTCGAACGCCAAGCTGATCACCGCGGCCGTGGCCCTGCGCCGGCTCGGCGGCTCGCGGCGCTTCCTCACGGGGCTCTACGGCAAGCCCGAGGGCGATCGGGTCCCCGAGCTCGTGCTCCGCGGCGAAGGCGACCCGTCGCTGAGCACGGCGGACCTGTGGGCGCTCGCGCGCGAGCTCCGGTCCGCCGGCGTGCGCCGCGTGGGCTCGATCGCGATCGACCAGTCGGCGTTCGACGACCGCTACGAGCCTCCCGCCTACGACCAGCAGCCGAACGAGTGGGCTCCCTTCCGCGCGCCCGTCGCCCCCGTCTCGCTCAACGAGAACACGGTGACGTTCGTGGTCCGGCCCAGCAAGGCGGGCAACGAAGCGACCGTCCTCGTCGATCCCCCCGGCTTCGTCGACGTGACGGGCATCGTGAAGACCACGGCGAAGAAAGACCCCGAAGGCCTGACGCTCGGCCTCGAAGGGCGCGCGGCTCGGCTCTCGGCGAAGCTCGGGGGCCACGTCCCCGAAGGCGAGCGCGTGATGCGCGTGGTGCGCCGCGTCGCGGATCCGCGGCTGCTCGCGGGCTACGCGCTCCGCGCCGTGCTCGAGGAGTCCCGCGTCGACGTCGCGGGCGACGTCCACGTCGGCGGCGCGGCCCAGCGCCGCCTCCTCGCCGCCCATCGCTCCGCCCCGCTCGCCGAGCTGCTCTCGTCGCTCGGCAAGGAGAGCGACAACTTCTTCGCCGAGATGATCTGGAAGAGCCTCGCCGCGACCGACAAGGCCAAGCCGGCGAGCGCCGAGGCGTCGGCCGAGCTCGCGATCGCGTACCTGCGCGAGATCGGCGCCGCGGAGGCGGGCGTCGTCGCCAAGAACGGCTCCGGGCTCTTCGACGCCAACCGGAGCACGGCGTGGTCGACGACCCAGCTCCTCCGCGCGGCGTACCGCGATCCGGCGATCGCGCCCGAGTTCGTGGCCCAGCTCTCGGTCGGCGGCGTCGACGGTACGCTGAAGAGCCGCCTCCGCTCGTGGGCGCCCCAGCGCGCCGTCCGGGCCAAGACGGGTACGCTCGACGCCGTGGCCGCCCTCTCGGGCTACGTCCTCGCGCCCGGCGGCCGGCCGCCGATCGCCTTCGCCATCTTCATCAACGGCATCTCGGGCAAGGTCGGCGCGGCGAGGCCGGCGATGGACAAGGTCGTCGACGCGATCGCCACCGAGCTCTGGCACGGCGCGCGCTGAACGCGCTGAAGAAGAGGCGTCGGCCGCGCGGTCGGCGCGCTCATCGCGGGTGACCGAGCCCCGCGCCCGCGATCGAGCAGCCGCCCTGGAGGTAGCGCGAGACGGTGTGCACGTCGGCGATGTCGATCCCGACGCCGCTGAGGATCAGGACGGCGTCGTCCGAGACGCCGCCCCCGGGCGGCGACGCCCCGCGGACGACGGGCTCCCACTCGTAGTCGTGGTCGAGCTCCACCTCGTAGCCGGGCACGGACGAGACGCACCCGGCGTCGCAGCTCCCCCAGTCGAGCGTCGCGGTGAGCCGCCCGGCCCTGTCCTCGTCGCTGGCGCCGACGAGCACCTCGATGTCGAAGCTCCCGCTCGAGTACCCCGTCCCGTCGATCGCGTTGAGGCGGATGGCGAGCGTGCCGCCGCCGGGACCGAGGCGATAGCCGACGGTGTCGGCGGTGATCCCGGTCGTCTCCCGGGCATCGCCGGAGAGCTCGCACGCCGGCGCGCCGGTGGTGAGGACCTGATCGCAGAGCTCGTCGAGCATGCGGATGCGCGAGTCGACCGTGCACTGCCCCGCGTCGCAGTGGTCCTGGCAGGCCGAGAGGGCGTAGCCGGCGGCGAGCGCGAGGGCGAGGCCAGCGGCAGCCGCTCTCCGCCGAGCGCGGCGCGAGCCCGCCCGCGTCTCGAGGTGCGTCCCGCCTCCTTCGGCTCCCCGGTCGAGGCGCCTCCTGGCTCCGCCGGATCTGCGATCAGCCATCGATCGTCCCCCCGATCATCACGTAGAAGCCGCCGTAGTCGTGGTCGCGCCCGATCTCGCCCGAGGGCCCGACCGCCGCGCTCAGGAACCCGAGCGCGCCGCTGAGGTGGTAGCGGAGCGAGCTGACGCCGATCTCGGCGCCCCACGCGAGGGCCGACTGAAACGGGGCGTCGCCCTCGATCTGCACCTGCCCGGTCGCGTAGCCGATCCGCGCCGCGGCCATGAACGCGATGCTCCGACCGCCGAAACGGATCGGGGCCTCGGCGCCGATGAAGTACGCGTCCTCGTCGAAGTCCGGCGCGTCCGGGGGCGAGCTCGACCACGAGGAGAGGGCGCCCCAGGCACCGAGCCCGATGTTGGGGTGAACCATGTAGGCGCCGTCGGCCATCACCCAGAGCTTCACTCCCCCGTACCCCTCGAGCTTGAGCACGGCGCTCTCGTCCGAGAACGAGGGCGGCCCGAGCCCGATCGCGGCTCGGAGGAACCAGTCGACGGGCGGGTCGGGCTTGGGCGGCGTGGGCGGAGGCGACTCCGGCGGGCGCGGGTACGCAGGCGGATACGGAGAGGGCGGCGGGTAGGGGTACGGCGGGTAGGGAGAGGGCTGCGCGTACGGATACGGCGGCGCGTACGGATACGGCTGCGGATAGGGGTAGGGCTGGACGTACGGGGGATACGCGGGCGGCGGCGCGGCCGGCGGGGCACCGGTCACCTGCAGCGCCACCACGAACGGAAGCATCCTCTACGGATATCCGAAGGCTCGGGGCTGGAGAAGCGCCGAGCACGGAGGCGTCCCGCGCGTGCGCGATGTTGCACCACGGCGCACCCAGGCAAGCGCGCGCGACACGAATGTCATACCGCGCGTGGAGCGCGGCGCCGCCATCCCTCCAACGCGAAGGCGCGGCCCCGAGGGGAGCCGCGCCTCCGTGTGGAATCGAGCCTGGATCAGTAGTCGCGCATCTGCTTCCGGATCTTGCCCAGGGCCTGCTCCTGGAGCTGCCGGATGCGCTCGCGCGACAGGTTGTACTTGTCGCCGATCTCCTTGAGCGTGAGCTCGTCCTCGTCGTCGAGGCCGAAGCGCCACCGGATGATGCGCGACTCGATCGGGGTCAGCGTGGTGAGGAGCCTGCGGACCTCGTCGCTCCACTTGCGGTTGGCGAGGTGATCGAACGGCGAGAGCGCGTTCTCCTCCTGGAGGAAGTCGATGAACTTCCGGCCGTCCTCGTCGCCGACCGGGCGGTCGAGCGAGAAGGGCGTCTCGGCGTAGAAGTCCTTCACCTTGTCGAGCTTCTCGCGCGGGACCCCCGTCTCCTTCTCGAGCTCCTCGATCGAGGGCTCGTGACCGGTGCGGGCGATGATCGCCTGCGTCGCGCGCGCCACCCGGTTGTAGGTGTCGAGCATGTGGACCGGGATGCGCACCGCGCGGCCCTTGTCGGCCAGGGCGCGGCTGATCGCGTGCCGGATCCACCACGACGCGTACGTGGAGAAGCGGTAGCCGCGGTTGTGATCGAAGCGCTCCACGGCCTTCATCAGGCCGATGTTGCCCTCCTGGATGAGGTCGATGAGCGGCAGGCGGCCGCGGTTGTAGCGGCGCGCGATCGAGACCACGAGGCGCAGGTTCGCCTTCACGAAGCGGTTCTTCGCCGCGTGCTGGACCTCGTACGAGCGATCGATGCGATCGAGGTAGCGCCGGTACGCGCCCGACATCGGCAGGATGGCGCGCGACGGGCGCGCCTCGTCCGGATCGGTCACGTCGTCCTCGAAGTCGGGCTCGCGCACGAGATCGCGCGCGATCTGGGCGGCGCGGGCCATCCAGATGCGGTCCGAGTCGGGCAGGCGGACCGTCGACGCGAGCGAGCTCGCGAGATCGGCCCACTGGCGCTCCTGCTCGGCGGTGAGCTTGCCCCGCTGCTTCTTCGCCAGGCGCAGGAGCTTCTGCAGCTCGCCGATCTGGGGCGCCTGCACCTCCTCCTCGCCGGCCTTGATCACGTCCTGCTCGAGCGCGACGAGGATGTGCTCGGCGGCGGGCAGGTACGAGAGCAGCGCGACCCAGTGATCGATCTCGGTGCGCTCGACCGCCTTGGCCGTCTCGAGCTCCTCCTCCTGGCCCATCACCGAGTGGAGGGCCATGTCGCGGAAGTAACGCGCGAGCATGGAGTCGCCGCCGCCCTCCTCGACGTCCTTGATCTCGCGCTCGCGGGTGGGGCGCGGGGGCTCGGCGATGCGATCGACCTTGGTGGTGAAGTCGATGTCGATGAACTCCTGAGGCGCCTCCTCCGCGGGCTCGGCAGCGGGGCGGGCGCGGCGGACGGCGGTGTCCTCCGTGCCGTCGTCCTCGAGCAGGCCGAGCGCGGCCATCTCGGGCGAAGCGGCGCTCCGCGGCTCCTCGACGGGCGCAGGACGAACGGCCTGGCGGCTACCGGCGTCGGCCTTCAGCGTGGTGGCGTTTGCTTTGGTCGGCCTCATACGGACTCCCTCCACGGTGGCGGATCGGGCGGAACCGGGCGATGCGGGCTCAGGCGTCGTCTTGGAATTCGCAGCGTGTCCCGCGAAGCGGGACCGCGAGTCAGAGGGGTTCGATGCTCCTGGCCGCGACGAGGTGCCCGAAGCGGGCGCCTGGCTGGAAGCGTCGCGCGCCGTCTTGTGGATGGACGGGCGGGCGATCTCGGGGCGGCGGGAGGCGGTGGACGTGGACATCTTCTTTTCCGGTGCGGTTGCCGTTTTGTCGTTCAATCTTGCGTGACCGACCTTGCACGAACGGTAGGGTCGGTCGGAGAGCGCCGGAGGCGCGGCGCTCTGGGCGGGAACCCGCCGCACAGCCCCAATGGTGGGTGAAACCGACGATCGAGAGCTTTGATTCCGACGGAAACCACCAGCGACCGATGGTTCCTTGCCCGCAGTTCGCAAGCCCTCGCGCGCCTCGAGCCTCCTGCTTCTCTCCAGATTCTGCGTTGCTCCTCGCGTGTCGTGAACGGTCGAGCCCCCCGCGGGCCGTACAGGCCTGCGGGGAGCGGAGCCGCCACGCGCAAAATCCTTGCAATAAGGATGCCCCGTTCGCCCGGCCTTCCCGGCTTTCCGCGTGACGCTCGTGCGCACACAACGAGCCTCGTCGCGCGTAGGGACAACACCTCCCTCACCTAAGGCTCTTCCGGACGACCCGGTAGGCCTCGGTGCCCTCTGCGGGCTCCGCTCCCACGAAGCGGGAGCGCTCGCGGTCGGGCGAGGTTGACGGTGGCGCGTCTGCATGACGGAAATGTGCTTTCTCCTCTCGAGCCCCGTCCCGGTCTGCGGTTCCGGGGGGGCGAGCCCTATCGTGAATCGACCCGAAGGTCGATTTCTCCGGGTTTTGGGAGCAGAGCCCCCGTCGTGACGAGTCGATCCAAAGGGTCCTGTGGGGTTTCGGGCGAACGCCCAGGATCGTGACCATCGGGGGACACGTCGCCGTGTCCCCCGCCCATGCGGTGGCTCTCGCTGCCCTCTTCGGGGCCGGACCGGAAATGCTTCAACGTTTCTACGCGCGAGCGATGCGGGAGCTTTGGAAGGACCGCGGCAACTGCGTCTCGTTCATGCTCGCGACGGGCGTGTCGGCCTTGGCTCACGCCGCGATGGCGGTGAGCGCGGGCCTCCTGGGACAGGCGCTCGTGGGCTCGGGGCCGGATGCGCCGCTCGGTGCCGGGGCTGCCACGGGCCTCTTCGGCGGCGGGGGATACTCTCCTTCGACTCTGTGTTTAGTTGGGTTCTCCGCGGCCTCCGTCAAGGCTCTCGCCGGGGCCATGGCGATCTACGGACAACGACGCGCGGGGTTTCAGGTCGGCGGCGCGATTCGCGGCGAAATTGCGCGGCGGGTGCTCGTCCACGGCGGTCTGGGCACACGCGTGGCCGATTCGCACGCGGCGATCGTGGTGCGGATCCGCGAGATCGAGCGCGGCGTGGACGAAGGCGTCCTGTCCGGGACGCGCGCGCTGGTGCAGCTCCTGCCGCTCGGCGCAGCGCTCGTCGCGCTCTCGTCGCCGATGGCGCTCGGCGCGATCGCGGCGCTCGTCCCCTTCGGGCTCGCGCTGGCGTGGGCTCGCCGCCGGTTCCGGCGGGGATACGTGCGCGCGGGCCAGCTCGCCGAGGCGCTGCACGCCGGGGTGGACGAGCTCGTGCGCCACGTCGACCTCTGGCGCACCTACGGCGCCGGGGGCCGGGTCGAGGCCGATCTCGAGCGCGCCGGCCGCGAGGCTGCGCACGCCTCGGCGCGCGCCGAGGCGACGCGAGGCGCGCTCTCCGGCGCGAACGAGGCGCTCGCCGCGGCGGCGCTGCTCGCCGTCGTGCTCTCGGCGCGGGCGCTCGGCTGGGATCTCCGCGCGGACGCGGCGGGCGGATCGCTGATCGCGTTCGCGGCGGTGTTCTTCCTGACGTACCGGCCCCTGCGTGACCTCGGCGACGCGCGCGGTCAGGCCGAGCGCGGCGCCCTCGCGCTCGACGCGCTCGACGCCATGCTGCCGGCGACCGCCGTCCAAGGCGACCGCGGCGAAAGGCGCGCCCGGAGCGCAGCCCGCGCAGGTGCGTCGGACCTGCCCGCCGCCGTGAGCACGGCGTGCACGGCGCCGTCGGCGGCTGGGGGGCGCGAGGCTCCCACCGGCAGCCGCTGGGCGCTGGAGCGGCTCGTCGTCGATCGTCTCCACGTCGTGCGCGGCGAATGGGCGACGCCGCCCACGTCGTTCGTGGCGGAGCCGGGCGAGATCGTCCTCGTCGTCGGCCCGACCGGCTCTGGCAAGACGTCGCTCCTGCGCGCGCTGCTCGGACTCGAGCCGGGCGCCGTGGGGTCGGTGCGCTACGGGCGCGCGCGCCTCGACGGGGCCGGCGCCGGGCCGGCGCGGCGCCCCTTCGCGTGGGTGCCGCAGGAGTCGGCGATCGTCGCCGGGACGGCCGTCGAGAACGTCGCGCTCGGCCTCGGGGACGCCGCGGGGGACGGTGCGCTCGAGCGCGCCCGCGCCGCGCTCGAGGAGGTGGGTGCCTCCGCGCTCGCCGCCCGCGCCGATCGCCTCGCGGCCGGCGGCTTCGAGCTCTCCGGCGGCCAGCGCCAGTGGGTGAGCCTGGCGCGGGCGCTGGTGAGCGGGCAGCCGGTCCTGCTGCTCGACGAGCCCACGTCCGGGCTGGACGCCGCCTCCCAGGCGCGGGTGCTCGAGTCGCTTCGGGCGCTCAGGGGACGGAGGACCGTGATCCTGGTGACGCACCGTCCCGAGCCGCTCGCGATCGCGGATCGGATCGTGACGCTCGGCGACGCGCCCGCGGCGGGCGACGGCGGGGTCACCGTGGGCGCGCTCGCCCCGTCCGAGCCCCTCGACGCCTGACGGCGGGCCGCTCGCCCAGGATCAGAACTGGGCGAGGAAGCGCGGATCGTTCTCGAACAGCAGGCGGATGTTCGGGATGCCGTAACGCAGCATCGCGACGCGCTCGATGCCCATGCCGAAGGCGAAGCCGGTGTAGCGCTCCGGATCGATACCCGTGTGGCGGAAGACCTCCGGGTGGATCATCCCGCAGCCGAGCACCTCGAGCCAGCCGGTGTGCTTGCAGACCCTGCAGCCGGCCCGCACCCCGCCCGCGCCGACGCAGAAGACGCAGCCGACGTCGAACTCAGCGCCCGGCTCGACGAACGGGAAGTAGCTCGGGCGCAGGCGCACCGGCGTGCCGGCGCCGTAGAGGCGCTCGGCGAAGGCGGTGAGGACGCCCTTGAGCTCGGCCATGCTCACGTGCTCGTCGACGAGGAAGCCCTCGATCTGGTGGAACATCGGCGAGTGCGTCACGTCGTCGTCGCGGCGGTAGACGCGGCCGGCGCTCACCACCGCGAGCGGCGGCGCGTGGCGGCTCATCTCGCGGATCTGGACGTTGCTCGTGTGCGTCCGGAGCAAGACGCCGGGCCCCGTCCAGAAGCTGTCCTGCATGTCGGTCGCAGGGTGATCCGGCGGGAACGCGAGCTTGGTGAAGTTGTTCTCCTCGAGCTCGATCTCGGGGCCCTCGGCGACGGCGAAGCCCAGGTCGCGGAAGATGGCGAGGAGGTCGTCGCGCACCTCGAGGATGGGGTGCGGGTGGCCGCGACCGAGCGCCAGTCGCCCCGGAAGGGTGAGGTCGTAGGGACGCGCCGAGAGCTCGGCCTGGCGCGCGGCGCGGGCGAGATCGGCGAGGCGACCGGCGAAGGCCGCCTCGACCTCTTCCTTGAAGGCGTTGACGCGGGCGCCGACGGCGGGCCTGTCCGGCCCGGGCACGTTGCGCATGAGCGCCAGGACGGCGGTGAGCTCGCCCTTCTTGCCCAGGACCTTCGCGTGCTCGGCGCGGAGCGCCTGCTCGGTCGCGGCGGCGGCGAACGCCTCGCGGAAGCGCGTCCCGAGGGCGAGGAGCCCCTGCTCGATCGCCGCGACCGGAGAGGCGGAGGCCTCCCCGGCGCCGGGGGCGTCGGCGGGCGGGCTCACGGCGCGCGTCCTACTTGGTGGCGGCCTTGGTGGCGGCGAGCTTCGCGACGGCGCCGAACGAGGCCGGATCGTGGATCGCGATCTCGGAGAGCACCTTGCGGTCGAGCGACACGTTCGCCTTCTTCAGGCCGCTGATGAGGCGCGAGTACGAGGTGCCGTTGATGCGGGCGGCCGCGTTGATGCGGGTGATCCAGAGGCGGCGGAAGTCCCGCTTCTTGAGCTTGCGGCTGATGTAGCCGTACTCCCAGGCGTGCCGGAGGACCTCGACGGCCTGACGGAAGCGGTTCTTCCGCCCGCCGAAGAATCCCTCGACCTGGTTCAGGACCCTGTTGCGGCGCCGGCGCGCCTTGAAACCACGCTTGATACGAGGCATCGATGCCTACCTTTCGACTCGGAGCGACGCGGTGGCCGAGCCGCCGCGCGAGGAAGCATGAAGAGGCGACGGGCAACCCCGCCGCCGGGCTCAGCCGTACGGGAGGAGGAGCTTGACGCGCTTCTCCATGGCCGAGTCGACCATGTCGTTCTGACGCAGGCGGCGAAGGCGCTTCTTGCTCTTCTCCTGCATCCCGTGGTTGAGCCCCGCCTTGCTGCGGCGAACGCGGCCGGAGCCGCTCACGCGAAAGCGCTTCGCCGCGGCCCGGTTGGTCTTCATCTTCGGCATGGTGCCTGTGCTCCGAGTGGGCCTACCCGCTCCCGTTGGCCGCCGCCTCCGACCGTCGGAGGAGCCGTTCGAGCCTTGGAGATGCGAGGGAGCGGCGTTATGGCGGGAAGGGTGGGGGTTGTCAAGGGGGCGGCGGGCGGACGGGGGTGGGCTTGGAGGCCGTGGGGGCCGCGAAGGCGGGACTCGGAGCGACCCTGACCGCGACCGCGACGCGGACGACGCTACTTGCCGACGACGATGCGCTGGCCGAAGGCGCGGTCGACGGCTTCGCAGAAGGAGCGCCAGGCGGGGTACTCGGCGGGGGTGATGCGCACCTTCTTGAAGGCCAGGGTGCTCTTCACGGTCACCTTGCCGGGAGCCTGCTCGACCGTAATCGAGACGGTGCCGAAGGGGCTGTCGACCGTCTGGGCGGTGGGGACGGCGACGGCGCGGGTGCCCGGCGGGAGCTTCACGACCCACTCGTCGTCGCGCAGGGTCCTCGCGGAGAGCACCACGTCGAGGGTGCGGGTCGAGAGGGAGGCGAAGTCGGCCAGCATCCGCTGGGGCGGTCCGGCGGGCAGCGAGAGGCTGTCGCCCTCTTTCCGGGCGAAGACGGTGGCCTTGCCCCGCGCCTTGAGGCGCACCGGCTGCTCGACGTCCTCCAGATCGTTCACCTCGAGGCCGGCCTTGCCGGGCGCGAGCTCGATGGGGCCGAGCTCGGTGGCGAGGTCGCGCGCGGCGCGATCGCGGCGGGTGCCCTCGGCGTGGTACCGCTCGCGGAAGCTCGAGGCGTGGACCCCGGCGACCGAGAGATCGAGGGCGACCTGCGCCGAGCCGTCCGCCGAGAGCGTGACCTCGAGCTTGCGGCGCGCCGGCGAGTCGTCGGGCGGGTGCTGCGGGAGGCGGACGAGCTTCGGCTTGCCCTCGTTGATTTGCAGGCCCACCGCGCCGCGGTCCATCGCGGGCAGCTCGAGCGAGCCGGTGCTCTCGGCGGTGCCGTCGAGGTAGAGGTCGAGCGAGGGCACGTACGCGATGGCGTGGTCGAAGGGCGCGAGGCTCGCCGGCTCGCTCTCGACGTCGCCGCGCATCCCGGTGCGGACGAGGACGATCGTCGACGGGATCCCGAGCTCGCGCAGCATCGTCACGATGAGCGTCGCCTTGTCCTTGCAGTCGCCCCAGCCGCGCGCGAGCGTGAGCGCGCAGCGGCGCGGCTTGATCCCCTCGATGCCGAGCTCGAGCGCGACGTAGCGCGTCTGGGTGGCGTACTTGTAGACGGCGCGCACCTTGGCCTTGTCGTCGGTGAGGCCCTTGGTGATCTCCTTCACCTTGCGGCGGACCTCGTCGTCGACGTCGAACTGCTCGCGCGCGAGGCCCCAGTACCAGGCGCCGACCTCGTCCCAGGTCTTGAAGGTGGAGACGTGGACGTGGGCGAGCACCTCGGACCAGGGCGGCATCACCGGCTCGGGGGCGATGGGCGGCACGTCGGTCGCGGCCCAGCGGTAGATGCGGAGGTCGCCCTCCTCCTTCACCTCGGAGGTGAGGCCCTTGAGCGGCGAGGCGAACGTGTGCAGCGCGCGCGACTTGGGCGTGATGAGCACGTACTCGCTCGACGCGATCGGCTCGTCCGACTGGAGGTACTCGATCTCGCCGAAGTAGTCGCCGACCTCGTTGCGCGCGACCACGTCCTCGACGCGGTAGCGGAGCTCGACCACGTCGCCGGCGTTGAGCCGCGGGAAGTTGACGTAGAAGGTCCGCTGCGAGGTGTACATCGCGATCGCCGGGTTGTTCGCGGCGCCCTCGCCGCTGTCGATCGCCTCGTCCACCTTGCCGTCGGCGCGGTACACCTTCGCGGCGCGGAGCTGCACCGTCTGCTTGTCGGCGTGGTACTGGAACGCGTACTGTCGGCCGTTCGCGGCCGCCTCGTCGGTGAGCGGCTGGAACACGACCTGGTGGAAGCTCGAGGAGAGCCCGCTCGGGAAGACGGTGCTCACCGCCAAGTCGCGCAGCGTGCGGCGGGGATAGCTCTTCGAGGCGAGCGCGCGGCGCATCGGGAGGAAGCGCTCGGGCGCCCAGGCGTACGCCTCGTCGGCGCGGGGCTTGGGCGGCTCGATGTTCTCGACGTACTCGCGGACGTCCTTGGCCTGCGGGTGGATGGCGAGGATCTGGCGGAGGAGCTTGAGCTGGAGGTCGCGATCGCCGTCCTCGCCATGGAGATCGGAGAGCGCGCGCAGGGTGCCGACGTCCTCGGGCGCGACCAGGAGCGCGTTCTCGTAGGCGGCGCGGGCGCGCTCGTCCTGGCCGAGGGCGCGGTAGGTGCGCGCCGCCACGCCGCGCGCCCAGGCCGAGTCGGGCTCGCTGCGGAGGAGGCGCTCGAGCCAGCGCTCGGCGCCGGCGGCGTCGCGGCGGGCGACGGCGAGGTCGACCTTCTCGCTCAGGTAGCCGGAGTCGTCGAAGCGGAGCGCGGCGTAGCGGGCCTCGACCTCGTCGGCCTCGGCGTCGCGCGAGACGGCGCGGAGCTGGCCGGCGTAGGCGCGGAGCAGCGCCACCGCGTTGGGTTGGCGCGCCACCGCGCGCTCGAGCGTGTAGAGGGCCGTCCGCTTCAGCCCCGCCTCGACGTAGAGCTCGAAGAGGCCGAGGATCGCGCTCACGTTGTCGGCGTCGACGGCGAGCATGCGCTCGTAGATCGGCACCGCGTCGCGCCAGTTGGTGCTGGTGCGGGCGAGCTGCGCCTCGGCGAGCAGCACCTCGAGGTCCTTGTGGCGGGGGCCGGCGAGGGCGGCGGCACGCTCGATCCACTCGCGCCGCTGGTTCCGGTCCTCGGCGAGCGCGCCGGCGAGCAGCAGGCGGCGCACCGTGGGCTCGGCCTCGGCGGCGCGACGGGCGAGATCGCGCGCCTTGTGCTCGGCCTTCGAGTCGCCGCCGGTCACCGCGAGGTAGCGGGCGTAGGACTCGAGCGCCGCGGGCGCGGGGGCGGCGCCGCCGGCGCGCGCCTCGAGCTCCTGCAGCGGGCCGCGCACCCTGGCGGCGGGCGGCTTGGGCTTGCCCGCCGGCGCCGCCTTGATGCGGGCGGCGACGGCGGAGCTGACCTCGGGATCGGCGGTGACGTCGACGGCGAGATCGGGGGCGCCGCGCTCGTCGCCGATGCGCAGCGCGAACTTGGGCGCGTCCTCGTCGCCGCACACCTTCACCGTCAGCCGCGAGTACTCGGCCCCGAGCATCACGGTCGTCGCGAAGCGATCGGCGTCGATCTCGCGGTACGCGGCGTCCTCGAGCACCTTCTCGCCGTTCCAGAAGACGCGGAAGGCGCCCGCCGAGCCCATCCACAGCGAGACCGCCCGGGGCCTCGTGCCGGCGCGCGCGCGCACGTACGTCGTCGCGTACCCGCAGATCTCCTCGCGCGGCCGCATGAGCTCGCCGAAGTCGAACCAGCCGTAGCCGTGCGCCTCGGGGGGGACGCGCCAGCGCACCGGGCGCTCCTTGCCCTCGTAGGCCCGGCCCGGGACGATGGGGGCGTCGAGCTCGAGCTCGGGGTCGAAGGCGCGGGTGAATCCGCCCTTGTTCTCGTTGTCGAAGGGGCCGACGGTCATCCAGCGATCGACGAAGCCGAGCTTCTTGATGCGGGCGACCGAGCCGTCGAGATCGCCGCGGCGGCGCCGCGCGTAGGCTGCGAGCAGCTCGGCGTAGACCTTCGCCTCGGGCGTGGTGGTCGTGCTCGTCGCGACCGCTTCGATCGCCTCCTCGACCTGCGCGGGGTCGGCGCGGTCCCAGGTGCGCCAGAGCTCGCGCATCGCGGCGTAGACCTCGGGGCCGCGCGCGCGCTGGAGCGCCTCGGTGAGCCGGACCACGTCCGGGTGGACGGCGCCGATCTCGGCGCGCGAGTCGGCCGCGCCGAGGGCCGCGCACGCCGCGAGCGCGCCGGCGGCCACCCACCTCGAGCGCCGCGTCCCCACGCCCTTCCTGCTTGCCGCGCTCACCGAAGCCACTAGGCGTGCACCTCGCCCTCGCGGCCGGCGCGCGCGTGCCGCGACGCCTTCGCGTCGAAACCGCGGTAGCCCTCGAGCAGGCTCACCCGGTCGGGCAGGTGCTCGCGTACGAGCTCGAGCAGCCGCGCGCCGTCGATGAGGTCGACCGGCGCGGGGCTCGAGCGGATCCCGGCGTGCGCCTCCTCGGTGAAGCCGGCGAGCGCGATGTAGATGCCCTTGAGCGCGCCCATGTCGCCCCGGACCCCCTCGGCGAAGCCGAGCACGTCGACGGCGTCGACCTGGCCGGCGAGCACGGGCGTGGCGTGGAGGATGATGCGCCCGCCGCTGAGCGGCTTGGGATCGCGCGCGGTCACGTCGAGCACGCCTCCCGTGCCGGCGGAGGAGAACACCGTCTCGAGCCCGAGCGACTCGAGCAGCTCCTTCACGAGATCCACGAACTCGTCGGCGGTGATCTCGGGCCGATCGTCGGCCTTCTGACCTTCGCGGAGGGGCGCGATCCGGGGCACATTGGGCGAGAAACGGGCGATCACCAGGATCAGCCCGAAGCCGACGACGAGCGGCGCGACCGCGACGAGAAAGACGATCATCGGAACCCCTCGGGCAGTCTAGTACGGGGCGCCCCAAGGTCGAACTCGATCGAGGCCGGCAGCGGGATCGATTTCCAGGGGCTCGGGCCTGGAGCCCGATCGCGGTCGAGGGGGACATGCGTGCAGGACCTACCTCGCCGATCCCGTGGTGCGGCGCTTGCTCCGTCAGGCCTGCATCGGATAGAACCATCCCCCTGATGCAGTAGGTGTCCGGTCGAGCCTCCGCTCGACCCGAACTTGTCGGCGACGAGTCAGTAGCTCCCCCGGAACGCGCTCGGGTCTCGCCAAGATGGCGCGCCCAGCGACACGCGAGAGGCACGATGGTCAACCCTCAGATGGTGATGTACGAGGAGGAGTTCAACCAGATCCAGAACGTCGTGGATCGCCTCGTCAAGGATGCCAACGCCAAGGTCGTGTTCATCGTCGACAAGAACGGCCAGCTCATCGCGGCGAGCGGCGACGTCGACAACCTGGACACCACGTCGCTCGCCTCCCTCACCGCAGGCAACATCGCGGCGACCGGCGGGATGGCGAAGCTGCTCAAGGAGAACGAGTTCGCCACCCAGTTCCACGAGGGCGAGAAGGCGAACATTCACATCCAGCTCGTGGGAAACCGCGTTATCCTGGTCGTGATCTTCGACTCGAAGTCGAGCCTCGGGCTCGTCAGGTTGCGGGTGCGGAAAGCAAGCGAAGAGCTCAACCACATCTTCGAAGCGCTGCTGAAGAAGGTTCAGGAGCCCGGTGCCGACTCGCCGTTCGCCGAGATCACGGACGAGGACATCGACAACCTCTTCAACGACTAGGAGCGCGCCACCATGAGCTTCATCAACTACATGGCGCGCGAGATCAACTGCAAGATCGTCTACTACGGGCCTGGCCTGTGCGGGAAGACGACGAACCTGCAGTACATCTACGAGCGCACCAACCCCGAGGCGAAGGGGAAGATGATCTCCCTCGCCACCGAGACCGACCGGACGCTCTTCTTCGACTTCCTGCCGCTCGCGCTCGGCGAGATCCGCGGCTTCAAGACGCGCTTCCACCTCTACACGGTGCCGGGGCAGGTCTTCTACGACGCGAGCCGCAAGCTCATCCTCAAGGGCGTCGACGGCGTGGTCTTCGTCGCCGACTCGCAGATCGGCCGCATCGAGGCGAACCAGGAGTCCGTCGAGAACCTCCGGACGAACCTCGCCGAGCAGGGCTACTCGCTCGACAAGGTCCCGTACGTCATCCAATACAACAAGCGCGACCTGCCCGAGGTCGCCACGGTCGAGGAGCTGCGGGAGCTCCTGAACCCGACCAACGCTCCCGACTTCGAGGGCGTGGCGCGCACCGGCGTCGGCGTGTTCGACACGCTCAAGGCCGTCGCGAAGCTGGTGCTGACCGAGCTGAAAAAGGGCGGCCCGTAGTCGGACCGTAGTCCTCCGTTTCCCCGGGGCTGAAGCGGCCGTTGCAGAAGGAAGCCTCTTGCCCCCGGCTGAAGCCGGGGGCAGGGCACGGGGATCTCGTCGTTGGGTGCGACAGCCCCTCGACCGGCGGCAAGGGCAGGATCTGCGAAAGCCCGGCTCCGCCGGGCTCAGGACGTGGGCTTTGGTATCGCCCGTTCGCCTCGCGTCGCGCCGAGGCGCTGCGCCGTGTCGCGAAGCTCAGCCCGGCGGAGCCGGGCTTTCGCATGCGTCCCTCCCCCTCGCTCGCCGCGCCGACCTTCTCCCCAACGACACCGCGCGACATGCCCCCGGCTTCAGCCGGG
The DNA here is from genome assembly GCA_964372055.1 of uncultured Polyangiaceae bacterium. GTDB lineage: Bacteria > Myxococcota_A > Polyangia > Polyangiales > Polyangiaceae > CAYJPW01. The sequence continues at coordinate 18,363 of CAYJPW010000121.1, forward strand.
GGAAAGGCAACGGCCTCTCTAGGCCCGATCGAAGGTTGGAAATCAGGCGCGCACGTAGATGCGGTTGCGACGGGCCTTGTTCTTCGCCTTCAGCTTGGCGCGGAAGCGCTTCGACTTCGTGCGGTTCTGCTTGCGGGGACCCTTCGAGAGCATGAGAAACATGGGACCGTCCTCTGATTGGGGCGGGCACCCTAAGCCATCTCGGGAGCAAGTTCAACCTGGGCGCGAAGGCGGACGGGCTCACCGGTGATGTCCCCGGCGCTCGGCTGGCCTGGCGGGCCGGCGGCGCGTGGTATCCTGCGCCTGGCGGAAGAGCCCGCTCTCGACCGCGCTCCCGTCCCGAAGGCCGCCTGACAAGCCCGCGATCACCCGACGTGCACGACCCAGGACGGAAGCCGCTCGAAGCTCCCAGACGCCCGAGGTCCAGAGCCGAGCAAGGAGCGCGGAGCCGCTCGTTCGGGCTCTCCGGCCTCGCGGTGGTCGGCGCCCTCGCCGCGACGGCGCCCGCGTGCGGGGCGAGCATCCAGGCCGTCTACGAGGGCGACGTGCGCTTCGAGCACTGCATGGCGCTCGACTCGCGTCCCGACGTCAAGCCGACGATCCGCCGCGCGTGCTGGGAGGAGTGGACGAAGTTCTACACGTTCGGCCAGACCCGCGATCGCGTGGAGTTCGCGGTGGTGCGCGTGAGGCAGCTGAGCGGCGCGAGCGACTTCGACGAGGGCGAGTGGGCGAGCGGACGGACGGCGGCGGCGGCGGTGCCCGAGCCGACCAGCGCCCTCGCGCCGCCGCCGATGATGCTCTCGTCGGCGTCGTCGGACGGCGGCGCGCCGGCGCCCGACGCGTCCGTCGCCACCTCGCCCGAGGAGCGACCGCCGCCGAGCGCCGACTGCGCGGGCGAGTGCGAGGAGACCTGGAACTTCTGCCGGCAGGAGTGCAAGACCCCCGCGTGCGAGAAGGCGTGCACCGGGAAATACAAGCGCTGCATGCGCCGCTGCTTCTAGGGACCCATGCCCCGGAATCTTGACCCCGATCCGAGCGTAGAGATATCGGCTGAAGCGATGTCCTCCGTCGAACCCGTCGCCGCCGAGCCCGAGAAAGTCCGCGACCGCCGGGCGTCGGCGAGCGCCGACGGCTCCGAAGGACCCGACTTCCGCGTGCTCCGCCCCCGGCGCGCCGCGCCCGCCGACGCGGTGCGCCCCACGCGCGCCGAGGTCAACCTCGCCAACCTGCGCCACAACCTGCGCGTCCTCGAGCGCACGCTCGCCCAGGGCCCGGCGCCCGCGCCCGCCATCTGGGGCGTGCTCAAGGCGGACGCTTACGGGCACGGCGCCCCTGCGGTCGCGCGCACCCTCGAGCGCGCGGGGATCGCCGGCCTCTGCGTGGCGCTGCTCGAGGAGGCCGTGGAGCTGCGGGGCGCCGGGATCACCGCGCCCATCCTGGTGATGGGCGGCTACTACGGCCCCCGGCGCGACGGGCTCGAGGAGATCTTCGCCAACGATCTCGTGCCCGTCGTCTACGACGCCGGCCAGATCGAGCGCATCGCCACGCTGGTGCGCGCCGGCGATGTCCCGGGCGCGAGCGGCCCGGTGGGCGTGCACCTCAAGGTCGACACCGGCATGGGGCGCCTCGGCGCCGCGCCCGGCGAGATCGACGAGGTGCTCGAGGCGCTCTCGCGCCACCGCGAGGTCCGGCTCGAGGGGCTGATGACGCACCTCGCCTGCGCCGACGCCGACACGCTCGCCCCGACGCAGGAGCAGCTCCGCCGCTTCGCGGCCATCGAGAAGAAGACGCGCACCGCCGGCCTCGGGGCGCGCGTGCGCCACGCCGCCAACAGCGCCGCGCTCCTGCGCGCGCCCGAGGCGTGGTTCGACCTCGTGCGCCCCGGCGTCGCGCTCTTCGGCGTTTCGCCTCGCGACGGCCTCGCCCCGGAGCTCCGGCCCGTCATGCGCGTGCGCAGCGAGGTGGTCGCGACGCGGACCGTGCCCACCGGAGAGCGCATCGGCTACGGCCACACCTGGGAGGCCGCACGCCCGAGCCAGATCGCGACCGTGCCCATGGGCTACGCCGACGGGCTCAGCCGCCAGCTCTCGAACCGCGGCCACGCGTTGGTGCGTGGGCGGCGCGCCCCGATCGTCGGGACCGTGTCGATGGACCTGACGATGCTCGACGTCACCGACGTCCCGGGCGCGCGGCTCGGCGACGAGGTCGTGTTCCTCGGCGCGCAGGAGGGCCCGCTCGGCAAGGACGCGATCACCGCCGACGAGATCGCCGCGCACGCGGGCACGATCGCGTGGGAGGTGCTGACCAGCGTGTCGCGCCGCGTCCCGCGCTTCTACCGCGAGCCCTAGGCGCTGGCGGCGGAGGCGGCCGCGCGTGATAGCATGGGCCGGTGCGCCTCTCGCGCCTCGCCGGGCTCGCCTTCGCCGCGACGTCGATCGCGATCGCCGCGATCCAGCCGGGCTGCTCGGGGCGCGATCACCCGCCGCCGCTCCAGCAACAGGCCACGACGAGCGGCGCCGGCGCGGGCGGCGACGAGATCGACGCCGGCGATTACGACGGCCCGCCCCCGCTCGACGCCGCGGGCCTCTGCGGCAACCAGCTCCACCAGGCCATCGTCGACGCGCCCAACCTCTACTTCGTGCTCGATGCCAGCGGAAGCATGGCCGCGCTCGAGGGCTCGCAGACACGATACGACGCGGTCCGCAACCAGGTCGTGAACCTGGTGCGCAAGCTCGGGCCGCTCATCAACGTCGGCGCCGCGGTGTTCCCGCGCTACGTGACCGACGTCGACCAGTGCCACGTCGGCGGCCAGGTGTTCCCGGTCACGCCGGGCGATCCCATCACCGGCACCGACGGCCCGACGACGGACGGCTTCCGTCAGTCGACCATCGTCCCCGCGCCGTTCGGCGGCACCCCGACGGCCGCCACGCTCGAGGCGATCACGCCGACGTTGCTCGCCCTCGAGGGGCGCTCCATCGTCCTCCTCTCCACCGACGGCGGCCCCAACTGCGACGCGACGGAGAGCTGCGGCGCAGAGGAGTGCATCGCCAACATCGAAGGCCAGTGCGACCCGGCCGTGAACTGCTGCGCCGCCAACCAGCCGTACGGGCCGAGCTCCTGCATCGACCGCGACGACACCGTGGCCGCGATCGAGGCGCTGGCCTCGGCGGGGATCGACGTCTACGTGATCGGTGTGCCCGGCAGCGAGGTGTACGCGAGCGTGCTCGACGAGATGGCCCAGGCGGGCAACGTGCCCCAGCCGTCGCCGCCCTACTACTACCGGGTCGACGACGTCGCCGCGCTCGGCGGCGTGCTCTCGCAGATCGCGAGCGTCGCGATCTCGTGCGCCTTCGACCTCGTCGATCCGCCGCCCGTGCCCGGGAACACCAACGTGTACCTCGACGGGATCGTCCTCCCCTACGACGTGATCGACGGCTGGAAGTGGAAGACGTCGAGCGTGGTCGAGCTCGTCGGCGAGGCGTGCACGCGCCTCAAGACCGGCCAGGTCGCGACGGTGCAGATCGTCTCGGGCTGCCCCACCGAGGTTCCCAAGTGAGGAGGCCCCGGCTCGAGGACGCCGCCGAGGAGGCGACGGCGTCGATCATCCGCGTCGCCGGGCAGATCGAAGACGTCGACGTCATCGACGCCATCGCCGCGGCGTCGTTCACCGATTACGGCTTCTCGGTCGAGGAGGAGATGTCGCGGCCGTGGGCCCGCATCTGGATCGCGCGGGAGGAGCCCGCCGAAGCGCGGTCGCCCGCGCCCGGCGACGAGCCCCCGGCCTCGCAGACGCCCCCGTCGGGCGAGGCGCCGCGCGCGGTGCCGATCGGGTTCCTGGTCTCGTGGCACGTCGCCGACGAGCTGCACGTGCTCAACATCGCCACCGCGCCGCGGATGCGCCGGCGCGGCATCGCCACCGCGATGATGAACGAGGCGCTGCGCTACGCGGCCACCCACCGCGTGCGGATCGTGCTCCTCGAGGTCCGTCGCTCCAACCGCGCGGCGCTGCGCCTTTACCGGCAGCTCGGCTTCACCGCGATGGGGATCCGGCCCGGGTACTACTCGGACAACGGGGAAGACGCGATCGAGATGGTGCTCGGCCTCGATCCCGAGACCGGGCGCTTCCTTCCGGGCCGGGACGAAATCCGCATCGACGTTTGACCGCCGGAGCGCTAAGAGGCGGGGCCGTGACCACCGAGGCCGCGAACGATAGCCTCCGGGGGCCCGCGCGCAAGCTGTGGACGCTCCGGCTCCACCGGCGCGACTCCATCGGCGAGGCGTACCACGTCCTCACCTTCGAGACGGCCGAGCCGATGCCGGCGCGGTCGGGGCAGTTCGCGATGGTGCGCGGGGCGGCCTGGGGCGAGGCGCCGCTCCTCCCCCGCCCGATGAGCCTGCTGACGGCGGGCGAGCGGCCCTCGATCCTCATCAAGGTCGTCGGCGAGGGGACGGCGCGCATGGCGCACGCCTCGAGCGGCGAGCCCTTCCACCTGCTCGCGCCGCTCGGCCGGCCCTGGGCGCCCTGCCCTCCCGACCACACCGCCGTCCTCGTGGCGGGCGGCGTCGGCGTGGCGCCGCTCGTCTTCCTCGCGCGCGATCTCACCGAGGCGTCGCGCCGGCCGCTCGCGCTCTACGGCGCGCGCACCCACCACGACCTGCCGCTCACCGAGGAGCTCGAGGCGGTCGCCGACCTGCGCATCGCCACCGAGGACGGCTCGCGCGGCGCGCGGGGGCGCGTGACGGTGCTGCTCGAGGAGGCGCTCGCGAAGCTCGCCCGCGAGGGCAAGAAGCCGAAGATCTACACCTGCGGCCCCGACCGGATGATGGCGGCGGTCGCCAAGATCTGCGCCGAGGCCGGCGTGCTCTGCGAGGTCTCGCTCGAGACGCCGATGGCCTGCGGCTACGGCGTCTGCCTCGGCTGCCCCGTGCCCCGATCCAGCGGCGGCTTCCTCTACGCTTGCACCGAGGGCCCCTGCGTCGACGCGACCGCGATCGCCTGGGACAAGGGAGGCGGCGCGTGACCGCGGCGGCCGATCTCACCGTCGCCGTCGGGTCGCTCACGCTCAAGAACCCGGTGCTGACCGCGTCGGGCACCTTCGGCTACGGGCTCGAGTACGACGACTTCTTCGATGTCGCCGAGCTCGGCGGCATCTGCACCAAGGGGCTCTCGCTCGAGGTGCGGCCGGGCAACCCTCCCGACCGCATCTGCGAGACGGCCGCCGGGATGCTCAACGCCATCGGACTCGCCAACGTCGGCGTCGAGGCCTTCTGCACCGAGAAGCTGCCGGTCCTGCGCCGGCGCGGCGTCACCGTCGTCGCCAACATCTTCGCGACGACGGTCGAGGACTTCGTGGCGCTGGCCCGCCGGATCGACGCCGAGGAGGGCGTCGCCGCCATCGAGCTCAACGTCTCGTGCCCCAACGTCGACAAGGGCGGGCTCGAGTTCGGCTGCGACCCGGTCGGCGCCGCGCGGGTCACGAGCGCCGTCCGCGCCGTCACCCGCCTGCCGGTGTGGGTGAAGATGTCGCCCGAGGCCGGCGATCTCAAGGGCGTGGGCCTCGCGTGCCAGGAGGCGGGCGCCGACGCGCTCACCGCCATCAACACCATCCGCGGCCTCGCGATCGACGCGGGCACCTGGAAGGCTCGCCTCGCCAACCGCACCGGCGGCCTCTCCGGCCCGGCGCTGAAGCCGCTCGCGCTCCGCATGGTCTGGGACCTGGCGCGCACGGTGAAGATCCCGGTCATCGGCATCGGAGGCATCGCCACGGCCGAGGACGCCGTCGAGTTCCTCCTCGCCGGCGCCACGGCCGTGCAGGTCGGCACCGCGAGCTTCGCCGACCCGATGGCGTCCAAGAAGGTGAAGGACGGCCTCGCCGCCTACTGCAGCGAGCGCGGCCTCGCCGCCCGCGATCTCATCGGCAAGATGCGCTGACGCGACGGAAGAGGCGTCGGACGTCGGGGCGTCGAGAGGCGTTGCTCGGACGAAGGTCCGACACCTCTTCAGCGCCCGAAGCGCCCCGGCGTGATCGCGACCCTGCCCGCGCCCGGGGGCGGCAGCTTGGGCGTGCCCAGGATCTGGAGCGGCGTGATCAGGAGCGGCCGGAGCAGCTCGCGCGCCTTGTCGTCGAACGGCTGGAGCATGGCGTCGCTCTGCTTGCCGGCGTCGAGGAGCCGCTCCTGGAGCGCACGCATGTCGGCGCCGGCGCCGAGATCCTGCGCCTTGATCATCTCGCCGCGCAGCGCCTCGACGATCGAGATCCACTTCGCGAGCGGCGTATCGGTGACGTTGCCCTGGCTCGGATCGCCCGGGACGCCGAAGGCGACCGTCTTCTTGAAGGTCGCGGGGACGGTGCTGAGCTTGCCGCCGATCTTGTTGATGTCCTTGACGTCGATGCCGACGCGGATGCCCTGCGTCATGCCCGACACCTTGGCGTTGATGCGCTGGTTGAGCTGGCTGCTCACCGCGTCGTTCTCGAGCACCGCGGCGGCCTTGCCCTTCTTCCACTGGGTGTGGTCCTCGAGCTTGCGCAGGATGCGGAGGTACGGGTACTCGGTGCGCGTCAGCGTCCCGTAGACCTCGACCGACTCCTTCACCGTGGCCGGCGCCTGGACGGTGATGTCGCGCATCCAGTCGGTCCACTGGTTGATGTAGCGGGTGTCGTAGTCCTGCGCGAGGTTCGCGAGGTGGGTGACGACCTTGTCGCCGCGCTCGTCGGGCGTGAGCGGCACGACCCACTCCTCGCGGAGCAGCAGCTTCTCGCCGGCCTCGATGTTCTGGAGGACGGCGTAGTGGCCCTTGTCGGTGTAGGGCCCGTCGACCTCCTGCCAGCGCTTCTCCTTCACGTAGCGCGTGCTGGTGAGGACCTTGAGGACGTCGGGGCGGTCCGGGAACATCCGCTGCAGGTCCTCGGCCGGGAACTTCTGGTTCTCGCGCGAGTTGTCCCCCGCCTCGTCGTACTTCTCGTCGATGAGCGAGTTGACGAACATCTCGTAGTAGCGCTTCGGCACCGGGACCGACTGCAGGATCTTGCGCACCTTCTCGACGAGCTGCGCGTCCGGAGGCACGGGCTGCACCTTCCCGAGCTTGAGCAGGAGCAGGTAGTACTGCACGTGCGGGGCGAGCTTCTTCTTGAGGTCGGCCTCGGGGATGTTCGTGGTGGGGCGGAGGATCTCCGCCCAGAGCGAGGTGAGCCGGCCCGACGCCCAGGCCACGTCGAGGTGCTCGACGTCGCTGAGCATCAGGTACGTCTTGAGATCGGTGCGCTCGCGGAGGTAGGCCTCGCCGTTCGCCGAGCGGAGGCGCGTCACCAGCCGCTGCTGGCACGGCAGCACGAAGCCCTGCTGCAGGTTGGAGACGTAGATGCGGACGGCCGGGCGGTAGACCTCCTCGCCCTGGTACATCGTGAAGCCCATCCCGAACGGGACGCCGTCCTCCTTGTAGGCGTCCATCTCCATGAGGCGATCGAGCAGCGGCTGGAGCGTGTCGAGCTTCTCGGTCGCGGGCTTGCCGTCGTTCCAGGTGATCGTCGCCGCCGACTTGGCGCGCGCCTCGGTCTCCTTGAGGAAGCTGCGGTTGTTGAAGAACGAGAGCACGCTCGGGATCGCGACGATGACCGCGAGCGAGAGCGCCGCGGCGCTGATGGCCAGGCGCATGACGAGCTGCCGCCGGATCTCGGACTGGCTCCGCGCCGCGATGGTCCCGTCGGGGAACACCACGTTCATGAACACGTCGTAGAGGAAGTAGCTCTTCGACTCGACGACCTGCTGCACCGCCGTCTCGGGCGGCCGGATGCCCATCGCCTGCCCCATGCGGCCGAGCACGCGATCGAGCGGCCGCCCCTCCTGGGTGCCGCTGGTGAAGTAGAAGCCGCGGAACATCGGCGTGCCCTGGAAGGCGTTGACCATGAAGATGGTGCCGATGAGCTCGGAGAGGTTGCGCTTGATGCCGGCGAGCTCGAGCGGGAACTGGAAGAGCTTCTCGCGCGCCTCGCGGCTGCGCTCCTGGCTGAGGCGCTTGAGCGCGCGGGCGTGCACCTGCTTGCAGAGGACGTCGAACTCGGCGTCGAAGATGCGCGCCGGATCGTTCTTGGGCATGTCGAGCTTGAGCGTGGCGCCCCAGGCCTGGGCGCGGTCGCTCTTGCGCAGATCGCCGAAGAACTCGGAGAAGCCGGCGATGAGGTCGCACTTGGTGAAGAGCACGTACACCGGCAGCACCATGTGGAGCTGCGTCATCACCTCGTCGACGCGGGCCCGGATCTTCTTCCCCATCGCCTCGATCTGCTGCTCATTGGCGTCGATGAGGTCGGTGACGCTGACGGCGACGAGGATCCCGTTGAGCGGCTGGCGGCTCCGGTAGCGGAGGAGCATCTGCAGGAACGAGATCCACTCGTCCCGATCGTCCTGCTCGGTGGTGTAGCGGCCGGCGGTGTCGAGGAGGATGGCCTCGTTGGTGAACCACCAGTCGCAGTTGCGGGTGCCGCCGACGCCGCGCACGCCGCCGCCGCTCGGGTCGGCGAACGGGAAGACGAGGCCCGAGTGCTTCAGGGCCGTCGTCTTGCCGGCGCCCGGGGGGCCGATGATCACGTACCAGGGCAGCGAGTAGAGCGCGGCCGCGCCGCTCTTCTTGCCGCTGCCGAGCTTCGAGCTCTTGAGGGCGTTGATGCCCGTCTGGACCTGCTTCTGGAGCTCCTGGATCTCGGCGCGCCGCTCGGGCCGCGCGTTGAGCGCCTGCTGCGCGCCCTGCTGCGCGATGGCGCGCTCGAGGGCGTGGGCGGCGCGCGACGCGCGGATCTTCCGGAAGACGAAGATGCCGACCGTCAGGACGACGATGGCGGCGCTGGTCGCGATCGGGATCCAGAGCGCCAGGCTTAGGACCCACCACAGCGCCCAGACGATGAGGATCAGCAGCAGGGATAGGATCCACCACACGGGCGAACCATATCAAAACTCGGGCGTCCGGGGGCGTTACCCGCCCGACCGGGGCGGCGGCGTCACCGCTCGTAGTCCTCGGGGCGCAGGAGGGCGTCGGCTTCGTCCGCGGCCATGCGCCGGGCCCGGATGGCGTCGACGACGATGTCGATGACCTCGAGCCGGGTGGAGGGGGCGAAGTACTCCTCCTCCGAGACCTGGGGGAGCTCGGCGAGCCGCGCGGCGACGGCCTCGCGGTCCTCTTCGTCGAGCTCGAATCGGGCGGCGGCTCCCTCGCCCTCGCCCTCGGCGTCGCCCTCGCGGGGCTCGCGCGTCAGCGCCTCCCACACCAGCTGGACGGGGCTGAACGAGAGGTAGACCTGCTCGAAGTTCAGGTTCCAGTAGGTCGGGTCGTCGCCCTCGATCCGCCACCACGCCGCGTAGCGCCGGCGCACGACCTCGCCGAGGTAGGCGCCCATCGCGTGCGCGAGGAGCGGGATGGTCTCGGGCCGCGCCGCGGCGGCGGCCCGGCCTTGCTCGAGGTAGTGATCGAGCAGCGGCAGCGTCTCGGCCTGGTAGTCGAGCTTCACGCCCACCGCGCGCTCGACGAACCGGACGCACGTCTCGGCGAGATCGCGGACCTCGTCGGGCGGCGGCGCGACCGCCGCGCCGCCCGCGCCGGTCACCGAGCCGCTCCCGTTCGTCTGGCCGTCGGATCCCACACGAGGACTCTCGCCTCGGCCGCGCGCGAGCGCAAGCAGCCCGAAAAACTCCTCCGGAGTGGTGAGGCCCTCATGCTAGACTTCCGCTGGCTCTATGCGGCTCGGGATCTTCAGCGACACGCACGCCAACTACGAGGCGCTGAGCGCGGTGCTGGAGGCCTACCGGCGCGAGCGCATCGACGTCTACTACTGCCTCGGCGACACCGTCGGGTACGGCGGCTCGCCCAACGAGTGCGCCGACCTCGTCCGCAAGATCGCGAAGAAGACGATCCTCGGCAACCACGACGCCGCCGTCGCGGGCCGCATGGACTACTCGTACTACTACGAGGCCGCGCGCCAGGCGCTCGACACGCACGCCGCCATGCTCTCGTCCGAGAACGCGGCGTGGCTCCGGACGCTGCCCTACCGCGAGAAGCTCACCGACATCCACGTCGACCTCTGCCACGGCTCGCCGGTCCGGCTCGAGGAGTTCGAGTACATCTTCGCCCCCGAGCAGGCGCGCGAGTGCCTGCCGATGTGGAGCGACCTCGGCCACCTCACGCTCATCGGCCACTCCCACCTCTGCAAGGTCTTCGCCCTGACGCCCACGAGCGTCGAGGAGCTGCCGCCCGTCGACTTCGTCCTCGAGCCGGGGCGGAAGTACATCGTCAGCGTCGGCTCGGTCGGCCAGCCGCGCGACTACGACAACCGCGCGAGCTTCACCGTCTACGACAGCGACGCGAAGCGCTTCGAGTTCAAACGGATCGAGTACGACATCGAGAGCGCCGCGGAGAAGGTGCTCCGCGCCAAGCTCGAGCGAAACTTCGCGCATCGGCTGTACATCGGCGTCTAACGGGAGCTCCGCGACGACGCGCGGGCGTGGACGACCATGACGGCGCTCGATCGCTCGGGGGCGCCGCCGAAGAAGTCGCCGAAGACGTCGGTGATGGTGAAGCCGTTGTAGTGGAGCAGCGCCTCGAGCTCCTGCGGGTAGAACTGCCGGTGCGAGAGCGGCGTCATCCAGGGCTCGCCGCCGGCCATAGGCTTGAACTCCATCGCGACGAAGAGCACCTGGCGCCACTTGTCGTAGTCGAAGCGCTCGGAGTAGCGGACCATCTCGCCCTCGCCCGACGGGCCGCCGGGGTAGCGGAAGCGCGGCGCGTGGAAGGCCCGGCCCGGATCGCGCGCGAGCTCGCTCGGCTCCGGGACCGAGACGTCGAAGCAGAGCTCGCCGCGGGGCGCGAGGTGCGCGCGGACGCGGCCGAGGAAGCGCTCGACGTCCTCGCGAGCGTAGAGGTGGAGGAAGGCGTTGAAGGGGCAGGTCACCAACGGGAAGCGCCGCCGCAGCACCACCGACCGCATGTCGCCCTGCACCGCGCGGAGGCGCGCCCGCACCTCGCGCGGCTCGACCTCGAGCCGCCGCTCGAGGTCCGCCAGCATCTCGCGCGACAGGTCGACGCCGGTGATCTCGACGCCGGCGCGCGCCGTGGGGATGGCGATGCGGCCGTTGCCGCAGCCGTACTCGAGCACGGGGCCGCCCCGCGCCTGCGCGAGGTCCACGTAGTAGCGGACGTCCTCGACGCGGCCGCGGTACGTCTTGGTGTAGTAGGCCGGGTCTTCGTAGTGCGCCGACGAGCCGGCCGCGAGCTCGCGGTCGACGCGGCGCCCGCTCACCGGTTGAGCAGCTGCTGCTGGCGCACCCACTCGTTCACGACCTCGGCCGTGTTCTTGTTGAAGTGCACCTTGCCGGCCGCGATCTCGCGCAGGCTCACCACCGCCGGCTTGTTCTTGGCGCGGACGAGGGCGTCGGCGCCCTTCATCAGCTGGCGGGTGCGGCTGGCGGCGAGGACGACCAGCGCGAACCGGTTCTCCTCTCGCTCGAGGCAGTCTTCGACGGTGACACGGGCCATAGGGGTCGCGAACCCTAGACAAGATCCGGCCCCCGTGCAAGCTCGGTGCCTCGGCCAAGGTCTGCCCAGGGCAAATTCATCCGGCCTCGGGGGAGGTCTGGCGCAGCCCCGTGAGAGAGCGGCGGGCGGCCGGGCGGTGCGCCGCCCACGTCCAGGGGCAGGACGTCGATCGGTCCTGTCGAGGCTCAGGCCTCGACGACGGTCCCGATGTCCTCGCCCTGGCAGACGCGGAGGATGTTGCCGCGCGTGAGCTTGAACACCCGGATGGGGAGCTTGTTCTCGCGGCAGAGGGTCACGGCGGTCGAGTCCATGACGCCGATGCGGTCGACCAGGAAGCGGTCGTAGGTGAGGCGCGAGAACATGAGCGCGTCCTCGTGGCGGGCCGGATCGCGGTCGTAGATGCCCTCGACCTTGGTCGCCTTGAAGAGCGCCTGCGCTCCGATCTCCATCGCCCGGAGCGCCGCGGCGGTGTCGGTGGAGAAGAACGGGTTGCCGGTGCCGGCGGCGAAGATGACGACGAAGCCCTTCTCGAGGTGGCGCATGGCGCGGCGGCGGATGTACGGCTCGGCCACCTGGCGGATCTCGATCGCGGTCATCACGCGCGTGGGGATGCCGGCCTTCTCGATCGCGTCCTGGAGGGCGAGCGCGTTGATCACGGTCGCGAGCATGCCCATGTAGTCACTCTGCGAGCGGTCCATCCCGGCGCTGGCGCCCTTGAGGCCGCGGAAGATGTTGCCGCCGCCAACCACGATGCCGATCTGCACCCCGAGCTGCTGCAGCTCGGCGATCTCGCTGGCCACGCCGCGCAGGGTCTCGGGGCGGATGCCGTAGCCGCCCTCCTCGCCGCAGAGCGCCTCGCCGCTGAGCTTGAGGACGATCCTCCGGTATTTGAGCCGATCGTTCGGCGGCGGCGGGGGCAGGAGGGAGTCGTTCTCGCGCGACACGAGGGGTTCGTACCCGGCCCGGGCCCGGCTGGCAACCGACCTCTCCGCGCTCGCCGCGCCTTGTGCTAGATCGCGGCCGATGCTCCCTCGAGGATGGTTCTTCCCGCCGCTCGCGTGCGCGCTCGGGCTCACGCTGGTCGGGTGCAACGAGTCGGCGCTCCAGGCGCCCTCGCCCGACGCCGGGACGGCCGTCGCCGGGCTGAGCTCGGAGCAGGCCGCCCGCGTGGTCGCCAAGGTCGGCGACAAGACCATCACGCTCGGCGACTTCGCCCGCACGCTCGACCGCATGGACCAGTTCGACCGCCTGCGGTACCAGACGAAGGAGCGCCGCCGCGAGCTCCTCGACGAGATCGTCGACGTCGAGCTCCTCGCCGCCGAGGCGCGGCGCCGCGGCCTCGACAAGAGCCCCGAGGTCGAGGACGCGGTCCGCCAGGTCCTGCGCGACGCGATCCTCTCCGAGGCGCGCCAGGGCCTGCCGGCCCCCGCCGAGATCCCCGCCGAGGAGGTCCGCGCCTACTACGAGGCCAACATCGATCGCTTCCGCGAGCCCGAGCGGCGGCGCGTCGGAGCGATCGCGCTCGCCGACAAGAAGGAGGCCGAGAAGGTCCTCAAGGCCGCCCTCAAGGCGACGACACCCGCCGGCTGGGGCGAGCTCGTCCAGAAGTCGGGCGGCCCCGCCAAGCCGCAGGGCGCGCCCGTCGATCTCGCCGGCGATCTCGGCTTCGTCGGCCCGCCCGACGATCCCAAGGGCGCCAGCGGCAAGGTGCCCGAGCCGGTCCGCGCCGCCGTGTTCCAGATCGCGAGCGCCGGTGAGGTCCTCGACCACCTCGTCGAGGCGGACGGCAAGTACTACGTGGTCCGCATGAACGGCCTCACCGCGGGCCACAGCCGCACGCTCGCCGAGGCCGATCGCTCGATCCGCGTCGCCCTCCTGCAGCAGAAGATGCAGGACCTCGACAAGGCGCTCGAGGCCGATCTCCGCGCCAAGTTCCCGGTCGCCATCGACGAGCAGGCGCTCGCGAAGGTGAAGCTCCCCTCCGCGATCGAGAAGATGGACCTCTCGAGCGGCGCCAGCGCCTACCCGGTCCCCGGAGCCGAGCCCGCGCCTGGAGACAAGGGACCCGACGCCGGGGTCAAGCCCGCGGGAGACACGCCCGCCGCGCCGGAAGAGCGCGATGGCGGACGGTGAGCACGACCTGCTCGCGCCGAGCGCGCTGACGCGCCCCGCCTCCGGCCCGCGCCCTTCGAGCGCCACGCCGCGCGGCCCGCACGACTGGACCTGGCAGCTCCGCCACGCGGCGACCACCGCCGACGAGCTCGACCGAGCGCTCGCGCTCTCGCCGGAGGAGCTCGAGGGCGCGCGACGCGCCGAGCAGGCCGGCCTGCCCATCCGCGTCACGCCCTATTACCTCGCGCTCTGCGATCGCGACGATCCGCGCTGCCCCATCCGCCTGCAGTGCGTCCCTCGCGCCGACGAGGCCGAGGAGGCGGCGGGCGATCTCGAGGACCCGCTCGGCGAGGTGGCGCACGAGGTCGCCCCGCACCTCGTCTCGCGCTACCCGGACCGGGCGCTGCTGCTCGCGACCGATCGCTGCGCCGTCTACTGCCGGTTCTGCACGCGCTCGCGCATGGTCGGCGACGGCGGCGGCGCCGTGAGCCTCGAGGAGCTCGCGCCCGCGATGACCTGGCTCGAGGCCCACCCCGAGGTCTCGGACGTGATCCTCAGCGGCGGCGATCCGCTCACGCTCTCGACCGATCGGCTGGTCCGGCTCGTCGCGCGGCTCCGCGCCATCCCCAGCGTCGAGGTCATCCGGCTCGCGACCCGCGTCCCGGTGACCTTGCCCCAGCGCGTCACCCCCGAGCTCGTCCGCGCGCTCCGGCCGCACCACCCGCTCTGGGTGATGACCCACTTCAACCACCCGAAGGAGCTCACGCCCGCCGCCGAGCGCGCCTGCCGCCGCCTCGTCGACGCCGGCTTCCCGGTGAACAACCAGACGGTGCTGCTCCGCGGCGTCAACGACGACGCGAAGACGCTCGCCGCCCTCTTTCGCCGGCTGGTGCGATGGCGCGTGCGCCCCTACTACCTGCTCCAGGCCGATCCGGTGCGCGGCACCGCCCACCTGCGCACGCCGCTCGCGACCGGCGTCGCCATCATGGAAGAGCTCCAGGGCCGCCTCTCCGGCATCGCGCTGCCGAAGCTCATCGTCGACACGCCCGGCGGCATGGGCAAGGTCCCGGTCGGGCCCGACTACGTCGTCGCCCGCGCGCCGGGGCGGACGACGCTGCGCACGCACCGCGGCGTCGAGGTCGAGTACCTCGACCCGCCGTAGCCGTCACGGGCGGGGCGGCAGGAGTGCGCTGGCGGAACGAACGCCGTGCTCCGCCATCGCATCTTTCGGGAATTCCCCTATCCGCGATTCAGGACGCCGCGGCCCGCCGCGCGCGTACCGTTCCGAACGCTCGGCCGTGTTCGCTGGGATTTGCGTTCGGCCGGAGAAAGAAAGGGAACGACGATGAAGATGCAACTGATCGGCAGTGCATGCTGCTTGGGGCTTGGACTCCTGCTTGGAGGATGTGTCGCCGACATCGACGACGGCGAGGCCGTGGGCGAGGTGGCGTCCGCGCTGGTGAGCGAGAGCGCGACGTCTTCGAGCTGGAACGGCACAACCCACATCCTGACAAGCATCCTGCCTAGCGGTTCGAACATCACGCTGAAGCATCTCTCGAGCACGGGGCACGTCGCCGTCGGCAACCCCGATTTCATCCCTGCGGGATCCTGCAGGGACATCGCCTACAGCTGGAACACCGGCGTGGCGCAGGGGCAGGGCTGGACCTGGTTCGAGTCGCTCATCCAGACCTCGGCCCGGAACGGCTGCCGGTTCGCGTACACGCGCAGCGAGACGCCGAACACGGATGGCTCGTACAACCTGACGCAGATGAGCCCCACGCCGTAGCCCGAGTCGAGAACCGTCGGGGGGGGGGGGGGCCCCCCCCCCCCCCCCCCCCCAGACCGGGCGGCACCCCCCCCCCCCGCCC
>CAYJPW010000122.1:0-27611 GCA_964372055.1 uncultured Polyangiaceae bacterium
CCACGGCTCGCACGGCAGCCACGGCTCGCACGGCAGCCACGGCTCGCACGGCAGCTGGTAGAGCCAGCCCGCGCGAGGCCGCCCGGCTGCCGAGCTGGGTGCGGCGCCACGCGCAACCCCCTCGGGCGACCGTGAACGCGGATCGCGTCCGAAACGTGCGGCGAGCGCCGCTCGCCGGGCTTCCGCGGCGCGCCTGACCGGCTGCTTCTCCCTCCGCGGACAAGACGCTTGCCAACGGACAGGCCGTCCGTATACTGCCGCTCCCCCGTTTCCAGGGGGTCTCTCGAGGGCACAGACATGTACGCAGTCATCAAGACCGGCGGCAAGCAGTACCGGGTCGCCGAGGGCCAGACGCTCCGGGTCGAGAAGCTCCCGGGCACCAAGGGCGACAAGGTCACCTTCAACGAGGTCCTCCTCGTCGGCGGCGACAGCCCGAAGATCGGACAGCCGCTGGTGAAGGGCGCGTCGGTCGCGGCCGAGATCACCGGCCAGGATCGCGGCCCCAAGATCGTCGTCTTCAAGTTCCGCCGGCGGAAGAACTACCGCCGGAAGAACGGGCACCGTCAGCCGTACACGGCGCTCAAGATCACCGGGATCACGGCGTAGGAGGGCAGGACCATGGCTCACAAGAAAGGCGGCGGCTCCTCCCGCAACGGCCGCGACTCCAACTCGCAGAAGCGCGGGGTGAAGGTCTACGCGGGCACCGAGGTCGCCGCGGGCAACATCCTCGTCCGGCAGGTCGGCTCGTCGATCCACGCCGGCAAGAACGTCGGGACCGGTCGTGACTTCACGCTCTTCGCCCTCGTGAACGGCGTCGTGAAGTACGAGTGGAAGACGAACACGAAGAAGCAGGTCTCCGTCTACCCGGCCTCGTAGCGCTCTCGAGCGCCCGCCACGCCAGATGCATCGAGCGGGCGGCCCCACCGGCACCGAGTACAAGCTCCTCGCCCTCGATCTCGACGGCACCCTCGTCCGTCGCGACGGGAGCATCCATCCCGACGACGCCGACGCGGTCGCGCGCCTGCAGGCGAGCGGCGTTCCGGTCACCATCGTCACCGGCCGGCTCTACTCGGGCTCGACGGCGGCGGCCCGGGCGGTCCGCGTCGCGGGGCCGATCGCGTGCGTCGACGGGAGCCACATCGTCCACACCGACGGCGATCGCGAGCTCTTCCACCGGTCCATCGCCGGCGAGCACGCCGCCACGCTGCGCGACGTGCTCGGCCGGCACGGCGCGGCGAGCTTCCTCTTTGCGCACGACTCCATCGTCCACGATTCGATGGGAGCGCCGTTCGCGCCCTACGTGCGCACGTGGTCGCCGAAGATCGACGTGGTCGAGCAGGTCGGCGCGCACCCGTACTGGGAGCACGAGCGCGGACTGCTGGCCGTCGTCGCCGTCGGGCAGTCCGAGCCCATCGAGGCGGCGGCGGCCGAGCTGCGCGAAGAGCTGGCCGGCGAGGCGTTCGTCGTCTCGTTCTCGGTCTCGCGGTACACGGGGGTGGCCGCCCTCGTCGCCCGCGCGCACGGGCCGACCAAGGGGACCGCGATCGAGTGGCTCGCCGCGCACCACGGCTGCACGCCGGCCGAGGTGGTCGCCGTCGGGGACTGGCTCAACGACGTGCCGATGTTCCAGGTCGCCGGCCGCTCCTTCGTGATGTCGCAGGCGCCGGCCGCCGTGAAAGAGTCCGCGACCGACCAGCTCACCGCCGACGTGGAGACCGGCGGCGGCGTGGCCGAGGCGATCGCGCTCGCCTGGGGCTCGATCAAGAGCTGAGCGCCGAGCCGCTCCGGCCGGCCAAGCCAAATGCACGGTGCAGCGCGGCCGCCGGTCAGCGCGGCGCGAGCGCGAAGAGCCGCTCGACCTCGCCCATCATGCGGCGCACGTCGAGCGGCTTGGCCAGGAAGCCCTCGGCGCCGGCGGCTCGCGCCAGCTGCTCGGAGCGACCCTCGGCCGAGATCACCAGGAAGCGCGCGCGAGCGCCGGCGCCGCGCGCGGCAGCGATGAACTCGGTACCGGTCATCTCGGGCATGGCCTGATCCACCACGACCACGTCGACGCCGTCGAGCTGCATCAGCGCCTCTTCCGGAGAGAGCGACTCGCGCGCGACGCACCCCTCGGACGTGAGGACCATGGCCAGCACGTTGAGGATGTCGGCATCGTCGTCCAGGACCATGACCACCGGCGGCCGGGGGAGCCAGGTGCGCACGACGTTCGTAGAGTAGTCACGAGCGCCCGCGGAGCAAGCGCGACGCGCGCGGCCTCGCGCTTCTTCACGAACGCGCGCGGCGGCGGCGAGCTCTCAGAAGCCGGCGCCGTCGACGCCGCCGTGCGGATCCTTGCTCGGCTTGCGCGGCTTCGGCTTGGCGACCGCCGGCGGCGCGCCGGCGCCGGTCGCGCGGGGCGTCTTCGTCGCCGGCGGCAAGTCGGAGGGCTCGAGCACGATCGGCTTCGAGCCGTCGTCGGCGGCGTCGGCGGCGGCCTGTGCCTTCAGCTGCTCCATCTCGTGCTCGAGGCGCTGCAGCCCCGTCTGGAGCGCCCGCTCGGAGTAGCTCGACACGGCGACGACGGGCTGTCGCGTGCGCGCGAAGCCGATGGCGCCGCCCGCCGCGCCCACGGCGAGCACGGCGGTGACGACGAAGATCAGCGGGCCGGTCTTGCGTGAGCCGCCGCGCTGGGCTCCCGACCAGGTGCCCTGCGTGATCGAGGCGATCCGCGGCGCCGTCGCCGCTTCCATCGCGGTGATCTTCGGCTGGAACTGGGGGAACGGCGAGCTCGTGATCCGGGCGACCACGGCCTCGAGGCGATCGGCGAGCTCGCGCGCCGTGCCGATGCGCGCGAGCTTGTCCTTCGCCAGCGCGTGGTCGACGATCTGCGCCAGCTCCGGCGGCACCGTCGGCGCGACCTCGAGCACCGGCCGATGCGGCTGCATCATGATCGCGACCATGAGCGCGTTGTAGTTGGGCGCGTCGAACGGCACCTGCCCGGTGAGCGCCTCGTAGAGGATCACGCCGAGCGACCACACGTCGCTGCGCCCGTCGACGTCGGTCTCGCCCTTGGCCTGCTCGGGGCTCATGTACGCAGGCGAGCCGAGGACGGCGCCGGTCGTGGTCTTCACGAAGTCGACCGAGCGGCCCGTCGCCTTGGAGACGCCGAAGTCGAGCACCTTGGGGATGACGTCGCCTCGGTCGTCGAGCGCGAAGAAGATGTTGCCGGGCTTGAGATCGCGGTGGACGAGCCCGCGGACGTGGGCTTCCTCGAGGCCGCGCGCCACGAAGGCGATCCACGCCGCCGCTTCGGCCGGGCGGAAGACGCCGGAGCGATGGAGGCGGTGGTCGAACCCCTCGCCCTCGAGCAGCTCCATCACCAGGTACGGGGAGCCGTCCTCGGCCTGGCCCATGTCGTAGACGTCGACGACGGCGGGGTGCTTGATCTGGCCGCAGGCCCGCGCCTCGAGGAAGAAGCGGTGCAGGGCCTCCTTGTTCTGTGCGAGCGCAGGGAGCAGGAACTTGATCGCGAAGTCGCGATCGGTGAGCTCGTTCCTCGCGGCCCAGACGGACCCCATCCCGCCCGCCCCGAGCAGGCGGAGCAGCCGGTACTTGCCGGAAATGAGATCGCCGGGTTGCACGGTGAGGGGCAGGCGAGGAGGTTCACCCCCGCGCCGGGTGACAGAGTGCGACAAGGGGGTCACGGGGTCAATCGAGGCCGGCGAGGGGCAGCCGGGTGCCGCGGTCAGGGACCCGCACCGAGGTCCCGACATACGCCGAGAGCTCCCCAGACCTTCCCGGGCCGGCGCCGGCTCGGCGCCAGCGAAGGGCCGCCGTCTTGGCGGCGGCGAAGGGCGTCAGGCCTTGCGCGGGGCGCCCGCCTGGAGCTGCTGCTGCTGCTGCTGGAGGAACTGCGCCACCATCCGCGATCGCTCGACGGCGAACTGCTTGACCTCCTTCGTCGGCGATCCTGCGAGCGCGTTCAGCAGCTTCGTGACCTTCTCGATCTGGCGGGACTGGAAGAGCGCCTCGAAGTAGTTGTTCGCCAGGCGCACGTCGCGGCTCATCTTGCCCTCGTGCGGCTGGAGAAGCTTGATCACCGACTCGAGGTCGCCCTTCTGGCCGTAGAGGGCGGAGAGGCAGAGCAGCGCCAGCGGGTCGTCCGAGTTCTTCTCCACGGCTTTCTTCGCGTACTCGACGGCCTTGTCGCGCGTCGCCTCCTCGTTCGCGTAGAAGCCCTGGATGGCGATGTAGGGCGCCGCGGTCTTCTTGTCCTTGGAGAGGCTCTCCAGCTCGGCGATCGCCTTGTCCTCGCCGTCGCGCTCCTTCAGGTACTGGAAGAGGTACGCCCACGCGTCGATGCAGCCGGCGTCGATGCCGATCGCCTTCTCGACGAACTCGCGCTCCTGCTTGTCGTCCTTCTTCTGCTGGAAGAGCTTGGCGAGGTGGAGGGAGGGGTAGGGGTTGTCCTTGAGCAGGTTCTGCGCGCCCTTGAGCGTACCCTCGGCCTTGTCGAGCTTCTGCTGCGAGAGCTGGGCGACGCCGAGCGCCAGCCAGTCGTCGCCGGTGCCGCCCTTGGCGACGATCTTCGAGAGCACCTGCTCGGCGCGCGGGAGCCGGTTGTGCTTGAGCAGCTCCTGGGCGTAGATGCGGCCGCGGTTGAGGTCGTCGGGCTGCTCGAGCCAGTGCTTGTCGAGCCCGCCGAGGAGATCCTCGAGGCCGATGGCGATGGGGCGGCCCTGCTCGTCCTGCACCTGGACGGCGGGGCCGTTGAAGCCGAGGAG
Source organism: uncultured Polyangiaceae bacterium (assembly GCA_964372055.1). Lineage (GTDB taxonomy): Bacteria > Myxococcota_A > Polyangia > Polyangiales > Polyangiaceae > CAYJPW01. The sequence continues at coordinate 4,767 of CAYJPW010000122.1, forward strand.
CTTCCACATCTGCTCCATGGTCACGGCGGCGGGGCCGTTCTCGACGAGCTTGGTGATCTCCTCCGTCGGCTTGGGGACGGGGATGACGATGAGGGCGTTCGAGGGCACGCCGTTCGGGAACGCCGAGACGGGCGCGACGATCGCCGCACCGCCCTGCACCTGAAGCCCGCCCACGCCGCCCTGCTGTCCGTTGTTCGCTGCCATGGTCTGCTCCAAAGCCGAGGAGAACGCCGCCGATTCACCCTCGGAGGGTCGATCCTCCGGGGGCTTGGGGGCAGAGCCCCCATCGTGAAGCGAGGGGCGCGGAAACTAGCAGGGGAGCCCGCCTGGGGCAACGGAGGCCGGCGCACGCCCGGCAGCCGGCCCGGAGGGGCGCGCCGCCCCCGTTCTAGAGCGTCGCGGCGCGGAGGCGCTCGGCGAGGCGGGTCTTCCGGTCTTCCTTGCGGGTCTCGGCGAGGGCGAGGGCGACGGCGCGCGGATCGCTGACGAGCACCACGAGCCGCTTGCCGCGCGTCACGGCCGTGTAGATGAGGTTGCGCGACAGCATCACGAAGTGCGCCGTGACGATGGGGATGACCACGGCCGGGTACTCGCTGCCCTGGCTCTTGTGGACGCTCGTCGCGTACGCGAGCGTGAGCTCGTCGAGATCGCCCTCGTCGTAGGCGACCTCGCGGTCGTCGAAGCGGACCAGGACCTCGCCCGGCGCGACGGACGCGATCACGCCGACGTCGCCGTTGTAGACCTCGCGGTCGTAGTCGTTGCGGAGCTGCATCACCTTGTCGCCGGCGCGGAGCACGCGCGCCCCCCGCGTGACCGCCGCGCCCTCGGGGTTGAGCTCGCGCTGGAGCATCTCGTTGAGCGCGATGGCGCCGGCGGCGCCGCGATGCATGGGCGTGAGCACCTGGATGTCGCGGGGCGCGAGGCCGAAGCGGCGGGGAATGCGCTGCGTGCAGAGATCGCGGACGGCGTCGGCGGCGGCCTCGGGCGAGGTGCGCTCGACGACGTAGAACTCGCCGTCCGGGCCGGACGCGCCCTCGGGCGGCTCGCCGTCGTGGATGCGGTGGGCGTTGGTGACGATCTGGCTGCCCGCCGCCTGGCGGAAGATCTCGGTGAGGCGCACCGTCGGCACCTGGCCCGAGGCGATGACGTCGCGGAGCACCGCCCCGGGCCCCACCGAGGGGAGCTGATCGACGTCGCCGACGAGCACGAGCCTCGCGTCGTCGGCGACGGCCTGGAGGAGGGCGTCGGCGAGCGGCAGGTCGAGCATCGAGGCCTCGTCGACGATGATGGCGCCCGCCTCGATGGGGCGGCCGACGCGGCGGCTGAAGGCGCGCGCCTTCGGATCGAACTCGAGCAGGCGATGGAGGGTGACCGCCTCGCGACCCGTCGCCTCGCTCATCCGCTTGGCGGCGCGGCCCGTCGGGGCGGCGAGGCGCACGCGCACGCGCGCGCGATCGAGCATCGCCAGGATCGCGCGCACGATCGTCGTCTTGCCGACGCCGGGGCCGCCGGTGATGACCAGGACCTTGTCGCGCGCCGCCTGGGCGATGGCGAGGCGCTGCGTGTCCGCCAGGGTCACCCCCGCCTGGCGCTCGAACGCCGCGATGGCCTCGGCGGCGCAGCGAAGGAAGTGGTCGACCGAGCGGCCCGCGTCGTTCGCGAGCAGCGTCCGGAGGCGCCGGGCGACGCGGACCTCGGCGGCGTGCAGATCGAGCGGGTAGACCGCCTGCTCGCCCGCGCCGAGCGACTCGACCTGCACGCGGACGTCGCGGGCGAGCGCGTCGACGGCCTCGTCGGTCGCCTCCTCGCCGCGCTCGAGCATGGCGGCGGCGCGGGCGACGAGATCGGCGCGATCGGCGTAGACGTGCCCGCGCGCCACGAGATCGTGGATCGTCTGCAGCACGCCGGCCTGCGCGCGCTCGGGCGCGTCGGCGCCGACGCCGATGGAGCGGGCGATGCGGTCGGCGGTCTTGAAGCCGACGCCCCACACGTCGAGCGCGAGTCGGTAGGGCGAGCGCGAGACCACGTCGATCGCCTGGGGCCCGAAGCGGCGGTAGATGCGCGTGGCGAGCGAGGGCGAGGCCCCGTTTGCCTGGAGGAAGATCATGATGGCGCCGACGGCGCGGTGGGCCGACCACGCCTTGGCGACGGCCTCGGCGCGCTTGGGGCCGAGGCCGGGCACGTGGGCGAGCCGGTCGGGATCGCGGTCGAGCACCTCGAGCGTCTGCTCGCCGAAGGCCTCGACGATCCGCTTCGCGTACGCCGGCCCGACGCCGGGGACGAGCCCCGAGCCGAGGTAGCGCTCGAGCCCCTCGATGGTCGAGGGCGCGACGGGGAGCAGCGTCTCGACCTGGAACTGCTCGCCGTGGCGGCTGTCCACCTTGTACCGGCCGGTGGCCCGGACGCGGGCGCCGGGGACGACGGGCGGAAACACGCCGACGAGCACCTCGGGCTCGCGTCTGCCCTCGACGGCCACGCGGACGACGCGGAACCCCGACTCCTCGCTCTCGTACGTGACGCGGACGACCTCGCCCTCGACCGTGGCGGTGCGGTCGCGAGGGACCGGTGGGCTGGTCGGGAGCAGCTACGCCGGCGCCCCGTGGGCCGCCGGGCCGGGGCCGGCGGGGGTGGGGGGGCGCCGGCTGCAGCCTAAATGCGGGCGCCCCCGTCCGGGGCGACCGCGCGGGGGAGAGCGCTGCACGGGTGGGCAGCATGAGACCAGCGGCCCGTGGGCCGCAAGCCGCGCTTGGCGTGGACGAGGTGCGATCCCGGCGCTTCAATGGAGCGGAGCTCGGAGGAGCTCACGGGGCCATGGCGGCCCCGCGCCGCCATCGCGGCGAAGCGGCACGCAGCTCGACTGGGGGAGGATGATGCGCGAGACCACCGCCGATCTGACCGTCCGCTCGAGGCGAGCGACCGACGACGACTTCATCGTGGAGCTCGCCGGCCGTGTGTTCGCGCCGTACTCCGCGGACGCGAGGGCCACGATGATCCGCATGCTCGGGCAGCGCACGGCCGAGGTCGCCGTCGCCGAGCTGGGCAAGGCGCGCGCGGGGTTCGTGATCGTTTCCTACCAGCGGATCGACGCCGATTTCGGGCGGTGGAGCCGGCCCTTGCTCGCCCACCTCGACGCCATCGCCGTCGTGCCCGAGGTGGGGCGGCGCGGCATCGGTCGCGTGCTCGTCGACCGCGCCGAGGCCGACGCGCGCGACCGGGCGGCCGTCTCCTTGTCGCTGATCACGGCCGAGACGAACGGCGCGGCGCGGCGCCTCTTCGAGGCTGCCGGCTTCCTGTCCACGGTGCGCCTGCCCGACGCGTATGCACGGCGTCAGGCGGCGATCGCCATGTTCAAGCTCCTGCTCGGCCCGTCCGACGCCGCCGCGTCGCCTCGCCGCCGCGGCACGACGCCTTGAACGAGGCCGAGCTCCGCGCTCGCTCGCCCAGGGGACCCCGCCTGCGCGCGATCTCGGCTCGTCGCGCGGCGATCTCGCTTGCTTAGCCCGGCCAACCGCGGGGAAACTCGGCCTCGATGACCCTCGAGCACCGCCTCCACGCCCGCTGCGCGTGCGGCTCCGCCCTCTCCTCGTTCGATTCGGGGGCGGGAGCCCGCCCCTTCGCCCTCTCCGGCACGCGGCGCGTCTACGAGCGGCCCCGGCCGTTCGTGATCCAGCACATCGCGCTGGACCTCGCGCTCGACGTGAAGGCGAAGGCGGTGAGCGGCAGCGCGCGCCTCGATCTCGCGCGCCTCGACGCGGCCGCCACCGAGCTCAGCCTCGACGCGATCGGCTTCGAGATCGCGGGCGTCGAGCTCTCGATCACCGGCGGCGCACCGGCGCTGCGAGCCGGCAAGCGCCGGGGCAACGGCGCGAAGGCGAAGCCCAAGGCGAGCCCGTCCGGGTGGCAGCCCGCCGATTACCACTACGACGGCGCGACGCTGCGCGTGGCGGTGCCGGTCAAGGTCACCGCGGCGTCGGTGATGGTGCGCTACCGCGCGGTGCCGCGGCGCGGGCTCTACTTCCTCGAGCCCGACGACCACGTGAAGGAGCGTCCGCGCCAGGTCTGGACGCAGTGCCAGGACGAGGACGCCCGCCACGTCTTCCCCTGCCACGACAAGCCGCACGTCAAGCAGACGACCGAGATCCGGGTGAAGGTCCCCGCCGGCTGGTTCGCCCTCTCGAACGGCGAGCTCGCGTCCGACTCCAAGGACCAGCGCGCCGGCGTCTTCCACTGGAAGATGTCCGAGCCGCACCCGAGCTATCTCGTCACCCTGGTCGCGGGCGAGTTCGCCGTCCTCACCGACGACGCCGACGGCGTGCCGCTCACGTACTACGTGCCCAAGGGCCGCGAGCGCGACGGCAAGCGCACCTTCGCGCGCACGCCCGAGATGATCCGCCACTTCGGCGAGCTCACCGGCGTGCGCTACCCGTGGAACAAGTACGCGCAGGTCGTGGTGAGCGACTTCATCTTCGGCGGGATGGAGAACACCACCGCGACGACGATGTACGAGCACATCCTCATCGACGAGCGCGCCGAGCTCGACATCACCTCGGACGATCTGATCGCCCACGAGCTCGCGCACCAGTGGTTCGGCGACTACGTGACCTGTCGCGATTGGTCGCACGCCTGGCTCAACGAAGGCTTCGCGACCTTCATGGAGCACATCGATCGCGAGCACAAGAGCGGGCGCGACGAGTACGAGTACCACGTGAAGGGGGACCTCGACACGTACATGGGCGAGGCGCGCGGGCGCTACCGGCGGCCCATCGTGTGTCAGGACTACGACGCGCCGATCGACATCTTCGATCGCCACCTCTACGAGAAGGGCGGCTGCGTGCTCCACATGCTGCGCCGCACCCTCGGCGACGCGGTCTTCTGGAGGGGCGTGAACCGCTACCTCGTCCGCCACGCGCGCGGCGTCGTCGAGACGCGCGACCTGATGCGCGCCCTCGAGGAGGTGAGCGGCAAGAGCCTGGAGCGCTTCTTCGAGCAGTGGGTGTACCGCGCCGGGCACCCCGAGCTCGAGGTGAAGGTCGACCACGAGGACGGCGTCACCACGGTGACCGTCAAGCAGGCGCAGCACAACGCGCACGCGCGCGATGGCGCCGGCCACTCGCAGACGTCCGAGGCGACGACGCCCATCTTCGCCCTCGACCTCACCGTCGACCTCGTGCTCGGCGACGGCCACAAGGTGCGGCGCGAGGTGCGGCGCGTCGATCAGGCGACGCACACGTTCGCGTTCGCCACCTCGGAGCGGCCGCGCTTCGTCGTGATCGACCCCGAGCTCGCCATCCTCGGCGACGTCCGCGTCGAGGCGCCCGGCGACATGCTCCGGGCGCAGCTCGCGCACGCCCCCACGGCGCGCGGCCGCATGCTCGCCACCGCGGGCCTCGGCAAGCTCGACGATCCGCCGACCGCGAAGGCGCTCGGCGCGGCGCTCGCCAAAGAGGACGAGTTCTGGGGCGTCCGGGCCGAGGCGGCGGGCGCGCTGGGGACGCTGCGCTCGGACGAGGCGTTCGACGCGCTCGCCGAGCACGCGCGGACCAAACACCCGAAGGTCCGCCGCGCCGTCGTCGCCGCGCTCGGCAAGTTCAAGACGGCGCGCGCGGCCGATCTCCTCAAGAAGATCGCGCTCAAGGACGCGAGCTACCTGGTCGAGGCCGAGGCGGCCCGCGCCCTCGGCGCGACGCGGCAGTCGAGCGCGTTCGAGACGCTGGTCGACGTGCTCGACCGGCCCTCGTGGGCCGACGTCATCCGCGCGGGGGCGATCGACGGCCTCGCCGCGCTCCGCGACGAACGCGCCGTCCCGCACTTGTCCGCGCGCACGCGCTACGGCGTCAACACGCGCGGCCGCCGCGCCGCGATCCTTGCCCTGCCCAAGCTCTCCACGGATCGCCGCACCCGCGAGGCGCTCGAGGACCTGCTCGACTCGTCCGACCCGTACCTGCGCGTCGACGTGGTCCGGGCCCTCGGCGAGCTCGGCGACGCCAAGTCGCGCGGCCCGCTCCACCGCCAGTACGAGCGCGAGCTCGACGGCCGCGTCAAGCGTCGCATCCGCGAGGTCCTCCGCGATCTCGGCGGCAGCGGGAAGCGCGAGGCGGATCGGCTGCGCGACGAGCTCGAGGCGCTCCGCAACGAGCACACCGAGCTCAAGGCACGCGTCGGCAAGCTCGAGTCGCTCTCCAGGCCGAAGCCGACCTCGAACGGCGCCTCCACGACGGTCCGACCCAAGCCGGACAAGGAGGCCAAGGCCGGTGCTCGACCTCAGGGGTAAGACGGCGCTCGTCACCGGCGCGTCCGCCGGGATCGGCCGCGAGATCGCGCGCGTGCTCGCGCGCGACGTCGTCGCGATCGTCCTCGTGGCGCGCCGGCGCGATCGCCTCGAAGAGCTCGCCGCCGAGCTCGTGGCGCGGCGTCCGGAGCTCCGCGTCCTCGTCCGCGCGGTCGACCTCCTCGATCGCAAGGCGACCGGCGAGGTCCTCGACGAGCTGGCGCAGGGCGGAGAGCGCATCGACGTCTTCGTGAACAACGCCGGCTTCGGCGACTATGGCCTCTTCGAGAAGCGCGGCTGGGACAAGATCGAGCGGATGCTCGAGCTCAACGTGGTGAGCGCGACGTTCCTGCTCCACCGCCTCGTGCCGGGCATGGTCGAGCGAGGCGCCGGCGCCGTGCTCGACGTCGGCTCGTCGGCGGGGATGCTGCCGTCGCCGGGGATGGGCGCCTACGCCTCGACGAAGGCGTACTTGAACCACCTCAGCGAGGCGCTCCGGGCCGAGCTCGCCGGCACCGGCGTCACCGTGACCTCCCTCTGCCCCGGCCCGGTCGAGACCGAGTTCCAGGAGGTCGCCGGGACGGGGGCGCGTGAGCCGATGCCGCGCCTGCTCTACGTGACCGCCGAGCAGTGCGCCGAAGAGGCCGTCCTCGCGATGCGACGGGGCGACGCCCGCTGCATCCCGGGGCTGCCGCTCCGCGTCGCCGTCGTCGCGCTCGAGGCCGTGCCCAAGGCGCTGGTGCGGCCCTTTCTGGGGCGGACGGGGCGGAGGATCCGGGGGATCTAGCGCCCGCGCGCGGCAGTCGGTAAGGCAGAAGCATGACCGAACCCGCCCCCGTGAAGCTCGAGCGCCGCGGCCCCGTCGGCGTCCTCACCATCGACCGCGCCGACCGGCGCAACGCGCTCTCGCGCGAGACGCTCTACGCCCTCGGCCGCCTCGGCAAGGAGCTCGTCGACGACGCGGCCATCCGCGCCGTCGTGGTGACCGGCGCCGGCGACAAGGCCTTCTGCGCCGGCGCCGATCTCAAGGAGCGTCAGGGCATGAGCACCGACGACGTGCGCAAGCAGGTCGGGCTCTACCGCTCCGAGCTCGGCGTGCTCGACCGGAGCCCGAAGCCCGTCGTCGCCGCGATCAACGGCGTCGCCTTCGGGGGCGGCCTCGAGCTCGCGCTCATCTGCGACCTCCGCGTGGCCGCGGCGCACGCCGAGCTCGCCCTGCCCGAGACGACGCTCGGGATCATCCCCGGCGCGGGCGGCACCCAGCGCCTGCCCCGCGTCGTCGGCGAGGCGCGCGCGAAGGAGCTCGTCTGCCTCGGTCGCAAGCTCGGCGCCGCCGAGGCGCTGGCCTGGGGCCTCGTCAACCGCGTCTCGCCGGCGGGCGCCTCGGTGCTCGACGACACCATCGCCTGGATCGAGCCGATCGCGAGCGGCGCGCCCATCGCGCAGGCCGCCGCGCTCCGCGCCATCGAGGCCTCGTACGACGTCCCGCTCGAGCTCGGCCTCGAGCTCGAGCGCGTCTTCTACGACGAGACGCTGCGCAGCCAGGACCGCCTCGAGGCGCTCAAGGCGTTCGCCGAGAAGCGCAAGCCCAGCTTCAGCGGGAGCTGACCGCGCGGGGCGGCGGCTCGCGGACGGGCGGACGTCAGATCCCGTCGGTGGGATCGCGCATCTTCCAGAGGAGCTTGTCGAGGCGCTTCGAGACGAACACCTGGTTGTGGGCGTCGACGATCACGGCGCCGCAGTCGTCGATCGACTCGACGAGCGCGAGGCCCTTCTCGGGCCCGAGGATGAAGACCGCGTCGTCGACCGCGTCGGCGGTGAAGGCGTCCTTCGCCCAGACGGTGACGCTCCGGCTCGCGGTCGCCGGCCAGCCGGTGCGCGGGTCGATGATGTGGTGGTAGCGCTTGCCGCCCTCGACGAAGGCGCGCTCGTAGTCGCCGGCCGTGGAGAAGGCGTGGTCCTCGACCTCGAGCATGGCGAAGTAGTCGTTCGGGTCCTTGCGGCGCGGATCGCGGACGCCCACCTTGAACCGCGAGCCGTCCGGCTTCCTGCCCTTCACGTAGAGGTCGCCGCCCGCCTGGGCGAAGAACGAGGTGATCCCCTCGCGCTCGAGGACGCGCGCGGCGGCGTCGACCGCGTAGCCCTTGGCGATCCCGCCCAGGCTGATCCGCATCCCCGGCTTCGCGAGCTTCACGGTGCTCTTGGCCGCGTCGACCTCGATCTCGTGCCAGTCGATGAGCTTCCTCGCCTTGTCTACGGCGTCCTTCGGCGGGATCCGGTCCTCGCGGCCCTCGTCGAATTTCCAGAGGCCGCGCATCGCGTCGAAGCTGATGTCGAAGACCCCCTCCGAGATCTTGCTCGCCCAGAGGCTCTTCTGGATCACGGCGAGCGTCTCGGCGCCGACCGCCACGGAGCCGGCGCCGGCCGCCGCGTTGATGCGCGAGATCTCGCTGTCCTCGCGCCACGTGGTCATGAGGCGCTCGAGGCGACGGATCTCCTCGAGCGCCTTCTCGAGCTTGGGCCGGATGGCCGCCTCGTCGAGCGCCGGCGTCGTGTAGGTCGCGAGCACGACGTGGGTGCCCATCGCCTTGTCGTCGAGCGCGACGCGGCGCGGCTCGAAGGGCACCTGCGGCGGCGTGATGGACGCGCTCGGAGCCGGGGCGGGTGCCGCGGCGCCGCCGGTGCACGCGGCGACGGCGACGGCCAGCAGGAGGCAAGGACGTCTTCGCACCTCACCCCCTGACCCCCTCTCCCTGGCGGGAGAGGGGGAAATCGCGCTGGAGAACGAGGAGCACCCCCTCTCCCGTGAGGGAGAGGGGGTGAGGGGGTGAGGTCTCGAACGTCGGCCGCCGGGGCTCTTGGGCCATCGCGGCTAGAACCCTACCCCAGCTCTATTGCCGTGGCAGCGCTCCTGTTAAGCGTCCGGCATGAGCATCGACCCGAGCCGTATCCCCGCGGACGTCGACGCCCTCGCGCCGGCCCTGCGCGAGGTCTCGACCAAGATCCACCAGAACCCCGAGCTCCGCTTCGAGGAGCACCGCGCCGCGGCGTGGCTGACCGAGGCGGTGGAGAAGGCGGGGGTGCCGGTCGAGCGCGGCGTCGGTGGGATGCCGACGGCCTTCCGCGCCCGCATCGGTGGGGGAGCGGGGCCGCGGGTCGCGATCCTCGCCGAGTACGACGCGCTCCCCGAGATCGGGCACGCCTGCGGGCACAACCTCATCGCCGCGGGCGCGCTCGGCGCCTTCCTCGCGCTGGCGCGCCAGGGCGGCGAGCTCGGCGGCACCGTCGACCTCGTCGGGACGCCGGCCGAGGAGGGCGGCGGCGGCAAGATCAAGCTCATCGACGCCGGCCTCTTCGAGGGCGTGGATGCGGCGATGATGTTCCACCCCTTCGACCGCGACCTCTTGGCGCACATCGCGCTCGCCAGCGTCTGGCTCGAGATGCGCTTCAAGGGCACGCCCTCCCACGCGGCGCTCGCTCCGTGGGAGGGCGCGAGCGCGCTCACCGCGTGCATGGACACCTTCCGCCTCATCGACTCGCAGCGCGTCCACTTCCGCGACGGCGTGCGGGTGCACGGGTTCATCACCCGCGGCGGGCAGGCGGTGAACATCATCCCCGAGGACGCGGCGTGCGAGTTCTCGGTGCGCGCGCTCGACATGACCGAGCTCGCGCGCGTCCGCGCCGTGGTCGAGCGCTGCGCCCGCGCCGCGGCGATGGCCTCGGGCGTCGAGGTCTCGATCCACCCGCGCCAGGGCTACAAGGACATGATCAACAACATGCCGATGGCGCGGCGCTTCGGCGATCACCTGCGCTCGATGGGCGTCGAGCCCGCCGAGGGCGACGCCAGCGTCGGCGCGGGCTCGACCGACATGGGCGACGTCTCGCACGCCGTGCCCTCGATCCATCCCTGGCTCGCGATCTGCGACAAGGGGGAGACCACCTGCCACCAGCACGCCTTCGCGGCGTGCGCGGGGAGCGAGCGCGGCGCGAGGTCGATGCTCCTCGCCGCCAAGGCGATGGCGCTCACGACCGCCGACTTCCTGCGCGACGAGGCGCTGCGCGTCGAGGTGAAGCGGGCGTTCGAGCGCCGCCGCGGCTGAGAATCCAGCGCGAGGTCAGGCCGGATCCGCCGCGTCGTCGCCCAGCGGGTTGCCGAGATCGTCGAGGAGCCCGGTCCCGCCCTCGATGGGGATGGCGCGGGCGAGCGCGACCTTCTCCAGCAAGACCGCGAGGTCCATCGTGGCCGCCACGTCCGGCAGGCGCGTGCGGCTCCCGTCCCAGAGATCGAGCCGGATGCCGGCGCCCGTCGCCGGCGGCGGCGAGCGCACGTCGCCTCGCGCCGGGTTCGCTGCGGGGACGAAGAGGCGGTCGATCTGCGACCAGTGGAGCCGGCGCACCCGCGGCCAGCCCAGGGTCAAGAGCTCGCGCATCTCGATGCCGTCGGGGTGAACGATGACCCCGCGCATCTGCGTGCGGATCACCGCCGCCACCGCGCTGAGGAAGAGGATGAGCCCGCACACGCTCGAGGAGATGACCCGATGGCGGTCCCCCTCGACGACGTAGTGGAAGATGCGCGAGCCCGACGGCGCGTTCTGGCCGTAGACGATGAGGCCGCTGACGACGAGCGCGAACGCGAGGTACGCGAGCGCCGGCAGCCTCTCGCGGAGCGGCGGGCCGAAGGCCACCGCGCCCGCCGGCCGGTACGTCATGTCGAAGCCCGGGGGACGAGAAGGACGCGCCATGCAGGAGAGTCTACACGCCCGCCGAGCGGTCGCTTGGGTGCGCCCCGCGCTTTCCGGTGGCCGTTGTTGCGTTGGGGCTCTGTCCCCAACACCCCCGGCAGAAATTGCTGCTCAACTGGCCGCTTGGGCGGGGCAAGCCCTACTTGCAGTCGGCGGCCATCGTGGGCTTCGAGCGGAAGTGCTCGAGGCACCACGGGCTGAGCACGTCGGTGAAGTCGGCGCACGGGATCGTCTTCGGATCGGCGCCGGTGCGGTCCTTCGCCAGGCCCTGCTGGCAGCTCGCGCAGCACTTGGTGTGCATCTCGGCGACCTCGGCCTCAAGAGGCGCGTCGGGCGAGGCGCTGCCCTTCGGCGCGGGCGCCGACTCTTCGCCGGCCATGTCGACGCCGGTGCCCTTGTCGACGTCGGGGACTTCGGCCTGCTTCGGCGGCCCGCCGCACGCGGCGAAGAGCCCGAGCGAGAAGACGACGGCCATGATCCCGGCGGCGATCTTGCGCATGCGCCATGCGTAACGGAGATTTCCGCGGAAGAAAATGGCCGTATCGTAGGGGCCGTCATGAGCCTCGCGCACCCCCCGTCCGCCGCCGCCGCGCCCTCGATCGCCGGCGTCGGCGGCCCCGGCGTGGGCGCGCGACCTCCCTCGACGCCCGCCGAGAAGCCCGGGTTTCGCGCCGGGATCGCGGCCTTCTTCGGCGGGCTCGGGTTCATCGTCCGGACGCCCGGCGTCTGGCCGCTGGCGATGGTGCCCGTCGCCGTCGCGCTCGTGCTCTCGGGCGCGCTGGTGACGGCGGCCATTGCGTTCGTGCCCGGCTGGATCGCCGCCCTGATCGGGGCGTCGTCCGGCGCGGGGCGCGTCGCCGTCGGGATCACCGAGGTCCTCGGCACCGTGCTGGCGTCGCTCGCCGGCGTCGTCGCGGGCTTCGCCCTGGCGCAGCCGCTCTCGGGCCCGGCGCTCGAGCGGATCGTGCGCCGGCACGAGGCCGAGCTCGGCGCGCCGGCGTGGCCGCCCACGAGCGCGGTCTCGGACGTCCTCCGTTCGCTCCAGTCGGTCGCGGTGAGCTTCCTCTTCGCGGCCCCGCTCTTCGCGCTCCTCTTCGTGCTCGACCTCACCATCCCGGGCGCGGCGGTGGTGTGCGTGCCCCTCAAGGTGGTCCTCACGGCGATCCTGATCGCGTGGGATCTGCTCGATTACCCGCTCTCGATCCGGGGCGTCGCCGTGGGAAAGCGGGTGGCGTTCGTCGGGCGCAACGTCGGCGCGATGCTCGGGTTCAGCCTCGGCCTCGCTCTCCTTTCCTTCCTGCCTTGCCTCTTGCTCCTGCTGCTCCCGGCCGGCGTCGCCGGCGCCGCGCGGCTCACGTTCGAGCTCGAGCGCTACGAGCGCCTCGCGCTGCCCAGCCATGAAGCCTGAAGAGCTTCGACGCCGGCGACGACCCTGCGCCGGTCTTCGCACGAGGCCCTTGACCGCCCGCCCGAAGGCCCCTTTCACTGCACGCCATGCACGACCGATTCCTGCGCGCCTGCCGGCGTGAGCCCACGGACACGACGCCGGTCTGGTTCATGCGCCAAGCCGGCCGCTACATGGCCGAGTACCGCGCGCTCCGGCAGAAGCACACGCTCCTCGAGATCTGCAAGACGCCCGAGCTCGCGCTCGAGGTGACGCTGCAGCCGCTTCGTCTCGGCATGGACGCGGCCATCCTCTTCGCCGACATCCTCCTGCCGCTCGAGCCGATGGGCGCGCCGTTCGAGTTCGCGAAGGGCGAGGGCCCGGTGATCCACGCGCCGGTGCGCAGCCGGGCCGCGATCGACCGGCTCCGCGTGTTCCCGCCGGAGGAGGGGCTCGGCTACGTGCTCGAGGCGATCCGGCTCATCCGCCGCGAGCTCGACGGCAAGACCCCGCTCATCGGCTTCGCGGGCGCGCCGTTCACGATCGCGAGCTACCTCGTCGAGGGCGGCAAGTCGAGCGACTACCGCCTCACCAAGCAGCTCATGTGGGGCGATCCGGAGGCGTTCTCGGCGCTGATGGGCAAGATCTCGGAGGTGGTGCGGCTCTACCTCCGGGCGCAGGTCGAGGCCGGCGCGCAGGCCGTCCAGCTCTTCGACTCGTGGGTGGGCGCGCTCTCGCCCACCGACTACCGCGAGCACGTGCAGCCGCACGTGCGCCACATCCTCCGCGATCTCGAGACCACCGGCGTCCCCGTCATCCACTTCGGCACCAACACGGCAACGCTCCTCGAGCTCCAGCGCGACGCCGGCGGAACGGTCATCGGCGTGGACTGGCGCATCCCGCTCGACGAGGGCTGGCGACGTATCGGCCACGACCGCGCCATCCAGGGCAACATGGACCCGCTCGTCCTCTGCGCCCCGCGCGAGGTCGTCGAGCGCCGCGTCCGCCAGGTGCTCGCCGAGGCCGGCGGTCGCCCCGGGCACATCTTCAACCTGGGCCACGGCATCATCCCCGAGACGCCGGTCGACACCGTGAAGGCGGTGGTCGACCTGATCCACGCGACGCCGCGCCAGGGTGCCTGATGGCGGCGGCGCGGCAGGTCGTCGTCGCCGGGGGCGGCGTCACCGGCCTGGCGACCGCCTACCGCGTGCTCGCGACCGCGAAGGCCTCGGGCGCGCCGGTCGAGGTGACGCTCCTCGAGGCGCGCGCGACGCTCGGCGGCAACATCCGCACCGAGCGCGCCGGCGATCTGATCATCGACGGGGGGCCCGACGCGTGGGTGGTCGCGAAGCCCCACGCCAGCGCTCTCTGCAAAGAGCTCGGGCTGGGCGATCGCCTCGTCGTCACGACCGAGAAGAACCGCCGCCTCTACGTCGGGCACGGAGGGCGCCTCCACGTCATGCCCGAGGGCGTGCTCCTCGGCGTCCCCACGCAGCTCTACCCGTTCGCGGCGAGCCCGATCCTCAGCGTCGAGGGGAAGGCGCGCGCCGCGCTCGATCTCGTGATCCCGCGGCGCAAGAGCCGCGCGGACGAGTCGATCGCGTCGTTCATCCGCCGCCGCCTCGGCGCCGAGGTCCTCGAGCGCATCGCCGAGCCGCTGCTCGGCGGCATCTACGCAGGCGATCCCGAGCAGCTCGGCATCCGGGCCACGTTCCCCGATCTCGCCGACATGGAGGAGCGCCACGGCAGCCTCATTCGCGGCGCCGTGGAGCGGATGGCGGCCCGGGGCCGGCGCGCCGCCGGCCGGGCGCCGAGCCCGTTCCACGCGCTCGCCGGCGGGAGCGGCGAGCTCATCGACGCGCTGCGGGACGCGCTCACCCGTCTGGGCGCCCGCGTCCTCCTCGGGGCGCGCGTGGAGGCGATCTCTCGCCCGCGCGGCGGCGTGCTCGCGCCGCCGTCGCCTCGCTACCTCGTGCGCGTCGACGGCTCTGCCGAGCCGCTCCCGGCCGACCACCTCGTGCTCGCCTGCCCGGCGTACGCCGCCGCCGCGGCGCTCGAGGCGCTCGACCGCGAGCTCGCCGGCATGCTCTCCGAGATCCGCTACCTCTCGACCGCGACGGTGGTGCTCGCGTACCGCCGCGCCGACGTGCCGCATCCTCTCGACGCGGTGGGCGTGATCTTCCCGGCCCGCGAGGGGAGGAAGATCCTGGCGACCACCTTCGTGGACAGCAAGTGGCCCGGGCGCGCGCCCGCGGACGCGGCCCTCCTCCGCGTCTTCGTCGGCGGGCACCGCGATCCTGCGGCGCTCGATCGCGACGACGGCGCCCTCGTGTCCCTCGCGCGCGCCGAGCTCGCCGACGTGCTCCGGATCCGCGCCGCGCCCACGCTCACGCGGGTCTTCCGGTTCGAGCGCAGCAACCCGCAGCCGGTCGTCGGCCACGCCGATCGGGTGCGCCGGCTCCGGCTCCACGCCGCCCGGCTGCCCGGGCTCCACCTCGCCGGCGCCGCGTACGACGGCGTCGGAATCCCGGACTGCGTCCGCCAGGCCAACGAGGTCGCGCGGGCCATCGCCCGAGGCTGAATCAGAGGGGCTGGCAGCCGGCCTTCAGAACCTACGCGATTCCCCCTCTCCCGCCAGGGAGAGGGGTCAGGGGGTGAGGTAGCTCCCGGGCTCACCACCAGAGCTCGACGCACCCCGCCGCGCTCCCGGCCTTGGCGAGCTCGGCGCGGAACGGCTCGCCGGGGCCGGTCATCGCGCGATCGAGATCGCGCCGGGCCTGGACCAGCGCGAGCGCGGCGTCGTCGCTCTCCTTCATGCTCGCCGCGGTCTTCCCCGGATCGCACGGCTCCTGCGCGAAGGCGCAGGCGAGCAGGCGCTGCTCCGCGGCCTTGACGCGCTTCACCGCGGCGCCGCACGCCGCGGCACTGGCGAGTCCCGCCTTGCGTGCGGCCTGCGCGTCCGCGGCGCTCGGCTTCTTCCGCGCGGCGAGCTTCAGCGCCGGCTCGAGCGCCGACTCGTACGCGGCGGTGGCGCGCGGCAGGAGCGCCGGCGTGTCCACGTCCCAGGCGGCGCTCAACGTGCCCACCGCGACCTCGCCCACCTCGTTCAGATCCGCGAAGGCGCGGCGAGCCCCGCGCTGAGCGAGGCCGGCGAGCTCGACGGGCCGGAGCTTCTCGGCGGCGGCGGCCTTCGCCGTGCCCACGGCGCGCAGCGCGGGGACGAGCTCGGCGTCCTTGGCCGCGAGCACCGCGCGCACCTTCGCGGATCGCGAGAGCGCGGCGCCGTGCGCCGCGATCACCTTGCCGAGCGCCATCGCCGCCGCCGGCCCCTGGCTGCCGCCGTTCGCGAGCGCGATCACCGGCGCGAGATCCGCCTCGAGCGCCTTCGCCTCTGCCTCGTCGGCGAGCTCGACCTCGCCTTGCACGCGCAGCGAGGGGAAGCGCCGGGCGAAGACGACGTCGTTGCCGAGCTCGAGCGAGCCCACGCGGACGTCGACGTCCTTGGCCTTGGTCACGAAGACGCGGACCAGCCAGACGTCGCCCGACTCGCAGCCCCGTCGCGTCGCGAAGTAATCCGCGGGCGAGAGCACGCGCTTGCCGCACGCGGCGATGACCGCGCCCCAGCCGTCGCCGAGCACGACCGGCAGGTCGCCCGGCCCGAGCTTGGGCGAATCGCGCTGCACCACGGTCGCGACCGTCTCGCGCCCCGCGCCCGCCAGGATCGAGAGCTCGATCGCCGCGGCGGCGGCCACCGGCGGCTCGCCCGGGCCGCCGCAGCGGCTCCGCCACGCGTCGACCCGCGGCAGCGCGGCGAGGCAGCCGCTCTTGTCGGCGCAGCGCGCCGCGCCGGAGAGATCGGCGCGGAGCTCGGTGCAGTCGCGGAGGTCGAGCTTCGTCTTCTTCCCGCGCTTCTCGGACACCAGCCGCTCGAGCGCGGCCGCGGCGAGCGGCGTCGCCTCGGTCTTGCCGCAGCGCGCCGCCCAGCGCTGGGCCGCCGTCTCGCACGTGAAGTCGCGCGCGCACCCCTTCGCCAGCATCGCGGCGTGCTCCTTGCCGCACTCGGTCGCCGGCTTGCTCGCCCTCGACGCCATGTCGGCCGCGAGCTGGCGGACGGCCGCCGCGCCCGTGCCCGAGCAGAGCACGGGCCACTCGCGGGCGAGATCGAGCGCGGGCGAGCAGAGGCTGCCGGCGCAGCGATCCTCGCCGCGGAGCCGCTCGTGGACGAGCGCGCACTCCGCCGAGTCGCCGCTCGCGCCGCCGGTCACGTACCGCCAGAGCGCGCTCGGCTCGTGGTGAGCCGGCGCGGCGCTCGGCTCCGCGGGAGCGGGCGCGACAGGACCGCGCGGCGCGGGCGCAGGCTCACCGCCGCAGGCCAAGAGGAGCGTGAGCGCAGCCGGAGCGGCGGCGGCGCGCGGCCATGCCGATTTCATCGCGTCCATGATCGCCAAGAAGGGCAGGCGCTGGAAGGGATCACGCGCGCCCGGCGCGGCTCGGCTCCGGGGGTTCGCGATGGTGCTATCGTCGGCGGCGCGATGTGTGAGCTCCTTGGGATGGAGTGCAACGTTCCGACGGACATCCTCTTCTCCTTCAGCGGGCTGCGCCAGCGCGGCGGAAAGACGGGGCCCCACGCGGACGGCTGGGGCCTGGCCCTCTACGAGGGGCGGGCCGCCCGCGTCTTCCTCGAGCCCTCGCCCGCCGCCGACAGCGCGCTCGCCCGCTTCCTCGCGCAGACCCCGATCAAGACGCTGCTGGCCATCGGCCACGTGCGCCGCCGGACCCGCGGTCCGACGACGCTCTCGAACACGCACCCGTTCGTGCGCGAGCTCTGGGGGCGGCACTGGGTCTTCGCGCACAACGGGACGCTCCGCGGCGTGAGGCGCCGCAAGCTCGGCCGGTTCGAGCCGATCGGCACCACCGACAGCGAGTACGGCTGCTGCGTGATCCTCGAGGCGCTTCGCTCGGCGTTCCCCGACTACCCGCGGCGCGTCAGCGATCTGTGGCAGGCGATCGCCGACGTCGGAGGCGAGCTCGGACGCGACGGCACGTTCAACTTCCTCCTCGGCGACGGCCGCCACCTCTACGCCAGGTGCGCCACGAAGCTCTGCTACCTCATCCGCAAGGCGCCCTTCGGCACGGCGAGCCTCGCCGACGACGACGTGCGCGTCGACTTCTCGACCGTGACCACGCCGAAGGACCGGGTCGCCGTCGTCGCGACGGCCCCGCTCACCACCAACGAGACGTGGACCCACGGTCGCCCGGGTGAGCTCTGGGTCTTCGACGGCGGCGTGTTGCGGGCCACTCTCCCGTCCGCGCGGCGTCCGACCGCAGGCTCGCGTCCGCACGCTGCGTGAGGGCCGCTCCCACCGGTGCGGGCAGGCGTCGGGGCGGAGGTTGGTCACGTCGCTCCTCGTCAGGAGACAAAAAAGAAGCGTCGCGACGGACCTGGGGGGGGTAGGTCTCCGCCGCGACGCCGCACCGCCGTTAAGCAGTCCCCGTGCCAGCGCTGTCCGACCAAAGATCGGTTGCTTACACGAGGTGATCTTGCGAAGATGCAATTCGTGTCTCCGCACGTACTGCAGGCTTGCGGAAAATGCCTAAGGGAACCCCCGATTGCCGATCCGGTGAGCGCCGTGCCGTGAGGGGCACGTGGGGGAGCCGCTGCAGAGCTCGGTCGGCCGTCCTGGGCAGCCTGCGAGAAGGCCTGAGCCACGCCGGCGCTCGTCGCACGCGCTCGGCGCCGTCGCGGGCGGCCGTCCGCGAGGGAGGCCGCCTTGACGGCGATCCGACGCGAAAGATAACCTGGGGCGTTGGCATCTCCCTCGCTCCGATCGGACGCCGGGGGTGCACGCATCCGCATGGAATCGAGCGCTTTTAGGTGGGCTGACGAGGCGTGAACGACTTCGACGAGAAGACGCGCGTCACGCAGGTGGTCCAGCCGCCACCAGGCGGCCCCGCCGCGGGGAAGGGCGGGACCGACTGCCTCGTGGTCATCTACACCAAGGAGCCCACGCTCCTCGGGAAGCGCTTCGTCCTCGAGAACAACCCGACGCGCGTCGGGCGCGGCGCCGACAATCACATCGTGCTCGACGGCGACTCGGTCTCGCGGCGGCACGCGCACTTCGAGCAGCGCGGCGATCCGTGGCTCATCGTCGACGACGGGAGCACCAACGGCACCTACTGCAACGACGAGCAGATCTCGCGCGAGGTCGTCCTCAAGAACGGCGACCGGGTGAAGATCGGGCCGACGATCTTCAAGTTCCTCTCCGGCGCCGACGTCGAGGCGCAGTACCACGAAGAGATCTACCGGATGACCATCATCGATGGTCTCACGCAGATCCACAACAAGCGCTACCTCTACGAGGCGCTCGAGCGCGAGATCATCCGGGGCCGCCGCCACGAGCGCGACCTCGCGATCCTGATGTTCGACATCGATCACTTCAAGCGCATCAACGACGTGCACGGGCACCTCGCCGGCGACTTCGTCCTCAAGGAGCTCGCCCGCATCGTGCAGTCGCGCATCCGGCGCGACGAGGTCTTCGCCCGCTACGGCGGCGAGGAGTTCGCCATCATCCTCCCCGAGACGTCGCTCGACGGCGCCGCCGCGCTCGCCGAGACGCTCCGCCAGAAGGTCGCCGAGCACCTCTTCGTCTTCCAGGCCGACAGCATCAAGGTGACCATCAGCGTCGGCGCCGCGCTCCTCATGGACACCGATCGGACCGCGAACGAGCTCATCAAGCGAGCCGACGAGCGGCTCTACGTGGCCAAGAACAGCGGCCGTAACCGCGTGTGCTATTGAGCGCCGCCTAGGAAGGCTCTCCGTGGCACCTCCCCTCAGCGAGTTCCCGAGCCCGATCGAGGACGACACGGGCGACGAGCAGCCCGAGATCCGCGTCGCCCCGCCGGGCCCGCAGTCGAAGAGCGCGGTCCTCCGCCTCGAGCGCGTCGAGTGCCCGGCGTTCGGGCACCGGCGCGACGCGCGCGAGGCGGTGAGCGGCGTCGACCTGACCCCGATCGTGCTCGCGTCGGGCAAGGGCTCGAACCTCTACGACGTCGACGGCAACCGCTACGTCGATCTCGCCGCCGGGTTCGGCTCGCTGCTGCTCGGCCACGGAGCCAAGTCGATCGCCCGCGCGGTCGACGGCCAGGCCGATCGGCTGGTGCAGGCGCTCGGCGATGTCTTCTCGGCCGACGTGAAGGTCGCGCTGCTCGAGCGCCTGGCGGCGCTGCACCCGGGCCAGAGCCCGCGCGTGCTCCTCGGCCAGAGCGGCGGCGACGCGGTCACCGCCGCCATCAAGACCGCGAAGCTCGCGACCGGCCGCCCGGGCCTCGTCGCCTTCGAGGGCGGCTACCACGGGCTCGGCTACGCGCCGCTGGCCGTCACGAGCCTGCGCGAGGGCCTGCGCGCGCCGTTCGCCGACCAGCTCAACCCGCACGTCGCCTTCGCGCCTTATCCCCGCGCCGCCGACGAGGTGGATCGTGCGCTCGAGGCGGTGACCGCGGCGATGAAGAAGGGCGACGTCGGCGCCGTCCTCGTCGAGCCCATCCTCGGCCGCGGCGGCTGCGTCGTGCCGCCCGACGCCTTCCTGACGGGCTTGTGCGAGGTGGCGCATCGCCACGGCGCGCTCGTCATCGCCGACGAGATCTGGACCGGCCTCGGCCGCTCGGGCGCGATGGTGCGCAGCACCGCCGTCGGCGCGGCGCCCGACATCCTCTGCTTCGGCAAGGGGCTCGGCGGCGGCCTCTCGCTCTCGGCGTGCGTCGCGCCCGACGCGATCATGCAGGCGTGGGCCAAGGGCGGCGAGGTGGTCCACACGTCGACCCACGCGGGAGCGCCGCTCGCCTGCGCGGCCGCGGTGGCCACGCTCGACACGCTGCGCTTCCGCCAGCTCGTCGCCCGCGCGAAGGACGTCGGCGCCCGGGCGAGAGACGCGATCCGAGCCGGCGTCTCGGGCGCGCCCGGCGTCGTCCAGGTCCGCGGCGAGGGCCTGATGATCGGCATCGAGCTCGAGAGCGGCGAGCTCGGGCTCCGGGCCGTCCGCGGGCTGCTCGGCAAGGGCTACGTCGCCCTCGGGGGCGGGCTGCGCGGCGAGGTGATCACGCTCACGCCGCCGCTCGTGATCCCGGAGGACCTCCTCATCGGCGTCGCCCGCGCGCTGCGCGAAGTGCTCTCGTAGCGCCGGCGCCGTGAGCGAGAGCGACGGACTCCACGCCCGCGCGCGAGCCTTCATCGAGGCGACGGCCCGCGGCGCGCCTCCGCCCGAGCCCTTCGACGATCTCGCGCTCGCCATCGCGCGCTTCCAGGCGGCGCGGATCCCGGCGGTGGCTCGGCTCGCGCGGGCGCGCGGGGTCGATCTCGGGGCCGCCCGCGACGCGGCGGCGATCCCGGCCGTGCCCGCCGACGTCTTCCGGCTGGCTCGCGTCGCCGCGCACCCCGCCTCCGAGGACGTGCGCGTGTTCCGGACGAGCGGCACGACCTCGGGCGCGCGCGGCGAGCACGCGTTCCGCACCCTGGCGACGTACGAGCTCGCCGCGCTGGCGTGGGGGCGCGCGCTCCTCTGGCCGGACCGGCTCGGCGCGGCAGGGCCGGGGCGGACGCGCGTCGCCGCGCTCGCGCCGCACCCGAGCGAGGCGCCCGACTCCTCGCTGTCGTTCATGATCGATCTCTTCGCGGCCGCGCTCGACCCAGGCGCCGCGTGGCTCGTCCGAGGCGGCGAGCTCGACGTGGCGGGCCTCGCCAGCGTCGCGGCGGCCGCCCGCGCCGGCGGCGAGGCGGTGCTCGTGCTCGCGACCTCGTTCGCGCTCGTTCACCTGCTCGACCGGTCGGCCGGGCACGATCTCACGCTCCCGCCCGCGAGCCGCGTGATGCTGACGGGCGGCTTCAAGGGTCGCTCGCGCGAGGTCGACGCGGGCGCGCTGCGCGCGGCCGTGGCCGCGGCGTTCGGCGTGCCCGAGGGCGCGCTCGTGGGAGAGTACGGGATGACCGAGCTGTCCAGTCAGCTCTACGAGGGCACGATCGCCGGCGCCGGCCCGGCCGGCGTGTACCTCGCCCCGCCGTGGCTCCGGATCGGCGCGGTGGATCCGGTCACGCTCGCGGCGCTGCCCGACGGGACCGAGGGGATCGCGCGCATCGTCGATCTCGCCAACGTGGATTCGGCCGTGGCAATCCTGACGGCGGACCGCGTCGTGGTCGAGCGCGGCGGCGTCCGCCTGCTCGGACGCGCTCCCGGGGCGCCTCCGCGCGGCTGCTCGATCGCCATCGACGAGATGCTCGGACGCGAGGCGGGCCCGTGAGCGAGGCGGACCGGCGCGCGCGCGTGCGACGCGTCGTGGCGCTGGGTGCGCGCCTCGCGGATCCGGCCGACGCGCTCGGCGCCGAAGCCCGCGCGCGCCTGGCGGCGACGTCGGGGCTCTCGCGCGAGGGGGTCGATCTCGCGCTCGGTGAGCACCTGGAGACGTCGATCACCGACGCCCAGCTCGATACGCTCGTCCGCGGCGCCGGCCGCGCGCCGCGCTGCCACGTGGTCCTCGCGGCCAACGTCTGCGTGGGCGCGCTCCGCGCCGTCGCCCTCGCCGTCGCCACGGCCGCGTCGGTCGCGGTGCGCCCCTCGAGGCGCGATCCGGCGCTGGCGGAGATCCTCGTGCGCGAGCTCGCGCGCGACGAGGGCTTCGCCGGGCACGGCGGCGCCGTCGAGATCGTCGTGGAGCTGGATCCCACGCCCGGCGACGAGCTGCACGTGTACGGCGCCGACAGCACCATCGCCGCGTTCGCGGCGGCGCTGGGGCCCGACGTGCTCCTCCGCGGCCACGGCACCGGCCTCGGCGTGGCGATCGTCGGCGCCGCGGACGATCTCGACGCCGCCGCGAGGGCGATCGCGCGCGACGTCGTGCCCTTCGACCAGCGAGGCTGCCTGTCGCCCCGCGCCGTCCTGGTCGAGGGCGACGCCGGGCGCGCCGAGTCGCTGGCCGAGCGCCTGCACGCCGAGCTCGATGCGTTCGATCGCGCGGTCCCGCGCGGCGAGCTCGATCGCGCCGCGCTGGCCGAGCTGGCGCTCTACCGGACCGCCATCGAGGCGATCGGCAGGTTCCTCCCGGGGGCCGGCCACGCCGTCGGCGTCGATCCCGCGCCCCGCGCCCTGGCGACGCCGCCGGCGGCGAGGGTCGTCCACGTCGCCGCCGTGCACGACGCCGGTGAGCTCCGCGCCCTGCTCGCGCCCTGGGCGCCGGCGATCACCGTCGTCGGGGCGGCCGGGACGGGGGCGCTCGCCGCCGAAGCCGCGGCGCTGGCGCCGGGCGCGCGGCGAGCCGAGCTCGGGCGGATGCAGCGTCCCCCGCTCGACGGCCCGGTCGACCGGCGCCACGCGACGCGCTGAAGAGGCGTCGGGCATTGGTCCGCGCAACGCCACTCGAGGCCCGCGGTCCGACGCCGCTTCAGTCCGGGGGTGGGGGGGGGG
>CAYJPW010000122.1:27621-32809 GCA_964372055.1 uncultured Polyangiaceae bacterium
GGCAGAGCCCCCGCTCGCGACTGACGTCCGGGTGGAGGTTGGAGAGGCGATCGCCCGAGAGCTCCGCTATGCTCGGCCCCGTCGCGGCGGCGCGCGAGGGCACACGCCCGAGCCCGCCCCTGATAGCCGACCCACGATGCCGGTGCACCCGCGCGCCACAGGCGCCACCAAGCCAAGGAGCCCCACCGAGGCGACGCCGCGACCGCGCCGCCGCGCCCGCGGCGTCGCGCACGTCGAAGCGATGGCGGCGGCGAGGATCCACGAGCGCGGCGAGGCCCGCCTCGATCGCGTGCTCGACTTCGTCGGCTTCGTCGCCAAGCCGATGCCGCTCTCGCTGCTCCTCGACGAGGCCCCGCGGAGGATCGCCTCCATCGTCGGCGCCGAGGTGGCCTCGCTCTACCTGCTCGAGGGCGACGGCGACGCGCTCGTGCTCCGCGGCAACGTCGGCTTCCCGGTGCGCGCGCGCGGCACCGTCCGCCTCTCGGTCGGCGAGGGCATCACCGGCATGTCGGTCGAGTGCATGCGCCCGATCTCGATCGTCGGCGCGCCGGCGCACGAGCGTTACCGCCGCTTCCCCGAGCTCGGCGAGGACCGCTTCCCCGTGTTCCTCGCGGTGCCCATCCTCGGGCCCACGCGCCCGCTCGGCGCGCTCGTGGTCCAGCGCGCCGGCGACAAGGCGTTCAAGCCGAGCGACGTGAACCTGCTCGTGGCGCTCACCGCGCCGATCGCCGCCGGCGTCCGCCACGCGCAGCTCATCGACGAGACGCGCGAGCGCCCGCGCCGCAAGACGGGCGGCGGCACGCGCAAGGTCACGCTGCCGGGCGTGCCGGTGTGGCCGGGGCGCGCGCTCGGCGCGATCGCCGCGCTGCGCCGTCCGGCGACGACGCCGCGCCCGACCAAGGAGAAGGCCGACGATCCGCGTCTCCTCAAGACGGCGTTCGAGGTCGCCGAGAAGGCGCTCGGCGCCCTCGTGGGCCGCGCGGCGCAGCGGGGCGTGGCGCGCGAGGCCGCCTTCCTCTCGACGTACCTCCTGATGGTCGGCGACGCGCGCCTTCGCACCCGCGCCTTCGAGCTCACCCAGCAGGGGATGGGCATCGCCGCCGCGCTCAGCACCGTGGCGCGCGAGGCGGCGCGCGCGGCGACCGGCATCGTCGGCGATCCCTTCCTCCAGGAGCGCGCCCGCGACATCGAGGACCTGTGCGACGCGCTCCTGATGCTCGCCACGCCCGACGCGCGCGCCGAGCTGCCGTCCAAGGCGGTGCTCGTCGGCGATCAGCTCACGGTGTTCGATCTCCTCGTCTCGGCGCGGGCGCAGCCGGTGGGCGTCGCGCTCACCGAGCGCTCGAACGGCCCCCGCACCGGCGTGCTCCTCAAGCTCATGGAGGTGCCGTCGATCGTCGACGTCCACGGCGTCTTCCGCTGGGCGGCCCCGGGCGACGTGGCGCTGCTCGACGCCGACCACGGCTTCCTCGTCGTGAACCCCTCCCGCGCCGAGGTCGCGTCCCTCCGCGCCGAGCGCCGGCAGACCCACTCGCTACCGCCCCTGCCGCGGGACGAGGAGGAGTAGCTTTCCCGAGACGGCACCCTGGGCTATAGACGGCCCCATGCCTCAGAAGCCCCAGGTTCGAGCGAAGGACAAGCGACGGTTGACCAAGCGCCTCGCCAAGTGGCGCGCAGAGCAGGCCCAGCAGGCGCCCGCCGCGACCGCGGCCAAGAAGCCCGCCGCCAAGACGCCGGCCAAGTAGTTCCCAACATGGGGGCTCCGCCCCCAAACCCCCGCGGCAATTGCCGGTCGGCTTCGCCGCCCGGACACCCGCCCTCCGCTTCGCTGCGGTCGGGTCAATTGTCGCGCGCTCGGGCGGGCAGGAAGTGAGCTCTGATTACTTTCCCTTGAGCTCGAGGTCGACCGTCGCCGGTGCGGCGGCCGACGCCTTGACCTTCTGCTCGACGGTGCCGAGCTTCTCGTGCCATGCGGCGACGGTGACCTCGCCGTCGACGAGGCCTTTGATCTCGAACGAGCCGTCGGCCTGGGTCACCGCGAAGTAGGGGTGGCTCATGACGCCGGCGTAGGCGCGCATCCAGGGGTGCACGTCGCACTTGAACGGCTGCATCACGGCCTCGGTCGAGAGCGTCTTCTGGAACTTGCTCCCGGCGGCCGAGCCCTGGTTGAACGCCGACGCGTTCACGTTGTGCATCGTCCCGTCGCTGTTCTTGATCTCGATCGGCTGGTCGACCATCACGCCGAAGACGCGCGGGTGGTACTCGCAGCCCTTCTGGTCGAGCTCGAACGGCTTGTCGGGCGTGGGGTAGCTGCCGTCGGGCAGGCCGGCCTTCACGTAGACGAAGGCCTCCTCGACCTTGCCGTCCTGGACCTTGACGTGCTGGACCGTCTCGGGGCCGAGCTTCTTGCAATCGGCGTTGCCCCCGCCCGGCCAGCTCTCGGGCGCGGGGACGGAGCCGGCGAACTTCACCGTGCCCTTGATGACGGCGCTCCCGGTGGGCGCCGGCGTCGTCGACGCCGGGCGCGCGGGGCCGGCGCCGGCGCCCGGCTTGCCGTCGCTCTTGCAGCCGGCGACGCCGGACGCGCCGAGCAAGAGCAGGAGAAGCGCGGCGCGCGCGCCGGTGACCCAGGTGGAGCTAGCCGTGGAGCCGGTTCGGACGATCACGGCGGCACTCTATCATGGGGCAAACGTGCTACGAGAAGTCGCCATGCAGGTCCGCCTGGTCCACGAATT
Source organism: uncultured Polyangiaceae bacterium (assembly GCA_964372055.1). Taxonomy (GTDB): domain Bacteria; phylum Myxococcota_A; class Polyangia; order Polyangiales; family Polyangiaceae; genus CAYJPW01. The sequence continues at coordinate 30,357 of CAYJPW010000122.1, forward strand.
CCGGTTCGAGGCCGCCCACCGCCTCCCGCGGGTGCCGGCCGGCCACAAGTGCGCGCGGCTGCACGGCCACAGCTTCAAGATCGAGGTGGCGGTCGCCGGCCCGGTCAACGAGGAGACGGGCTGGTTCATCGATTACGCCCACCTCTACGCGGCGTGGGAGCCCCTGTTCCGCGAGCTCGATCACAACTATCTGAACGAGGTGAAGGGGCTCGAGAACCCGACGAGCGAGATCCTCGCGCGCTGGATCTGGGACCGGCTCCTGCCGTCGCTCCCGTCGCTCGCCCGCATCACCGTGTTCGAGACCTGCGACGCGCGCTGCGAGTACGAGGGCAAGTGAAGACGCTGGTCTGCCGCTGCGAGGACGTCACCCTCCACGATCTCGAGGGCGCGATGGCGCGCGGCTACAAGGACATCGAGTCGGTCAAGCGCTACACCGGCTTCGGCACGGGCTGGTGCCAGGGCAAGTGGTGCCTGGCGATGTGCGCCCGCCTCATCCACGAGCGCGGCGGCGACGTCGACAAGCCCATCACCCCGCGCCCGCCCTACCACCCGGTCGAGCTCGGCAAGCTCGCGGGGCTCGCCGACCTCGAGCTTTCGGGAGGGGGGAAGCGCGAGGACGAGAGCGATTTCTAGACCTCACCCCCTGCCCCCTCTCCCTGGCGGGAGAGGGGGATCGCTTCGAAACAAGGTGCACCCCCTCTCCCGGGAGGGAGAGGGGGGTGGGGGTGAGGTCTAGAACCGCCTTCCCGACGCGCAGCCGACGTTGACCGTCAGCTCGAAGACGCCCTCGGACCAGTACTTCTGGATGGCGTCGTAGAGGTACTTGAACGAGCCCTCCGCGACGGCGGGATCGACGCCGAGCGCCGCGCGCATGTCGGGCAGCACCATCATCTTGGTGATCGGGTCGTCGACGAACTCGCGGCCGTTGCCGAACGAGACGGCGATGAGCTGGACGTCGACGTCCACGTCGCCGAGTCCCGCCGTCTCGAACTCCTCGACCAGCGTCTCGAGCGTGGGGCGGCTGTGCGCCGCCGCGTCGACCGCCTTGCCGAGATCGGCGAGATCGCGCCGGAGAGCGTACTCGCGGATCATGTCGTTGATCTCGGGGAAGCTCCCGCGCAGCGGCAAGGCGAGGAGCGCCTGGCCGCCCGGAACGAGGATGCGGCGCAGCTCGCGCAGGAGCTCGGCGCGGTCGTCGGCGGAGCCGATGGGGTGGATCGCCATCGCGTGGGTGAAGCTCTCGGCCGGCAGCGCGGTCGGGAAGGCCTCGGCCTGCTGGTAGCTCACGCGGATGCCCGAGATCAGCGCCGCCTTGGTGCGCGCGAGCTCGAGCGCCGCCGGGGACGCGTCGACGCCCACCAGCGACGAGGCGGGCAGGCGCTCGGCGATCATCCCGTCGGGGTACCCCGTGCGGCAGCCGATGTTCGCGACCGCGGCGGGCGAGTGCGGCAAGAGCATCTCGACGGCGAGCGAGCCGAAGAACGACAGGTACCGCGGGACGACGAACGTCTCGAAGACCGCGGCGTCGGCGGCCGAGAGGGCCCCGCCCAGGATCACGGCGCCCCGCCCCTCCGACCAGGGCCCTCGTCGTCGTCCTCCTCGTCCCCCTCCTCCGCGGCGCGGAGCAGGTCGAGGGCGTCGGCGGCGAGCTCGCCGAGCGTGACCTCCGAGACGCCATCCTCGCCCTCGTCGGCGAGCTCGACGGTGCGCTTGTCCTCGAGCAGCTTCTCGAGGAGCGGCGCGGCCGAGGTCTCGCCGATCTCGACCAGCACCTCGATCGCGGCGGCGACGGCGTCGGCGTCCTCGTGCGAGAGGAACTGGGCGAGCACCTTGGGGACGCCCGGCTCGGGCACCTCGGCGATGACGAAGGGCAGCTCGGGCAGCGCCGGCGAGCCGGCGGGCAGGCGCTTGAGCGCCCGCTCGATGCCCTTGGCCACCTCCTTGAACCGGTCGAAGGCGAGCTCCTCGAGCTCGGCGCCCGCGACCTGGCGCGGCTCGGGGTGCTCGGAGGCGAGGATGTCGATGAGGGTGTCGACGACGCGCGGCCCCTCCATCTCGCCCAGCAGCGACGCCAGGCGCACCAGGCGCAGCGTGGCCTCCTGCTCGCGGGTCTCGCGGCCGGCGGCGCGGACGGCGGCCGCGAGGGCGTCGAGGAGCTGGTCGTCGGGCAGCTCGGAGAGCTCGTCGTGGAGGCGGCGCACGGTGCGCTCGGCGTCGAACAGCTCGTCCAGGTTCCGCTCGATCGCTTCGGGGGTCGCCACGGCGACGAAGAGATTAGTCGGCTTGCGCGGGCCGCGCGTATAGAAAAGAGTGCGCCATGCAGCCCCGGGCGGACTCGGCGCGGATTCATCCGCTCGTCTGGGGCGCCGCCGTCGCCGCGCTCCTCGCGCTGCCCGCCGGCGGCGGCCCGGCCGCGCCGCCCGCGCCGGCCACCGCGTCGCCCGGAACGGGCG
>CAYJPW010000123.1:0-31847 GCA_964372055.1 uncultured Polyangiaceae bacterium
GGACGGCGGCTCGCCGGCGACGCCGCCCGCCCCGACCGCGGTCGCGACCACGGCGCCTCCGGTCCCGGCCACGCACGCGCCGCGCGGCGCCGCGCCCAGGCCCCCCACGGCGCCGCCGGCGACGGCGAAGAGGCCGCCCGAGATCCGGAGCCCGTTCGACTGATGCGCCGGGCCGCGCTCCTCGTCGCCCTCGGCGCGCTCGCGCTGGGCAGCCCCGCGCCCGCGGCGGCGCAGGGCAAGAAGCCGGGCGCGCTCGATCCGAAGCTCGCCGAGGCGAAGCGCCTCTTCGATCACGGGGCCGAGCTCTACGGGCAGGGCAGCTACGAGCAGGCGATCGCCGAGTGGGAGCGGTCGTACGAGATCTCGAAGAAGCCGCTCATCTTCGAGAGCATCGCCAACGCGTACGAGCGCCTCGGCAAGGCGGGGAAGGCGCGCGAGTACCTGGCTCGTTGGCGCGAGGCGGCGCCGCCCGAGGAGCACGAGCTGCTCGACGCGCGGATCAAGAACCTCGAGGCGCGCGCCCGCGACGAGGAGGCCGAGGAGGCGCGCGGCGTGGCCGCGGCGCGCGCGGACCGCGAGCGCGCCGAGCGCGAGCGCGCGGCGCGGGCCGGGCCGGCGACGTCGATCCCGGGAGTCGTGCTCGCGGCGGCGGGCGCCGGCGCGGTGATCGTGGGCGTGACGCTGGACCTCATCGCCGCGGGGCGGCGGCCCGGCGACGACGAGGGCTGCGTCGTGACCGGCGAGCGGCGCGTCTGCTCCGCCGCCGTCCAGAGCGGGATCGAGTCGTCGAACACGCTCGCGACCGTCGGCGACATCGCCTGGATCGCCGGGGGCCTCGCCGCCGCGGCGGGCGTGTTCCTGATCGTCACACACGAGCCCGGGCCTGCGCCTGCGCCGGCGTCGGCGATCCGCATCGCGCCCCTCGCCGGCCCCGGCGGCGGCGGGCTCTCGGTCGCGGGCCGCTTCTGACGCGCGTTCCGCCCGCGGCGCCGATCCGACCGCGCTGAGCCTGCCACCGCAACGGCCCGCCGGCGTGGGCATCGACACACCCGATGGAGGCTCGAGCCCAGGCGCGCTCCGCGTTCGCGGTCGCGCGAGAGGTGCGGCCGCTCCCCGAGCGTCCCTTCTGCACGCTCGTGATCCCCTGTCTCGACGAGGAGGATCACATCGAGGCGGTCGTGCGGGCCGCCATGCGGCAGAGCTACCCGCGAGAGCTCTCGGAGATCTTCGTCGTCGACGGCGGCTCGACCGATCGCACGCGCGCGATCGTGGCGGAGCTCGAGCGCGAGGATCCCCGCGTCGTCGTGCTCGACAACCCCGGCCGCTACCAGTCGGCCGGGATGAACGTGGCCATCCTCCGCGCCCGCGGCGACGTCGTCGTCCGGATGGACGCGCACGCCGACTACGCCGACGACTACGTGGCGAGCTCGATCGCCGCGCTCCGGCGCACCGGCGCGCTCAACGTGGGCGGCGCCGCGCGCGCGCGCCACCGGACCGCGTTCCAGCGCGCCGTGTGCGCCGCGCTCGCGAGCCCCCTCGGCTTCGGCGGCTCGGCTTATCGCGATCCGCGGCGCGAGGGGTTCGTCGAGTCGGTGTTCAACGGGGCGTTCCGGCGCGAGGCGTTCGAGCTCGCCGGCCTCTACGATCCGGAGGCCGTCACCAACGAGGACGCCGAGCTCAACCAGCGCATCCTCGAGGCCGGCGGGCGCGTCTACCTGAGCCGCGACGTCGTCGTTCACTACTACCCGCGGTCCTCTCCGGTCGCGCTCGCGAGGCAATACTTCGCGTACGGGCAGGGCAGGGCGCGCACGCTCAAGAAGCGCGGGCGGCTCCTCTCGATCCGGCCGGTCGTGCCGTTCGCGGCGCTCGCCTCGGGGGCGGGGCTCGCCGCCGCGTCGCTCGTCTCGTCGGCCGCCGCGTCGGCGCTCGGCGCCGCGGCGCTGGCGTACGCCGGCCTCGTCGCGTTCGAATCGGCGCGGGCCTCGGCGCGTCACGGGCTCGGGACCTGGCCCCTCGTCTGCGCGGTCCTGCCGATCATGCACGCCGCGCACGGGCTCGGGTTTGCGGCGGGCCTGGTCCGCTACCGCCGCGCCGACCTCGCCGCGGACACGCCCGAGCGGCTCGCCGGCGTCGGGCCCGATCGAGGCGAGCGATGTTCCCCCTAGCGCTCCCGGTCCTGCTCGCGGAGTCGGATCTCACCTTCCAGGCCGCGGTGGAGCAGAGCTCGACGACGAGCCCCGCGAACATGGCGGACAACACCCTGATGGCGGGCGCGGAGCTCGGGCTCGACGGCGAGCGGCGCGGCGCCACCTCCACGACGGCGTTCGAGATCGCCGTGCTCTACGCGCGCCTGCTCCCGATCGCGATCGCCGCGACCGGGGATCCACCGCCGCCGGACACGTTCTCGGCCGAGATCGGGACCGGCGCCTCCTGGGAGCTCTCGCCCCACGCCCGCTTCGGCCTCGACGGGACGGGCTTCATCGCGACGCGCCTCGGGGTGCGGGCCGCGAACCCGCTCGCCGCGCGCGATCCCTTCGCCGGCGATCGCACGGAGTACACGCTCGGCGGCGGCTGGGGCCTCGGCCTCACGGCCGGCCCGCACACGACGGTGAACCTCACCGGCGGCTACCGCCAGGCCGGCGCCGTCGCCGCCGAGCGCGAGGAGGCGGTGGGCGTCGACCTGCACGCGCTCTACGCCGGCGTCGCCGAGACCTCGGAGCTCGGACCGAGCGACGCGATCACGCCCGAGCTCCGCTACGAGCACACGCGCTACGCGCACGCCCTCCTCGACGTCGATCTCACCCGCGGGCGCGCCGAGGTCCACGCGCTCTCGGCCATCGTCACGTTCGCGCACGACTTCTCGCGCAAGGTCCACGGCGAGCTGGGGGGCGGGGTGACCGGGGCGACGCCGCCGCCGCTCCTCGACTCGAGCGCCGCCGTCCTCGCGCCCGGAGCGTACGGGTCGCTCGCGATCGGAGGGCCGCGCCTCGAGGCGACGCTCGACTACGAGTACGCCTACACCTCGCTCGGGCCGCGCATCGGGTACGGGCAGGCGCACGCCCTCGCCATCGAGATCGAGGCGCGCCCGGTGCACGGCGGCAGCGCGCGCGACGTGGTGCTCGCGGGTGTGGCCCGCCTCGAGCACGGGAGCGCGCCGGTCGCCGCCGATCCGCCGCTCGCGACCGTCGACGAGCCGGCGCCCCCGGCGGAGGGGACGGTCACCACGTCGACCATCGTGCTCGGAGCCGAGCTGCGGTGGCCGATCGCCCGCGGCCTCGCCCTCTTCGGCGGGATCGATCTCGAGTACGCACGCGCCGCCCTCGACCCGTCTCCCGCCGAGGCGCCCGACTCGAGCTTCCGCACCATCGCCACGTTCGGGCTCGCGGGCGTCCTCTCGACCAATCCGCGGAGGACGGTGCGCGAGCGCGCCGAGCCCGAGGATCGCACCGCGCCGCGCCCGCCCGACGAGGACGCCCCGGCCGACGGGGGCCTCGCGATCCGCGGGCCGGCCCGCGGGCCGGCGCTCGCCGATACCGAGGCGACCGCCCCCCCGGTGGAGCCCACCGCGCCGTCCGGCTCGCGTTGATTCGATCCGCGCCGGGTCGATCCGGGAGGGATCGGGGCGAAGTCGGCGGTCCAGAGCGCGCCGGCCCCGCGGCAGGCCGGCCCGGACGCGCGCGGCGGTCGAATGGGCACGCTTCTGGCGACGAGCGGGCCGGACTGTTGGCCCCGTCACATTCGTACTCAGCCCCGCGGAGGGGGGAGCTCCCACCATGCTCGAGCTGTTTCGATCGCCCCGCCGGGCCGTCGTGTGGTTCGTGGAGGCGAGCGTCCTGGCGCTCCTCGTGCTCGGCGCCGCGGCGCTCCACGTCGGCTGGGATCACGCGATCGGGTACGCGCTGCTGCTCAAAGCGATCGCCGTCTCGGTCGTGGCGCAGGGCTCGCTCTACTACCACGGCCTCTACGGCTCGGAGGTGCGCCGGCCGGTAGCGCTGTTCGTCGCCACGCTGCGCGCGCTCTTCGTGGCCGGCCTCCTCCTGGCGCTGGCGTCCCACCTCGTCCCCGACGCCGACCTCGGGCTCGGGATCTTCGTCGTCGCCTTCGCCGGGGCCTCGCTGGTGCTGCCCGCGTGGCGCACGGCGTTCGAGCGCGTCTCCACGAGCGAGAGCTTCGTCCGCCACGCCCTCGTCCTCGGCTCCGGCCCGCTGGCGCGCGCGTGCTGCGACCTCATCGAGCGCGAGACGCACCTCGGCCTCCGCCTCGCCGGCGTGGTCGTGCGCGACGACGAGCCCGCGACCGGGCCCGACATCGTCGGTCGCTGCGCGGAGCTCAGGCGCATCGTCCGCGAGCGCGAGGTGGGGCGCATCGTCGTGGCCTACTCGGACCGCCGCGGCTCGTTCCCCGTCCAGGAGCTGCTCGACCTCAAGTTCAGCGGCGTCGACATCGAGGAGGGAATCGACTTCTACGAGCGCGTCACCGGCAAGATCTACGTGCGCGAGCTGAAGCCGAGCCAGCTCATCTTCGCGCACGGCTTCCAGCTCCGGCGCACCACGCTCGTCCTCAAGCGCGCCTTCGACATCCTCGCCGCCGCGGTCGGCCTCGTGCTCGCGGCGCCGCTCATGCTCCTCACGGCGATCGCGATCAAGCTCGACTCGCCCGGGCCGGTCCTCTACTCGCAGGTCCGCGCCGGCGCCTTCGGGCGCGAGTTCTCGATCCTGAAGTTTCGCTCGATGCGGGCCGACGCCGAGAAGAACGGCGCGGTCTGGGCGCAGGAGCGCGATCCCCGGGTGACCCGGGTGGGCGAGATCATCCGGCGCACGCGGCTCGACGAGCTGCCGCAGCTCTGGAACGTGCTCGTCGGCGACATGAGCCTGGTCGGCCCGCGCCCAGAGCGGCCCATTTTCATCGCCCAGCTCGAGCGCGAGATCCCGTTCTTCCGCCAGCGCCTCTACGTCAAGCCCGGGGTCACCGGCCACGCCCAGGTCCGCTGCCGCTACGCCGCCTCGACCGAGGACGCGCTCGAGAAGCTGCAGTACGACCTCTTCTACATCAAGAGCTTCTCGATCTGGTTCGACCTCTCGATCCTGATCGACACGGTGAAGGTCGTGCTGCTCCGCATCGGCGCGCGATGATCGCGCGTCCGGTCGTCAGTTGGGCTCGCCGGCGCCGTTCGCGCCGTCGGGCGGCGGCGCGCTCGAGACGCCCTCGTCGCCGTCGGCCTCGGCGAACGCCTCGATGGCGACGACGCGCTCGCCCTCCTCGACGTCCATGAGGCGCACGCCCTGGGCGTTGCGGCCGGTCTCGCGGATCTCGCTCACCTTGGTGCGCAGCGTCTGGCCGCGATCGGTCACGAGCATGACCTCGTCGGCGGGGCAGACCATGGCGATGCCGACCACGGGGCCGTTGCGCTCGCTGGCGTCGATGAGGATGACGCCCTTGCCGCCGCGGCTCTGGAGTCGGAACTCCTCGAGCGGCGTCTGCTTGCCGTAGCCGCGCTCGCAGACCGCGAGGACGCGATCGCGCCCGCCGCCCGAGACGCAGAGGCCGACGGCCTGGTCGCCCTCGACGAGCTCCACGCCCTTGACGCCCATCGTGGCGCGCCCGGTGGGCCGGACCTGGTCCTCCGAGAAGCGGATCGACATCCCGCTCCGGGTCGCGATCACGAACTCGCGCGAGCCGTCGGTCATCACCGCCGAGAGGAGCTGATCGCCCTCTTCGATGCGGACGCCGATGATCCCCTTCTCGCGGTAGTTCTCGTAGTCGGTGACCTCGGTCTTCTTGATCTGTCCGCCGCGCGTGAGCGTCACGATGAACTTGCCGGGCTCGAACTTGGGCACCGGGGTGATGGCGGCGACCTTCTCGCCCGGCTCCATCCCCACGAAGTTCACGATGGCGCGCCCCTTCGCGTTCCTCGGCGCGGGCGGGATCTCGTAGACCTTCTTCACGTACGTCTTGCCGCGATCGCTGAAGAAGAAGACGTACGAGTGGGTCGAGGCCACGAAGAGCTGGTTGACCCAGTCCTCGTCGCGCGCCTCCATCCCGATCTTGCCCTTCCCGCCGCGCTTCTGGGCGCGGTAGGTCGAGACGGGTGTGCGCTTGACGTACCCCGCGTGCGAGATCGTCACCACCATGTCCTCTTCCTGGATGAGATCCTCGACCTGGATCTCGGCCTCGGCGGGGACGATCTCGGTGCGGCGCGCGTCGGCGAAGCGACTCTTGATGTCCTCGAGCTCCATGACGATGACGTTCATGAGCAGCTGCGGATCGGCGAGGATGGCGCGGAGGCGCTCGATCTCCTTGGAGAGCTCGCCGTACTCCCTGGCGAGCTTCTCGCGCTCGAGGCCGGTGAGGCGCGAGAGGCGCATCTCGAGGATCGCCTTGGCCTGGCGCTCGGAGAGGAAGTAGTCGCCCTTCTTCTCGGCCTCGGCGCACTCGCTCTCGGGGCGGCCGGCGCGGCGGAGGAACTCGCCGAAGCCGCGGAGCGGCAGCGCGAGCAGCTTGGTGCGGGCCTCGTCGGTGTCGGCCGAGGCGCGGATGGTGGCGATCACCTTGTCCACGTCGGTGACCGCCATCCCGAGGCCCTCGACGATCTCGCGCTGGGCCTCGGCCTGGCGGAGCTCGTAGCGGGTGCGCCGGGTGACGACCTCGCGCCGGTGCTCGACGAAGTGCTCGAGCGTCTCCTTGAGCGTGAGCACCGCGGGGCGGCCGTTGGCGATCGACAGGTTGATGACGCCGAAGGTCGCCTGGAGATCGGTGAGCCGGTAGAGCTGGTTCAACACGACCTGGGGGAACACGTCCTTCTTCAGCTCGACCACGACGCGGATGCCCTCGCGGTCGCTCTCGTCGCGCACCTCGTGGATCCCCTCGATCCGCTTCTCCTTCATGCACTCGGCGATCTTGGCGACCATCCGGGCCTTGTTGACCTGGTAGGGGATCTCGGTGACGACGATCTGCTCGCGGTCGCCCTTGTGCGTCTTCTCGACGGTGGTGCGGCCGCGCATCGTGATCGAGCCGCGGCCGAGCTTGTAGGCCTGCTCGATGCCGACCCGGCCGTAGATGAGGCCGCCGGTCGGGAAGTCGGGGCCCGGCACCATGTGCATCATCTCGTCGATGGTGATCGCCGGGCTCTTGATGAGCGCGATGGTGGCGTCGATGATCTCGCCGAGGTTGTGCGGCGGGATGTTGGTCGCCATGCCGACGGCGATGCCGCCCGAGCCGTTGATGAGCAGCTGCGGGAACTTCGACGGCAGGACGCTCGGCTCGAGCTCGCTGTCGTCGTAGTTGGGGATGAAGTCGACGGTGTCCTTGTCGAGATCGGCGAGCGCCTCGACCGCGACGCGCGAGAGGCGCGCCTCGGTGTAACGCATGGCCGCCGCCGAGTCGCCGTCGACCGAGCCGAAGTTGCCCTGGCCGTCGATGAGCGGGTAGCGCAGGCTGAACGGCTGCGCCATGCGGACGAGCGCGTCGTAGACGGCGACGTCGCCGTGCGGGTGGTACTTGCCGAGCACGTCGCCGACCACGCGCGCGCACTTCTTGTGGGCGCCGCCGGGGCCGATCTTCTGCTCGTTCATCGAGAAGAGGATGCGACGGTGGACCGGCTTGAGGCCGTCGCGGACGTCCGGGATGGCGCGACCGATGATCACGCTCATCGCGTAGTCGAGGTAGCTCGTCCGCAGCTCGTCCTGGATGCTTACGGGCAGCTTCTGCTGGATGTTGCTCGTCTCGTCCATGCTCTCTTCATCTCTACTGCGCTCGCCTCACGGCACAAGCGAGCAAGAGGCCTCCGCCTTGTCGCCGGCGACGACCATGCCCACGCAGCTCGCCGAGAGCGGCGAGCCACCCTCGATCATGTGGCCCTCGAGCCTCACCCAGTACTTCGCCGGCTCGAGCGGCGCGACGCCGAGCGCTGCGTCGCAGGCGACCACCCCGCTGTCGACCACCGTCAGGACCGGCGGGTCGCCGAGGAGTGCCTCGATCGAGACGTCGAACGCGTCGACGTCGGTGTCGCAGGCCTTCTGCGCCTGGGCGAGCACGTCGGCGAGGGGCACCTCGAGCGAGCCGGTGCGCGAGAGCAGGTTGCACGAGGCCGTGGTGGTGACGGACTCGCGGGCTTCGGCGCTGCAGCGCGCGCCGTACGCGACGCCGTCGACGTCGGCCTCGAGGCGGAACTCGTAGGTCTCGCCCGCGACGACGCCTGCGTCGTACGTCGGCGCGGCGGAGGCGCAGCCGACGCCGAGCAGCGCCGGCAGCCCGCTCCCGACGGGCAGGACGTCGACCGCGCTCACCTGGCCGGGTTTGCCTCCGCAGGTCAGCGCCCCGAGCGCCGAGGCCGGGTCGACCCGGATGCCGGTCACGCTGGCGGGACCGTTGTCGACCAGCTCGCACTCGCCGATGGTCACGTTGACCCGCGTCGCCGCCACGGCCCCGCCGGTCGTGGGATTGCCTCGGCAGCCGCCCTCCCATCGCGGCGCCACCTGCTCGGCCGGTCCTCCGGACACCCGGCGGAGCGCGCGGCTCCCCGAGCTCGGCCCGCCGATGGGCTCGAGCTCGTTGGGCAAGTCGGTGTACCCGTCGATCTCGGCGACGTAGACGTGGCCCGGCACGACGTTGCGGAAGCTGACCCGCTCGGCGCAGGAGACCGGCGGCGAGGAGGGCAGGGTGAAGTGCCGGCCCTCCTCGGTGAAGTCGCTGATGGTCGCCACGTACGAGCGCATCGCGCCGGCGTCGGAGCTGCAGGGAACGCTCCCGAGAAACAGCGCCGGGTCCACCGTGATCGAGGTCACGACCACGAACTCGTCCGACGCGCCGGTCTCCTCGGCGCAGGCGGCTGCCCCGAGCGCGAGCCCGAGGAGGATTGCCGGGTTTCGAGCACCTGCCATCCCCCGAGGAGGTAGTCGAAGCGCGTCGAGGAAGCCAGCGCTGGACGCCTCGCCCGCCACCCCGGTCGAAGCTCCGTGGCGGCCCCGCCCGGGACGGCGGATCGACGCTCGGCCCCGTCGTTCCGGGGGAGCTCGACGCGGCGCTCGATCCTCGGACGGGCGCGGTCAGCCCGCCGCGGTGCGCCCGCCGGCCGTGACCGCGACGCGCTCGAGCGGGGCGGCGGCTCGCGCGCCGGGCCAGACGACCGATCCCCGGACCGACCCCGTGCCGGTCACCTCGGCGCCGGCGCCGATGACGCTGCCCTCGACCGTCACCGCGGGCGCCACCCGCGCCGTCGGGTGCACCCACGAAGAACGCCGCTCGCGAGCGAGCCAGCGCGCGTTGGCCGCGAGGTACGCGGCGACGCTGCCGATGTCGTCCCAGCCGCCCGCGACCGTCAGGGCCCGGACCCGGGCTCCGCGGCGGAGCGCGGGGAGGTAGCCGTCTCCGACCAGGCAGCCGGTGGCGGGGAGGGCGCGGCGGAGCTCCTCGCCGAGGACCTGCACGCCGAGGAAATCGCCGCCGTGGGCCTCGTCGCCGAAGCGCTCGCCCCGCAGGCGCACGACCTCGCCGTCCGCCGAGAGCCCGACGGTGCCCTCGCCGCGCGCGCGCGGCGCCACGGCGAGCGTGGCTGGGGCGCCGGAGGCCGCGTGCGCCTCGAGCAGCGCGCGCACGTCCACGTCGGCCAGGATGTCGCCGTTCCAGACGACGACGTCGCCCGCGCCGAGCTCGCGCGAGGCGTTGGCCACGCCGCCGGCGGTGCCGAGGATCGCGGGCTCGTGGAGGATCGTGAGCGGGATGGGACAGGCGGCGAGCGCCTCCGGGCCGAACGCGCCGGGCAGGTGGTGGGTGTTGACGACGGCGTCGCCGATGCCGCCCGCGGCCAGGCGCGCGGCGACGTGCGCGATCATCGGGCGGTCGCCGATCCACACGAGCGGTTTGGGGAGCTCGTCGGTGAGGGGGCGCAGGCGCGTGCCCAGCCCCGCGGCGAGGATCATGGCCCGCGGCACGGCGCCAGCGTAGCGCGCCTCGCAGCGCCGGTCCGCGCGCGCGCCGAAAAGTCGCCCTGCCCGGCGGTGCGTGGTACGGCCGGAGGATGGCGCCCACCGGTGACCGTCTCGCGCGCGGTGTCTGGCGCGCGCTCGCCGTGGCTTCGGTGGTCGGGCTGGCCGGCCTCGACTGCGGCAGCGACGCCGTGGGGATCGAGGTCTGCCGCACGATCGAGAACGCGCGCTGCGAGGCCGCCCAGGCCTGCGCGTCGGCCGGCTTCACGCCGCCCGACGTCGTCGCGTGCCAGGAGTTCTACCGTGACCAGTGCCTGCACGGGATCGAGAACTCGGACGCGAGCCCGTCGAGCGGCCAGGGCGAGCAGTGCGCCGCCGCCGTCGCCGCGGTCGCGGCGTGCAAGCGGAGCGGCGCGGCGACGATGGCCGACTGCGACGTGCCGCTCGCGGCCGGCGCCGATCCGGCGCTGCCGCCCTGCACGATCCTGCTCGAGTCGACCCACCTCCTCCAGGCCTGCGCGTTCGTCGCCAAGGCGGAGTCGACGACGACGGGCGCCGGTGGTTCGGGCGGTACCGGCGGTTCGGGCGGTACCGGCGCGACCAGCAGCACGACCAGCAGCACCACCAGCGCCACGACGAGCAGCACCACGAGCGGCGGCACGACGAGCACCACGAGCGGGGCGACCAGCAGCGGCGGCGGCACCGGAGGTGCCGGCGGCGCGGGCGGCGGCGGCACCGGCGGCGCCGGCGGCAACTGACGAGCCGGTGGCGGCGAGGCCGCCCGGTCAGGGGAAGAAGAGCTCGACGCTGAGCGCCGGCGAGCCGTCGGGGTGCAGCCCTCCGACGATGCCCAGGGTGCCGTTCGGCGCCGGCACCGGCGTCGCGCCGCGCCGAGGCTCGCGCAGCACGAGCTCGGCGGCCTCGGCATCGCCGAGCGCGAACGCGAACGTCCGCGTGGCCCCGTTCTCTCCCGCCTCGCGGCCGGCCACCAGCAGGCGGCCGTCGGGGAGCGCGTAGGCGGTGGCGTCGCGCGCGACGGCGGCGAGCGCCGGCTCGGCGGCGGTCGCGGTGCAACCGCTGGCGCACGCCAGATCGAGCGTGCGCGTCGGGGCCGGATCGGCGCCGTCGCTCCCTCCGACGAGCGCGACGACGGCGCCGGCAAGCGCGGGGGCGGCGGCGGCCCCGGTGACCGCGTCGGGCGGGAAGTCGCGCGCCGCGAACGCGTTCGAGCCGTCGGCGTAGAGCTCGAGGCCCGGCGCGGTCGCGCTGCCTCCCGCGACGACCACGCCGACGCCGGCGACGTAGGTCGCCGCGGCGCCGGCGCGCGCGGCGGTGAGGCTCGTCGCCGTCAGCGCGCCGTCGGCGGCGACGAGGAGCACCGCCGCGGTCGGCCCCTCCGCGCGGGTCGCGCCGACGAGGACCGAGACGCCGTCCGCCGCCTCGACCACGCGCCCGCCGGCCACGTCGGCGAACGAGCCGAGCCCCTCGGGCAGCGCCGCGGCGTCGACGGTCCCCGCGTCGAAGTCGACCCAGCTCGCCCCGTCGTCGCCGACCACGAGCAGCGCCGCGGCGCGCGGCCCCCCCCCCCCCCCCCCCCCCGGCCCCGGGCCCCCGGCCGCGCCCCCCCGCGCGAGGGGCCACCGACACCGGCGCGGGGCCCCCCCCCGGGGGCCCCCCCGCCCCCCCGCGCCGAGGGGCCGGCGCTCGTGAAGAGGAACTGCTCGGCGAACGCCGCGGCGGGGGCGTCGACGTGGGCGCGCGCGAGGCCTCCGTCCGGTCGCGCCCACGTCGCGGCGCGCTGCACGAAGAGGGGGATCGTCGTCGAGCCCGCCGAGAGCGCGGAGAGCGCGATCGAGAGAGACCGGCCCCGAACGACGGCGGCGCCGCTCGCGTCGACCCCGGTGGCCTCGAACGTGTAGAGGCGGTCGGCCGGGAGCTCCCCGAGATCGAACGTGCCGCCGGGCGCGGCCGAGGCCTGGACCTCGACGTCCCCCTCGGCGGCCCTGGCGCTGACGTCGACGCGCGTCACGGCCGGATCCCGCGCCATGACGTCCGTCTCCTGGCCCGTCGTGAGCGCGAGCTCGATGGTGACCGTGTCCGAGCCGCAGCCGGCGAGCGCGAGCGCCGCGCCGCCGAGGGCCGAGAGCGCTGCCGCGCGGTGTCTTCGGCCGGTCTCTCGCACGGCCAGGCATGCTACTCGACGGAGGTGCCGTTCGCCCGACAAGTCCCGGCCCCGCCGGACGTGCTCGCTCTGGCGGCGCGGCTCGGGAGCTCGGGGGCGCCGGGCCTCGCGGTGCTGGCGTCGCAGGGCCGTCGCCACGGCGCGGGGTGGTCGTTCGTCGCGATCGATCCCGACCGCCGCTCCGCGCGCCTCGATCCGCTCGCGGACGACGACCTCCCGGCGACCGACGACGGCTGGTCCCACGTCCCGCGCTGGATCGGCGTCGTCCCCTACGAGGCGCGGCGATCGCTGGAGCGGGCGGGCTGGACGGCGCCCGAGCGCCGCCCTCCGCCCCGGCTCGTCGAGCCCGAGTGGCACCGCTACCGCGCCGTCGCGTGCATCGATCACCACGAGGGCGCGGTCTTCGCGGTCGGGCTCACCGCGGCCGACGCCGACCGCCTCGCCCGCCGGCTCGAGGCCCCCGCCGCGCCGGCGGAGGCGGCGGGCGCCAGCGTCACCGACGCCGAGCCGCCCGCGCGGCACGTCGAGCGCGTCGCCGCGGCGCAGGAGCTCATCCGGCGCGGCGATCTCTACCAGGTGAACCTGGCGCGCGCGCTGCGTCTGACGGTCGCGCGCGGCGCCGATCGCGGCGGTCTCCTCACGCTCTGGGCGCGCCTGGCCGCCGCGGCGCCGGCGCCCTTCGCGGCCCTGCTCGAGCTCGGAGAGGGCGTCCGCGTGCTGTCGACCTCGCCCGAGCTGCTCCTGCGTGCGGCGCCCGATCCCTCCGCGGCCGGCTCGCCGTTCGCGCGGCTCCTGACCGCTCCCATCAAGGGCACGCGCCCGCGCGGCGCCGACGCCGCGGAGGACGTCGGGCTCGCCCTCGAGCTCGACCGCGATCCCAAGGAGCGGGCGGAGCTGGCGATGATCATCGACGTGGAGCGCAACGATCTCGGTCGCGTCGCCGTCCCCGGATCGGTGCGGATCCTCGAGGGGCCTCTGGTCGTGCCGCACCGGACCGTCCACCACCGCGAGGCGCTGCTCGGCGCGCAGGTCCGTCCGGGCGTCGGGCGCGAGCAGGTGCTCGAGGCGATGCTCCCGAGTGGCAGCGTGACCGGCGCCCCCAAGGTTCGGGCGATGGAGGTCATCGCCTCGCTCGAGCCGTGCCGGCGCGGCCTCTACACGGGCGGTCTCGGCTTCGTCGCCCACGACGGCGGGGTCACGCTGGCGATGGCGATCCGCACCGCCGTCCTCGGAGCCGACGGGGAGGGGGAGTACCTCACCGGCGGAGGGATCGTGGCCGACTCGGACCCCGCGCGGGAGCTCGTCGAGACCCGCTGGAAGGCGGTCCAGGTGGAACGAGCCCTGTCAGGACCGTTGGGTAAGCCCGTGTAGGATAATGTAGTGACAGAAAGTTGTCGCGGGGCTTCGCGGCGGGATAGAGGGTCCTCATGGGCATCGAGGAGCAGGTTCGCGGAGCGGTGGAGGCGGCGCTGGCCGCGCTCGTCCGCGACGGCGCCCTGCCTCCCTCCGCGGCGGTCGCCTCCTTCAGCGTCGAGCGCCCCAAGCGGCCCGAGCACGGCGATCTCGCCACCAACGCCGCCCTCGCGATCCAGAAGGCCGCCGGCAAGCCGCCGCGCGAGATCGCCTCGCTCCTCGCCGAGCGGCTCCGCCAGGCCCAGGGGATCCGCGAGGTCGAGATCGCCGGCCCGGGCTTCCTCAACCTCCGGCTCGCCGCCGCGCCGTTCCACCGCGTGCTCGAGGAGGTCCTCGCCGCAGGCCCCGGCTACGGCCGCGCCGCCGCCGCGACCGGAGAGCGCATCCAGCTCGAGTTCGTGAGCGCCAACCCCACCGGCCCGCTGCTCATCTCGCACGGCCGCGGCGCCATCGTCGGCGACGCGCTCGCGACGCTGCTCGAGGCCGCCGGCCACCGCGTGGTGCGCGAGTACTACATCAACGACTTCGGCAACCAGGTGAGGCTCTTCGCCGAGTCGGTGCGCGCCGCCGCCGCCGGCCAGCCTGCGCCCGAGGGCGGCTATGGCGGCGACTACGTGAAGGAGCTCGCCGGCTGGATCGCCGCCCACGCCTCCGACGCCCTCACCGACGCCGATCCGGGCGTGCTCGCGCGCCTCTGCGTGACGCGGATGCTCGACGGGGTGCCCGGCTCCCGCGTCCTGCCCGGCATCAAGAAGACGCTCGCCGATCTCGGCGTCCACCACGACGTCTGGTTCTCGGAGGAGGGCCTCCACCGCTGGGGCCGCGTCCGCGCCGCCCTCGACGAGCTCGCCGCGCGCGGCTGGCTCGAGGAGCGCGACGGCGCCCTCTTCTTCCGCAGCGAGGGCGAGGGCGACGACAAGGACCGCGTCGTCAAGAAGCAGGACGGCACCTTCACGTACTTCGCGAGCGACATCGCCTACCACCTCGACAAGGTCCGGCGCGGCTACGACCGCCTCATCGTCATCCTCGGCGCCGATCACCACGGGTACGTGGCGCGCATCCGCGGCGCGCTCGCCGCCCTCTGCCCCGAGCTCGACCAGAAGGCGCGGTTCGAGCCGATCCTCTGCCAGCTCGTGAAGCTGCTGCGCGACGGCCAGCCGGTGAAGCTCGGCAAGCGCCTCGGCAACCTGGTCACGGTCGAGGAGGTCGTCGAGGAGATCGACGAGGCCGCGCAGCGCAAGGGCGCCGGCGCCGACGCGCTCCGCTACTTCTATCTGGCGCGCCGCAACGACACGAGCATCGATCTCGACATCGAGGTCGCGAAGAAGTCGTCGCTCGACAACCCGGTCTTTTACCTGCAGATGGGCTACGCGCGCCTCTGCTCGATCCAGCGGCGCGCGGCCGACGTCTACGGCCTCGGCGTGCCCGCGCTCGAGCCCAGGCGCGATCCGCGTTCGCGATCGCTCGAGCCCGCGCTCCTCGCCAAGCTCACCCACCCCGACGAGCTCGCGATCCTGGCCCAGCTCGGGCGCTTCCCCGCGCTCGTGGCCGAGGCGGCGGCGCTCCGCGAGCCGCACCGGGTGATCTTCTACCTGCAGGAGCTCTCGCAGGCGTTCCAGAGCTACTTCACCCGCCTCAAGACCGAGGGCGACGCCATCCTGCCGCTCACGTCACAGACCAAGGAGCTTGGCTGGGAGGCGCGCTGGGACAAGGACAAGACGATCGCCAGGCTCGTCTGGATCGAGGCGATCCGGACCGTCTACGGCGCGGGGCTCCGCCTCGCGGGCATCACCGCGCTGCCGCGGATGGAGCGGCTGCGCGACGAGGAGCACGAAGCGTGACCGGGGGGCCGGGGGCTCGGCGACTGGCCGGACCGAAGCGAAGCACCGAAGGGAGCGAGGGCATGAAGCGAAGCGAGGGGCTCGATGCTGGCGTGGTGAAGAACCTCGACGAGATCCAGGAGACGGAGCCGACCTCGGGGCCGTCGCGGCTCGGCGCCCTCGTGCTCGCGTCGCTCGGGGGCGCCTGCATCGTCTTCGCCGCCGTGGCGCTGGTGCGCACGCCCGCGAAGGAGAAGCCCACGAGCGCCGATCCGCTCGGCGATCTCGTGGCGCGCGCCCACCCGGCGGGCGCCAAGATCGACGACCGCGGAGCCGTCGTGGGCAACGAGGTCACGTTCCCGGGCATCCTCTCCGACGGCCAGAACCCGACGACGGCCCTCGAGGCGGTCCGCGACGGCAAGGCCGCGGCCGCCGCGCCCGGCGCGCCCTTCGAGCTGCCGCCCGGCGCGCCCACGATCCCGCCGCCCGCCGCGGATCGGCTCCCGGTGGTGCCGCTCCCCGCGCAGAACGTGCTCCAGGCCTCGCCCGCCGAGCTCGCGCCCCAAGACACGCTCACGAGCATGGCGCGGCACGTGTCGCGCGAGGAGGGCGCCGAGACGGCCCCCGCGGGCGCGCCCGGCGGCTACCAGCTCCAGGTGAGCTCGTTCAAGACCGGCGCCGAAGCCGAGGCGTTCGCCGCCGCCCTCCGCCGCCGCGGCCACAAGGCCTACGTCGAGCCCGCCAACGTCCCCGGCCGCGGCCTCTGGCACCGGGTCCGCATCGGCCCTTTCAAGTACAAGCACTCCGCCGTGATCTACCGCCAGGATTTCGAGGCCAAGGAGCGGATGGTCACCTTCATCGTCGATCCGCCCAAAACGACCGTCCGCATCCGCAACGCCGCCGACGACGAGTGATCGATCGGCTCACCGCCCGATCCCCCAGATCTCTCCCGTCGCCCAGGTCGCGTCGAGCAGCGACAGCACGGCATGCACCACCTCGGCCGGCGTGCCGAACCGTCCCAGCGGCGAGCGCGCCGCCAGCCGGTGGGTGCGCAGCGGGTCCGCGTCGGCCTCCGGATCGGCGACGATGCCGAGGGCGACCACGTTGATCCGCACCTTCGGCGCGAGCTCGACGGCGAGCGCGCGAAGGCCCGTCTGGAGCGCGCCCTTCGCGGTCAGGTAGGCGACGTGGTTCACGTAGGGGCGCGTCACGCCGGCGTCGGCGAGGGCGACGACCGCGCCGCTCCGCTGGGCGAGATCGTCGGCGAGCGCGTTGACCAGGAGCAGCGGCGCGATCGCGTGCACCGTGAGCGTGTCCTCGAGGTCCTCGCGCCGGAGGTCGTCGAGCGGCGTGCGCGGGAAAGGCCCGCACGCGAGCACGACGTCGTCGACGCCGCCCGCCGCGCGCGCCGCCGCGGCGATCCGCTCGGGCGCGTCGCGCTCGCGCAGATCGGCGCAGATGACCGGCGGCGCGCCGCGGTCGACCGTGGCGAGATCCTCGGAAAGCGCCGCGAGCTTGCGCGCGTCGCGGGCGGTCACGGTGACGCGGTCGCCCCGCTGCACCAACGCGCGCGCCACGGCGACGCCGAGGCGGCCCGTCGCGCCGACGACGAGCACGCGCCGCGGGCGCGGCAGCGGGGGCGGCGCCGAGCTCCTCATCGCCCTCCCTCCAGCCGCGCCGCGACGGTGAGCTCGCACGAGAGCACGCCCTTCACGCCGGAGAGCCGGCCGGCGAGGGCGCTCACCTCCGAGGCTCGCCCGCGCACGGCCACGACCTCGAGGCAGCGCGACGCGTCGAGCGGCGCGTAGAGCCCCGAGATGACGCGCGCCCCTTCGGCGAGCGTCCCGCCGGTGATGCGCATGACGACGTCGCGCACCGCGGGATCGTAGACGAGGGTCACCGTGGCGGCGACCTGCGCTCCGGACTCCCACGCGCCCCGCGTCAGATCGGCCCGCACCAGGTCGCGCAGCGCTTCGGAGCGGTTCTCGTAGCCGCGCGCGGCGATGCGCCGGTCGTAGTCGGCGAGGAGCTCTCGCTCCATCGCCACCCCGAACCGGACCAGATCGCTCACGGCGCCGAGGTTAGCAGACGGCGGCGTCGGCACGGATTCACGATGGGGGCTCTGCCCCCGAGCCCCCGGAGAAACTCGACCCTCGACGCGCCGGTTCAGGTCTTCCGGCGGTCGAGGTGGCGGCGCGCCGCGTCCTGCACCGGGCCCGTGACGTTCTTGCTCTTGGCGAGCTGGCGGAGATCCGCCTCGCGCAGGTGGGCGACGAGCCGCTGGGCGATCATCACCGGCGTGCGCGGGTTCTCGACCAGGTTCTTCTTCACCGTGTAGCTCTTCATCCACTCCGGGGTCGACCCGATGATGCGGAGGACCTCGTCCGACATGTTCCGGTTGCGGCTGATCAGGGCCGCCTCACCCTCCTGCATGAGCGGGCTCCGCACCGCGGCGGTGGCGACGAGGCGGTTGTTGTCGCGGACGAGGAGCATGCGCTCCTCCTTCGAGCCCAGCTGCCCGCGACGGATCTTCTGCGTGACGGTCATGTCGGCGATGCGCTTGTAGAGCGGGACGTACTTGTCCTTGACGACCTCCTCGCCCTCCTCCGTCTCGGTGTGGGTGTCCTCCTCCGGGTCGCCGGCGAGCACGGTGGCGAGCTGCTCGGTCTCCTCGAAGAGCACGTCGTCCGGCGTCGGCTCGAGCGAGGGCTCCGCGACGAGCTCGTTCTGGATGGCGGTCGACGCCTCCTTCCAGGCCGGGATGCCGGTGCACTCGATGTGGTTGCGCGCGGCGAGCTCGACGAGCCGGTCGGCCGTCGACATGCGCGTGCGCTTGTTCATGTAGAGGAGCTCGATGATCCTCGGGTGGCCGAGGAGGCGCTCCTCGTTCGTGGCGATGAGCTCGGTGACCGCCTCGGTGCCCGTGCGCGCCAGCTCCTCGACCGTGTCGAGCGCCAGGCGCGGCATCCCGAGGAGCTTCTCGAGGACGTCGATCTTCTCGGCGTTCGCGAGCGCCAGGGCGTGGATCGAGGCGGCGTCGAGGTCGCCGGAGAGGGCCGCCGAGAGCAGCGCCGCCGGCATCTCGGCCAGCGTTCGCTGCGCCGTCTCCTTGACGGTGGGCCGGTCGCTCTGCCCGAGCAGGAGCAGCACGGCGACGAGCTCCGCCGGCTTGATGCCGGGCGCCACGCCCCTGGCTGCGAGCTCCTGCATCTTCAGCGGCGCTTGAGCGCCGACGAGCTTCTGGGCGGGGGCGCTGAGCTGGGCCGGGTCGACGGGGGCGATCATGGGGGAGGGGCGTTGCCGATCCGGCGAGGCGCGATTATGTTCTTGCGGCCGTTTGCCCGCAAGGCGCGGCCTGGAGGCGCGACATGGGGATCATGGACTTCGTGAAGGGTGGCGTCCGAGAGATGATGATCGCGCGCCCCGATCAATTCAAACACCTCATCGTCTACAAGCACCCCGATCAAAACATCCCCTTCTGGTCGCAGCTGACCATCGACAGCGACGAGTGCGCCGTCTTCTTCAAGGACGGCAAGGTGCAGGGCGTCCTCCCGCCGGGGCGCCACACGCTCCAGACGCAGAACATCCCGTTCCTCAACAACCTCGTCAACAAGTTCACCGGCGGCGACGTCTTCATCTCCGAGATCTTCTTCGTGAAGACGCAGCCGATCCGGGGCGTGGCCTTCGGCGGCCCGCTCGAGTCGATGGAGGACCCGATCCTCTTCGAGTTCGTGACGCCGCGGATCTTCGGCGAGTTCGCCCTCGTGGTCACCGATCCGATGCGCTTCGTCATCGGCTACCACGGCCAGGCCGCCGGCCCCGGCGACAACGACGTCACGCTCAACTGGATCAAGGGCCTCTTCTTCATGAGCGTGAAGACGGTCATCGGCCAGACGTGCGCCCAGCAGCAGAAGAGCCTGCTCAACCTCGGCGGCATGACGCAGGAGCTCGCCGCGCGCATCGGCCAGAGCGCGCCCAACCTCGACGAGATCGGCGTCCGCATCCTCCAGCTCGGCAACTTCAACATCAACTTCACCGCCGAGGACCAGAAGCTCCTCCGCGAGGCCAACAAGGCGCGCGGCGAGGCGCGCCGGAACGTCAGCATCGCCGCCGACACCGCGAAGGCCAAGCAGTTCGAGCTCGACCAGAAGTTCGGCCAGGACGCGCGGTATGTGCAGCAGCTCGCGGGCAGCTGGAACAACTACGCCGCGGGCTCGGCGATGATGGGCGCCGGCGAGGGCATGGCCAAGGGCGGAGGCGGCGCGGGCGGGCCCGGCGTGGCCGCGCTCGGCGCCCAGATGGCGATCGGCGTCGGGATGGCGCAGCAGATGGCCGGCGCCCAGCCGATGCAGCCGCAGGGGCCGCAGTTCGTGCCGCCGCACATGCAACAGGGGGCCCCGATGGCCCAGCCCACCGCCCCCACGGCCGCGGGCGGCAGGATCGCCTGCCCCAAGTGCGCCGCGCAGGTTCCGCCCGGGAAGTTCTGCGCCGAGTGCGGAGGCCCCCTCGCCGCGCCGGCGAAGAAGTTCTGCACCGGCTGCGGGTCCGAGACGGGGCCGGCAAAGTTCTGCGCGAACTGCGGGACGCCGGTCGTCGCCGCGACCTGAGGCCATCCCCGGGGCGAAGCCCCCCCATGTCGGGCCCGCCGCCATGCCATAATCGCGCGCGATGCCTCTGACGGTGCGCATGGGCTCGGCAGGCCCCGCCGCGGGTCAAGACGACGAGCCCACCCAGCTCGTCGCTCGCGAGCCCGCGGCGCCGCGCGCCCGTCGTTGCCCCACCTGCTCCCAGGCCTTCTCGGGGCATGCCCGCTTCTGCCCGTTCGACGGCGATCCCCTCCTCGACGCCCCCGACTACGACCCGGCGACCGACGCCCTCATCGGCCAGGTGATCGACGGCCGCTACAAGGTCGCCTCGGTCCTCGGGGAAGGCGGGATGGGCACGGTCTACGAGGTGCGCCACGTCACCCTCGACCGTCGCTTCGCGCTCAAGGTGCTGCGCCGCGACGTGGCGCAGGACAAGGAGCTGACCGCGCGCTTCATCCAGGAGGCCAAGGCGGCCGCCTCGATCGGCCACCCCAACATCGTCGCGGTGAGCGACTTCGGCGAGCTCGATCTCGATCCGGAGGGCGGGCGCGGGCGCGTGCCCTACTTCGTGATGGAGCACCTCACCGGCCTGACGCTGGCGGAGCTCTTGCGCGCCGACAAGACGCTCGAGCCCAGGCGGGCCGCGAGGATCCTTCTCCAGTGCGCCTCGGCGCTCGAGGCGGCGCACGCCGCCGGCGTCCTCCACCGCGATCTCAAGCCGGACAACGTCTTCCTCACCGAGTCGGCGGGCAGGGAGTTCGTCAAGGTGCTCGACTTCGGCGTCGCCAAGATGGCGGGGGCGGGGAAGCTCACCCGCGCCGGGATGGTGTTCGGCACGCCGCATTACATGAGCCCCGAGCAGGCCGCCGGGGAGCCGGTCGACCGGCGCGGCGACATCTACGCGCTCGGCGTCATCCTGTACGAGTGCTTCGCCGGCAAGGTCCCGTTCGAGGCCGACACCTACATGGGCGTGCTCACCAAGCACATGTTCGCCCAGCCGACGCCGATCGAGTGGGCGGCGCCGGACCCGCGGGCGCTCGGGGCGCTCGGCCCCATCGCGATGCGCTGCCTCGCCAAGAAGCCCGACGACCGGTACGCGACGATGGCCGAGGTCGCCCAGGCGATCGAGCTCGCGCTCGGCGATCCGGAGGCGGCCGCCGCCGCGGCGCTCGGGAGCGTGCCGCCCTCGAGCCTGCGCCTGCGCGAGCCGAACGCCCCGCCGCCCGCGCGTGACACGCCGCCGCCCCTTCCGCTCTCGCCCTCGCCGCTGCGGATCGCGGCGGTGCTCGGCGGGGTCCTCGCCCTCGCGGTGCTGGGCGCGGTCGCGGGGCGGGCCCTGTCCGGGCCGGCCAGCGCGCGAAGCGAGGCCGGGGCATCGCTCGCCGCCGCGGCGGGGGCGAGCGCGGCGCCGGCCACCGCCGCTCCGGTGGCGCCCACCCCGTCGGCTGCCGACACGGCACCCGTCACGCCGACGCCGGCCTCGTCGACGGCCGCGCCGGGCCCGCCCACCGCCATCGCCGCGACCGCCGCGCCCGCCGCGCCTCGCGGCGCCCCTCCCAAGCAGGCGCGCCCGCCTGCGAAGCACGGTGGAGCGAAATCGGGGGAGCTTGTGGACCCGTGGGCCCACTGAGCGTTGAAAGAGGCTCGGGGGCTGCGTCGCGCCGGCCGCGAATCGCCGAGCTTTCCGCTGGCATGACGCGGTGCTGCTTGACAGACTCTTTGGCCTCTCGCAATCCTTCGCGCTAGGCGGGATCCCCCCAGGTGGCAAAGCTCCAGCTCCTCCTCGTCGATGCCGACCCTCGCAGCGTTCGCGTGCTCGAGGTCAGCCTCAAGAAGGCCGGCTACAGCGTCACGACGGCGAAGGACGGCAAGGACGCCCTCGCGAAGATCGAGGTGTCGGCGCCGGACTTGGTCCTGAGCGACACGCGGTTGCCGACGCTCGACGGATACGCCCTCGTTCGGCGGCTCAAGGAGCGCCCGGAGTGGGCCGGCATCCCGGTGGTCTTCCTCACGAGCCAGAAGTCGATCGAGGACAAGATCCGCGGGCTCGAGCTCGGGGTCGAGGACTACCTCACCAAGCCCATCTTCGTCCGCGAGCTCATCGCCCGCGTGAACCTCCTCCTCGCCCGCCGGACGCAGGAGGGCATCGCCACCAAGCAGTACTCGACGACCGGGCGCACCCGCTTCACCGGATCGATCGCCGACATGGGCGTGGTCGATCTGCTCCAGACCTTCGAGGTCAGCCGCAAGAGCGGGATCGTCCACCTCGCCAACCGCGACATGCAGGCGCAGATCTTCTTCCGCGACGGGAAGGTGGTCGACGCCACCCTCGGGCGCCTCGCCGGCGAGGAGGCCGTCTACCGCGCCCTCATCTGGAACGAGGGCACCTTCGAGGTCGAGTTCTGCAAGGTCGACAACGGCGACGTCATCGAGACCTCGACGCAGGGGCTGCTCATGGAGGGCATGCGCCGCGTCGACGAGTGGGGGCGGCTGCTCGAGGCGCTGCCGCCGCTGAGCACGGTCTTCGAGGTCGACAGCGCCGAGCTGCTCGAGCGCCTCAACGAGATCCCCGACGAGCTCAACGGCATCCTCCGCCTCTTCGACGGCAAGCGTTCGCTGATGCACGTGGTCGACGCCTCGCCGTTCGAGGATCTCTCGACGCTCTCGACGATCTCGAAGCTCTACTTCGAGGGCCTGCTCGTGCCCGTCGTTCCGGTCGATGCGCCCGACGACGTGGTCCCGAGCGTCGAGCTCGACTCGGGCCCCGAGCCGCGCGCCACGGCGACTGGCGGCAAGGGCGACCTGCCCGGGCACGAGGAGTCGGTGGTGCCCGATCACGCCGAGTCGCCGCCTTCGGATCCGGCGGGGGCGCCGGCGCTCGCGGCGCTCGAGCGCGCTCCGACGGCCGCGGGCGGCGGGGACGCGAAGCGCGCCGCGAACGGCGTCCCCGTGCCGCTCGACGGCTCGCCCAAGCCCCCCGCCGCGTCGCCGGTCGCCGTGGCGGTCGCGAAGACGGCGGACCCGGCGGCGCCCGACCCGACGACCTTGCGACGAGGCTCGGCTCCGGCGCGCCCCGAGGCTTCCGAGCCCTCGACCCTGCCGAAGGGCCGCGCCCCGGCGGCAGCGGCGGGCCCGGAGGCGCTCACGAGCGCCGACATCATCAGCGAGGAGGAGGCGGCGCTCGACCGCGCGTTCGCACCCGCGCTCGCCGCCCCGCCGGCACCGCCCCCGATCGCCGCGCCCGTCCCCGCGGCGTCGGCGGCGCTCGCGCCCGTGCCCGCCCCCGCCGCGCGCGAGCCGGTGCCCTCGCTCACCAAGACGTCGCCGAGCTTTCCCGGACCCAAGCTCGCGGATGCGGCTCCCGCCGCGAAGCCGGCCGCGATCACGATGGCGAGCGCGTCGGAGGAGGCGCTCCGGGTCGCGGCGCAGCCGGTCGAAGCGCTGAAGGCGCCGGCGCCCGCCGATCCCGTCAAGCCTCCGGCGTCGAAGCCCCTGCCGCCGAAGCCCCCGCGCCCCTCGGCGGCGCGGAAGGACGCGGGCGACGCCGAGCCGGCGAGCAAGCCGGCGACCGTCCGCGAGGCCGGCGCGCGCGACGCCAGCGCCGGGGCGAGCGCGCCTCCGAAGGACGCCGCGCCGACCGGCGACGCGCCCGATCCGCTGCTCGACAGCGATGACTCGCTGACGGCGAGCGGGATCAGCGAGGGATTCTTCTCGAAGGGCGACGACGACGAGCGCCCCCGCGCCCCGGGCGAGGCGTTCGTCGACGACGGGGAGGGGCCGATCAGCGGCATTCCCCTCCCGCTCACGCCCGAGCAGGAGGCGCGTCGGGCGAAGCTCATCCGCGTCGTCGCGTTCGTGGTGGCGTTCCTCGGGGTCGTGGGCGTCTTCGCCTGGTGGCGCTCCGGGACGCCGCGCTCGCCGGCGCCGAGCACCGTGGCGACGAGCGACGTCGCGACCTCGAAGCCGGCGCTCCCGGCCCCGCCGCCTCCGCCGCCCCCGCCGCCGGTCACCGTCGCCACGGCGGTCCCGAGCGCGGCGCCGTCGGCCGAGCCCGCGGCCTCTTCCGAGCCCACCGCCGCGCCCTCCGCCGAGCCTTCGGCGAAGCCGTCCGCCACGCCCGACGCGACCACGAAGCCCGCGTCGCGCCCCTCCGAGCCGCCGCCCGAGACGACGGCGACGCCCGTGGCCGAGGGCGACGACTCGAGCCTCCCGCTCACGGCCCGGATTCAGAAGGCGCTCGAGGCGGGCAAGGGCGCGAAGGCCGTCTCGCTCGCGCAGCAGCTCACCAGCCAGTCTCCGGGCAGCGCGAACGCGTGGTACCTGCGCGGCGCCGCCGAGCAGGCCGCCGGCCGCGGCGGCAGGGCCTCGTTCAAGCGCTGCGCCGAGCTCGCGGGCGAGTCGCCGCCCGGCCCCGAGTGCGCCGCGCTCTCCGGCAACTAGAGCACCGATCCTGTCGAATTCCCGGCATACGCGCGCGACTTCGGCACGATCCACGCGGCCTCGTCGCTGCGCTCCTCAGATTGCCGGCAGTCGTCTTGCGGTGCTCGCTCCTCGGGCGCGCCTCGCGCTCGAGCTCCCGCGAAGCTGCTCGGCTTCCAACCTGTTCGTTGCTCTAAGGGCAGCCAGGGACGTAGCGCGTCAATGCCCCGAGCCGCCCCCGCCCGGGCGGCGCAGGCGCGGATCGAGCACGAGGTACGAGAGGTCGAGCGCGAGCGTCGAGGCCACGACCGCCGTCGAGGCGAACAGCACCGTCCCGAAGATCACCGGGCCGTCGCGGTTGAGCAGCGCGACGACCGCCATCTCGCCGACGCCCGGCCAGCGGAAGAGCTTCTCGGTCACGATGGCGCCGCCGACCATCGTCCCGAGGTCGAGCGCGATCAGGGTCAGGATCGGGACGAGCGCGTTCGAGAGCGCGTGTCCGAGCGCCCGCGCCGGGCCGGCCCCCTTGGCGCGGGCGGTCCTCACGTAGTCCTGCCGGAGGAGCGTCGAGAGCTCCTCGCGCGCCAGCCGCGTGTAGAGCGCCGTGCCGAAGATGCCGAGCGTCAGCGCCGGGAGCACGAGCGAGCGGAGGTGCTCGCCGGGCGTGGTGCCGTAGCCGTCGTACGGCAGCGCGTGGAGCTTGTAGGCCAGGACGTATTGGAGGAAGAGCCCGAGCAAGAACGTCGGCGCGCTGACGCCGAGGAGGGCGACGCCGACGGTGGCTTCGTCCCACCGACTGCCCCGGCGCGTCGCCGCGAAGGCCCCGGCGCCGACGCCGAAGAGCGCCTGGACCAGGAGCGCCGCGAGGGCGAGCTCGAGCGAGCGGGGGACCTTCTCGGCGAGCAGCGTCACGACCGGTTTGCGGTATTGGAAGCTGTACCCGAGGTCGAGGTGGAGCCCGAGGCCGGCGCTGGCGCAGCTCCGGTGCGCCGGGTCCTTCTTGTCGATCGCCGGCGCGCCCGGGTGGACGAGGCGCGCCGCGTAGCGCGATAGCCGGCGGTGGAGCGGCTGGTCGAGCCCGTAGAGGGCGCGCACGCGATCGAGCTCCTTCGGCGAGGCCTGCGGCCCCACCAGCATCCGCGCCGGATCGCCCGGCAACAGCTGTGCGACGACGAAGCTCGCCGTCGTCACGCCGAGCACCACGACGAGCGCCCACGCGAGCCGTCGCGCGGCGTAACCGAGCGCGCGGCTCACGGCGCGCTCCGACGCGAGCGGCCGTACGGGCCGCCGCCGAAGGGCACGAACGCCGCGAGCGCGTCGGCCGGTCCGGCGGCGGGCCGCGGGGCGCGCGCCGACCGAGCCGACCGCGCGCCCGCGTCGATCCAGACGTCGGCGTACCGCTGCGCGATGACCGGGTGCGGGACGTACCCGCGCACGTACGGGTGCCAGAGCTCGAGCGAGCGCGAGACGTACGTCGGCACCCACGGCGCCTGGTCGCGCACCACGCGCTCGGCCTCGGCGTAGAGCGCCATGCGCCGGGCGCCATCGCGCTCGCGGTGGGCGCGGGCGAGGAGCTCGTCGAACTTCGGGTCGGCGAAGAAGGCGTAGTTCTGCGAGGCTTCATCCGCGATCGCCGCGCTCGACAGCGTCGGCTCGAAGAAGTTGGACGGGTCGGGGAAATCGGCGCCCCAGCCGGCGCGGCCCATCGCCACCGTGCGGCGTCGCGACACCTCGGCCTGGTACGTTGCCCAGCTCACGAGGCGGAGGCGGACGCGCAGGCCGACGCGCGCGAGCTGCTGCTGGAACACCTCGGCGGCCTGCTGATCGAAGCTGTCCGGCACGACGAGGAACTCGATCTCGCCCGGGTAGCCGCCCTGGCCCGTGCCCGGATCGAACGGGTAGCCGGCGCGCTCCATTTCGGCGAGGGCGGCGCGCTGGTCGTGGACGCGCATCGGCTCGGAGCGCTCCGGGCCGGGCACCGAGTCAGGCAAGACGCGATCGAGCGGCGCGACGTCGCTCACGACCTTGGGCAACACCGAGGGATCCACGGCGTGCGCGACGGCGCGGCGGACGGCGACGCGGTCGAACGGCGCCACCTCCGTGTTGAGGAAGATCGCGTTCGTCGCCTTCTTCGCCACCCAGCGGCCGCGGCCCGCCCACGCGGGATCGGCCTGGTAGAGGGCGGCGTCGGTCGAGCCGAGATCGCGGAGCAGATCGAGGCGGCCGTCCTCGAAGAGGTAGCGTTGCGTGCGCGGCTTCACCGCCACGCTCCACTCGATGGCGTCGAGGTAGGGCCTGCCGGGCAGGTAGTAGCCCTCGTGGCGCGTGAGGCGCACGCCATGATCCGGGTCGAACGAGGCGAGCCGGAACGGGCCCGCGCCGCAGGGCTCGGCCGGCGAGGCCGCGTCGGCGATCTCGCCCATCGAGGCGCACACGGGCGCGGCGAACGCCAGCGTCATCACCGGCAGGAAGGTGGCGTCGGGCTCGGTGAGATCGACCGCGACGACCCGCTCGCCGACGACGCGCACGCCCTCGAGGTGCGGCGCCTTGCCCCCGTGGAACTCGGCGAACCCGACGATCCCGGCGTAGAGGCTGGCCCCCGGGCTCGGCGTGCTCGGATGCAGCGTGCGCTCGAGGGAGCGCTTCACGTCGCCGGCCCGTAGCTCGGTCCCGTCGTGGAAGCGAACGCCCTCGCGCAGCGTGAACGTCACCGTCTTGCCGTCGGCCGACGTGTCGACCGCGCTCGCCAGCGCCGGGGCGACGTTGCCCGCGTCGTCCCAGCTCACCAGGCGGGCGAAGAGGAGCTCGGTCATCGGCGCGGCGCCCTCGTCGTAGGCGAGCGCGGGGTCGAGCGTCCGCACGTTGAGGAACGTCGCCACGCGGAGCACGCCGCCGCGCGCCGGCTCGGCCGCGGCGGGCCCGTCGGCCCCGATGGGCGGGCGGAGGCGGTTGGGCGTGGCGACCGCCACCAGGGCGAGCGCCGCCGCCGCGAGGAGCAGGTCGAAGGGGACGCGGCGCGAGCGCCCGGGTGCGGAGTCGCTCGGATCGAGCGCGTCGCGGAGGCCCTCGCCGACCCGGTTGAACCCGAGCACCGCGAGAAGGATGGCGAAGCCGGGCGCCGCGACCAGCGCGAGCCGCGTCCCCAGGAACGGCTCGGCCTCGTGGAGCATCCGGCCCCAGGTGGCGCGGGGCGGCTGCACGCCGACCGTGAGGTAGCCGAGCGCCGCTTCGGCGAGGATCATCTGCGCGACCGACGTCGTCGCGATGACCAGCAGCGGGCCGGCGACGTTGGGGAGCACGTGCCGCCGGAGGATCGCGAGCGGGCGCGCCCCGAGCGCGCGCGCCGCGGCCACGAAGTCGAGCTGCTTCACCAGGATCGTCTTGGCGCGGACGATCCGGGCGGCGCCGGTCCAGCCGGTGAGCCCGAGGATGAGGAGGATGGTGCCGAGATCGGCCCGGCCGACGGCGACCCCGACCGCGGTCACGAAGAGCAGGTACGGCAGCGCCAGGACCACGTCGACGAAGCGCATGAGCAGCTCGTCGACGAGGCGGAGCCGCGACCCGGCGAGCCAGCCCGACACGAGCCCGACGAGCGCCCCGACGACGGTGGTGATCGCCGTCGCGGCGACCGCGATCGCGAGCGAGACCCTGGCGCCCGACGCGAGCCGCGAGAAGAGGTCACGGTAGAGCGGGTCGGTCCCGAGCCAGTGAGCGGCCGACGGGCCAGGCGGCGCCCCGAAGCGGTCGCGCGAGAGCGAGAAATCGCTGGTGAGCGGATCGAACGACGCGACGACCGGTCCGACCAGCGCGAAGGCGACGAGCGCGGCCACCATCCCGAGCCCGACCATGGCCGCGCGGTTGCTCCGGAACCGCGCGAGCGCGCCGCGGCGCACCGCGGGCGCGCTCATCGCTTGCCCTCGAGGAACTGGGTCACGATGGCCACGAGCTCGCGCGGGCGCTCCTCGTGGGGCGAGTGCGCGGCGTCCATGATCTCGAGCTTGGCGCCGCGGAGCTCGCGCGCGAGGCGTGACGCGTGGGCGACGGGGTGGATGCGGTCGTCGCGGCCCCAGACCACGAGCGTGGGCGTGGTCACGCGCGAGAGGCGCGCCACGATGGCGCGGGTGTCGAGCATGCTCTTCATCACCGCGTGGGCGCTCTCGCGCGCCGAGGGCGTGTTGAAGAGATCGTAGTGCTCGTCGATGCGCTCGAGCGGCACCGGCGCTCCCGGCGTGTACACCTCGTCCCGGAAGTAGGCGCGGAAGAGGGCGCGCCCGTAGAGCTGCTTGAAGACGATCCCGCCGATCACCGGCAGGTGCGGGAGCCGCGTCCGGAAGCTCTGCGGCGCCGGGTAGCAGAGCGCGTCGACGAGCACGAGGCGCTGGACCAGCTCGGCGTGCGTGGCCGCGAGCGTCAGGGCGACGGCGCCGCCGAGCCCGTGGCCGAGGATCGAGACCCTGCCGACGCCGAACGCGGCCACGAGATCGGCCGTCGCCTCGGCGAACGTCTCGATGCCGTACGCGTAGCGCGCCGGGTTCGGCTTCTCGCTCTCCCCGAAGCCGGGGAAGTCGGGCGCGATGACGTGGAAGCGCTCGGCGAACGGGTCGATGACGTCGTCGAACTCGCGGTGGCTGACCATGACGCCGTGGAGCAGGAGGAGGGGCGGACCGTTTCCTTCGCCGGCCTCGACGACGCGGGTGCGGACCCCGCGCGCGGTCACGTCGCGAACGACGCGCTCCACGGTCGTGCGTCCGGTCGGCATGGCGCGGAGCGTAGCAGTCCCCTCGCCGTGCCCGTCCAAGCCCTCGCGATCGCCGGCGAAACGCCCGCTCGGCGCAGCGCCGCCGCCCTCCGCTTCGTCACCGCCTGCTCCGCCCTCCACCGGAGCCTGCGCCGATGTGTGCGTTGGTAGGTAAGCATGCTCAACCCCTGGAGAAATCGGTTCTCGGGGCGAGGTCGCCGCGCCGGAATTCATCTGACGGAGAATGTCCGACCTCGATCGCAGAAGCCTTCCATCTCCAGCATGCGCGATCTGTGCGCGATAATCTTCCGAGGTACAATTGACTGTATTCTACTCAGTGGAATACATTCGCGCGCGTCAGTTGGGAAATGGTGGCGCGCCCGGTGGCGCGTGGGAGGAAACGTGGAGAGGATCCCCGACGACGTGCTGGATCGGATCGAGCGAGAGCACGCCGCCGGCATCAGCTCGTCGGACATCCTCGACATGTTCGCCTCGCACGGCATCAAGTTCAGCGAGGCGACGCTGAGGAAGTACGTGCAGCTCGGGCTGCTCCCCCGCAGCGTGCGGGTGGGGCGCAAGGGGAAGCACCAGGGGTCGCAGGGGATGTACCCCGCGCGTGTGGTCCGGCAGATCCAGCGCATCAAGGAGATGATGGCGCAGGACTACACGATCGAGGAGATCCAGCGCGAGTTCCTGTTCGTGAGGGGAGACATCGAGGAGCTGACGCGCACGCTGGCCACGATCTTCTCGGCCTTGCGTGAGGCCGCGCAGCAACGGAAGAGCGAGACCAGCGGCCGCGCGATCCAGAACGATCTCGCCAACGCCGAGGGCCTCGCCAGGGACCTCCTCGCCAAGCTTTCGATGATCGAGCAGCGCCTGACTGCGCAAGCGCAGCTGGCGAAGCGGGCAGTTTCGTAGAGTTGTCGCGGTAGCGCGTTCGTTCGACAGAGGCCGACGGCAGGGACCGTCGGCGACCCGCGGCCGTCGGCCGCGAGGGCTCGGCGCGAACGCGTCGGCGGTGTGGGCAGCAAGCGGTGCCCAGCGCATCCGGACCGGCTTCCGGGGGCGGTGGGAAACGTTCGTGCGCGGAGACGGGTGGTCAGGGAGAAACGGGAGGCAGCGCATGGCGACGATTTCGGATGGCGGGCTCGAGGCGTTCGGCGGCGTGGAGCTCGACGACGTGGACGGGGCCGACGAAAAGCCGGAGGCCGACGGCGGCGGGAGCTTCGAGGGCGCGCTCGCGCTGCAGACGGAGCCCGGCGCGCCGGCGATCACGAGGGAGCAGCGTCGCTCGCGCCGCAAGCGCGAGATCCGCGCGCGCACGATCAGCGTCAAGCGCATGACGAAGCGCGAGCTCGAGATCGGCCGGATGCTGTACCCCGAGACCGACTACTACAAGCCGAGGACGCGCGCGGAGTGCCTCGACGGCCCGCGCCCGTGCCCGTACGTGAGCTGCCAGCATCACCTGTTCTTGGACGTCTCGGCGCGCACCGGCGCCATCAAGCTGAACTTCCCCGACCTCGAGGTCTGGGAGATGAACGAGACCTGCGCGCTCGACGTGGCCGATCGCGGCGGGACGACGCTGGAGGACGTGGGGGCGATCATGAACCTGACCCGTGAGCGCATCCGTCAGGTCGAGGTGAAAGCGCTGGCGAAGCTCGAGGCGCTCCGCGACATGATGGCGCTCCGCGACTACGTCGACGAGGGCCCCGTCGGCAAGCGCCGGCTCCCGGTGCTCACCCGGCCCGACGACGACGACGAGGACGAGATCGAGGCCGAGGCGGACGACGACGACGAGGCCGACGAGGCAACGGTGTCGCTCGACGACCTCGCCGAGGAGCCCGCCGCGGAGCTCGACGCCGGCGAGTGATCCCACGCGTGCGCGGCCGCCGACCGGCGGAGCGCCGCGCGAGAAGACTTGAGGAAGCGCGGATGCCGGGAGGGGCCGACCCTCCAAACACTCCCGGCTCCGCGCTTCCGTATTTTGTCTGCCGCGGGCGCGTGACGTCGCGGGGCTTCGCCGCACGTGTCGGATGGCTGCCTCGACGTCACCGCATCATCAGGAGCCCGGCGGCGATCGCGAAGGCGAGGACGAGGATGGCCGCGACCGCGATGACGGTGCCCTTGGCGCCGCCTCCGGCGGGCGCGAGCGGTGCGCCGTAGGGTGGCCCTGCGGGGAAGGGCGCGCGCGCCATCGCCGGCGCGACGTCGGGGGCCGCGGCCGGTCCCCCCGCCATGCCTCCGAGATCGACGTCGATCTCGCCGGCCACGCCGCCCGGGTCCGATCCGGGCGGCGGCCTTCCGGCGAGGAGCGCGTCCAGCTCGGGACCTCGGGTGACCTTGACGGTCGCGGTTCGGCGTCGAGCGCGCGCGGCGGCCACCTCGGCGGCGCCGACGGTCGCGACCGGCGCGACGGGCAGGTTCAGGACGACCTTGGCGTCCGGCTGCTGCTCGAGCGGTGCCGTGGGCTTGGGGAGCTCTTGGGGCGCGACGTACTGCGCGGCGGGCGGCTCCGACACGCTCGGCTTCGGAGGGCTCGGCGCGGGACGCGCCGCCTGCGGTGCCGACAGGCGCGCGACCGGCGTGAGGTCCTCGTCCTTGAGCGGGCTCCGCTCGGGCAGGTCGGGGCGCATCGGCCTCGCCGCGAGCGCGACGCCGGCACCCGGCGACGGCCCGACGGCCGGCGCCGGCTCGGCGGGTGATGGCGGCGCGACGAGCTGCGCCGGCGCGACCGGTGGCGGCTCGACGCCCGGGGCGGCGTCGACG
>CAYJPW010000124.1:0-31742 GCA_964372055.1 uncultured Polyangiaceae bacterium
CGCCCCCCGGGGGGCCCCCCCCCCCGCGCCCCCGGACTGAAGAGGCGTCGGACCTCGGGGCTTCGAGAGGCGTTGATCGGACGAATGTCCGACACCTCTTCAGTCGCGAGCGGCCCGGATGAGCTCGGTGGCCGCCTTCACCGCGGCCGGGGTCACCTTCGCGCCGGCGAGCATCCGGGCCACCTCGGCGACGCGCTCCTTGCTCTCGACGCGCTGCACCGCGCTCGCGGTGATGCCGCCCTGGTCGCGCTTGGAGACCACGAAGTGCGCGTCGGCGAAGGCGGCGATCGGGGCGAGGTGGGTGATGCACAAGACCTGGTGATGCTGCGCCACGTCGGCGATGGCGCGGCCGATCTTCTCGGCGACCGCGCCGCCCACGCCGGCGTCGACCTCGTCGAAGACGTAGAGGCCGGCGGGCCCGCCCTCGGCGAGGACGCGCTTGAGGGCGAGGAGCGCGCGCGAGAGCTCGCCGCCGGAGGCGATCTTGCGGAGCGGGCGCGGATCGATCCCCTTGTTGGGCGAGATCAGGAACTCGACCCGATCGATGCCGTCGTGGCCGAGCCGGGCGCCGTCGACCGAGAGCTCGCCGCGCTCGCCGCCGAGGGGCTCGACGCCGACGACCACGCGCGCCCCGCCCATGCCGAGCTCGGCGAGCTCCTGCGAGATCGACGCGCCGAGCTTGTCGGCGGCCTTCTTGCGGCGGGCGGAGAGCTTGCGCGCGCGCTCGGCGGCGACGGCGAGCAGCTCGTCGCGCTGCTGCTCGAGCGCGGCGATGCGGCTCTCGGCCGTCTCGAAGCCCGCGAGCTCGGCCGCGAGCCGCGCGCGCGCGGCGAGGACGTCGTCGAGGGTCGGGCCGTGCTGGCGGAGCAGGCCCTCGAGGCGGTACATGCGCTCCTCGACGTCGCCGAGGCGGGCGGGATCGGCGCTGGCGCGATCGGCGTAGCGGCCGATCTCGCGCGCCGCCTCGGAGAGCTCGGACCACGCCGCGTCGAGGGCGCGCGCCGGCGCGTCGAGGGCGGGATCGAGCTCGGCCGCGCCGCGGAGCTCGGAGGCGAGGCGGGCCACCTCGTCGCAGAGCGCGCCCTCGCCCTCCTCGAGGCGCGCGGTGGCGCGCCGGGTCACCTCGGCGAGGCGCCCGGCGTGACGGAGCCGGTTGCGCTCGAGGGCGAGCTCGTCGAGCTCCCCGGCGCGCGGGGCGAGCGCGTCGATGGCCTGGAGCTGGAAGGCCACGAACGCCTCGCGCTCGCCGCGGCCGCGCTCGGCCTCGCGCGCCTCGGCGATGCGCGAGACCACCTCGCGGAGCGCGTCGACCTGGCGCGCCAGCTCGGCGCGGACCTCGACGAGGTTCGCGAACCGGTCGAGGTAGCCGAGGTGCGTCGCCGGATCGGTGAGCGCGACGCTCTCGTGCTGCGAGGCGACGTCGGCGAGATCGGGCGCGAGACCCTGGAGCTCGCCCGCGGTGCAGAGCCGGCCGTTGAGGTAGGCGCGCGACCGGCCGGTCGCCTGGACGACGCGCCGGACCACGAGCTCGCCGTCGGAGGCGATGCCTGCGGCGTCGAGCTTGGCGGTGAGCCGGTCGGCGCCGCGGACGTCGAAGAGCGCCTCGACCTCGGCCTCGTCGGCCCCGGGGCGGACCTCTGCGCCGCTGGCGCGCCCGCCGAGCACGAGCGCGAGCGCGCCGACGACGATCGACTTGCCCGCGCCGGTCTCGCCGGTGAGCACGTTGAACCCCGGCTCGAGCTTGAGCTCGAGCGCGTCCATCAGGATGAAGTTCTTGACCCGCAGGGCGCAGAGCACGGCCGCGGAGGATAGGGAGAACGCCCCCGAGCGGCTAGTACCAGCGCCAACTTAGGTCGTACGGACCGTCGCCCGGACGGTCCCGAGCCGGATCTGCCGCGTGGTCGCTCGCCGCTCGATGATCGCGCCGGCGTCGACGACGCCCGCCGCCGCGAGCTGCTGGCGCGCCCGGAAGATGTTCACCGCGAGGTGTTGGGGATCGATCCGCAGCATGTCGCAGAGCTCGTCGGCGTAGAGCCAGCCGCTCTCCTCGGGCGACGTCTCGGGCTCACGCGCGGCGTCGAGCCGGGCGCGCGCCAGCGTGAGGAGGAGGTAGTGGTGCGCGCGCGGAGGGAGCGCCGTCGTGCGCTCGCCGTCGCCGTGGGCGACGACGATCTCGACGTGCTCCTCGTCGCGGCTCACGGTGAAGTGCAGCGCCAAGGCGCCGACGAGCGTCGGGGCGGCCTCGAGCTTCCGCGTCGTCTCCACGAAGCCCTCGGGGACGGGTGGCGGAACGCTCAGCGTCCAGGTGCCGTCGCCGGCGAGCGCGACCTCCTCCCCATCGGTCGCGGGGCGCGCACGGCCGCCGTCCTCGATCGTCCAGCCCCCCGCGTTGTCCTCGAGGACCGAGACCCGCGGATCCGCCTCGTTCGGCAGCGCGAGCAGGCCGTCCGCGGCGACCCGCACCTCGCCGGTGTCCTTCCGCTTGGCGCTGGCGACCGGCGGCAGCGCGTCCACGAGCACCCAGGCCTCGGCGCCGCTCCCGAACGCGAGCTCGGCGCCCTCGCGAAGGGCGACCCGCTTGCCCGGCTCGAGCCGCGTGCCGTCCACGAACGTCCCGTTGCGGCTGGCGAGATCGCGCACCTCCCACCGGGCGCCCGTCCAGAAGATCGACGCGTGCTCGGCGGAGGCACGAGGATCGTCGAGCCGGACGAGGCACCCGGGGGCGCGGCCCACGAGGGACCGCGCCGCGAGCGCGATCGCGGGCACGGCCTCGCGTTGCTTCAGCACGCCCACCCGCGCAGGGTAGTATCTCGTCGGGACGAACGCGACAGGACGATGGACACCGGCGACCGCGACACGACGCTCGAGCTCCCCCCCGGCGCCGAGTCGAACGCGGCCGCCGAGGCGCTGGACGCGGCCGCCATCGAGACGCTGGACGCATCTCCGGCGACGCCTGGAGCCGTGCCGCGATCCGTCACGCGCGCCACGTCGAGCGCGCCCCGCGAAGACCGCGAGGAGCAGGGCGAACGGCTCCTCGGCCGCTATCTCGATCGGGGCAGGATCGCGCGGGGCGGGATGGGCGACGTGCGGCGCGTGTGGGACCACGCGCTCGGTCGTGCGCTCGCCATGAAGGTGCTTCCCTGGGAGATGGTCGAATCGGAGCGCGATCGTGCGCGCTTCCTGGCGGAGGTGCGGATCACCGCATCGCTGCAGCACCCGGGCGTCGTGCCCATCCACGAGGGCGGCGAGCTGCCCGACGGGCGGCTCTGGTTCACGATGAAGGAGGTGCGCGGCCGCACGCTGCGCACGGTGATCGCCGAGCTCCACCGCGAAGAGCTCCCGCACGGCACGCCCGCGATGCGCCGCGTGCTCGAGGCCTATCTGCGCGTCTGCGAGACCGTCGCCTACGCGCACAGCCGAGGCGTGGTGCACTGCGATCTCAAGCCCGACAACGTGATGATCGGCGAGTTCGGCGAGGTCCTGGTGATGGACTGGGGTGTCGCACGCGTGCTCCGCGGGGCCGCGCACGACGCCGCGCCGGCACAGGAGACGTCGCTGCCCGAGCGGCCGCTCGAGCCGCTCCTGAGCGAGCGGAACGAGATCGTCGGAACGCCCGCGTACATGCCCCCGGAGCAGGCGCGCGGAGAGACGGCGAGGGTCGGACCGCCGAGCGACGTCTTCGCCTTGGGGGCCGTCTTGCACGAGATCCTCAGCGGCAAGCCTCCCTACGTGGCGACGGGGGTCGCGTTCTGGTTGAGCGTCTTCGACGCGAAGCCGCTCCCGCTTCCCGACGGCGTGCCCGCCGAGCTCGCGGCGCTCGCGACGAGGGCGATGGCGCGTGACCCCGCCGATCGCTTCCCGGACGCCCGGGAGCTCACCGAAGGCATGCAGAGCTGGCTCGACGGAGCGAGGCGGCGCGAGCGCGCCCTCGGGATGGTCGCCGAGGCGCACGGCATGCGGCCGCAGATCGAGGCGCTGCGCGAGCGGGCCGCGGCGCTCGACGAACAGGCGCGGGCGATCCTGGGACCTCTGCGTACGTACGATCCGGTGGCCGAGAAAGCGAAAGGGTGGCGGCTGCTCGAGGAGAAGGAGCGGCTCGAGCGCCAGGCCGCGCTGGAGGAGATCGCCTGGATGCAGGCGCTCCGCTCGGCGCTCTACGAGTCGCCCGACCTCCCCGAGGCGAAGGAGGCGCTCGCCGACCACTACCACCAGAGGCTCGTCGCGGCCGAGGCGGCGCGCGACGAGAACGCTGCGGCGCGATGCGAGGCGCTCCTGCGCTCGTACGACAGGTCGCGCTACGCCGCGTTCCTTCGCGGCGACGGGGCGCTGAGCCTCGTCACCGATCCCGAGGGCGCCGAGGTCTCGCTCGACAGGTACGTCTCGCGGGATCGCATGCTCGTCCGCGAGCACGTGCGCGAGCTCGGCAGGACGCCGCTCCGCGAGGTCACGCTCCCGCGCGGGAGCTACGTGCTCACGATCCGCGCGCCGGGCTGCGAGGAGGTGACGTACCCGGTGTTGATCGGCCGAGGCGAGCACTGGGACGGCGTGCGCCCCGGCGACCGCGAGCCCACGCCGATCCGGCTGCCCAGGAAGGGCGAGATCGACGAGGGGAGCCTCTACGTGCCGGCGGGATGGTTCATCGCCGGCGGCGATCCGGAGGCGGCGGAGAGTCTTCCAAGACGCAGGCTCTGGGCCGACGCGTTCGTGGTTCGGCGACACCCGGTGACCGTCGCGGAGTATCTGGCCTTCCTGAACGCCCTCGTTGCCGCGGGACGCGAAACGGAGGCGCTCGCGGCGTGCCCCCGCGCGCCAGGGCGAGCGGGGCCGGGCGAAGACGCACTCATCTTCGCGCAAGATCTCCGCGGCAGCTTCATCATAGATCCCGCGGTTGACGACGCTACTTGGCCCGTCGTTTGGGTCGACTGGCATGGCTCGCTAGCCTATGCCCGCTGGCTTTCGACCGAAGGTCGCGGCGAGTGGCGGCTCGTGTGCGAGCTCGAGTGGGAGAAGGCGGCGCGGGGCGTGGATGGCCGATTCATGCCGTGGGGTGATTGGGTCGAGCCGACGTGGGCTTGCATGCTCGGCAGCGACTGTCGCGGCTCGGGGCTCGCGTCGGTCGACGCGTTCCCCACGGATGCAAGCGTGTACGGCGTTCGCGGGATGGCCGGCAACGTTCGAGAGTGGTGCCTGGATCTGTGGAAGGAGGATGGCCCTCCCATCCGCGATGGGCGCGTCCACGTTGCCCGACCGGCGGACGATGAACCCGGGCTCCGCGCCGCGCGAGGTGGCGCCTGGACCAGCAGCCTTTGTCGCCTGGCCAGCCGCTTCGCCGGCGAGCCGAGGGACCGCTTCGGCATGCTCGGTATCCGGGTCGCGCGGTCGCTGCGCGGTCACGGACCTGCGGCGTAATACCAGGTCGTCCCGCTCAGGATGTCGTTCGGGTCGGTGCTTGGCGCACCACTCGCCGTGAAGACTTGGGTCCACGAAATGGAAGCCGGCGTCGCGGCCCAGATCGTTCCCGTGTCCTCCGTCTTGTACCAGACGACCTTGGTGAGGTCGTTGCGGGTGCTCTGCTGGAAGAGCACGCCGACGTAGGTGCGCGGGTTGTCGGGGTCCGGCGCCTTGTAGAGCGTCGCGGCTTCACCGCTGGTCGGCGTGTACGTGCCTCGTGTCCACCCGCTCGTGCCGATGTCCTGCGCGAGCTGGAAGGCGAACGTCGAGCTCGCATGGAAGCCGTCGAGCTGCGTGGCCGTGAACGTGCTCACGGCCCCGGTCATCGTGAGCGCGTCTCCGAGCGCCTGGGCGTCATCGTACCAGTACTCCGTCCCCTGACGGTACGAGCCCACCGAGGTGACGTTCGTCGCGATCGTGCGGAACGCGACCGCGCCGGAGACCAAGCTGAACGTCAGCTCGGTGATGTAGCCCGGCCGAGAGTCGATCGGGACCTGACCCACGACGGGTCCGCCTTGCTCGGGGTGCTTCGTCACGGGACGCGCGGTGCGTTTCGACCTCTCCACGGCTTCCTCCGGTCACGGGTGTCGGACTCGCTCGCGTCACGTTGGCCGAGCCGACCGGCGCGACCTGCTCGCGAGCGAACAGGTTACTACCAGCTCGGGGCCACCACGTCGTCGCTCTTCGAGGCGGCTGCGCCGACTGGATGCATCGCCGCCAGGGCCTCGGTGCGCTGCACCCGCGGGCGTCTCGCACCTCGATGCGCCCACGCTCGAGCGGACGCGAAGCGAACCGCGCCTGGCCCGAGTCACCCCTCGTGCTCGTGCACGGGGCGGCGCGCGGCGCGCGTCGGCAGGCTCTCGACCACGTTCGACGCCTTCGTGATCACCGTCCCCGCCGCAGTGCAGAGGAAGCACACGCTCTTGCATACGTAGAGGAAGAGGTCCTGCTCCACCTCGAGCGCGTCGGGTTCGGGGACGTCGATGGTCGCCTGCGCGATGCTCGAACCATGCTCGATGCACAGACGATTCGCACCCGGCACGAAGCTCGCCGGATCGCCGATGTGTCGCGCCCGGGCGCGAGGCAACCGAATCGCGCGCGGCTGGTAAGTCGCGTCCTGCCCGCTGCCCCAGCCGGGGATCCCTTCGGGCGAGTACACGCCATCGACCGAGAGCAGAAGCAATCGCTCGGCGTGGCAGTTGAACACGTGCACCTCGCCGGGCCTGGCACCGCCCGACGCAGGCCGCCCGCTCGAAGGCAAGGGCACTCGAGGATTCGACGGCGCGGTCGACTCGACGACGGCGGCGATCGCGCCTGCGGCGTCCAGCGCGACGACGCGCGTCCGGAAGACGAGGAGCACGAGGTCGTCCCCGAGCCCGTGGTTGCCGTCCACGATCACCCGATAGCCGCGGCTCCGCGGCTCGTCGTCGAGCTCGACGTCGAGCTGCGACCGGCAGAGCCGGAACGCGGCGGGCTGCCGATCGACCGAGGGCACGATCGGCGTGGAGAGCGAGGTCGGCGCGTACGCGTCGCCCCGCCAGATCGGCGGGCAGACGCCCAGCCGCGCGCCGTGGATGGAGATCGTCGCCCGTGCAGGCGTGAGGTTGAAGAGGTAGCAGCGTGCCATGGGAGCGCCTCGAGCGTCGCCGAGGACCGTCCGTCCGGCCATTACGGCCCATGACACGAGCTCGCCGGCTACTGGATCGTCACCGTCTTCGACACGGGCTGCGGATCGCCCTCGAACGGGGGCACCGTCGCCTTGCGGAACTTCATCGCGATGCAGCCGCCCGTCGGCGTGCCCGCGAACGGCGGGCCGTTCACGTTGGCGCTCGTCACCCGCCCCGACGGGGCGAACGTGACCGTGACCCGCGCGGTGCCGCTGGGATCGCCCTCCTTGCGGCAGCCCGAGGCGTCGCCGGCTGCGGCGGCGAGCGCCGCCGAGGCCGCGCCCCTGTCGAACGCGGGCCCACCCTCGACAGGTGGGGGGGGCGGAGCCGGCGCCGGCGGCGTGGGCGCCGTCTCCTTCGGCGTCTTCGGCGCGTCCGGCGAGGGCGCGGCTGCGACGGGCGCGGCGGCCTTGGGCGCGGGATCCTTCGGCGCAACCAGCGCCCCGCTCGCGTCGCGCGGCGCGGCCGTGCCGGGCTTGGGCTCCGGCGCGCCGGGTCGGGCGGCCGCGCCCGGCGCCGGATCGTCGATCGAAGGCTCCGCGACCGCGGGCGTGGCCTCTGTCGGCGGCGTCGGCGGCGAGGGCCGCGCCTCGAGCGCCCGCGCCTCGGTCGCAGTCGGCTGCTCGGTGCTCGCGGGAGCGACGGTCACGCTCGGGCCGCTCCTCCCGACGGCGAACCAGGTCGCGAGCGCGAGCGCGGCCGCGGCGAGGAGCCAGCCGCCCCGGGTCCCGCGCTTCGGGTCGTCGGTGACGGGCGCCGGAGCCGCCGGCTTCTTCACCGGAGCCGGCGGCGTCTCGCCGCCGCTGTTCGGCCGCGCCGGCGACGAGGTCGGCGCGAGCGTCTTTCCGGAGGGTGGGGGAGTGGTTCGGACGCCGAGCAGGTCCGGCGGCGCCACGGGGGCGAGCGGCGCCCCGCCCGCGCCGCCGAAGAGCCCTCCGCTCAGGTTGAGGACGTCGTTGTCGACGCGCTCTTCGCGGTCTTCGTGGCGCTGCAGCAGCGCCGCCATGCTCCGAAGATCGCTGAGCCCCGAGTCGGGCGGGCGCTCCTCGTCTTCCTCCACCGTGGGCACGGGCGTCGCGACCACGGGCGCGGCGGCGCGGTTGGGAGGCGGCTGCGCCGCGGCGCGGACCGCGATCGGCTTCGGCGTGTCGCCCGCCGACGCGCCGACCGCCGTCAGCTTCGGCGCGGGCGCGGGCGGGGCCGGTGCGGGGGGCGCCTTCGTCGGGGGGCAGAGCGCCGCCATCGTGCTCAGGTCCTCCGCCGACGAGTCGGGAGGCGCCGGGAGCGGAGCCTCGCGCGGTTTCGCGGCCGGCGGCCGCGGCCGCGGCGCCGGGGGTGCCACCCGGGACGGCTCTGTCTTCGCCGGCGGCGGCGCCGCCATCGCGGCGAGATCGCCCGCGCCCCGATCGCCGCCACGCGGCGCGCCGGCCGGGCCGACGGCCGCGCCTTGCCGGAACGCGGCGACCGGCAGCGGCGGCGGGGCGACGCCCGGCGCGAGGATCATCTCGAGATCGCGCATCGAGACCGGCTCTGCGTCGCTCCCGCCCGGCATCGGGGTGTCGTCGAAATCGAGCTGCATCGGCGGCTTCGGCTTGCCGGGTGCCGCCGCGCGCGGGCGGCTCGCGGCGGCGATGCGGCCCGCGGGCGCCCCGGCGGCGAGCGCGCGGCACGCGTCACAGAGGAACGGGGCTTCAGGGCGCGCGGGCGCGTCCGACGACGGGGCGTCGACCGCTCGTCGGCACTTCGCGCAATGGATCGTCATGCGAACCCTGAATCCTCACCCGAGACCGAGCGAGCCGCAAGTCGGCCTTCCATGGCAATGGCCGGTCGGCTTCGCCGCGACACCCGCCCTCCGCTTCGCTTCGTCAATTGCCCGTGTTCGCTGCGCGCGAGCTCTCGGTGTCTTCGGAGCGCTGGTGCACCCACTGCCGCTCGAGCCAGTCGAGCGACACCGGCGCAGCCCGCAGCGCGGCATCGATCGCGCGGACCGCCGGATCCGGCGCGAGCCCGTCCCGCCCCGGCGCGAGCCGGTCGGTGTAGGCCTTCGCGTACAGCACCCAGTTCGAGAGCTCGTAATGGTGGAGCAGCGGCGCGAGCGGCCGCGCATCGAGCGCGGCGAGCGCGCTCGCCGCCTCGTCGACGTCGCCGCAGCGCACGAGCGTCGTCGCGGCGTCGAAGAGCAGCTGCCGGAGCTGTTCGAAGGAGCCCTCCGGATCGGCGCTGATGCCCTCGAGCATCGCCTCGAAGGCGTCGTCCGAGAGCCCCGCGGCCGCCGCGGCGTCGGCCATCGCCGGGACCTGGGTCTCGAGGAAGCTCGAGTCGGGAGCGTGTCCGAGGAGCCGCCCGACGAGGTAGAGATCGAAGGCGCTCGCGATCGCCTCGCCGAGGAAGAGCGCGTCGGCGCTGGCCGATCCGACGGCGCGCCTGGCGAGGTGATGCCAGGCCACGTGCGCCACGACGTCGGCGCTGACGTGATCGTCGACGAGCACGTCGCTCGCGCCCGGGCTCCAGAACGTCAGGTTGAGGAAGAGCA
Source organism: uncultured Polyangiaceae bacterium (assembly GCA_964372055.1). GTDB lineage: Bacteria > Myxococcota_A > Polyangia > Polyangiales > Polyangiaceae > CAYJPW01. Next base: position 9,652 of record CAYJPW010000124.1, read on the forward strand.
CGCGGTCCCAGCTCGATCCCAAGCTCGAGCCCGGCCCGGCCGCGCCGCCCGCCGGCACCCGGAAGCGGTACCCATCCTCGAGGAGGACGCGCTTGAGCTCGGCGTAGAGGCCGACGTGCCGGAACGAGCGCTCGTCGTCGACGTGGAGCTCCGAGAGGAGCAGGGTTCGAAGCGGCACGCGGGGAGGCTAGGCGCCGGGGCGACCCGCGTCGAGCCCCGGAGCCCCGCGCTCGGCGCCTCGGGCCGGCTCGCGCGCGGGAGATCGCTCGAACAGCGGGTAGCGGTAGCGCTCGAGCTGGCGCGACAGGATGAGCCGGACCGCGAGCACCACCCCCACGTCGTCGATCCAGGCGATGAGCGGCGCGGCGAAGTCCGGCAGCAGATCGAGCGGCCAGACCACGTAGGCGATCGTCAAGACGACGAGGAGCTTCAGCCAGCCCGAGGCGCCCCGGTCGCGCAGGAGGCGCCACATCGCCACGAGATCCCCGAAGAACGGGACGATCGTGAAGCCACGCCGGCGCGGTGCGGCGACTCGCTGGTCGGCGGCGGGAACAACCGCGACACCCGGCGGGTTCGACATCCCCGTCAACATGCGTCGTCCGGGACCGTCAGCAAGGCCCGACCGCCGGGGCTCCCGTCGGTGGGTCGCGCCGGCGCCCGCCGTCGCGGGCGGCTCGCGACTTGAAAGTCACGCGGTCTCAGGCATGATGCGCCGCCGTTCACGATGGGGGCTCCGCCCCCGAACCCCCGCAGAGATCGGCCCTCGAAGGGTCGATTCCTCTGACTCGCGGTCCCGCTTCGCGGGACACGCTGCGAATTCGGCCGTTCCCCCGCTGGGAAGCCCTCGAGGAGGCACTTGATGATCTCGCTTCGGTCCTTGTTCCCCATCGCGCTCGTCACCCTGTCCGCCGGCGCCGCCGTGGGCTGCAAGGAGGAAACTCCCGCCAAGCCCGATCCGGCGGCCGCCACCTCCGCGTCGGCCGGCGGAAAGGGCAAGCTCTCGCTCCGGAGCCCGGTCGCCCCGACACCCAAGGTCGACCCGCAGGTGATGAAGGAGTATCGCGCCGACGTCTGCTACTTCGGCTCGCTCAGCCTCAAGCAGGCGCGCGACGCGTACCTCGGGAGCCTCGGCAACGCCGCCCCGAGCGAGAAGAAGCTCCCGAGCTTCGGCGGCGCGCACTCGCCGACGATGCCGGCGACCGCCCCCGGTGGGAGCGCAGGCCCCGCCGCGCGCCCGAAGGCCTCCGGGGCCCCGTCGGCCGGCCCGGCGGGGATGCTGCCCGATCCCACGCGGCGCCCCTTCGACATGGCGATGCGCGCGCCCCACGAGCGCAACGCGCGGGCCTGCACCGCCGCCGCCTCGCTCAAAGACCCGGCGATGCCCGCCGTCGACGCGGCGATCGGCGAGTTCGCGCCCTACGCCGTCGAGCTCGCGAAGAACATCGCCGCCGCGCAGGCGTACTACCAGCGCGAGGAGTTCAAGAAGGACAAGTTCGAGAAGGGCCAGGAGCTCCACAAGAAGCTGACCGAGGACTTCAAGAAGCTCGACGACATGTCCGCCAAGGTCGGGGACGCGATCGCCGCCTGGCGCAAGGAGCACCCGGCCGACACCTCGAAGATGGAGGAGGGCCAGAAGACGGCGCTGGCCGCGTTCGAGGAGGCGCGCGGCGTGATGATCGCGCTCGTCGGCGCGAAGAAGCCCGATCCGGCCGCGTTCAAGGAGGCGCTCGGCAAGCTCGAGAAGTCGATCGAGGCGGTCAAGACGTTCGCCGCCGGCCACGCGGCCGATCCGTGGCCGAAGATCATGACCCCGGCGTTCGAGGGCTTCCTCAAGGCCTCGAAGGAAGCGGGCGACAAGCTCACCGACAAGGGCCTCGAGCCGGATGCGTTCCTGACGATGGTGACGAGCTTCACCTCGGTCATCGAGGCGAAGCACCGCGCGCTCACGCGTTCGCTCGTCACCCGCCCGCAGCTCGTCCCGGCGAACGTCCCGGCGCCCACCGGCGCCGCGTCCGCCGAACAGCCGCACTGAGGACCGCCGCTCGTCGACCGACCACCCCTCTCCCGCTCGCGGGGGCATGGGCCGGCGCTTCCGTCGCCGAGGGCGCTAGCGCCGGCCGCGCCGCCGCGCGACCGCCATCCGGTAGAGCGCGTCGTACTGGCGCGCGGCGTGGTCCCAGCCGAGGGGCTTCTGCATGGCCCGACGCTGCATGGCGCGGAACTGCGCGGGGCGATCGCGGTAGATCGCGATCGCCCACTCGACGGTGTCGGCGAGCGCGTCGGCCGAGAGCTCGACGAACTTGAAGCCGGTGACGTTGTGCTCGACGGTGTCCTCGAGCCCGCCGACGGCGCGCACCACCGGCAGCGTGCCGTAGCGCTGGCTGTACATCTGGTTGAGCCCGCAGGGCTCGTAGCGCGAGGGCATCGCGAAGAGATCGGCCCCCGCCTCGATCCGGTGCGCGAGCCCCTCGTCGAGGGCCAGGCGCGCGCGGAAGCTCGGGTGCGATCGCGAGAGGCGCCGGAACAGATCCTCGGCCCACGGCTCGCCCGAGCCGAGCACGACCACCTGCGCGCCCATCGCCAGGATCCGGTCGAGCGCCCCGGCGAAGACGTCGATGCCCTTCTGGTGCGCGAGCCGGCTCACGATGCCGAGGAGCGGCGTGTCGGGGCGGATGGGCAGGCCCATCTCGAGCTGGAGCGCCGCCTTGCACGCGGCCTTGCCGGTGAGGTCGTCGGCGTCGAAATGCGCCGGCAGGTGGGTGTCGGTGGCCGGGTTCCACGCGGCGTCGTCGATGCCGTTGAGCACGCCGATGACGTCGCCGCCGCGATCGCGGAGCACGCCGTCGAGCTGCTCGCCGCCCTCGACCGTCTGGATCTCGCGCGCGTACGTGGGCGACACCGTCGACACCAGGGTCGAGTGGTAGAGCCCGCCCTTGAGCAGGTTCAGCCGATCGAACGCCTCGAGCCCCTTCGCGTGGAAGACGTCCCAGCCGAGCTGCGTCTGCCAGAGCTCGTCCTTCTCGAACCATCCCTGGTAGCCGAGGTTGTGGATGGTGAGCACCGTCGCGATCGGCTGGAGCTCGGTGCCGACCTCGACCGTGTCGAGGTAGATGGGGATGAGGCAGGTGGGCCAGTCGTGGACGTGGACCACGTCCGGCGTCCAGCCGAGGTAGCGGCAGAGCTGGAGCGCGCCGCGCGAGAGGACGGTGTATCTCGCGAGGTTGTCGCCGAAGCTGCCGCGCGCGTCGTTGTAGATGCCGTCGCGATCGAAGAGATCGTTCTGCTCGAGCAGGTAGACGCGCGGCGCGTTGGGGCGCGCCGGGCCCGAGGGCGGCAGGCGCGCCTCCCAGACGGCGCACCAGGTCTCCCCGCGGCCGACGGGGACGCCGAGCGGCGCCTCGAGACGCTCGGCGGGCTGCTTCTTGGTGACGCGGTAGCGGGGGATGACCACCCGCACGTCGTGCCCGCGCGCCGCCAGCGCGATGGGGAGGGCGCCCGCGACGTCGGCGAGGCCGCCGGTCTTGGCGAACGGGACGCACTCCGAGACGGCGAACAGGATCTTCAGGCGCGGCATGGCGGAGGGGAGCGGCCGACGGACCGCCCGCGACCGAGGGCGTCCGTCGGCTTTGAGCACGACCGCGCCAGCATGGGAAGGTTTTTGCGAAGGCGTCAGGCCGCTCCGGCCCTCGGTGCGGCCTCGCGCGCGATCCGGACGACCCGCTCGACCGCGCGGTCGAGCCCGAGCGCCGACGTGTCGACGATGTGGTCGGCCCGCTCGTAGAGCGCGCGGCGCGCGCGCAGGAGCGCCTTGAGCTCCTGCATCGCGTCGGCCCGGTTCGCCATGGGGCGGGCGTCGCCCTGCTCGATGACCCGGCGGTAGTGGTCCTCGGGCCGGGCGCGCAGCCACACGGTCACCGCGGCGCGCCGGAGCATCTCGAACGTCGGTCCATCGGTGACCAGGCTCCCGCCGGTGGCGAGGATGCCGGAGGCGCCCCGGTCGAGGAGGCGCTCGAGCTCCTCCCGCTCGAGGCGGCGGTAGTACGCGGCGCCATGCATCTCGAAGATGGCCTCGAGCGTCATCCCGGCGCGGCCGGCGACGAGGGCGTCGAGCTCGATGAACGGCAGCTCGAGCCGCGCGGCGGCGCGGCTGCCGACGGCGGTCTTGCCCGCGCCGCGCAGCCCGAGGAGCGCGACCAAAGGCCCGCGAGCGGCCGGCCCCGCCGCGCTCGCCGCGCCCGCGTCGCCGGCCTCGTCGGCGAGGAGATCGGCCGCGCTGGTCCCGAGCGCCCGCGCGATGTCGTCGAGGCGCGTGACCGAGACGTTCGCGGTGCCCGCCTCGAGCAGCCCGAGGAACCTCTCGCTCACGGCCGCCGCCCGAGCGAGCTCGCGCAGGGTGAGCGCGCGGTCCTTGCGGCGAGAGCGGACGCGATCGCCGAGCCGGTGGAGGAGCGCGCTCGCGGCGGGGCTGGCTGAAGCCGCCATGATTGTACGCACTATATTGCGCACTCGTGTTGACAACAAGCAATATAGTGCTTGACTCGGAGGCGGCCGGCTGGTTCATTCCCTCGCGCATGGAACCCTCCACGACCGGGAAGGGCGCGCCGCAGCCGCCCGTCCGCTTCGAGACCCACCCCAGCCGCTACAAGCACTGGAAGCTGTCTTTCGAAGGCGCCGTCGCGCGCCTCGCGATGGACGTGGTCGAGGATGCGCCGATGCGCCCCGGCTACCAGCTCAAGCTCAACAGCTACGACCTCGGCGTCGACATCGAGCTCGCCGATGCCGTCCAGCGGCTGCGCTTCGAGCACCCCGAGGTCAAGGTCGTGGTGGTCACGAGCGGCCAGCAGAAGATCTTCTGCGCCGGCGCCAACATCTACATGCTCGGCAGCTCGACCCACGCGTTCAAGGTGAACTTCTGCAAGTTCACCAACGAGACGCGCCTCTACCTCGAGGCCGCGTGCACCGAGAGCGGCCAGCACTACGTCGCGGCGCTCAACGGCGTCGCGTCCGGGGGCGGCTACGAGCTCGCCCTCGCCTGCGAGGAGATCCTCCTCTGCGACGACGGATCGAGCGCCGTCTCGTTCCCCGAGACGCCGCTGCTCGCGGTGCTCCCCGGCACGGGCGGGCTCACCCGCCTCGTCGACAAGCGCAAGGTCCGCCGCGATCTCGCCGACGTCTTCTCGACGCTGGCCGAGGGCGTGCGCGGCAAGCGCGCCCAGGACTGGGGCCTCGTCGACCAGTCCATCCCGAAGAGCCGCTTCGACCACACCGTGATGCAGCGCGCCGGCGAGCTCGCGGCGAAGACGCCCGGCAAGGCCGGGCCCGGCGTCCAGCTCCCGCCCCTCGAGCCGCGCCGCTGGGAGGAGGGCGAGCGCTCCGGCACCGATTATCGCTACGTCGCGCTCAGCGTGAACCGCGCCGCGCGCGTCGCCGAGATCACCGTGCTCGGCCCCGACAGCGAGGCGCCCGCCGACGCGGCCGCGCTCCGCAAGGCCGGCGCCGACGCGTGGGCGCTCCGCGCCTTCCGCGAGCTCGACGACGCCCTCCTCGATCTGCGCTTCAACCACGACAGCGTCGGCCTCGTGCTCCTCCGCACCAAGGGCGACGCCGCCCTCGTGCGCGCCCACGACGCCGCGCTCGCCGCGGAGCAGTCGGACTGGTTCGCGAAGGAGGTGCTCCTCCACATGAAGCGCGTGCTCAAGCGCCTCGACCTCACCGCGCGGAGCACGTTCGCCATCCTCGAGCCGATGAGCTGCTTCACCGGGAGCTTGTTCGAGCTCGCCCTCTCCGCCGACCGCTCGTACATGCTCGACAGCGACGAGGAGGACGGGCCGGCGGCGTTCATCGGTCTCTCGCCGCTCAACTTCGGCCCGCTCCCGATGTCGAACGGGCTCACCCGGCTCGAGACGCGCTTCCTGCACGCGCCCGCCCGCGTCGGCGAGCTCCAGAAGAAGGCGGACGGCTTCTTCGACGCGCGTGCCGCCCTGAAGGAGGGGCTCGTCACCTTCACGCCCGACGCGATGGACTGGGAGGACGAGGTGCGCCTCGCCGTCGAGGAGCGCGTCAGCCTCTCGCCCGACGCCCTGACCGGGATGGAGGCCAACCTCCGCTTCGCCGGCCCCGAGACGCTCGAGACCAAGATCTTCGCGCGCCTCTCCGCCTGGCAGAACTGGATCTTCCAGCGCCCCAACGCCGTCGGCGAGCGGGGCGCCCTCACCATGTACGGGCGCCCGGAGCGGCCCGAGTTCGATTGGAGGAGAACGTGAGCTCTGTCGTCAACTCCGAGCGCATCCCCAACAACGTCGACCTTTCGTCCGACAAGAAGCTGCAGCGCGCCCTCGAGGCGTGGCAGCCGAAGTTCATCGACTGGTGGAAGGAGATGGGCCCCGACGGCTTCCAGGAGGACCAGGTCTACCTCCGCACCGCCGTGAGCGTCGATCACGAGGGCTGGGCCCACTTCGACTACGTGAAGATGCCCGAGTACCGCTGGGGCATCTTCCTCACCGATCCGGTGCCCGATCGGAAGATCGGCTTCGGCGACTTCATGGGCGAGAGCGCGTGGCAGCAGGTGCCGGGCGAGTTCCGCAACATGCTGCGCAGGCTGGTCGTCACCCAGGGCGACACCGAGCCGGCGAGCGTCGAGCAGCAGCGCCTGCTCGGGAAGAGCTGCCCCAGCCTCTACGATCTCAGGAACCTCTTCCAGGTGAACGTCGAGGAGGGCCGGCACCTCTGGGCGATGGTCTACCTGCTCCACAGCTACTTCGGCCGCGACGGCCGCGAGGAGGCCGAGGCCCTCCTCGAGCGCCGCAGCGGCAACCCCGACAAGCCGCGCATCCTCGGCGCCTTCAACGAGCCGTGCACCAACTGGCTCCACTTCTTCATGTTCACGTACTTCACCGACCGCGACGGGAAGTACCAGCTCCTCGCCCTGGCGGAGAGCGGCTTCGATCCGCTGGCGCGCACCACGCGCTTCATGCTCACCGAGGAGGCCCACCACATGTTCGTGGGGGAGACGGGGATGCTGCGCGTCATCCAGCGCACCTGCGAGCTGATGAAGAAGAACGCGAACGAGGACGCCCGCGCCGAGGGTGGCATCGACCTGCCCACCATCCAGAAGTACTTGAACTTCTGGTACTCGGTGTCGCTCGATCTCTTCGGCGGCGAGATCTCGTCGAACGCCGCCTCGTTCTTCGCGTCGAGCCTCAAGGGCCGAGCGAAGGAGGAGAGCTACGAGGACCACAAGGCGCTCGAGGGCACCTACGGCATGGACATCCCGGTGCCGGCGGGCAACGGCGGCGTCTCGGGCTTCAAGCACGAGGAGGTGCCGCTCCGCAACGCGATGAACGAGGTGCTCCGCGACGAGTACGTCGAGGACTCGCAGCGCGGCGTCGACAAGTGGAACAAAGCCATCGAGGCGGCGGGCTACGCGTTCCGGCTGAAGCTGCCGAGCCGCCGCTTCCACCGCCAGGGCGGCATCTACGCCGGCCTCCACTTCGATCCCGAAGGCAACCCGCTGACCAAGGAAGAGTACGAGCGCCGGAAGGACGCGTGGCTCCCGAGCGCCGCCGACGAGCGCTACGTCGAGAGCCTGATGCAGAAGCCCATCTACGACCCGAAGCAGATGGCGCACTGGATCGCCGCGCCGAAGATCGGCATCAAGGGGCGGCCGGTCGACTTCGAGTACGTCAAGCACGAGAGCTGAAGAGCTCTCGACCGAGGTGCCTACGGGGCCTGCCCGTCGCCCGCGTCGTCCGCCGCGGGAGGCGGCAAAGGCTTCGGGCGCGCCGGAGGATCGCCGTGCTCGGCCACGAGCTTTTTCGCGAGCGCGTCGATGAGGACCTGCTCGTGGTACCGCGGCATCGCCGGGAGCTGCGCCGAGACGTGGACGTGGTCCTTGCCGCGCACGATCTCGAGCGAGCCGTTCGAGACCCGGCCGCCGCTCTCGGGGCTCTTGTACTCGAAGAGGACGAAGCCGCTGTCCGGGTCCTTCTCCAGGATCTTGAGCCCGAGGTCCACTCGCACCAGCCGCACGGCGGTGCCGAAGGTCTGGTCGTAGGTGTAGGGCGACTCGTACGCAACGCTCGCGTCGGCGTGCAGCGCGAGCGCGAGCGGCGCGGCGAGGGCGACACCGAGGAGAGCCCGACGCAAGAGCCGACGCATGGTCCTGGATCTCGCGCTCCCGAGGCGCCGGGTCAAGTTTGTCGCGCTTCGTCCGGTGAGCCCGACGTGTGCCCGTGCTCGGGATCGAGGGCGAGCCCGATCACCGCCGCGACCAGGTGCCAGCCCACCTGGCAGGCGTAGACCAGGAACACGAACGCGCCGCCGGGCCCCTTGAGGATCGCCTCGGGGAAGAACATCGCCAGCGCCATGTACGTCGAGAGCTGGAACGCGCCGAAGTACCCCGGCCCCGCGGGCACGAGGATCCCGATCCCGATGCAGCCGATGGTCACGCACGACTCGGCGAGCGTCATCCCCTCGAGCCCGGTGCCCCAGGCCAGGAGCCAGATCCCGAGCGCGTTGATGCCCCAGTAGACCAGCGTCTCGGCCACGAACGGCACCATCAGCTTGCCCGAGGGCAGGAACCGGAGCCCGTCGGCGAGCCGCTCCACGATGCCGGAGAGCAGGTCCGCGAGGCGCCGCGACACCAGATCGAACACCGCGTGCGTGAGGCGGCGGGCGAGCTCGCGCCGCCAGAAGAAGAGCCCCATCACGGCGAACGCCCCCACGAAGATGGCGAGCGCCGTGTACGCGGCTCCGGGCACCGCCGCGACGGGGACGGGCAGGTCGCCGACGTGGTCGGGCAGCGGCGCGAGCGGCGACGAGAGCGAGAGGCCGGCGAAGAGCATCAGGCTCAGCACCAGGCCGTCGATGACGCGCTCGGCCCCGATCGTCGCCGTCGCCTCCCACATCCGCACCGAGCTGCGCTTGGTGATGAGGTAAGGCCGGACGACCTCGCCGCTGCGCAGCGGCGAGAGGAGGATGGCGCCGAACGCGATCCAGGAGACCGCGAGCACGCTCCGCCACGTCACCGGCCCGAGGGGGCGAAGGAGGTACCGCCACCGGATCGCCCGGAAGTAGTGGACCAGCGCGAGCGAGGCGACGTAAACGCCCACGGTCCACCACCGGACCCCCGAGAAGCTGGACCGCGCCGGCAAGAGCGGCAGCCCGCCGCGGCCGAGGAGCCACGCCAGCCCCACGCCGAGCAGGAGCGAGAGGGCGAGCTTGGTGCCGTGGCGCTGGAGGACGCCGCCTCGCGGCGCCTCGGCCGGACGCTCCTCGACCTGCTCCTCTGCCATGGGCGGCCGAATGTAGCGCGGCTTCGCCCACAGTCGAAGCGAGATGCCGCCCGGCGGCGGCCGACGCGGACCGGAGCGGGAAGGGTAGCCCGCGGGCGCCGGGCGGGATCGCTAGAGCCTGACGATCTTCGACCGCTCGCCCGGCACGCCGCGGAGCGCGTCGCGGGTGTCGACCACGATGGGAGCCTCGCGGAGCATGCGGGCGTAGTCGAACCCGCTGTGATCGGTCACCAGCACCACCGCGTCGTAGTCGGCGAACGAGGCGCTCGGCGAGACCGAGCGCATCTCGAGCCCGTGCTCGTCGACCTCGGGCACCATCGGATCGACGTAGCTGACCTCGGCGCCCAGGTGGCGGAGCTGGTGGATGATGTCGAACGAGGGCGACTCGCGGTAGTCGGCGACGTCGCGCTTGTACGCGACCCCGGCCACGAGGATACGGGAGCCGTTGGGCGCCTTCTTGAGGCGGTTCAGCGCCTCCTGCGTCAGCGCCACGACGTACTCGGGCATGCTGCTGTTGATGGTGTCCGCGAGCTCGATGAAGCGCGCGTTGTACTTCAGCGTCCTCATCCGCCACGACAGGTACAAGGGATCGATCGGGATGCAGTGACCGCCGAGCCCCGGGCCCGGGTAGAACGGCATGTACCCGAACGGCTTGGTCGCCGCGGCGCGGATCACCTCCCAGGGATCGATCCCGAGCTTGCGCGACATGATCGCGACCTCGTTGACGAGGCCGATGTTCACGGCGCGGAACGTGTTCTCGAGCAGCTTCACCATCTCGGCGGCCTCGCAGCTCGAGACCGGCACCAGGGTGTCGATGATCTTGCCGTAGAGGGCGCGGGTCACCTCGAGGCAGGCCGGCGTCGCGCCGCCCACGACCTTGGGCGTGTTCCGGGTGAAGTAGGTCTTGTTGCCGGGATCGACGCGCTCGGGGCTGAAGGCGACGAAGACGTCCTCGCCGAGGGTGAAGCCGCCGCGCGTGAGCTTGGGGATGAGCACCTCGCTGGTGGTGCCCGGGTAGGTGGTCGACTCGAGCACGATGAGCATCCCCGCGTGCTGGTGCTCGGCGATCTCGTCGCTCGCCGAGGCGATGAAGCGCATGTCCGGCTCCTTCGTCTTGTTGAGCGGAGTGGGCACGCACACCACGATGGCGTCGGCCGAGCCGAGGACGTCGGGGTCGCTCGAGGCGGTGAGCTTGCCCGAGTCGACCAGGGGCTTGAGCGTCGCCGACGGGATGTCGCCGATGTACGACTCGCCCATCCCGAGCAGGCGCACCTTGCTCCGGTCCTTGTCGTACCCGGTGACGTGAAACCCCGCCCTGGCGAACTCGACCACGAGCGGCAGGCCGACGTAGCCGATGCCGATCACCACCACCCGCGCGCGCCGGTCCTCGATCTTCCGGATCAGCTCTTCCACCTCTGGCCTTCCTTCCCGGGCCTTGGATGCGCGGCGGGCCGGTTCTGTTTCGCGTGGGCCGGCGCCGCCGGAGCGCCGGCGGAAAAATTCACAGGGAGACGGGGAGGATTTCATTCGGGGGATCGGCGTGCGCGCCTAGCGCGGCGCACACGCCAATCCACCGAATGAAAATCTCCCTGTCTCCCCGTCTCCCTGTGAAAATTCCGGCTCGTTCAGACCTCGACGGTGCCGTCGAGGATGGCGCGCGGGCCCCCGATGAGCATGAGGTCGGCCTCCTCGCGCCCGAGGCGGTCGTAGAGCAGCTCGATGCCCTTCTTCACGTCGGCGACGTCGGAGGCCTTGTGCGCGTCGCTGCAGGCCGCGTAGTAGAAGCCGTCCTCGAGGAGCTCCTCGGCGGCGCGCCGGGGCGCCCGGCCGTACTTGCCGGCGAGGGCGGCGACGTCGAGCAGCAGCACGGTGCCGCCGTCGAGGAGCGGCTCGAGCAGCGACGCGTCGCGCCACACCGGCTCGTACCGCTCGGGGTGGGCGAGGACGGGCCGGATGCGGCGCCGGCGCAGGTCGAAGAAGCGATGGGCGACCCTCGTCGGAAACGTCCGCGAGGGGAACTCGACGAGGGCGGCGTGGCCGCCCGGGTAGGGCAGGGCGTCGCCCTCCATGAAGCGCTGGAAGACGACGTCGTCGAAGAAGTGCTCGGACGAGAGCATCAGATCGGGGAGGCCCGGGGCTTCTCGGAGCGCGGCGCACGTGGTGTCGAACGCGGCGCGCAGATCGGCCGCGGTGTTGTCGAACATCCCGGGGCGCATGTGCGGCGTGGCGCAGACGGCGTCGAAGCCGGCCTCGCGGAGCGCGCGCAGCAGCGCCACGCTCTCGTCGGGCGTCCTCGCGCCGTCGTCGATCCCGGCGACCCAGTGGCAGTGCAGGTCGATGAACCCGCGCATCGGCATCGGCGCGAGCGTAGCCCACGCCTGCGCGCCGCGCTCGCCCGCCGCGCCGAACTTGGCCGAGCCGCCGCGCGCGGGCGATCCTCGCCTCGCTACCGATGCGCGGTCCGGGAGGGGCCGCGGGAGGCTGCCTTGCCGATCCCCGACACGACCAAGGACCTCGAGCGCCGACGGCGGCGCAGCGAGGACCCGATCACGGCCCTGCACTACCAGCTCTCGTTCACGCGCCTCGAGGCCGATCTCGACGCGGTCGTCCTCGTCGACGACACCGGCTGCCTCGTCGCCGGCGCCGGCGCCTGGCCGGCATGCGAAGAGCTCGCCGCGTTCGCGCCGCTCCTGGCGAACCCCGGCGCCGTCGCGAGCGCCACCGTGGGCTCGCGCATCGCGGCGCTCTCCGGCGAGGTCCTCGTCCGCACCGTCGCGATCGACGGGGCCGAGGCGGTCCTGTGCGGCCGCGGCCGCGGCGGCGGGGTGCGCCGGAGCGCCTCGATCGAGCGCGCTGCCGCGGGCTGCCGCCGGATCCTGGGGGCGTAGCTCCGCGCGCGGCGCTCCGCCGGTCTCGGCGGCGTTGCGCAGGCGGTTGTCCGTCCGAGCGGCCCGCGGACGTGCTAAAGGCCGCTCGCGTGACGTCTCTCGCCCCGCTCCTCGACTCGCGGCGCGTCATCCTCTGCGTCGGCTGCGGCGGCGTCGGAAAGACCACGACCACGGCCGCGCTCGGGCTGGCCGCCGCCCGGCGCGGCAAGCGCGTCCTCTGCCTGACGATCGACCCGGCCCGGCGCCTGGCGCAGAGCCTCGGCCTCGAGCGGATGACGACCGAGGCGCACCTCATCGACCCGTCCCTCTTCCGGGCGGCCGGCGTCGCGGTGCCGGGCTCGCTCACCGTGATGCGCCTCGACACGAAGACGACGTTCGACGCTCTGGTCACGTCGCTCGCCCCGACGCCCCAGAAGCGCGACCAGATCCTCGGCAACGTCCTCTACAAGTACATCTCCACCTCGCTCGCCGGCACCCAGGAGTACATGGCGATGGAGAAGCTCTATGCGGTGAAGCGCGACGCCGCGTACGACCTCATCCTCCTCGACACGCCGCCGACGACCAACGCGCTCGACTTCCTCGACGCGCCCGAGCGCCTGGTCGGCGCCATCGACAGCGCGGCGATCCGCTGGTTCGTCCAGGCCTTCCAGACCTCGGGGAAGCTCAGCTTCAACCTGGTCGCGAAGAGCGCCGCGGCGATCCTGAAGGGCATCGGCAAGCTCACCGGCTCCGGCTTCCTCGAGCAGATCGCCGGCTTCGTCACCGAGATCAACGAGCTCTTCGGCGGTTGGCGCAAGCGCGCCGACGAGGTGGCCTCGGCCCTCCGCGGCAGCGACGTCGCCTACGTGCTCGTGACCACGCCCGATCCGCTCTGCGTGCGCGAGGTGCTCTTCTTCGCCGACCGCCTCAAGTCGCAAGGCATGCCGCGCGACGCCTACGTCGTGAACCGGGTCCACCCCCAGCACCCCGCCGTGCCCGAGTCCGAGATCGCCCGCGCCGCCCGCGAGCGCGGCCTCCGGCTCGACGCCGACGCGCCCCGCCGCCTCGCCCGCGCCGCCGCCGACGAGACCGATCAGGGCAAGCTCGACCAGATCCACCTGCTCGCGCTCGACGCCGCGCTCGACGAGGAGGCGCCGGGGAGCACGCTCAGGGCCGACGTCCCCGCCTACCCGCACGACGTGCACGACATCACGGCGCTCGCGCGGATCGCCGAGATCCTCGCGCCCGCGTAGCGCGCCGCGGCGCGGCACGCTCCGTCGATCAAGCCTCCGGCCGGCCCGCGGCGCGGTGGAGCTCCGCGGCGGCGCGCGCGAGATCGTCCTCCACGAGGGCGCGGACGCACGCGACCCGCCAGTAGGCTCCTCGTGCGGCGGCGATCATCCGATCGAGCTCTGCGCCACCGCGCCCCTCGGCCGCGAGCGCGGCGGCGCTCCGCTCGAGCCGAGCCAGCGCCCCGCGCGACCGCCGCTCGACGCGCGCCGCCTCGTCGCAGAGATCGCAGAGCCGCAGGAGGACGGCGACGCGCTCGGCTCCAGCGACCGCGGAGGCGGAACGCGCCGGGGCTCGAGCGACCGCGAGAGCGGATCGCGCTCGGGCTCGAGCGGCAAAGGCCGTGCGGGTCTGACCCCGGGCTCGCGCGGGCCGGCCCCCCAGCTTGCGGATGTCGTGCTCCTGCGTCCCGGTGCCCATCTCGTTCCGGGCCGAAGCTAGCCGGCGCGCCCGCGATCCGCGAAGTCGGGCCGTCGCGGCACGTCGCGTGAGGCCCCGCCTGAGGTGGGGTGGAGCGGGCGTGGTCGCGGCGGGGCGGCGCGAGCGCGCGCCCGCCGGAGCGCGCCGCCGAGATCGGGTCAGCGACCCGCGACGCGATCGACCGCCGCCACGAGCTCGTCGGGATCGATGGGCTTCGCCACCTCGGCCGCGGCCGAGACCGAGCCGAGCGCGAGCTCGCCGCCGGCCGACACCACGACCACCGGGACGCGGCGGAGCGCGGGATCGGCGTCGAGCTCGGCGAGCAGCGCCCAGCCGTCCATGACAGGCAGCATCAGGTCGACGACCATCACCTCGGGCGGGTGCGGCGCGCGCGCCCGCTCGAGCGCCTCGCGCCCGTCGGCGGCCTCGTCGACCTCGTAGCCGGCCTGCTCGAGGCAAGCGCGGAGCGCGCGGAGCACCTCGGGATCGTCTTCGACGACGAGGACGCGCGCGCCGGGAGCGCTCACCGCTCTTTCCTCCGCCGCGCCTTGTACCTGACCCGCACCGGGACGCCTTCGAAGCCGAAGGTCTGCCGGAGCTGGTTCATCACGTACCGCTGGTAGCTGAAGTGGATCTTCTCCGGATCGCTGGCCATCACCACGAAGAGCGGCGGCGCCGTCTCGGCCTGGGTGATGTAGAAGAGCCGCGGCGCCCGCCCGCCGCTCGTCGGCGGCGGGTGCGTGAGCAGGACCTGCTCGAAGAAGCGGTTGAGCTCGCCCGTCGGCACGCGCTTCTTGAAGGCGCCGGCGACGCGCGACACCGTCTCGAGCAGCGTGTCGACGCCGCGCCCCGTCTTGGCGCTCACCTTCACCACGGGCGCCCACGGCGCGAACGTGAGCTTGTCGCGGGCGGCCTCCTCCGCGGCCCCGACGCCCTTCTTGTCGAGCCGATCGATCTTGTTGAGGCCGATGACGATGCCGCGGCCGCGATCGACGGCGAGCCCGAGGATCTTCGCGTCCTGCTCGGCGACGCCCTCGGCGGCGTCGCAGAGGAGGAGGACCACCTCGGAGCGCTCCATGGCCCGGATCGCTTGCAAGATGCTCACCGCCTCGACGACGCTGTGCTCCTTGGCGACCTTGGATTTGCGCCGGATCCCGGCGGTGTCGACGAGCACGAAGCGCCGGCCGCCGCGCTCGAGCCGCGCGTCGATCGGGTCCCTGGTCGTGCCCGGCCGCTCGTCGACGAGGAGGCGCTCCTCGCCGAGCAGGCGGTTGACCAGCGACGACTTGCCGGCGTTCGGCTTGCCGACGACGGCGATGCGGGTGGCCTCGGCGTCCTCGAGCACCGGCTCCGCCTCGGCGGGGGGCGGCAGCGCGCGCGCGATCGCGTTCTCGAGCTCGGCCATCCCGCGGCCGTGGAGCGCGCTGGCCAAGAGCAGCCGCTCCATCCCGAGGCGATAGAGATCGCTCGCCTCGGCCTCGAGCCGGGGCGAGTCGGCCTTGTTGGCGACGTAGAGGGTCGGCTTGTCGGCGCGCCGGAGGAGCGTGAGCTCGGCGTGATCGGCCGGCGTGGGCGGCAGGCTCGCGTCGAGCACGCAGACGATGACGTCGGCCTCGGAGATCGCGACCTCGATCTGGCGCTTGATGCCCTGGCGCATCGGATCGTCGCTCTCGGGATCGAATCCGCCGGTGTCGACGAGCGTGTAGCGGCGGCCGCGCGAGGTGACGTCGCCGTAGTGGCGGTCGCGCGTGACGCCGGGCTCGTCGTGGACGATGGCCGAGCGCCGGCCCACGAGCCGGTTGAAGAGCGTGCTCTTGCCGACGTTGGGCCTGCCGACGATGGCGACGATGCCCGACGTGGGCAGCGCCGGCGCCTCGGGCGGCGCGGCGTCGACCTCTGCCTCCGCCGGGACGGGATCGGGTCGGGCGCGGCGGGTCATTGCTCCTCCGGCTCGCCGGCGCCGCCCGGCGCGTCGCCGCCGTCGGCCAAGCCGGCCTCGAAATCGGCGGCGCCCGGCTCGCTCGCGACGGCGGCGCTCCGCTCGCCGCCGTAGCCGAGCTCCTCGAGCATCGAGGACTCCTGCCGCCAGTCGGGCGTGACGCGCACCCAGAGCTTGAGGTTCGCCGGCTGCCCCGTGAGCGCCTCGATCCGCTGCCGCGCGGCGGTGCCGATGCGCTTGAGCATCTCGCCGCCCGCGCCGATGAGGATCTTCTTCTGGCCGTCGCGCTCGACGTGGATGGTCGCGTCGATCCGGGCGACGCGGCGGCCCGGCCCGGGCTCGACGAAGGCGTCGATGCTGACCGCGGCCGCGTGCGGCACCTCCTCGCGCGTGGCGCGGAGGATCTGCTCGCGGACGTACTCGGCGGCGAAGAAGCGGACGGGGCGGTCGGTGAGCTCGTCCTCGCCGTAGCGCCACGCGCCCTCGGGCAAGAGCTTCGCGACCTCGTCGAGCACGCGCTTCACGCCGTCGGCCTTGAGGGCGCACACCGGGATGATCGCGGCGAAGTCGCGGACCTTGGCGAGCGCCTCGAGGAGCGGCAAGAGGCGCGCCTTCTCCTTGACCCGGTCGACCTTGTTGACGACGAGGAGCGCCTTCGCGTCCCGCCCGATGTCGGCGAGCAGCGTCAGGTCCCCGGGGTGCGGGGTGAGCGGGCGCTCGCGCCCCACCGGCGCCGCGCCCTTCTTCGGCGGCGGCAGGTCGGTGACGAAGACGACCACGTCGGCCTCGCGCGCCGCCTCGCGCGCCGTCCGGTTCATCACCCGCCCGAGCTGCGTCACCGGCTTGTGGAGCCCGGGCGTGTCGAGCAGCGCGATCTCGGCGTCGCCGTGGTGGATGACCCCGAGGAGGGCGTCGCGCGTCGTCTGCGGGGTGGGGGAGACGATCGCCAGCGGCTGATCGAGCGCGGCGTTGAGCAGCGTCGACTTCCCCACGTTGGGGCGCCCGACGAGCGCGACCTTGCCGCTCCGGCGCGGTCGGGTCTCGGGCTTCGGTCGTTCCGCTCGGCGTGCCACGGGGCGCGCGATAGCCCGCAATCGGGCGAGAGTCGAGCGCCGTCGCGGTCCGGCCCACCCGCGCGGCCCGGTCAAGCTCGACCTTGGCGATCGCGGCGCGGCAGGGTAAGGGTGGCCCGACGTGGCAGCCCCCCGGTCTCCCGGCAAGAAGAAGCGCGCGCCGAAGGCCGAGGCGCCGGCGACCGCAGCAGGCGCCGCGGATGGCGATCGGCCGATCGCGCCGGCGCGGCGCTTCCCGGACCTCTCGGCGCTCCTCGCCCTCGGCGCCGCGGCGCTCGTGCTCTTCCCCTACCTCGGCAAGAGCGGGATCTGGGATCCCTACGAGCTCGACAGCGCCGACCTCGCTCGCCGCATCGCCATCCACGCCTTCGGCGCCAAGGGGCTCGAGATCCCCGGCGCGCAGGGCGGCCTGCCCACCCTGACCGATCTCGAGATGGGCGAGCTGCCGTTCACGTCGATGGCCCTCGGCTTCAAGCTCTTCGGCCTGCACGATTGGTCGGGCCGCCTCCCGCTCGCCGTCTGGGGCTTCGCCGGGGTGGCGGTGCTCTTCGTGTTCCTCTCGCGGCTCGTCGGCCGGCGCGCGGGCCTCTACGGCGCGCTCGCGCTGGTGACGATGCCGCTCTACTTCATGCAGGCCCGCACGATGCTCGGCGACGTCGTCACGATGGCGTCGGTCGCGGCCGCCTTCGCGGGGCTCACCGGCGCCGTGTTCGACCGCGGCGAGCGCGAGGCGGGCGAGCGGTCTCCCTTCGTGCCGATCGCCTGGCTCGCCCTCGGCCTCGCCGGCGCCGCCGCCGGCTTCCTCTCGCGGGGGCTCTTGCTCGGCGTCGCCGTCCCGTCGCTCGCGGCGGGATCGGCCTGGCTCGTGACGCGCGCGGGCGCGGACCGGTCCGGCGAGACCTTCCGGCGCACCCTCTTCTCCGACGTGGTCGGGGCGCTCTGCCTCGCCGCCGGGATCGTCACCGCGCTGGTCGCCGCCGATCTCCTCGCGCGGCAGGCGGCCGACGCGCCGCTCGCCCGCGTGCTCGGCGTGGCGGTGCTGAAGAAGCCGCCGACCGAGGCGACGTTCGATCTCGCGCTCCGCGATCTCGGCCACGCGCTCTTTCCGTGGAGCGCCTTCCTGCCGTTCGCGGTCGGTCTCCTGATGCGGGCGCCGGCCGCCCGCGAGCGCGCCGCCTTCGAGCGCGAGACCGGGGCGCGCGTCGCGCTCCTCGTCGGCGCGGGCGTCGCCTTCGCCGCCTCGGCCTACCTCGGGCCGCGCACCGGGCCGGTCCCCTTCGCCGGCACCGCGCTCCTCGCCGGGATCGCCGCGGTCGCGATCGTCGATCTCGAGCGCGCCGCCGCGCCGTCCCGCGCGCTCGCCCTCGGCGTGGTCCTGCTCGCGTTCGTCCTCTACCGCGACATGACCAGCATGCCAGAGAAGGCGTTCGCGGTGTTCGTGGTCGACAAGCCGACGTTCCCGAAGAGCTTCGAGCAGGAGGCCGGCCGCGCCATGAAGATCGCCGCGGCGGCGTTCGCGTTGCTCCTCGCGCTGACGTGGTTCGAGGTGCAGCCGCCCGAGCTCGCCCGCGGCCCGCGCGCCCTCTTCCGGCGCCGCGTCGAGAGCTGCCGAACCTTCGCGCGCGAGGTGGCGCGCGCCTGGGGCGGGAACCTGGTCTTCACGCTCATCGTCATCGAGGCCGCGCTGGTCGGGCTCGGCGCCATGCTCTTCTTCGGCAAGCGCCTCGGGTGGGCGCCGGTCGACAAGCTGCCGCAGAACTTCATCTCGGCAGGGCTCAACCTCTGGTGGGCGGCGCCGCTCGTTGCGGTGACCTTCGTGCCCGTCGGGTATGCGGTGCGCGATCTCTTCTCGTTCGCGACGAGCCGCGCTCGGCTCCCGCGCGCCGCCTGGGCCTCGATCGCCGGCGTGCTCGCCGGCGCCGTCCTCGCCTTCTGGTACTACCCGGCGCTCGCGGCGCAGCTCTCCCCGAAGGAGGTCTTCGAGTCGTACGCGCGCATCGGCCCGGGCGAGCCGCTCGCGCTCGTCGGCGTCCGCAACCGCGCCGCGGCCTACTACCACGCGGGCGAGGTCGAGTCGTTCAGCGACGCGGCGCGCGCGTTCGCCTGGCTCACCGAGCGGATGGACCAGCGCCGCTTCATGATCGTCAAGGCCGACGATTTGACGAAGCTCAACTCGCTCTACCGCAAGCTCGCCTCGAAGAACCTCCCGGTGCTCGACGGCCGCTCGAGCCAGATCCTGCTCGTGTCGAACCAGCTCGGCGAGCACAAGAACGAGAGCTGGCTCACCTCGGTCGTCCTCGACGAGCCGGTGCGCCCCGCCCGCCCCGTCGAGGCCCAGTTCGAGGATCAGCTCGAGGTGCTCGGCTGGGAGGTGACCGATCTCCGCGGCAAGCTGCTCGACGACGTCGTCCCCGCCCAGAGCTACCGGCTGCGCTTCTACTACCGGGTGCTGCGGCCCATCACCTCCACCTGGAAGGCGTTCATCCACATCGACGGCTACCAGCGGCGCTTCAACGGCGACCATGCCGTCCTCGACGGGAAGTACCCGATGAGCCTCTGGCAGCCCGGTGATGTCGTCGTGGACGACTACGAGTTCCAGCTCGAGCCGAACTTCACGCCGGGGGACTACACCGTCTTCTTCGGCTTCTTCTCCGGCGACAACCGCTTCCGGGTCACGCGAGGACCGAACCACGAGAACCGCGTGAACGGGGGCGCGATCCGCGTTCGGTAGGCTCGACGCCCGTTCCGAAAGCGACTACGCGCAGGGTCATGACCGACGGCCGCGCGAGCGATCCCCCGCCGGACTCCCTCAACCGGAGATCGGCGGAGCGCATCGAGGTCACGTGGTCGGTCGACTGCGAGACGGAGGAGACCTTCCTCTACGCCTCGATCACCAACATCTCCGAGATGGGGATCTTCGTGCGCACCACCGATCCGCTCCCGGTCGGCACGCAGCTCACCCTGCGCTTCGCGCCGCCCCACAGCACGGAGAGCTTCGTGCTCCGCGGCACGGTGCAGTGGGTCAACGCCGTGCGCCCGCTCCGCGACAACCCGAACCCGGGCATGGGCATCCGCTTCATCGATCTGCGCCCCGAGGACCGCGAGCGGATCGTCGAGACCATCCGCACGATCGCGTACATCCGCGACGACCCGGCGCCGGCGAACTGACCCGACGCCCTCACCCCCGTCTCCCGGGGGGAGAGGGGAGTGCGGCGACGGGAGGACGTCGGCTCACTGCGGGAGCGGGAAGCGGCGGACGTAGATGCCGGCGTGATCCGGCAGCTCGTCCTGCCACCCGATGGCGATGTACCCCGCGCCGCCGATGGCGATGGCCGGCAGGCGGCGCGAGCCCGCCACGCCGAAGTGGACCCCCTGGTTCTCGGCGGGGAAGTCGTCGTTCTGGCCGGTGATGTTGTTGTACGCGAAGCCGGTGTCGCCGCCGACGTAGCGCGCGCCGATGCCGCCCTTGTCGATCTCTTCCCACGCGACCACGAAGAAGTCGCCGAGGGCGTTGCCCGAGGCGACCGTCGGGTTCGACTGCTCGCCGTTCGTGTCCTTGTGGATCGGCTCGCTCTGATCGCCGCTGACGGGGTTGTGCGAGGCGTCGAAGCGCTGGAAGTAGACGTCGCCGCCGCTGTGCCAGACGACGATGGTGCGGTCGCCGTGGAGGGCGACGTCGACCTGATCCTGCACGCCGTCGGTGACGGCGTTCACCTTCACCTCGGCGCCGATCGCGCCGGCCGGGTCCACCGACTTGGTGAAGACGCCGTCGCCGTCGTTGCTGCCGGCGCCGGCGTAGGCGACGACCCAGCCCTTGTCGTTGCCGGCGACGCGGGCCTGGCTGCCCGGGCCGAAGTCGAGCTCGGCGGCCGCGGGGTAGAGCTCACCCGTCGTCTTCCAGATGCGGCCGATGATGCGCCCGCCGCGCACCCAGACGACGAGCCCCGAGCCCGTGGGCCCGGCGGCGACGTCGGGGGCGGTCGAGTCCTCGAGCGTGGTGTTGAGCTGCACCGGTGCGAGGTCGGCGCAGCCGTCGGGACCCTGCGCGCTCAGGAGGACGTCGAACCGCCCGGCGACCTTCTCGTCGCTCGCGTACACGACCGCGATCGCCGTCGAAGAGATCGGCGCGATCGCGGCGGCCTCCTGGGTGCGCACGGCGCCCTGCCCGGCGACCGCCGTGCACAGGAGCGGCAGCCGCAGAGCGTTCGAGAGCGGCGCCGAGACCTCGACCGGGACGGGGTAGAGGTCCTTCTGCATCACGCGGAGCTGCACGTCGGTGCCGCCGTTGGCGCCGGAGCTCTTGTCGGTGAACACCGCGCGCAGGCCGTCGTTGATCTTGGTGTTGCCGGGGGAGAAGGCCATCGCGAGCTGCGACTTCGTCCCCGCGACCGGGAGCGGCGCGGACGCGACGTGGTCGATCGGCACCTCCTGCGCCTGGCAATCGCAGGTGCACACGTCGTCGGCGGGGATCCCTTTGCAGGCGCCGCCCGCGCCCCCGCTGCAGTCGGTCGACGACTGCGCGCCGAGATCGCAGAGCTCGCCCACCTGCACGACGCCGTCGTTGCAGCACGAGGGCGCGACGTACCGCTGCACCTTGATGGTGACCTCGACGGGATCCTGGTCGATGGTCGCCGTGGCGCAGCCCTCGGCGATGGTGCCGGTCGCGTTCTTCGCCACGACCGCGAACATCTTGGTGCTCCCGTCCTGGTCCAGCTCGATGTCCTTGCACCAGGTGGCGCCCGAAGCGCACCCGCTCTTCTCGAGATCGAACGACTGCACGCCCTCGCCCGACGGCACTTCGACGTGCCCGGTGCTCCCGCACTTGCTCTGCCCCGCGTCGAAGACGGTGAGCTTGACCGACTCGGCGTCGGAGAGGAGGCCCTGCGGCGCCTTCATGACGAGGCCGATCGAGGCGGGCCCGCCTTGGCCGCACGCCCCGATGGCGAGGGCGATCGGCGCGACGGGGATGGAGGCGAGGAGGAAGCGACGCATGACCCGCAGTTTACCGCGGGCGCGGCGCGCCGGACGCCTTCTTTGGTGCGCCGAGCGCGAGGGCTCGCGTTCGGTGCTTCAGAAGGCGGAGTCGCGCATGGGGGCCGGGGCGGCCGGCTTGCCCGCCGGGGGCGGCGCGCCGGGGCCGGGCGTCGCGTTCGGAGGCGCCGCCGGGGCCGGAGCGGCCGCCTCAGCGGGCCGAGCCGCCGCCTTCGCC
>CAYJPW010000125.1:0-31573 GCA_964372055.1 uncultured Polyangiaceae bacterium
GGCGCCGAGCCCCGGATCGCGGGGGCCGCGCTCGATCTCGACGCCGGCTTGCGCCGCGCGGTCGGGCTTCGCTCCGGCGGCGGCGCGGGCGCGCTCGAGGCCCGCGAGCGCCTCGTCGCGCCGTCCGGCCTCGGCGTCGAGCCCCGCGAGGTGCGCGGCGAAGATCACGTGGTGCGCGCGCGCCGCGCCGCCGCCCGCGCCGCCGCGCCGCGCCTGCGAGAGCAGCGCGTACGCCTCACCGGCGCGGCCCTCCTCCCGACAGAGGACGCCGAGGCGCCCGGCGACGCGCGCCTCGAGCGCCGCGACGCCGAGATCGCCGAACGTCGCCGCCGCGGCCTCGTAGGCGGCGCGCGCGGCGGCGTATTCGCCCGCGAGCTGCGCGACGAAACCGCCGAGCTCGAGCGCGAGCGCTTCGCCGCGGCGATCGCGCTGCTCTCGGGCGAGCGCGAGGGCCAGGCCGGCGTGGGCGCGCGCCTCCTCGATCCTGCCGAGGTCGAGCTCGAGCGCGCCGAGCAGGCGGTGGTCGCCGGGGAGGGCGAGCACGTCCTCGGCGGCGCGGTGCGCGGCGAGCGCGCGCTCGAGCAGCGCCTTCGCCTCGGCGTCATGCCCGAGCCGCGCGACGACCGCGCCGAGCCGCGCCAGCGCGTGCGCGGCCTCGCCGAGGAGCCCCTTCGACTCGAGCATCGCCAGCGCGCGTGCGTGGTGCTCGCGCGCCGCTTCGAGCTCGCCCTGATCGGCGAGCGCGTCCCCCAGCTCCAGGGTGACGCGCGCCTCGAGCCTGGTCGTCCACTCGGGCGGCGATGGCTTGGCCTCGCCGAGGGTGCGCGCCAGCGCCAGCGCCTGCACGAGATCGCGCGAGCCCGCGCGCTCTTCGCCGCGCAGCCGCTGGAGCGTGCCCCGGAGCGCGAACGCGTGCGCGACGAGGCGGGGATCGGCGCCCGAGTCGCGCGTCGCCTGGAGCGCCGGATCGAGCAGGCGCACGTAGGTCTCGAGCGGCCCCTCGTCGAGCAGCACCGAGGCGAGCACCAGGATCGCGCGCAGCGCCGGCTCGGCCGCGCGCGCCGTCACCGGTCCTCGCCCCAGCACCCGCTCCACCACGGCGAGGAGGTTCTCGCGCTCGAGCAGCACGCGCGCCCGGAGCGTGGGGCCCTCGCGCCCGCGCGTGCCCGCCGCCCATGCCTCGGCGGTCGCGACCACGTGCTCGGCGTGGCGCGCCATCGCCGCCGTCGCGGCGGCGTCCGAGAGCTTCCGGGCCGCGTAGTCGCGGATGCTCGCGTAGAGCCCGAGCCGGAGCTCGCCCGCCGGCGCGCGCGGCTGCCACGCCCGCACCACCGACTTGTCACGCAGGGCCGAGAGCACGTCGAGCACGGCGGGCGCGTCCGGGTGGGCGCCGAGATCGAGCACCGCCTCGGCCGCCTCGATCGAGAAGCCTCCGCGGAACACCGAGCACTGCGCGAGCGCGTCCTGCTCCCACGCCGCGAGCGCCATCCACGAGCCGTCGATCGCGGCCTCGAGCGTGGCGTGGCGATCCGGGCCTCCGCGCCGCGATCGCGCGAGCACCTCGGCGCGGCTCGTGAGCCGGTGCAGGAGCGCGCGCGGCCCCATGACCGCGGTGCGCGCGGCGGCGAGCTCGATCGCGAGCGGCACGCCGTCGAGCTCGCGCACGATCTCGGCGACGAACGGGGCGTCGGCGGGCGCGAGCGTGAAGCCGCTGCGGGCGCGCTCGGCGCAGCGAACGAAGAGGGCGACGGCGTCGGCGTCCTCGATCGCCGCGGCCCCGTCCGGCAAGCCGAGCGGCCCGAGCTCGCGCGCGGCCTCGCCTTCGAGCCGGAGCCGCTCGCGCGTCGTGATCAGGAACCGCGCCTCGGGCGCTCGCTCGAGCCATCGCCCGACGGTCGCGGCGGCGTGCGCGCCGAGGTGATCGAAATTGTCGAGGAGCAGCAGCACCTCCCCGCGTGAGGCGAGCGCGCGGCCGAGGCGCTCCACCGGATCCTCGGCGCCGGCGCCCGCGCCGGGCACGCCGGCGGCGCCGGCGACCGCATCGCAGATCCCGCTCACCCCTTCGGCGTCGGCGAGCTCACACCACCAGACCTCCGCCGGCCTCGAGGAGGAATCGCCCTGCACGACCTCGTGCCCGACCGCGAGCGCGAGCCTCGTCTTCCCGATGCCCCCCGGCCCCGTGACGCTCACCAGCCGCTCGTCGGCGTCGAACAGCGCCAGGATCGCGCGGACCTCGTCGCGGCGCCCCACGAGCGGGCCCGGCGCGCGCGGCAGGTTGTGCGCGACGACGTTGGGGGACTCACCCCCCACGAGCCCGCCGACCGCCGGGTGTCCCGGCGGCAGCTCGATCGCGTCGGCCATCCCGGGATTGAAACACAGGACGCGCCGGCGCTGCGCCGCTACGATCGCGGTCTCGCCCCCGATGCGTCACTGCGCTCGCTGCACGTACCCGCTCACGCCCCTCATGCCCCACCTCCACGGAGCCGTGGAGGCGGATCACTGCTACCGCTGCGGGGGCACGTTCCTCGACGCGGGCGAGATGGGCGCGACCTACGGCGAGTCGTCCGACCCGGCCCGCTGGAAGTCGGAGATGCTGGCGCGCCCGCCGGTCCGGGCGAACATCCTCTGCCCCGCCGGGCACGGCTACCTCACCACGTACCTCGTCGCCTGGGGCGGCGAGAGCGTCGAGGTCGATGCCTGCGACACCTGCCGCGGCCTCTGGCTCGACGCCTGGGAGGCGCCCAAGCTCGCCGCGATCTCGCAGATGGCGCACGGCGAGCGCGAGGTCCTCGGGACGAAGCCCGGCACGGTGCTCTACCTCATCCAGCTCGTCACCATGATCCCGGTCGAGGTCTGGAACCCGGTGAGGCGCACGCCGCACCTCGTCTACGGGCTCTGCGCCGGGCTCCCTCTGTTGTTCGGGTTGGAGCTCGGCCTCTTCGGCCCCGACGGCAAGGCGCCGGGCGGCGAGAGCTTCATGCACGACTTCGGCTTCACGCCGGCGCTCTTCCTCGCCGGCCACAACTTCCTCGGGCTCGTCACCCATGCGTTCCTGCACGGCAGCTGGGCGCACCTCATCGGCAACCTCTACTTCCTCTGGATCTTCGGCGACAACGTCGAGGACCGTCTCGGCAAGAAGAAGTTCATCCTGCTCTACCTGGTCTCGGCGGTGGCGGGCGCGCTCGCGCACATGGCCGGCAACCTCTCGAGCAACGAGGTGATGGTCGGCGCCTCCGGCGCGATCGCCGGCCTCATGGGCGCGTACCTGGTGCTCTTCCCGAAGGTGAAGGTCTGGGTCGTGCTCTTCTTCTTCCGCCTGCGCATCGGCGTCGCCTGGTACTTCGCGATCTGGATCGGCCTGCAATTCCTGATGATGTTCCAGAAGACGCAGGTCGCATGGCTCGCCCACGTCGGCGGCTTCGCCGTGGGCGCGGCGCTCGCGCTGGTGCTCAAGGAGAAGGAGCAGCCCGCGGAGCTGGGGGCGGCGGGGAGGATCTGAGCACCGCTACGGCGCCGGCGCCGACGCGCTCGGCGCCGGCGTTCCGGGGGAGAACATGATCGGGTAGACGACGGTGACGATCCCGCCCTCCGGCTCGGGGAAGGAGAGACCGGTGAAGGCGCGGAGCACGCAGGAGAGCACCGCCTTGTCGGGCATGTCGGAGCCGCCGTCCGCCGGCGCGCCCTGCACCGAGCCGTCTCGCCCGATGACGAACCTCACCGTCACGCGGCCCGCCAGATCCGGCTTGGTCTTGAGGCCGTTCTCGTAGCAGAGGCGGAAGCGGCCGAAATTCTGCCGCACGATGCGCTGGATGACCTCCGGCGGGAGCCGGCCGCTCACCGACGTGGCGCCCATCCTTACTTTCGGCGCCGAGCTTCCGCGGCCGTCGCCGATCCTCCCGATCTCGCCGAGCCCGATCCCGCCGAAGCCCTCGGCGGGGATCTTGGCGATCTCCTCCTCGATGCGGCGCTTCTGCGCGTCGTCCGGCTTCAGCCTGCGCTCCGGCGAGAGGAGCGACGCGAGCATCGAGCGGCGCTGCGTCGAGTCCTCGGTGGCGACCGCGGTCGTGACGTCGCGCTCGATGCAGCGCGCGACCGCGCCGGGGTAGGCGGGGACCTTGGCCGGATCGGCGTAGAGCGGCTCGCCGTCGGGCGGGACCATCGCGTGGCCGAACGCGTCCTCGAGGTCCTTGCAGCCCTGCGCGAGGTCGCCGCGATCGATCGTCTCGATCGCCTCGAGGAGGCTCCAGGTCGAGTCGTTCGGATCGAGATCGCGACCCGGGAGCGGCGTCTTCAGGAGCGTGAACGCGGCGCCCGCCGAGGCGAGCCCCATCACGAGCACGCCCGCGGGCAGCGCGAGCCCTTCGGCCGCGGCCGGCTCCGATGCGCCGCCGGGGCCGATGAGTGCGCCGCCCGGCGGGCCGAATGGCCCGTTGCCCGGCGGGTCGAACGGCCCGCTTCCTGGGCGCCCGAACGGCGCGGGCGCGGGCGCCGGCGGCTTCGCTCCTCCCGAGCGGGCGCGCATCATGCCCACGCCGATCGCCGCCGCGCCGGCGAGGAGCGGCAACGTCGCGAAGAAGAGCCCGACGCGCGCCGCGCTGCGCGACTCGAGGTACCCCATGCGCCGGATGCGCTCCTTCATCACGGGGGAGATCGATTCGCCCGCGACCGCGCCCTCGGTCATCCGCCGGCCGAGGAGCACGCCGGTCGCCCCCAGCCCGGCGCACATCGAGCCGAGCACCACGGCGGCGATCCCCGCGTAGCGCGCGTTCTTCGATCCCGACGCCGCCATCGCGACCGCGGCGATCGTCGCCGGGATGGCGGCGGCGCCGACGAGCAGGATGACGAACGCGATCCAGCCGGCGTTCCTGAACTCTTCCCAGGCGACGTGCATGGCGGCCATGGGACCGCCCCGGCGCGCACGCCGTCAAGTGGCGCTAGAACACCTCGTCCGGGAGCTCCATCAGCTCGAGCGAGCTCTGCTCCACGAGCTTGCGCGCGAGCGTCAGCCCCGGCAGCACGTTCTTGCAGTACCAGCGCAGCGACGCGACCTTGCCGTCGTAGAAGGCGGCGTCCTCGGGGCGCTTCTGCTTGCCCTCCAGCGCCACCGCCGCGTGGCGGAGCAGGAGCCAGCCGATCACCACCTCGGCGGTCGCGAAGAGGATCCGGTTGCCCTGCAGGCCGGCGTGGTAGAGCGACTCGCCGATCTTGCCCATCATCGCGCCGAAGATGCCCTTGAGGTCGCCGAGGGCGCGATCCAGCGCGGCGCGCTCCGGGGCGAGCGACTCGCCGCCGGCGGCGGCGTCGAGCGTCTTCTGGATCTCGCCGAAGACGCCCTGGAGCGTGGCGCCGTTGTCCTTCGCGATCTTGCGGAAGAACAGATCGAGCGCCTGGATGTGCGTCGTGCCCTCGTAGAGCGTGTCGATCTTCTGATCGCGCATGTACTGCTCGATGGGGAAGTCCTGGATGTAGCCCGAGCCGCCGTAGGTCTGGAGCGAGAGGGCGAGCTGCTCGAACGCCTTCTCGGACGAGTAGCCCTTCACGAGCGGCAGGAGCATGTCGTTGAGGCGGTCGAGCTCCTTGGCGCGCGGATCGGTGTGGCCGCCGGCGATGTCGACCTGGTCCTGCACCCACGCGGTGTAGAGGCAGAGGGCGCGCAGGCCCTCGGCGTGGACCTTCTGCGACATGAGCATGCGGCGCACGTCGGGGTGCTTCACGATGGGCACGCGCGGCGACGTCTTGTCGTTGGCGCGGAGCAGGTCCGGGCCCTGGACGCGATCCTTCGCGTACTCGAGCGCGTTGAGGTACGCCGTCGAGAGGGTGGCCGCGCTCTTGATGCCCACGGCCATGCGCGCCTGCTCGATGACGTGGAACATCTGGCGGATGCCGTCGTGCACGCCGCCCACGAGCAGCCCGCGCGCCGGGACGCCGTCGCCGAACGTCATCTCGCAGGTGGCCGAGCCCTTGATGCCCATCTTCTTCTCGACCTTGGTGCACACCGCGCCGTTGCGCTCGCCGAGGTTGCCGTTCTCGTCGACCCAGAACTTGGGCACGATGAAGAGCGAGAGCCCCTTGGTCCCGCCGCCGGCGCCCTCGGGCCGCGCCAGGACGAGGTGGACGATGTTGTCGACCCCGTCGAAGTCGCCGTTGGTGATGAAGCGCTTGGTCCCCTGGATCTCCCAGACGTCGCCGTCCACGTGCCGCGCGCGCGCGCGGGCGGCGCCGACGTCGCTCCCGGCGTCGGGCTCGGTGAGCACCATCGAGCCGCCCCAGCGCTTCTCGACCAGGTTCTCGACGTAGCGCTTCTTCTGGTCGGGCGTGCCGTAGCGCTCGATGGTGCGCGCGGCGAAGCTGCCGAAGAGGTAGTAGGCGACGGTGGGGTTGGCGGCGGCGAGCAGCTCGAAGCCGGCCCAGCCGACCGAGGGCGGGGCGCCCATCCCGCCGATGCTCGGCGGCAGCGACAGCTTGTGGCAGTCGGCGTCCTGGTAGACCTTCATCGCGTGCTTGATCCCCTCGGGGATGGTCACGTTCCCCTTGGCGTCGAGCGTGAGCGGCACGCGGTCCGCCTCGACGAAGCTGTTCTGGATCTCGCTGGCGCAGAGGCGATCGATGGTGCGGAGCGCCTCGGTGGCGGTCTCCTGGTCCATCTCGGCGAAGGGCTCCTTGCCGAGGGTGGTCTTCCCGATGTCGAGCACCTCGAAGAGGTTGAAGAGGACGTCGCGCAGGTTGCTCTTGTAGTGGCTGCCGGTAGTCATGAGGGCGGCGGACTGTAGCACGAGGTAAACTCCGGACGGATGCGCGTCCGGCTCGACAGGTACGAGGCGGCCCGGAAGTCGATCGGGCTGCGGTCGATGCTGCTCCTCGTGTTCGGCGGCGTGGGCGCGATCGTGGGCGGCTTCCTCGTCATCCTCGGGCTCCTCATCCTGGTGATGGAGGAGGGCGACCTCTGGAGCGCGCGCGCCGGGATCGTCGTCGGCTTCATCGGTCTCGTCCCCACGCTCCTCTCGGCGCTGGCGATCTGGCGCGGCGTCGCGGGGCGCATCCGGCTGAAGCAGCTCGCGGACCTGGCGGCGTTCGCGCGGCACTCGCCCGAGGTGCGCCCGTCGGAGCTCGCGCGCGGCATGAACCTCACGGCGCAGCAGGCCGAGCGCCTCCTCTTCGACGCCACCAGGCTCGGCATCCTCGAGGAGGGCCCGCCGGGCGCGAGCTCGTACCCGGCGCCGGCGCCGGTGGGCGCGCCCTTCGCGACCATCGACGGCGGCGCCGCGCCGGCAGGGCCGATCGCGATCACCCCGGCGCCCGCCGGGGCTCGCGCCGGCGCGGGAGACGTCCTCGGGCGCACCGTCGCCGCGCCGGGCTCCTCCGCGCCGCCGCCCGACGCCTGGATCGGAGCGGTGCTGAACGGCACCTACCGCATCGAGGGCCACCTCGGCTCGGGCGGCATGGGCGCGGTGTTCGCCGCGCGGCAGCTCCGCACCGGGAGGCGCTACGCGATCAAGACGCTCTTGCCCGACGCGCGCCTCTCGCCCGACGCCATCCGGCGCTTCGAGCGCGAGGCCACGGCCGCGAGCGCGCTCGGGCACCCCGGGATCGTCGCGGTGCACGACTTCAACGAGACCGCCGAGGGAGTCCACTACCTGGTGATGGACCTGCTCGAGGGCGACACGCTCGAGCAGCGCCTCGGCCGCGTCGGCACCCTCGCCTGGCCGGACGCGCGCCGCGTCGCGCTCGAGATCGGCGCGGCGCTCGCGGCGGCACACGATCACGGGCTCATCCACCGCGATCTCAAGCCGGCGAACATCCTGCTGGCGCGCGCCCCCTCGCTCCCCGAGCGCGCGGTGCTCCTCGACTTCGGCCTGGCCAAGCCGATCGACGACGCCATGATCTCGCGCATCACCGTCACCGGCGCCGCGGTGGGCACGCCCATGTACATGTCCCCCGAGCAGGCGCGCGGCGATGCGGTCGACGTCCGCACCGACGTCTACGGGCTCGGCGCCGTCGTCTACGAGATGGTCACCGGCGCGCCGCCGTTCCTCGACCGCACCCTCGCCACCGTCTACGCGCGCCTGTTGACCGAGGCGCCGCCCTCCGCGAGCTCGGTGGCGCCCTCGCCGCTCCCGCCCGGCCTCGACGAGGTGCTCGCGCGGGCGCTCGCGAAGACCCCCGCCGAGCGCTTCCCCGACGTGCGCTCGCTCTGCGACGCGCTCGGGCGCGTCGGGACGATGGCGCTCGTCGGCTGAAGCTCGTCACGGACTTGGTGCGCCGGCAGCCCCGAAGTATTCTTCGCTTCATGGGCGGCCTCGACAGGTGGATCGGCGAGGATTTCAAGAAGCTCGTCAAGCAAGCGCTGGACGATCGCAAGCTGACCCGGGAGGAGTTCACGCGCCTCGCCGAGGAGTTCAAGAAGCTGAACCCGCTCTCGATGTACGCGGTGTCCACCTGGATGGCGGGCGAGCTCCCCGGGCTCGAGGGCGCGGTGCGCAGCGGCGTGTACGAGAGCTGGCTCGCGCTCGCCGACTCGTGAGGAGGAAGCGATGAGGATCCCGAGCACGCTGGTGTTGTGCATCACGGTGGCCGCGTGCGGCGGCAACGTCGTCTTCGACGGCGCCGCCGGCGGTCAAGGCGGCGCGGGCGGGTCGACGTCGACGACGAGCGGCACCACGACCGGCACCACGAGCGGCACGACCACGACAAGCGGCACCACCACCGGCACCGGCACCAACTGCCAAGGCCTCGCCGACGCGTACCAGGCGCTGCTCACCGAGGCGTCGACCTGCAACGCGTGCATCGACTTCGACGAGTGCGCGAACGGTCCGGTCCTCACCGATCTCTGCGGCTGCCCCGTCGGCGTCAGCGTCAGCAAGCAGGACGTGGTCGAGAAGGCGAAGGCCGCCTACAGCGACTGGGTCGCCGCCGGGTGCGGCCCCTATGCCTGCGGCGAGCCCTGCTTCGTGGGCCAGTTCTGGTACTGCGGCGCCGTGAACGGGGGCTGCCAGGGCGCGTGCATGCCCGGCGGCTGATCCGCACCTGCCCGACCGGGCGTTCCGGCGGCTCCTGAGCCATGCTTGGCGGGCGCCCATGGGGCGGAGAGGCTCCCAGGGCGGCACACCTGGATTTTCGTGCCGTACCTCTTGGCGCAGCGCGTCAGCGGAGCGATACTTCAGAGCTGCGGACCGGGCCAGACCACGGCCGGCGGCGCTCCTGGCCTCGCTGCGAGCGCCGGGGAAGAAACGACACGGCCATGCCCCTGCCCCCTCGACAAGGTCTCTACGATCCCGCGCACGAGCACGACGCCTGCGGGCTCGGCTTCGTCGCGACCCTCGGCAAGGTGCCGACGCACGGCGTCGTCCAGCAGGCGCTCGAGATCCTCACCAACCTGACGCACCGCGGCGCCGCCGGCTGCGATCCCTGCACGGGCGACGGCGCCGGTGTGCTGCTGCAGATCCCCCACGCCCTCTACGCCGCCGAGGCCGAGGCGCGGGGCGAGTCGCTGCCCGCCCCGGGCGACTACGCGGTCGCGACCTGCTTCTTCCCGGAGGAGCCGGGCAAGCGCCGGCGCTACGAGGCGATCCTCGAGGCGTCGGTCATCCACCACGGCCAGCGCATCCTCGGCTGGCGCGAGGTCCCGGTCGACGTCTCGGCGCTCGGGCCGGTGGCCCGGGCGTCGATGCCGGGCATCCGCCAGCTCTTCATCGGGCGCGTGGCCCCGCCCGAGGCCTTCGAGCGCACGCTCTTCACCATCCGCAAGCGCGCCGGCCGCAACGCCTGGGCCGACGACTTCTACATCGCCTCCTGCTCGTCGCGGACGGTCGTCTACAAGGGCCTCATGCTCGCCGAGCAGCTCGGCGCCTTCTACCGCGACCTCGTCGATCCGCGCACCGCCTCGAAGCTGGCGATGGTGCACTCGCGCTTCTCGACCAACACCTTCCCGACCTGGGACCGGGCGCACCCGTTCCGCCTCATCGCCCACAACGGCGAGATCAACACCCTGAGCGGCAACCGCGCCTGGATGCGCGCGCGCGAGCCGCTCCTGCGCAGCGAGCTCTTCGGCGACGCGCTCGAGGACTTCAAGCCCATCATCCGGCCGGGCGGCTCGGACTCGGCGTCGCTCGACAACGTGGTCGACTTCCTCGTCGCGAGCGGGCGCTCGCTGCCCCACGTGATGATGATGCTCGTCCCCGAGGCGTTCGCCGACGACCCCGACATGTCGCCGGAGAAGAAGGCCTTCTACGAGTACCACGGCTGCCTCTGCGAGCCGTGGGACGGGCCGGCCGCCCTCGGGTTCACCGACGGCGAGCTCATCGGGGCGATGCTCGATCGCAACGGGCTCCGCCCGGCGAAGTACGTGGTCACCGACGGGGGCCTCGTCATCCTCGCGAGCGAGCTCGGCGTCCTCGAGGTCCCGCCCGAGACGGTGGTCCAGAAGGGCCGCGTCCAGCCCGGCAAGATGCTCCTCGTCGACACGCGCGAGGGCCGCCTCGTCCCGGACGAGGAGATCAAGCACCGCGTCGCCACGGCGCGCCCCTACGCCTCCTGGCTCGAGGAGAACAAGGTCGACCTCGCCGCGCTCCCCGCGCAAAAGGCGAAGACCGAGCTCTCGCCCGCCGAGCACGCGCGCCTCATGCGCGTCTTCGGGTACACGGAGGAGGACCTCAAGATCCTGCTCGCGCCCATGGCCAAGGGCGGCGAGGAGGCCGTCGGCTCGATGGGGATCGACATCCCCCTCGCGGTGCTCTCCGATCGGCCGCAGCTCCTCTTCCGCTACTTCAAGCAGCAGTTCGCCCAGGTGACGAACCCGCCCATCGATCCGATCCGCGAGGAGATCGTGATGTCGATGGTGAGCTGCGTCGGCGGCGAGGGGAACCTCCTCGAGGAGACGCCGCGCCAGTGCCGGATGCTCGAGCTGCCGCACCCGGTGCTCGAGAGCGAGGACGTCGCCAAGCTCCGCCGCAACGTGCTCGGCGATTTCCGCTGCTGCACTTTGGCGGCGCGCTTCCCCGCCGCGGCCGCCGCCGGATCGAGCGAGCGCGCCGGCGCCGCGCTCCGGGCCGCGCTCGAGGCGCTCTGCGCCGAGGCGAGCCGCGCCGTCGCCGACGGCGCCAGCGTGCTCATCCTCAGCGACCGCGACGTGGGGCCGGGGCACGCGCCCATCCCCAGCCTCCTCGCCGTGGGCGCGGTGCACCACCACCTCATCCGCGAGGGCACGCGCATGCGCGCCGGCCTCGTCGTGGAGTCCGGCGAGCCGCGCGAGGTCGCCCACCTCGCCCTGCTCATCGGCTACGGCGCCGGCGCGGTGAACCCCTACCTCGCGCTCGAGACGGTGGCCGCGATGGCCAAGGACGGCACCCTCGGCGCCGGCGTGACCGAGCAGAAGGCGCGCGCGGCGTACGTCAAGGCCGCGGTGAAGGGCCTCTTGAAGACGATGTCCAAGATGGGCATCAGCGCGGTGTCGAGCTACCAGGGCGCGCAGATCTTCGAGGCCATCGGCGTCGACCAGGTCGTCATCGATCGCTACTTCACCGGGACCTCGTCGCGCATCCGCGGCATCGGCCTCGCCGACATCGCCGAGGAGGCGCTCGCGCGCCACGCCGCCGGGTACGATCCGCGCGCCGCCGAGCGCCGCCTCGATCTCGGAGGCCACTACCACTACCGCGGCACCGGCGAGGCGCACCTCTGGAACCCGGGCACGGTGGCCGCGCTCCAGAAGGCCGTCCGCCTCGACGACCCGGCGAGCTACGCTACCTACGCGCGCCTGGTGAACGACCAGAGGGACCAGGCGATGACGCTGCGCGGGCTCTGGGACCTCTGCCCCGCCGGCCCTCCCGTGCCGCTCGACGAGGTCGAGCCGGCGTCGAGCATCGTGCGCCGCTTCGCCACAGGCGCGATGAGCTTCGGCAGCATCTCCAAGGAGGCGCACGAGACGCTCGCCATCGCGATGAACCGCCTCGGCGGCCGCTCCAACACCGGCGAGGGCGGCGAGGACCCGGCGCGCTTCGTCCCCGACGCGAACGGCGACTCGCGGCGCTCGGCGATCAAGCAGGTGGCCTCGGGGCGCTTCGGGGTCACCACGCACTACCTCGTCAACGCCGAAGAGCTCCAGATCAAGATGGCCCAGGGCGCCAAGCCGGGCGAGGGCGGCCAGCTCCCCGGCCACAAGGTCGACGCGGTCATCGCGCGCGTGCGCCACTCCACGCCGGGCGTGACCCTGATCTCGCCGCCGCCGCACCACGACATCTACTCGATCGAAGATCTCGCCCAGCTCATCTTCGACCTCAAGAACGTGAACCCGCGCGCGCGCATCAGCGTCAAGCTGGTGGCCGAGGCGGGCGTCGGGACCATCGCGGCCGGCGTCGCCAAGGCCCACGCCGACGTGATCCTCATCAGCGGCCACGACGGCGGCACCGGCGCCTCGCCGCTCACCTCGATCCACCACGCCGGCGCGCCCTGGGAGATCGGCCTCGCCGAGGCGCAGCAGGTGCTGGTGATGAACGGGCTGCGCGGGCGGGTGCGCCTCCAGGCCGACGGCCAGCTCAAGACCGGGCGCGACGTGGTCTTCGCCGCGCTGCTCGGCGCCGAGGAGTTCGGCTTCGCGACCGCGCCCCTCGTCGCGAGCGGCTGCGTGCTGATGCGCAAGTGCCACCTCAACACCTGCCCCGTGGGCGTGGCCACGCAGGACCCCGAGCTCCGCAAGCGCTTCGCCGGCAAGCCCGAGCACGTCATCCATTTCATGACCTTCGTGGCCGAGGAGGTGCGCGGGCTCATGGCGTCCCTCGGCTTCCGCACCCTCGACGAGATGGTCGGCCGGGTCGACTGCATCGTCCCGCGCAAGGACGTTCGCCAACCCAAGCTCCGCAAGCTCGACTTCTCCGAGGTGCTCTATCGCCCCCGCAGCTCGGGCCCGATCCGCTGCATCGAGTCGCAGGAGCACAACCTGGAGGGCGCGCTCGACCACCGGCTCCTGACAGCCGCGGCGCCCGCGCTCGATCGCGGCGAGCCCGTGCGCATCGACGTCGCGGTCAAGAACCGCGACCGCGCCCTCGGCGCCATGCTCAGCGGCGAGCTGGTGCGGCGCCGCGGCGCGGCCGGCCTGCCGGACGACACCATCACCGTCGCTGCCCGCGGCAGCGCGGGGCAGAGCTTCGGCGCGTTCGGGGCGCGCGGCGTCACCCTGGAGCTCGAGGGCGACGCCAACGACTACGTGGGCAAGGGCCTGTCCGGCGGCGTCCTCGTGGTGAGGCCGCCCGAGGGATCGCGCTTCCGACCCGAAGAGCAGGTCGTCGTCGGCAACACGGTGCTCTACGGCGCCACCGCCGGCCGCGTCTTCCTCGGCGGCCGCGCCGGCGAGCGCTTCGGCGTGCGCAACAGCGGCGCCCTCGCCGTCGTCGAGGGCGTGGGCGACCACGGCTGCGAGTACATGACCGGCGGCACCGTGGTGGTCCTCGGCCTCACCGGTCGCAACTTCGCCGCCGGCATGAGCGGCGGCGTCGCCTACGTGCTCGACGAGGACGGCGCCTTCGTGAGCCGCTGCAACCGCGAGATGGTGAGCCTCGAGGCGGTCGACGAGATCGAGGGCGTGGCGGTGCGCGCGCTGGTCGAGGAGCACGCCGCGCGCACGCGCAGCCCGCGCGCGCGCGAGCTCGTCGCCGACTGGGACGCGGCGCTGCGCTGCTTCGTCAAGGTCATGCCGACCGAGTACAAGCGCCAGCTCGAGCTCGAGGCGCGCCTCTCGGCGGTGGCGAGGCCCTACGTCCCCGTCGCCGGCTACGCCTGGCGCGGCGGTCCCTCGATGACGGCCAGCCATGGGTGATCCGCGCGGCTTCCTCCGCATCCGCCGCGCCAAGGGCGAGCGCCGCCCGGTGGCCGAGCGCGTCCACGACTACCGCGAGCTCGATCTGCCCCTCCCCGAGGCGACGCTTCGCGAGCAGGCGTCGCGCTGCATGGACTGCGGCATCCCCTTCTGCCACTCGGGCTGCCCGCTCGGCAACGTCATCCCCGACTGGAACGACCTCGTTTACAACGGCCGCATGGCCGAGGCGAGCGCGGCCCTCCACGCGACCAACAACTTCCCCGAGATCACCGGGCGCGTCTGCCCGGCGCCGTGCGAGGCGGCGTGCGTGCTCTCGATCGGCGCTCCGGGCGCCGAGCCCCAGCGCGATCCGCTCCCGCGGTCGCTCGAGCCCCAGCGAGATCTCTCGCGCTCGCTCGAGCCCTCGAAGAACGGCGTCGTGGCGCCGGCGCCCGTGAAGAACGGCGCCTCGGGGGCCGAGGCCCCGAAGGCGAGCGAGGGCGCGCCGGTCACCATCAAGGCCATCGAGCGCGCCATCGCCGACCGGGCCTTCGCCGAGGGCTGGGTGCGCCCGCGCCCGCCCGCGGGCCGCACGGGCAAGAAGGTCGTCGTGATCGGCTCGGGGCCGGCCGGCCTCGCCGCCGCCCAGGAGCTCGCGCGCGCCGGCCACGAGGTGACCGTCCTCGAGAAGGCGGATCGCGTCGGCGGGCTGCTCCGCTACGGCATCCCCGACTTCAAGCTCGAGAAGTCCATCGTCGAGCGGCGCGTCGCCGAGCTCCGCGCCGAGGGCGTGGTGTTCAAGACCGGCGTCCACGCCGGCGTCGACCCGACCGGCGACGAGCTCCGCGCCCGCTTCGACGCGGTGGTGCTCTGCGGCGGCGCGATGCGCCCGCGCGAGCTCGACGTGCCCGGCCGCGAGCTCGGCGGCGTGCACCTGGCGATGGACTTCCTCACGCAGCAGAACCGCCGCGTCGCCGGCGACGTGATCCCCGACGGCGAGGCGATCCTCGCGACCGGCAAGCGCGTGCTCGTGCTCGGCGGCGGCGACACCGGGTCCGACTGCGTCGGGACGGCGCACCGCCACGGCGCGCTCTCGGTGACCTCGCTCGAGCTCATGCCGCGCCCGCCCGACGCGCGGCGCGAGGACAACCCGTGGCCGGCGTGGCCGCTCGTGCTCCGCACCTCGTCGTCGCACGAGGAGGGCGGCGAGCGCGATTTCGGCGTGCTCACCCGGCGCCTCGTCGGCGAGCCCTCGGCCTCCGGCCGCGCGCCGCGGGTCGTGGCGCTCGAGGCGGTCCGCGTCGAGCTGCGCGGCGGCAAGCTCGAGGCGATCCCCGGCAGCGAGGTCCGCTTGCCGTGCGACCTGGTCCTCCTGGCGATGGGGTTCGTGGGCCCGGTGCGGGAGGGGCTGCTCGAGCAGCTCGGCGTCGCGCTCGACGCCCGCGGCAACGTGGCGACGACCGCGGGGCACACCAGCGTGCCGGGCGTCTTCGCCGCCGGCGACATGGCGCGCGGGCAGTCGCTCGTCGTCTGGGCGATCGCCGAGGGGCGCAGTGTCGCGCGCTCGGTCGACGCGTGGCTCGCGGCGAGCGCGGGGTCCCGCGCCGCGTCCGCGCCGCCGCCGCCTTGAGATAGCGCTCGCGCCGGCGCGACGCGCGTCGAGGTGCTGCACGGGCGCAGCACTGCAGCGCTGCGCGGTCGCAGCACCGCTCGACCGCGCGCGCCGAGCACCCCCGGATCCCGCGGGTTTCGCGCCCATTGGCGCGCCCACGCGCCGCGCGGGCGGCGGCATGCCCGTTGCGATGTGCGTGGCCGAGGAAAGCGGCCATGAAGAAATTCGAATTCCCGACCCGGCTCGTCATCCTGCTGCTCCTGGTGACCGGCGCCGGCATGTCGGGCGTCTACGAACGGTTCGTTCACGAGCACGCGAACACGGCCGGCACGCAGCCGGTGCCTTGGGGTCTCTGGATCGCGGCGTACACGTTCTTCTCCGGCATCAGCGCCGGAGCGTTCCCCGTCGCGGCGATGCCATTCCTGTTCGGCAATCGCCGGTTCCGCCCGCTGGTCCCGACGGCGCTCCTGGTCGCGCTGGTGGGGCTCGTCACGGCGATGATCTTCGTGCTCGTCGACCTCGGCCGCCCCGAGAAGGCCTGGCACGCGCTGCGCGCGCCGAACTTCGACTCGGTGATGACCTGGGTCATCTGGCTCTACAGCGGCTACGGCGCGCTGCTCGCGGCGATGCTCTGGTTCGTGCTGCGGCCCGACTGGGCGCAGAAGGCGAAGGAGACGGGCTCCCGCATCGCGCGCCTGCTCGCCTTCGGTTGGGAGGCGTCGAGCCGGCAGGAGAAGCGCGATCGCCACGTGCTCGTCGGCATGAGCGTCGTCGGCCTGGCGATGGCGATGTCTCTCGCCGGCGGCGTCGGCTCGCTCTTCGCCGTCCTCGGCGGGCGCTCCTTCTGGCACTCGAGCCTCTTCCCGGTCGCCTTCCTGGTGTCGGCGCTGCTCTCGGGCGGATCGATCATCGTCACGGCGGCGACGCTGCTCGGGCGCGGAGGCTACGCCTTCAAGACGACGCTGCTCACGCTCTCGCGCTACATCGGCGCGCTCCTGATCGTCGAGATGGTGATCATCCCCGCCGAGGCGCTCATCGTCATCAAGGGCGGCATCCCCTCGCACGTGGCCGTGCTCAAGGCCATCGCGGCGGGACCGTTCCCCTGGATCTTCTGGGTGGTGCAGCTCGGGCTCGGCACGCTCCTCGCGGCGGGCCTCATCTTCATCCCCAAGCGCCGGAGCCTGACGGTCGCGTCGATCGCTGCGCTCCTGGTCCTGCTCGGCGTCTTCGCCTTCCGCCTCAACTTCGTCATCCCGCAGATGATGCCCACGATGGAACCGGTCGGGACCTCGCTCCACATCGGCGAGGACTACGTCCCGAACCTGCTCGAGTGGAACATCGTGGTCTTCGGGATCGGATTCGCCGCGCTCACGTTCCTCGCCGGCTGCCGGTGGCTGCCCATCCTCTCCGAGAGGGCTCCCGTTCAGTTCGAGCTCGCCGCTCGCGAACCGGAGGACTTCACCGAGCTCGGCGATGCCCTTCAACCGTCGAAATGAAAGCTGGTGACGCCATGAACAACAGCGACTTCGTTCCCTTCACCGTGGTTGCAGCAGTGGCCTTCGGCGCGGCGCTCATCTGGGTGATGACCCAGTGGCTCAAGGCGGACGCCGCCGCGAGCTCGGTCGAGCGAGAGGTGCAGCGCAAGCTCGACCAGCTGGACGCCGCCGAGGTCCGCACCTTCGCGCAGCCGCCGGCTCACGCCGCGGCCACGCCCGCGACGCCGGCCGACGAGGCCGCCGCGGCCGCCGCCCTCGAGAAGGAAGAGACCGCGCTGGCGCGGCTCCTCCTCGGCTGGGGCACCGCCGGAACGGTCGTCGGGATGGTGGCGGGCGCGGTGATGGCGAGCTTCGTCGGCGCGCTGCTCGGCGCCGTGGCCGGCTCGGTGCTCGCGACCATCGGCGTCGTCGTCGCGGTGGCCCTCAAGGCTCCCGCCCGCGAGGCCGCGGTCGTGGCGCCCGCCCGCGCCGAGCCCGCCGCGACGGACGAGCACGAGCCGCACCCGCCCGCAGGCCTGGGCGGCGGGCACGTGCACGCCAGCGCCTGAACCGTCTGCGCCATCCAGCGTCAACGGCCCACGGAGCGACCCGGCGACCCGCCGGGTCGCTCCCGCTTTGTAGGAGCAACGCGTGCGCAGTGCGCCCTCGCCGCAAGCTCTGCGTGCCCTTTCGGCAACCCTGGCCCCCGCAGCGCCAATCGCGATGGCGTGGCGCTTGCACCGCCCGCCCCGCGGCGGGGGGCCACGCCATGCCTCCATTTCAGCGTCGCCTCGTGATCGCGATCGTCGGGGGTGCGATCGTCATCGCGCTGGCGATCGGCTTCGCGTCGCGCCTCTACCCGCCGGAGACGCCCCTGTACGTCGACCTCTCCGCCGCGCCGAGCCCCAGCAGCGCCGTCGCCCGGCCGCAGCTCCGGATCGCGCTCGCGCCGGTGTGGTCGCCGGAGAGGACCTTCGACCTGTACTACCGGCTGGCCGACCACCTCGCCGCCGGCGTCGATCAACCCTTCCGCATCGTGCAGCGCAAGACGCACGGCGAGGTGGTCGAGCTGCTCCGCCAAGGGGGCGTGCAGGTCGCCATGCTCTGCGGCGGGGCCTTCCTCTCGGCGAAGAGCGCCGGCGTCCCCCTCGACGTCATCGCCGTCCCGGTCGACGACGGCGGCCCGTACTACGAGTCGATCATCGTGGTGCGCGACGAGGCGCCCTTCCGCGAGCTCGCGGATCTCGAGGGCAAGGCCTTCGGGTTCACCGACCCGCTCTCGCTCAGCGGCAACTTCTACCCGCGCTCGGTGCTCATCCAGGGCGGGAAGGACCCGGAGAAGTACTTCTCGCGCACGGTGTTCACCTACAGCCACGACGGCAGCGTCCGCGCCGTGGTCGACGGCATCGTCGACGCCGCGGCCGTGAGCAGCGACGTCTACGAGCGAGAGGTCGGGACCAACCCGATGCTCGCCCGATCGCTGCGCGTCATCCACCGATCCCCGCCGCTCGGGGTGAGCCCCATCGTGGTGCCGCGCTCGCTCGACCCCGCCCTCCGCGCCCGCATCGAGCGGACCCTGCTCACGATGGACGCGAGCCCGAGCGGGCGGCAGGTGCTCGCGGCGCTCGGGATCCTGCGGTTCGCGACCCCGCCGCCGGGCCTCTACGACCGAGACGCCGCCATCGTGGAGAGCGTCGAGCGCCGCTCGGGGCAGGCGGTCCGATGAGGGCGCCGGCGGTCAAGCTCCGGACCCGCATCGGCCTCTATTTCCTGGTGCTGGTCGCCACCTGGACGGTGCTCGTCCTCGTGCTCCTGGGCGACTTCCTCTCCCGCACCTCGCGCCAGCTGCTCCGCGAGCGCGGCGCCGACCACGCGCGCGTGGTCGCGCTCGAGTGCGCGCCGCTCGCCCACTACGACGACGTCGCCTCGATCGCCAAGGTCGGCACCGACCGGATCCGGCCGCCGTCCGACGTGCGCTTCATCATCGTGTTCGGCAACGGCGGCGAGGTCGTCTGGAGCACCTTCAAGGACGGCGTCCCCGAGCCCCTCCTCCACGTGCCGCACCCGACGCGGTCGGGGGCGGACGTCGGCGTGCAGCTCATCGAGACCGCCGAGGAGCAGCTCTACGACTACGAGGTGGTGCACGGGGGCGTGCGCGTGCGCATGGGCATGAGCCTCATGTCCGTGCAGGTCTTCGCGCAGGAGATCACCACGTACATCCTCTGGACGGGCATGGCGACGCTCCTCGCCGTCTTCGCCGTCGCCCTCCACGTGAGCCGCCCCGTCGAGGCGCTCATGGTCGCCTTCGCGCGATCGGCCAACGCCGACGGGACCATCCGCGAGCACGATCCGCTCTACGGCACCGTCGAGACCTCGACGCTCGCCGACTGGTTCCAGCACGTCTTGGCGCGTCTCGAGGAACGGACGCGCCAGCTCGATCGCGCCCAGAAGCTCGCTTACCTCGGCGAGATCTCGACGAGCATCGCCCACGAGATCAACAACCCCCTCGGGGTCATCGTCCTCAACGCCGGGTTCCTGGCGAAGCGCGTCGCCTCCGGCGAAATCACCCCGCCCGTGGCGACCGAGGTCGAGCGGGTGCGCTCCGCCTCGATGCGCGCCACCCTCGCCGCGCAGAAGCTCCTCGAGTTCGCGCGGTACTCGACCCAGCGCTCGGGCGTGAAGCGCCGCCCGGTCCAGCCGGAGGCCTTCATCCGCGAGACCGTCGAGCTCCTCCGCGATCGCATCCGCCTCGCCGACTGCACCGTCGAGGTCGAGGTGCCCGCCGAGCTCCCGACGGTGTCCCTCGATCAGCAGGGGATCCAGCAGGTCCTGTTCAACTTCCTCACGAACGCGATCGACGCCTCGCCCACGGGCGGTAAGATCACCATCTTCGCCGAGGTGACCGGCGGCGCGTTCGTCATGAAGGTGTCCGACGAAGGGCGGGGAATGGATGACGAGCTCTTGAAGCACGCCAAGGAACCGTTCGTGACCACCAAGGAGCCCGGCAAGGGCACCGGGCTCGGGCTCGCGATCTCGGACTCGATCGTGATCCGACACGGGGGGCAGCTCTCGCTCGTGAGCCGTCCCGGGCAGGGGACGACCGCGACCGTACGCATACCGATCGGAGTGTCCCCATGAGCCACGTGGAGAGGATCCTCATCGTCGAGGACGACGAGGAGATGCGGGTCAGCTGCAGGCAGGTGCTCGAGTCGGTCGGGCACGAGGTGCTCGAGGCGGGCGACGCCCGTGAGGCGGAGCCGATCCTGCTCCGCGAGGTGGTCGATTTGGTGATCACGGATCTCCGCATGCCGCACGGCGGCGGCCGGGAGGTCTTGCAGATCGTGAAGCGGGTGAGCCCGGACTCGCCGGTCCTGGTCATCACCGCGTACCCGAGCGTCGAGTCGGCGGTCGAGGCGTTCCGCGGCGGCGTCGCCGACTACCTGCTCAAGCCCTTCACCAGCGAGCAGCTCATCGACGCCATCGGCCGCGCCATGGGAGCGACGCGCGCCAGCGATCGGTCCGCCCTGCTCCGCCAGATGGGCCACAACCACGACCTGCCCGAGATGACCGGCAACTCGGCCGCGTTCCGCGCCATGCTCGCCGAGCTCAGACGCATGGCCGCGCTCGAGGGCAACGTCCTCGTCTGGGGCGAGACGGGCTCGGGCAAGGAGCTCGTCGCGCGCGCGCTCCATCGGATGTCGCGCCGGAGCGCCGGCCCCTTCACCGTCCTCAACTGCGCCGCGATCCCCGAGGCGCTCTTCGAGGCCGAGCTCTTCGGGTTCGAGAAGGGCGCCTTCACCGGCGCGGTCGCCACGAAGCACGGCCTCTTCGAGGAGGCGCACAAAGGGTCGCTGTTCCTCGACGAGGTGGCCGAGCTGCCGCCGACGGCGCAGGCCAAGCTCCTGCGCGCCATCGAGGAGAAGGCGGTGCGCCGCGTCGGCTCGGTGGTCGAGCGGTCCGTCGACGCGCGCATCATCGCCGCCTCGCACAAAGACCTCCGCGAGGAGGTCAAGGCCGGCCGCTTCCGGGAGGATCTGCTCTACCGGCTCGCGGTGCTCGAGGTCCGGGTGCCGCCGCTGCGCGAGCGCCCCGAGGACGTGCCGCCCCTCGCGGTGCGGTTCCTCGACGAGGTGCGCAAGAACGGCGGACCGAACGTGCTCGGCTTCAGCGAGAGCGCGATCGTCCGCCTCATGGCGCACCCCTGGCACGGCAACGTCCGCGAGCTGCAGAACGTCGTGCAGAAGGCGTTCGCCAGGGCCGAGGGGCCGGTGATCGAGGCCGAGGACCTCGCCCTCGGCGCTGCGCCGCACGAGCACGAGGGCGCGCGGGCCGCCGGAGGCGCCGAGCGCACCACCGCGCTCGCCGAGTTCGAGCGCGGCTACGTGCAGGAGGCGCTCCGCCGCCACGCGGGCAACGTCACGCACACCGCGAAGGAGCTGGGCGTCCACCGCACCACGCTCCAGCGCGTCTTGAAGAAGCTTTCGATCGGTCCGGCCGACTTCCGCTGACGTCGGCGGAGCTCGACCGAGCCTGGGAGGGTACGCCAATGGTGATGAACAAAGGGTTCACGTCCACGGGGCTCGCGGCCGCGGGCCTCGTCCTCGCGATCGGCATCATGGGTTGCGGCGGTGCGCCCCCGCCGCCCGCGCCGAAGGCGGAGCCGGCCGTGGCGGCCGCCCCGCCCGCGCCGCCCGAGCCTCCATCCAAGGAGCCCATCGACACCGGCAGCGAGTGCGCCAAGGCCGAGGCCCAATGCGGCGGCGGCGCCTGCCTCCTCACGGTCGACAACACCTGCGATCAAGCCGTCTCGTGCGACGCGACGATGGTGACCACCTGCAAATCGGGCACGTCGATGGTCGAGGCGGCGCGGCGGAAGCGCGAGACCTACGCGGCCAAGTCGCAGGGCGAGCTCTCGCTCCAGGGCAACTGCCCCGACGGCGAGATCCTCGCAACCGCGATGAAGAGCATCGCCTGCAAGTAGCGCGCGGCCGCCGCGCTCACGCGAGCGTCGCGTCGTCGCCGTTGCCGGTGAGGTCGAGGCGCCTCCACGCGCCGCCGCGGAAGCGGAGCCCGAGGATCAGCGCGAGCAGCCCGATGTAGACCACCATCCAGAGCACGGCGCCGAGATCGCCGCCGCCGAAGTGGCGGACCGTCACCAGCGAACCGGGGACGAAGACCAGCCAGGCGAGCGCCATGCGCGCCCAGAGCGTGAAGGCGGTGTCTCCCGTCGCGCGCAGCGCCTCCGAGAGCGTGTTGGCGGCGGCGTCGACGATCTGCCAGGCGGCAGAGAGCATGAGGATGCGGGCAGCGATCTCGAGGAAACCGCTGGTCGCGGCGCCCTCGCTCGCGAACGGTCGGATGAGGAGCGTCGGGATGGCGAGGTAGAGCAGGCCCACCATCCCCTGCCACCCGCCGGTCACGAGCAGCGTCAAGCGCACCGTCGCGGGGACGACGTGGTGCTCGCGCCTCCCGATCGCCTGGCCGACCAATATCGCGCCCGAGCTCGCCACGCCGAAAGAGGGCATGAACGCGATCGAGTTGAGCTGCATCACCGCCATGAACGCCGCGAGCGTCGCCGTCCCGAGGCCGGTCACGACCACGTTCACGAAGAAGGCGAACGCGGCGAGCTCGAAGAACCAGTTGAGCCCCGAGGGCAGGCCGAAGCGCAGCATCCGGCCGAGCTCGCGGAGCGAGAGGCGCGGCGGCTCGGCCGGCGAGACCGTCGCAGCCGCGGAGGGCGCGGCGCCGGCGAGCGCCTCCTCCGAGACGCCGGCGGCCGCGAGCTCCGGGACAGCGGGATCCGGGGCGGGG
Source organism: uncultured Polyangiaceae bacterium (assembly GCA_964372055.1). GTDB lineage: Bacteria > Myxococcota_A > Polyangia > Polyangiales > Polyangiaceae > CAYJPW01. Next base: position 22,682 of record CAYJPW010000125.1, read on the forward strand.
ACGCCGATGCGCCGGAGGAAGCAGGCGAAGAGCAAGGCGAACGCGATGACGGTCGAGAGCGCGCTCGCCAGGGCCGCGCCGGTGACGCCGAGCGCGGGCGCGCCGAGGTGGCCGCCGATGAGCGCGTAGTTGCCGAGCACGTTGAGCGCCATCGCGACGAGGCTCGCCACCATCGGGAGCCGGGTGTTGCCGAGGCCGCCGTAGTAGTTGGCGAGCGCCTCGATCCCGATCGCGGCGCCGCCCGAGAGGAGGCGGACCACGAGGTAGCTCGCCAGGAGCGCGCGGACGTCGTCGGCGTAGCCGAGCGAGCCCACCGCGCGCGGCGCGTAGAGCGCCGCCGCCGTGCAGAGGACCTGGGCGGCGGCGGCGACCACGAGGCCGTACCAGCCGTAGCGCCTCGCGCCGGCGAGGTCGCCCTTGCCGAAGAGCTGCGAGGCGAAGCTCTGCACGATGAACACGACGCCCATCGGGAGGATGAACATCGCGAAGGTGTTGAGCGCGCCGGTGGTGGTCGCGGCGAGCGCCGGCTCGCCGAGGCCGGCGACCATCGCGGCGTCGCAGAACCCGACCACGACCTGGGAGGAGCGCGAGACGATCACGGGCCAGGCGAGCTCGAGGAGCTGGCCGAGCCGGGGACCTCTGGCGGGGGCCGTCATGGAAGGCGAGGTTCTGGGGCAGAACGCCCGCCCGCGCAAGCTCGGCCCGGGCGGGTCGCGCGAGTCGAAGCAGGACGGACCGCCGGTTCGGCGGCGTCGAGGAGGCTACGACCGGGCGAGCTGCGGGAGCTTCTCGCGCAGGCGCGCGACGAGCTTCACGAAATCGTAGCGGTCGGGCCGACCGCCCTCGGGCAGGACCGAGATGTCGAACGCGGCGGACGCGGCGCGCTTCCGCACCGCCTCCGAGAGGCCGAGCCGCTCGCCGAGGGCGGCGAGGGTCGTCGACTCGTCGGCCGACTGGATGCCGTCGAGCTGCGCCAGCCAGGAGGCGAGGGCGTACGTCACCACGCGCTCCCACTCGGCCATCGAGCCGGCGTCGAAGGCGTCGATCGCGACCTTGTCCTTCGTCGACCTCTCGATCGCGGCGAGATCGTCGCCGTCGATGCCGCACTGCTTGGCGGAGGCGAGGAGCGCGGCTCCCTCCGCCTTCCTCAGGGAGCCGTCGGCCCAGCCGACCGCGGCGAGAGCGAGGAACGCCTGCTTCGGGAGCGTGATGGACATCCCGGCACGATAGACCCCGGCGCCGCGCGCTTCAATCGCGGCGGTGCGGCCGGTCGGGCCGTCGGCCGACCAACCAACCAGCCGATCCGCCTGCCTCCCGTCACTTCACGAGCACGATCGTCGAGTGGTTCGTCAGCGCCACGGGCGCGGGGGCGAGCGTCTGGAGCACGTTGGTGCTCGCGTTGAACACCTGGAACACGGTCCCGGTCGGCTCGTAGGGAGCGATGAAGATCTGCCCGCTCGAGAGGTCGACGTCGGTCGCGGTGTGACCCTCGACCGGAGTGATGGCGGTCTGGGTGGCGACGCCGTTCGCCATGCTCACCTTGTAGAACGGGCCGCTCCACTCGCGCTCGTAGAAGTAGCCGCCGAAGAACGATCCCGTGCGGCTGTTCTCGCCGACGCTGCTCGGGTTCGGCCACGTCTGGGCGACGGTGTTCGTCGCGGTGCTGAAGACGATCACGTCGAACGTGGCGTACCCGCGGATGTAGAGGTTGCCGCTCTGCGGATCGAACGTGCCGGCGCACGAGGCCGCGAGCGGCAGGTTGATGGTCACCCAGCTGTTGCCCACCTGGTGCTTGAGCCCCGGGCCGCCGTCCTTCACGTAGTAGTAGCCGCTCGGCGTCCACTTGAAGAAGCCGATCGGCGTCGACGCCTCGAACCCGGGCCCCTGCGGCCCCTGCGACCAGACGTTCGTGCCGGGATCGAACGAGTAGATCACGTTGTCCTGCCCGAGCAGGAGGACGTGGGTGCCGTCGGTCGTGATCTGCGAGTAGGTGACGGCGGGCGGGTTGGGCTTGATCGACCAGACGTTGGTGTTGACGTCGTATGCGTAGAAGCCGGGCGTCCCGTTCGAGCTCGTCATGTAGACGACGCCGCTGCAGTCGTCGTCGCTCGCGAGGTCGCATCCGGGCGGGCAGCAGCCGTCGCCGTTCTGGCAGGCGACGACCGGCGCGCCGACGCAGGCGCCGTTGGCGCAGCTGTCGCCGGAGGTGCACGCGTTCTTGTCGTCGCAGGCGCCGCCCTGGTTGGCGGGCGCGCCGCCCCCGCAGACGCCGGCATTGCAGGTCTCGCCCGCGGTGCAGGTGGAGTTGTCGTTGCAGGCTCCGCCGTTGTTGCCGGGGACGGCCACGCAGCTGTCGGTGTTCTCGTTGCAGGTGCCGATCAGGCACACGTCGCCGGGCGCGGCGCAGGTGTTGGGCACGCCGCCGCAGACCCCGGCCGTGCAGACGTCGTTGATCGTGCAGTAGAAGCCGTCGTCGCAGGCGGCGCCGTCGTTGAGCGGCATCGCCACGCAGCCGAGCCCGGGATCGCACATCCCGACCGAGCAGGTGCCGTTCAGGAACGAGCAGTCGACCGGCTGGCCGGGGCCGCAGGTGCCGTTGCTGCAGATCCCGGTGAGCGTGCAGGGATCGTCGTCGACGCAGCTCGCGCCGTCGTTCCCCGGCACCTCGATGCACGCGTCGGTGTCGAGATCGCACATCCCCACCGTGCACGGCCCCCCGGAGGGGCAGGGCTTGAGCGTGCCGGTGCACTCGCCGGCCACGCATTGGTCGCCCGTGCTGCACTGCTTGCCGTCGTCGCAGAGCGCCCCGTCGCTCGAGGGCACCTTCTCGCAGCCGCCGTTGATGCAGGTGCCGGTGTTGCACGCGTCGGTGAACGCGCTGCAATCGTCGGCGCCGGTGCACGGGCCGCTCCCTCCCGTGCCGGTCCCGGTCGCCGTCGTCGTCCCGCCGACACCCGTCGAGCCGCCCGCGCCCGTCGTCCCGGCGCCGCCTTGGTCTTCGACGGTGACCGCCTCGGCGCAGGCGAGCGGCACGGCGGCGAGGGTGAGCAGGACACCCGCGACGAGAAGAGAAGAATCGCGCTTCATGGGTCCTCGGTATTCGTTCGCGGTGCGGGCCTCAACGGAAAGCGTCAGCCCGCCGCGGGCAGGAGCTCCGCCGAGCGCGGAGGGAGCCGGCGCGGCGGCACCGTCACCGGCGCGGTCACCACCGGAACGGCCACGGCGCCCGGCCGCGGGATGCGGTACGTGCGGCCGATTTGGATGCGCGTCGATCGGAGCCCATTCGCCTCCTGGATCGCCCTGACGGTCGTGCCGTAGCGGTTCGCGAGCGATCCCAGCGTCTGGCCGCGCTTCGCCTTGTGCATCACGAACGCGGCCGGCGGCTTCACCAGCCCCTTCTGGACGAGGAGCGGGTAGGCGCGCCGGCCGAGCTCGCGGGCCACGGGGCTGAAGAAGCGGACGTGCAGGTGCGTCGCGTGGCCCTTCGCGTGCCGGATCATGGGGCTGCGATCGGTGCCGCCCACCTGGAACACCCGGCTGATCCAGCCGGCGTCCTCGCCGATGCCGAGGGCGTGCTCGCGGAGGAGCTTCTGGATCGACGTGTCGATGAGGATGAGCTCGACGTCGGTGTCGGTGATCAGCGTCCTCACGAGCGCCCAGGTGCGGGCGCGGTCGAGGTTCGCGGCCGTGGCGCGCGCGTACCACTTGCCGCCGCCCTGGTAGTAATAGCCGAGGTCGACGTCGCGGCCGGCCTGGTGGCTCTTGTGGGGCGAGAGGTGGCCGCCGCCGCGCGCGCTGATGTGACCGATCCACATCGGGGCCGTGCCGGGGAAGCGCTCGTTGACGGCGTCGATGCAGTGGACGAGCGCGTCGACCGTCTCCTGCGTGCCGAACGCGCCGCCGGGCTCGATCACGCGCCAGCGCTCGCCCTTGGGCATGGGCACCCCGTAGAGCAGCAGCCCGGCGTTCGTCGCGCCGATCGAGATCGGGCCGAGCGAGGCGGGATCGCGGGTGAGCCGCTCCTCGATCTCGCGGTCGGAGAGGCCGGCGAGCGGCGAGGGGCTGCCGGCGACGGCGTCGTGCTCGATCTCGATGCCGTCGTCGATCGCCTCGTCGTCGCCGGGGTCCGGCTCGTCGATGGCCGCGCCGTCGGCGGCGGCGGTCGCGGCCGGCGCCGCGTCGGAGGCGGTCGCCGCTGCGCCGGCGGGAACGGACGCGCTTGGCGACGCTTCGGCGGCTCTCGGCGCGGCCGGGGCCTCGGCGGCACGCGTGGGAGCGCAGGCGGGCAGCCCGACGAGGAGAAGCCAGGCCGGCCAGCGTCCCATCCCCTCGACTATACCCGGCCCACCGCCCGGACGACCGCGGATCCGCGCGCGCCCGGCTCGGGCCATCACAGGAGCTTGCGTCGCGGCGGGCGTCGGATCACAAAGAGTCGTCACCATGAGCCTCTTTGCCTGGGCGTCCCTCGCGGGGATGGGCGTGGTGGTCGTCGCCGCGGGCGCGGCGCGCGGCCGCCAGTTCGCCCTCTTCGCCGCGGTGCTCCTCGGGCTGCACACGGCGGTCTCGTCGGCGCTCGCGCCGGCGTTCGCCTGGTGCCTGCCGGTGTACGCGTACCTCCAGGCGGCGGTGTACCTGCATTTCCTGCTGCTCGTGCGCGCCCGGATGCGGCCGCTCGCGTACCGGCTCCTCGTCAGCGTCCCGGCCTCGTGGTTCGTCGCCGGCACCTTCCTCGCGCTCCCGTGGGCGCTCGCCGCGGGCTTCGGGCTCGAGCCGCGCGGCGCGTGGATCCCTTACGCCGTCTCGCTCGTGGGCTTGCTCCAGAGCCTCCGCCACCGGCCCGAGGAGATCGACATCGCCCTCGAGCGCGAGCCGGTCTCGTCCCTCCGCCGCCACCCGCACGGCGCCGCGCGGGTCGAGCGGCCGCTGCGCGTCGTCCAGATCACCGATCCCCACCTCGGCCCGTTCATGTCCGAGCGCCGCCTCCGGCGCCTGTGCGAGCGGGCCGTCGCGCAGGACCCGGACCTCGTCTTCCTCACCGGCGACTTCCTCACCATGGAGTCGCACGGCGATCACCTCCTGCTCGCGCGCGCGCTCGAGCCCTTGTCCCGCCTGGAGGGCAGGGTCTTCGCCTGCCGCGGCAACCACGACCACGAGGCGCCGGAGACGGTGGCTCGCGCGCTCGAGCTCGTGGGCGCGAGGCTCCTCATCGACGACGCGACGCACGTGGAGACGCCGGCGGGGCCGGTGCAGATCGTCGGCATGGATTTCCACTGGCGCGACCGCGCCCGCAAGATGGCCGACGTCTGCCGGCGGCACCCGCGGCGCGAGGGCCACCTGCGCGTCGTCCTGCTCCACGATCCCGGCGCCTTCCGCCACCTGCCGGAGGGCGAGGGCGATCTCGTCCTCGCCGGCCACACCCACGGCGGCCAGCTCGGTCTGCTCAGCGTCGGGCTGCCCTACACGATCGTCAGCGCCTTCGGCGTCATGCCCGATCACGGCCTCTGGGCGCGCGGCGTCGATCGCCTCTACGTGCACCGCGGCACCGGACACTACGGCTTCCCGCTCCGCCTCGGCGTTCCGAGCGAGGAGAGCCTGCTCCGGGTCCACGTCGTCGGCTGAAGAGGCGTCGGACAATCGTCCGACCGACGTCACTCGAGCCAGAGGTCCGTCGGACAATCGTCCGACCGACGTCACTCGAGCCAGAGGTCCGACGCCTCTTCAGTGCCGCGCTCACGGCTCGCTGACGCGCTCGAGCAGCTCGCCGAGCGCGGCCCGGAGGTCGTCGGCGCGGAACGGCTTCTCGAGGCAGGGGCAGCGCGTCTCCTCGAGGAAGCGCCGGGCGCGCGGGGTGAACGCGCCGCCCGTCATGAACACCGTGCGTCGCGCGAGCGACGGCCGGACACGTGAGAGCTCCTCGTGCACGTCGATGCCGCTCACGATCGGCATCATCAGATCGCAGACGAGCGCGTCGAAGGCCGCCGCCGCGACGCGTTCGAGCGCCTCGCGCCCGCTCGCGGCCGTCTCCACCTCGAAATCGACGCCGAGGTCGGCCGCGAGGGCGCGGGCGATCGCCGGCTCGTCGTCCACCACGAGGACGCGGGCGCGGCCGGGCCGGACCGAGGGGACGCGCTCGGAGGCGGCGGCGCGCACCTCGCCGCCGGGCGCCGGCGGCAGCACGATGCGGCAGACGGTCGCTCCCGGACGGCTCGAGAGGAGGATGTCGCCGCCGAGGCCCTGGACGATGCTGCGCGAGATCGAGAGCCCCAGCCCCGTGCCCACGCCGATGGGCTTCGTGGTGAAGAACGGCTCGAAGACGCGATCGAGAAGGTCGGCCGGAATGCCCGGGCCGTTGTCCTCGACCTCGACGATCGCCTCCCCGGCGGGCCCGGTGCGGGTGCGCACCTCGATCGCGCTCTCGCCGCCGTCGCTCTCGGGCAGCGCCTGGAGCGCGTTGACGAGGACGTTGAGGAAGACCTGCCCGAGCCGGGCGCGGTTCGCCTCGACGCAGGGGACCTCGGCGTAGTCCTTGGCGAGGCGCGCGCGGTGGCGGATGGCGTTCGACGCCATCTTGATCGCGCCGTCGAGCACCTCGTGGACGCTCACCGGCTCGCGCAGCTCGGCGCCCGTGCGCGACAGCGCCTTGAAGTCCTGCGCGACCTGGGCCACGCGGTCGGCGCCCTCGCGCGCGTCGGCCGCGAGGCGCGCGAGATCGTCGAGCCCGCGGATCGAGCTGCCCTCGCGGGCGGCGGCGCGCCGCATCTCGGCGATGCGCCGCCCGAGCAGGTCGAGGCTCACCAGCGTGTACATCAGGGGGTTGTTGATCTCGTGCGCCGCCGCCGCGGCGAGCGTGCCGAGCGACGCCATCAGGTCGGCCTGGAGCAGCGCCGACTCGAGCTTCTTGCGCGCGGTGACGTCGCGGCCGAGCATCAGCGTCGCGGGCGCGCCGTCGAAATCGACGGGCACCGCAGCGACCTCGAGGACGCCGGCTTCGCCGCGGCGGCCGACGTGCCGCAGCGTCGAGAGCGGGCCCGGCTCGTCCAGGGTCGCGAGCTCGGCGCGCGGTCCCGGAAGATCGTCGGCGAGGAGCACCTCGGCAAGGGGCCTGCCTATGAGCTCGTCGGCGCCGCTCATGCCCAGATAGCGCACCAGGGCGGGGTTGGCATAGACGAAGAGGCCGTCGCGGTGGACCGCCACCATGTCGGGCGTGTGCTCGATGAGCTGCCGGAAGCGCGCCTCGGATCGCGAGAGGGCGTCCTCGGTCCGCTTTCGCTCGCTGATGTCCCGGATGGCGGTGACCCGCGCGCTCTTGCCGCGGAAGGTGGTGTTGCGCGCGCAGATCTCGACGGCGACGACCGTGCCGTCGCGACAGAGCCCGGCGGATTCGTAGCGCGCCTCGGGAGAGAGCGTCTTCTCCTCGACCGACGCGCGCTTGGCGGGCGCGACGAAGTTCATCACCGGCTGCCCGAGGATCTCCTCGAGCGTGTAGCCGGACATGTCGGCGAACGCCTGGTTCGCCATTCGGACGATGCCGTCCTGGTGGATGACGAGGGCGTCGAACGCGGTGTCGACGAGCCCGCGGTAGAACGCGACCTCGACGTCGGATTCATCGATATCCATCGATTCCGGGAGTACCAGCGATCGTCGCCGCGCACCATCGGCTACCATCGCCGTGTGCTCCTTTCCGCCTCCCGCCGCCTCGCGATCGGCGCCGCGCTCTCGGTCGCCGCCGCGGCCATCGCCGCGCCCGCCGCCGCCCAGCCCAAGGCGCTCGGCCTCAACATCCACCAGTCGACGACCGTGGGGCTCGACGCGACCCGGGACGCGGGGCTCGGGTGGGTGCGGATCGATCTCAACTGGCTCGATGCGCAGCCCACGCCCGCGGCGCCGGATTTCACGCTCTTCGACGCGATCGTCGACGGCGCCACGGCGCGCGGCCGGAAGGTGCTCGCGGTCGTGGGGTACACGCCGGCGTGGGCGTCGTCGGGCGACGCGCTCGGCGACGGCTCGGTCAACGACGTCCCCGCGCCGGGCGCCTACGAGGCGTTCGTCACGGCCACGGTCGAGCACTTCCAGGGGCGGGTCACGCATTACGAGCTCTGGAACGAGCCCAACCTCGACGTCTTCTTCGAGGGGACCGCGGCGGACTACACCGAGCGGATCCTCGTGCCCGGCGCCGACGCGGTGCACGCCGCCTGCCCGACGTGCACCGTGGTCGCCCCCGGGCTCGCCTCGGTCGATCCCGATTTCCCCGACTGGCTCCTGGCCTCGCTCACCGCGGCGGGCGATCGCATCGACGTCGTCAGCGGGCACATCTACGCCGGCTTCCAGGGCGACGACCTGGGCGCCGGGACGACCTCCGACAGCTTCCTCGACCGGCTCGAGTCGCACCGCGTCGTGAAGGCGGGCGATACCGTCGTCTACGAGGGCCCGCTCTCCTACCGGGAGGTGATGCTCGCGGCGGGCGCCGCGCAGCCGTTCTGGATCACCGAGACGGGCCGCGAGGCCACGCTCGGCGACGCCGCCGAGGAGGCGAACCAGGTCGCGCTCTATCGGAACGTGCTCGAGGCGATGCTGCCGCGCCCGTGGTGGACCAACACCCTCTTCTACGAGGCGTTCGACGAGCCGAACACCGGCATCGCCTTCGGCGTGGTGCTCCACGACGACGCCGCGCCCGGCGGCTACCAGGCGAAGCAGGTCATGGGGTTCTTGCAGGAGGTGACCGCGGCGCAGCCGGCCTTCGGCGGCGACGGCACCGATTGCGCCGATGGGCTCGACAACGAGGGGGATGGTCTCGTCGACTACCCCGACGATCCCGACTGCACCAGCCTTCTCGATGTCTCGGAGGGCGAGCCGCCGGGAGACGGCGGGCTCGGCGGGTCGGGGGGCGGGGGC
>CAYJPW010000126.1:0-12833 GCA_964372055.1 uncultured Polyangiaceae bacterium
GCCTCCGGGTCGTCGCCGGCGCCTCGCGCGCGGCCGCCGGCGGCCCCGGCGATGGCCTCGAGGGCAGCTGCTCGGCCGGCGCGATGTCCGTCTGCGCCATCGCGAGATCGGCGTCGTTGGTGGCGGCGGCGGCCGCGGGGCGGCTCGACGACAGCGGCGCCGGGCCTCCACCGGTGGTCACGAGCTTGGCGCGCGGCGCCACCTCGGCCCGCGTCTCGGGCGAGACGCCCACGAGCATGCCAAGGTCGATCTCGGTGCCGTCGACGTGCAGGGCGAGCGCGGCGCGCATCTCGCCGGCGGTCTGGAAGCGCTCGCCGGGCTCGAACCGGAGCGCGCGGTGCACGATCTCGGCGAGCTCCGGCGGGACCCAGGGCGCGAGGTCCTGCACCGGGCGCGCCGCCTCGGAGCAGATCGCGATGATGAGCTCGCCGATCGCGTCGATGTCGTGGTGGGGCGTCCTGCCGGTGAGCGCCTGGTAGAGGACGACGCCCAAGGACCAGATGTCGGCGCGGTGATCGATGCCCTTGCTGCCGCGCGCCTGCTCGGGCGACATGTAGAGCGGCGAGCCGAGCATGCTGCCCGTGCGGGTGAGGCCGGCGGCGTCGGCGCCTTGCGCCTGGTCCATCTTGATCTTCGCGATCCCGAAGTCGAGGATCTTGACGGTCACCGAGCCATCCTCGCCGCGCGCGAGGAAGATGTTGGCCGGCTTGACGTCGCGGTGGACGATGTGCGCTTCGTGCGCCTTCTCGAGGCCGGCGCACACCTGCGCTCCGATCCGGATCGCGAGCGCCGGGGGCAAGAGGCCCACCCTCTGGAAGAGCTGGCCGAGGTCCTCGCCGGCCAGATACTCCATCACCATGAAGGGGCGGTCCTGCCCGGCGTCGGTGCCGGTGTCGAGCAGCCGCACGATGTGCCGCGTCTCGATCGCGCCCGCCGCCCGGGCCTCGCGCTGGAAGCGCGCGACGAGCGCCTTGTCCCTGGCGAGATCGCCGGTCGAGATCACCTTGACCGCCACCCGCTCGCGCGTGTCGGTGCGCAGCGCCTCGTAGACGGCGCCCATGCCGCCGACGCCGAGCCGGCGGACGATCTCGTACTTGTCGTTGAGCGTCTCGCCGATCACCTGCACGCGACTCTAGAAGAGCGCGCCGGAGGGGTCTAGCTCTGCTCGTGGCCGCCGCGCTCCCGCGTGCTTGGCGCTCGACCGCTTCGATGCGTGCTCCTATTCTGTGACGGTCCGGGAGAGTCCATGAGCTACGAGGTCGACCACGTCATCGACGGCCGCTACAAGGTGCTGGGCACGCTCGGCCAGGGCGGCCACGGCGTCGTGTACCGGTGCGAGGACCTGCAGCTCGGGGCGCCCGTCGCGATCAAGTGCCTGCACGCCGAGGTCGCCTCCGAGCCCGGCTTCAAGACGCGGATGCTGCGCGAGGCGCGCGCCATGGGCACCCTCTCGGGGACGAGCGCCGTCCAGATCTTCGCCTTCAACAAGGCGGACGACGGCACGATGTACATCGTGATGGAGCTGCTCCGCGGCCGCGACCTGGAGCGCTACCTGCGCGAGCTCGAGGCGCACGGCGCCAAGCTCGCCCCGTCGAAGCTCGTCGAGCTCATCGGCCCCGTCGCCGACACGCTCGAGCAGGCGCACGCGCAGGGGATCATCCACCGCGATCTCAAGCCCGCCAACATCTTCGTGCTCGACACCTTCGCGCGCGGCGGGGTGCGCCTGCTCGACTTCGGCCTGGCCAAGGACATGAAGGCGGAGCCGCTCACGCAGGAGGGCATGATCGCCGGATCGCCGAGCTACATCGCCCCCGAGGTGTGGCGCGGCAAGCCGCAGGAGATCGACCACCGCATCGACGTCTACTCCCTCGGCGCCGTGATCTTCCGAGCGCTCGCCGGCCAGCCGCCCTTCGACGCGAAGCAGACGATCGACAAGCTGCTCATCCAGGTCACGCGCGGGCAGCGCCCCTCGCTGCGGGCGCTCCGCCCCGATCTGCCCGTCGCGCTCGACGCCTGGGCGCACAAGGCGCTCGCCATCCAGCGCGACGACCGCTTCCCGTCGATCGCGAGCCTCTGGACCACGTTCCGGGCCGTCGTCGGCTGAAGCGGCGCGCTAGTCGAGCTTCGGCCCCGCGCTCCCGAGCTCGACGAAGCGGGTGCTCGGGAACGCCTTCTGGCAGGTGGCGAGCTGCCAGTCGCCCTTGAAGAGGACGACGGCGTTGCCGTGGACGTCGAGCGCGCCGTAGCCGTAGAGGTTCGACTCGAGCTGCGCCAGCGGGACCGCCTCGCCCTCGACCCAGCGGGCCATGGTGAAGCCGAGGCGCTCGAGGCGGACCTCGACCCCGTACTCGGCGTCGAGCCGCGCCTTGACCACGTCGAACTGCAGCTCGCCGACGGCGCCGACGATCGACTCGCCCTCGCGGCCCTCGGGCGGGCGGAAGAGCTGGATCGATCCCTCCTGCGCCAGCTGCTCCATGCCCTTCTTGAGCTGCTTGCGCTTCATCGGATCGAGCATGACCACGCGGCCGAAGTGCTCGGGCGGGAACTGCGGGAGCGGCGCGTAGCGCATCGGCGAGCCGGTGCAGATCGTGTCGCCGATGAGGAAGATGCCGGGATCGAAGACGCCGATGATGTCGCCGGCGAAGCCGTCCTCGACGAGGGTGCGCTCCTGGGCGAGGAACTGCGTGGGGTTGGTGAGGCGGACCTCGCGGTCGAGGCGGACGTGCTTCACCTTCATCCCGCGCTCGTAGCGGCCCGAGCACACCCGGAAGAAGGCCATCCGGTCGCGGTGGGCGCGGTCCATGTTCGCCTGGATCTTGAAGACGAAGGCGCTGAAGCGATCGTCGTCGGGCGCGACCGGGCCCTTGTCGCTCGCGCGCGGCGCGGGCGGCGGCATCAGCTCGATGAACGAGTCGAGGAACTGCGGGAGCCCGAAGTTGGTGATGGCGCTGCCGAAGAACATCGGGGTGACCTCGCCGTGCGCCAGGCGCTTGGCGTCGAGCGAGTCGCCGGCGGCGTCGAGCAGGGCCACGTCGTCGGCGAGCTGCTTGGCGCCCTCGGGCTCGATCGCTTCCGCGAGCTCGGGCCCGTCGAGCGAGAGCACGTCCATCGGCGCGATCTCGGCCCCGTGGGCGACGAGCTCGAAGAGGAACACCTGCTTGAGCTCGCGGTGGTAGACGCCGCGGAACTTGCCGCCGACCGTGATCGGCCAGGTGATCGGGTAGACGCCGATGCCGAGCACCTCCTCGACCTCGCCGATGAGCTCGAACGGATCGCGCCCCGGGCGGTCGAGCTTGTTGACGAAGGTGAAGATGGGCATCTGCCGCATCTTGCAGACGCGGAAGAGCTTCTTCGTCTGGGCCTCGACGCCCTTGGCGCTGTCGAGCAGCATGATGGCCGCGTCGGTCGCCATGAGCGCGCGGTAGGTGTCCTCGCTGAAGTCGGCGTGGCCCGGGGTGTCGACGAGGTTGAGGAGCTTCCCCTTGTAGGGGAACTGGAGCACGCTCGACTGGATCGAGATGCCGCGCTCCTTCTCCATCTCCATCCAGTCGCTGACCGCGTGGGCGCGCGCGCGCTTCGCCTTCACCGCCCCGGCGAGCTGGATGGCGCCCCCGTAGAGGAGCAGCTTCTCGGTCAGCGTCGTCTTGCCCGCGTCCGGGTGGGAGATGATGGCGAACGTCTTTCGCCGCAGGATCTCGCGCTCTAGCGTCTTGTCGGCCACGGAAGCGCGGCAGAATAGGCCGCCTGGCCGACTCGTCAAGCGGCCGGAGGGCCGGTACGCTCCGGCCCCCGGGAACGACGCCGGACCCGCGGACGTACAAGGGGAAACGCCGTGCTCATCCTCTACTACCTTCAGACCGCCTTCACGATCTGGATGCTGGTCGACGCGGTCCGGCGCCGGGCCGACTACTACTGGTATCTCCTCTTGTTCGTGCCGTTTGGCCCGTTCGCCTACTTCTTCGTCGTCAAGATCCACGACTACGACCTGCGCTGGCTCAAGCGCCTGCTCTCCTTCGAGCGGCCCCCGTCGATCGACGCGCTCCGCTACGAGCTCCGCCAGACGCCGAGCTTCGCCAACCGGATGAAGCTCGCCACCGCGCTCCACGACGCCGGCCAGCTCGCCGAGGCCGCGGAGCTCTTCGAGGGCGCGCTCGAGACGCACAAGGACGACCCGGAGGCGCTCCACGGTCTGGGGCGCTGCCGGCTCGAGCTCGGCGAGCCCGAAGCGGCGATCGCGCCCCTCGTGAAGCTCTGCGAGAAGAACCGCGCCTACCGCGACTACGCGGCCTGCCTCGATCTCGCCGACGCCTACGCGAAGACGGGCCGCGACGACGAGGCCATCGAGCTGCTCGAGGGCGTGGTGAAGTCGAGCCCGCGGATGCCGCACCACCTCGCCCTGGCGCAGCGCCTCGTCGAGTCCGGGCACATCGAGCGGGCGCGCGAGCTGCTCGAGCACGCCCTCGACGAGCACCGCCATTCGCCCTCGTTCGTGCAGCGCCGCGACAAGACCGAGGCCCGGGCCGCGGCCGAGCTGCTCACGAGCATCTCTCCACGCTGACCGCCGCGCGCGTGCCGCCGCCGCGTGCGGCCCGCCAGACCGCATCGCAGAGCACCGGATCGTTGGTGACGATGCCGTCGATCCCCGCCTCGACGAGGCGCGCGATGCGGGCCGGATCGTCGACGGTCCACGCCGTCACCGACCGGAGCGCCCCGGCGTCGCGCGCCGCGCAGAGCTCGCAGATCTCGGCGTACACGTCGGCCCAGGCGCGCCGCGGGGTGCAGCCGACCGCGACGTCGGCGAGGCCGAGCGCGTGCGCCCCGTCGAGGGCGCCGGGGAGCTCGAAATCGCAGGTGACCCGCAGCTCCGGGATGTGCACCGGGAGCACCGCTCGCCGCGCCTCGGCGACGAGCGCCTCGCACACCTCGCGCGCGCCGCTGAGCACCGCGAGCCGGACCGCGGCGAGCCGAGGGTGGCGCTCGCACGCGAGCGCCAGCCGATCGAGGACCAGCCGCGCTCCGCCGCGCTGCTCGGGCGTGAGCTTGAGGTCGAGGTAGATCGCCTCGACGCGCGGCTCGCGCGCCGCCCAGCGGAGCAGCTCGTCGAGCCGCGCCGCCGGGACGCTCGGGACGAGCCCCTCGACGGCGACGCCGTCCGGAGGTCGCGGTGCGTAGCCGTGGCGATCCCTGAAGACCTCGTACGGGAGGCGGCCGACGGGGCTGCGCGCCGCCGAGCCGCGAGCGGGCGCGACCGGCACGAAGGCCAAGCCCTCCGCGCCCGACTGGCGGAGCGCGGCGGCCGGCGAGTCGGGGTCCTCGTCGTGCCAGAGCACCAGCTCTCCGTCGCGGGTGAGGCAGACGTCCGCCTCGACGGCGCCGGCGCCGAGCGCGACGGCGGCCTGGAACGCCGCGATCGTGTTCTCCGCCGCGTGGCGCGCCGCGCCCCGGTGCCCGATCACGTCCAGGCGCGCGGACGGCCCGCCGCCCTGCCGGCCGGGCGGGTGAATCCAGCCCCGGAGGGCGCGGAGGCCGCGCTCGATCAGGCTCGCCGAACCGAGTGTCGTCATGCCCTCTACGAAGCATTTCCCTTGCCGCGCGGGAGCGGTCGTCCCGGCCGGCCGGCCGCCGCCCGAGGCACCCGGCCGTCCGTCGGCCGTCCACCGCGTCGCGTGCGCCGCCTGCGTCGCGCGGCTCAGCGGGTGATGCGATCGATCGCCGGTCCGATCTCGCCGAGCGAGATCACCTGATCGACCACGCCGAGGTCCGCCGCGGCCTTGGGCATCCCGTAGACCGTCGAGGTGGCCGCGTCTTGCGCGAGCGTGACGCCCCCGGACGACTTCACCGCGGCGAGGCCGGTCGCGCCGTCCTTGCCCATGCCGGTCATCACCACGCCGACGGTGCGCGCGCCGAACGCGAGCGCCGCCGAGCGCAGGGTGACGTCGGCCGCCGGGCGGACGCCGTGGACCGGCGGCGCCTCGGTGAGGCGGACGTTGCCGGCGCGGTCGAGCTCGAGGTGCACGCCGCCCGGCGCGACGAGCACGACGCCGCCGGCGAGCTTGTCGCCGACGCGCGCCTCGCGGACCTCGCACGGCGAGAGATGGTCGAGCCGCTCGGCGAGCGCGGTCGTGTACCCCGTCGGCATGTGCTGCACGACGACGACCGCGACGTTGTCGCGCCTCGGCAGGTGCGCGACGACGCGCTCGAGCGCCGCCGGACCGCCGGTCGAGGCGGCGATGACGACGACGCGCAGCCCCGCCGGCAGCGCGGGGAGCGCGCGCGGCGGGGCGCGGCGCGAGGCCGGCGCCGGCTCGTCGATCGCCGCGCCGACCTTGGCCTTCGACGCGGCCACGAGCTTCTGGACGAGGTCGTCCTTCACTTCGGCGAGCTGGGTCGAGACCTCGCCGCCGGGCTTGGTGACGAAGTCGACGGCGCCCGCGGCGAGGGCGTCGATGGTCTCCCGGGCGCCGGCCGCGGTGTGGGCGCTGAGCATCACGATGCCGACGCGGCGCTCCGCGAGGATCTTGCGGGTGGCCTCGGCGCCGTTGCAGCCCGGCATGTTGAAATCCATCGAGACCACGTCGGGCTTGAGCGACGCGGCGAGGGCGACGGCCTCGAGCCCGTCCTTGGCCTGGCCCACGACCTCGAAGCGGTCGTCGCCGCCGAGGAGGCGGCTGACGGCGCTGCGCATGAACGCCGAGTCGTCCGCGACGAGGACCCGGATCTTGCTCATCGACCCGGGGCCTTGAGGGTGAACGTCACCGTCACGCCCACCGGATCCGCCGTGGGGCTGCCGACGGCCTTGTTCTTGAGGAGCTGGCGCACGCACGCCTTCGCCGCCTCGGGCACGTTCTTCGCGGCGAGCACCTCGACCCCCTCGGCGCGGCCCCGCGACCGCACCAGGAACTGGACCTTGAGGCTCCCGGTGGAGCCGAGGAGCCCGCCCGCGTCGGCGATGCACCTGGCGACGTCGGGGGCGGCGCGTGTCAGCGTCTTGGGCACGTTCGGCACCTCGCCGTTCTCGAACTCGGGCTCGCCGACCTCGACGGAGGGAGGCGGTCCGGCGGGGACGAGCGGCGCCGCGTCGGCGGCTCCGGCGTCGGCCGCGCCGGCGTCGGGCGCGGCGGGCGCGGGCGGCCCGGCGTCCGTCTCGCCCGGCTCGAGGCAGCGGATGAAGCCGCGGTGCGGATCCTCGAGCGCGCCGTGCGGGCACTTCGGCCCGGCGTCGCCGGCGTCGCCCGACGCGCCCGCGTCGACGGCGAGCTCCTCCGGCGGCGTCACGTGCTCCTTCCCCGGCGCCTCGGGCGCGCCCTCGGGCAACCCGGCGGCGCACGCCGCCGCGGACAAGAGCCCCAGCGTCGTCGCGGTCAACAGCCTCGCCGCCCTCGTCCTGGTCATTCGACAAACCCCTTGAGCACGAACGCACTGACCGGGTGCTCGATGCCCTTGAGCTTAATGCCGGTCACCTCTTCGACAACGACGCGGTCCTTGATCCGGGCGTACGCCGCATCGCTGAGCAGGACGCCGCCCTTGGGCGCCATCGCCTCGTGCCGTTGCGCGCGGTTCACGGCGTCGCCGATGCAGGTGTAATCGCGCCGGACGAAACGGCTCCCGATATCGCCGCGGACGATGGGCCCGCAATTGACGCCGATGCGCATCGTGAGCGGATCCGGCCCCTCGGCGAACGGCTCGAGCGCCTTCTGCATCCCCCACGCCGCGCGCGCCGCGCGGAGCACGTGGGGCTCCTCGAACGTCGCCTTGTCCTCGAAGACGGCCATGATGGCGTCGCCGATGAACTTGTCGATGTCGCCGCCGAAGTCCTTGATGATCGGGCAGAGCGCGTCGAATGCGTCGTTGAGCACCTCGACGACCTCGCGCGGCGTCATCCTCGCCGACATCGAGGTGAACCCCGAGATGTCCGAGAAGAGCAGCGTCGCGTCCACCTCGCGCGCGCGCACGGCGAACATCTCGCCCGTCGAGGCCTGCGACTCGGCGGCGGCGACGGCGCCCTCCGAGATGTAGAGCTTCGACGCCTCCTTGTACCGGGAGAGGCGCGCCTCGGCGAGGACGCGCTCGACGATGGCGATGCACTTGTCCGTCGAGAAGGGCTTCACCAGGTAGCTGGTGAGGCCGGCGGCGCGCATCTGGGCCTGGTCGCGCTTGGTGTCGCGCGCCGTGAGCATCACGATGGGCACGTCGCGGGTCCGCAGATCGCGGCGGAGGGCGTGCACCAGCTCGAACCCCGTCATCCGCGGCATGTCGTAGTCGGTCAGCACCAGGTCGGGCACGCGGAGCGTGGCGCGCTCGAGCCCGTCGGCGCCGTCGACCGCGCTCTCGATCACGAACCCCTGCCGCCGGAGGCAGTCGGCGACGAGGTGCCGGATCGCCGCCGAGTCGTCGACGACCAGGACCCGCTCGCGCGCCGACGCCATGCGCGTGGCGAGGATCGCGTGCAGCCGCGAGATCAGGTCCTCGGCGATGACCGGCTTGACGAGGTAGTCGTCGGCGCCGGCGTCGAAGCCCTTCTCCAGGTCCGCGGCCTCGCCCAGCGACGAGCACATCACCACCGGGATGTGCGCCGTCTCGATGTCGGCCTTCGCCATCTTGCAGACGGCGTAGCCGTCGAGCAGCGGCATCTCGATATCGGTGAGGAGCAGGTCGGGGGGATCGCGCCGGAAGAGCTCGAGGGCCTCGCGCCCGTCGAACGCCTCGACGACCTCGTAGCCGGCCTCCTCGAGGATGGGCACCGTGTGCCGATGGATGAGGGCGCTGTCGTCGGCGAGCAGGATGCGCAGCTTGCCCCGGGCGCTCCGCTCGAGCGCCCCGCAGAGCTCGTGGCCCTGGAACGGGATCGCGAAGGCGCGCTCGAAGCCGTCCTTGCGGGCCTGCTCGCAGTCGCGCGCGTCGAGGCCGAGGTAGATGCAGTGCGCCGGGGCCCTCCCCTGCCCCCGCGCCTCGCCGAGGATCTCGCCCGCCGTGCGCGAGCCCACCACGGGGGCGAACAGGACCACCTCGCACTCGGTCGCCGCCTGCTCGGCGAGCGCCTCGAGGCTGGTCGCGACGGTGAGCGTGTGCCCCGCCGGCTCGAGCGCCCGCCCCACGAACGATCCGAGGAGCCCTGGCGGCGTGACCAGCCCGACGTGCACGCGGGGAGGATAGTCGCGCCGGGGCGCTCATGCCGCCAAAAGTGGTGGCTACAGCCGCAGCGACGCCAGTGAGACCCCGCGCGCGTCCCAGAGCTCGCGCGCGCGGGCGGCGATGCGTTCGGCGTCGGGCGACCCGGCCGCGAGCCCGGTGACCTTCGCCTCGGAGGGGCGCCCGTCCTCGCGCTCGATCGACACGCCCTCGAACGCGGCGCCCGGGAACTCGCCCTTGAGCTCGCGGGCCATCCTGGCGCCGAGGCGCTGGGTGAAGCGCCGGTAGCTCTCGTCGTTGATGTCCTTGAAGAGGAGGACCTGGGGCAGGCTCAGCTCGGAGAGCACGCGCTGGCGCTCGCCGAAGCCGGGATCCTCCATGGTCCGCTCGACCACCGCCGCGAAGACGCTCCCGAAGGCGCGATCGAGCTCGGTCTTGCGGAACTCGCCGTCGAGCACCGGCCCGAGGCGCGTCTCGAACTGGTTCACGCCGTTCAAGCCGTTCGCCCAGCGGCCCTCGTTCTGCGCGAAGTACTCGCCGCGCGCGCGCAGGTGATCGGCCAAGCGCACGAAATGGTCGCCCATCGACGAGATGGCCTGGAGGATGCGCTCCGAGATGGCGAGCTCGTCGCGCAGCCAGCCGAGATCGGTGAGCTTGTGGGCCATGAACGGCCAGACGACGAGGTTGTAGTAGTTGTTGAAGTCGAGCAGGTACTTGAGGCGGTAGACCTCGTACGAGCCGAACGTCGGGTACATGCCGATGTAGAGCCGGATCACGCTCTCGTACTTGAAGCGGTAGTACGCGTTGTAGATCCCGAGCCGCTCGGCGAAGCTCGCGTCCCCGTCGAGCTCGGCGAAGATGAGCGAGGCGGTGAGCTCGTTCGCGGTCGAGATGAAGTCCGAGCCCGGGCTGTAGAACGGATCGGCGAAGGCGCCGGCCTCGCCGGTGAGCGCCCAGCGGTCCTTGGAGAAGAAGACCTCCGAGTGGTACGGCAGGTGGACGTACGCCTGGAAGTCCTCGAAGACGGCGCCCTCCATGAGGTCGCGCGACGAGCGGTGCGAGCGCATGAACGACTCGAGCTCGTCCTTGGTGCGCGGGCCCTTGACGCGGTCCTTGTCGAAGACGGCGCCGACGCTCATCAGGTCGCCGGCGAGCGGGATGAACCAGAGCCAGTAGCCGTCGTACATCATGTGGTTCGTGGAGAGGTGGCGGCTCGTCCAGCGGACGCGGCTCTTCCAGGCGGGATCGGCGACGGCGTCGAGCCCCGCCACGTTCCGGTAGCGTCCCCACGCGGCGCCGGTGTTGAGCCGGGTCTCCTTGGTGATCTTGTTGCCGAGCTTGCGGTGGATGAGGTGGCGGCGGCCCGCCGCGTCGACGAGCCAACGGCCCTTCGCCTCGGCTCGCTCGCCGCCCTTCTCGAAGACGACGGTGTGGGCGCCGGCGCCGTCGATCGTGAGCTCGACCACCTTCGCGCCCAGCCGGACGTCGATCCCGCTCTCGGCGTTCATCCGCGCCAGATCGCGCTCGAGCGCGGCCCGCTCGAGCTGGAAGCTCGGGTGGAACGGCATGTGATCCGACCCGATCTCGCTCATGCGGGTGAGCGGGAGGTCCTTGTCGGGCGTGTCGAAGAAGAAGCGCAGGCCGTTCTTGGGGAGCTGGTGCTGGTAGAGGTAGGTGCCGAGGTTCAGGCGCGTGAGCATGTAATGCGCCGCCACCTCGACGGTGGACTCGCCGACCTTGTAGTCGTCGATCTTCTCCTGCGCCTCGAGGACCAGGATCCCGAGCTCGGGGCGCGCCAGCTTGAGGTGGCGCGCGAGGAACGCGCCCGCGATGCCGCCGCCCATGATGATGACGTCGTAGCTCTGCACGGCGGCGTTTCTACACCCGGCCGGCGCGCGACGCACGCGCGGCGCGGCGCGCGCGGGCGACCACCACGCTGCCGCCCGCGCGCCGCCTCACCACGAACGCGTCGAGGTCCGCGCCCACCTCGCCGAACGGCGGCGTCGCGCCGGCGTCCAGGGCGCGGATCGTGGGACGGCCGACGTGCGCGAACACGAGCCGCGCCACGCCGCGCGCCTCTGCCTGCCGCGCCACCTCGAGGGCGGACATGTGCCCGCCCACGCCCCCGGCGAAGCGGATGGGCCGATCCCAGCCGGCGGCCTCGGCGAAGAGCAGGTCCACGCCGGCCGCCCAACGGGGGAAGCGCCACACCTCGGGCGCCCAGGCGATCGACGCGCCGTCGATCGCGATCAGGTAGCCGAACGTCGGGTGCGACGTGTGCGCGACGGGCCGCGGCTCGACGAGGAGCCCGCGCCCGGCGAACGAGGCGACGCGAGGGATCACGCCGCACGCCTGCCCGAGCCTTCGCAGATCGCGGATCAGCTCGGCGCGCTCGTCGGTGACGAGCCAGGCCGAGATCGGGCCGAGCGGCTCGGCGCCGGGGCCGCCGTCGATCATGACGCGCGTGCGCCCGCGCTCGACGAGGAGGCCGGCGGGGGCGTAGCGAGGCGAGCGCATCGCCCCCACGCCCATCAGCGTCAGCCGCGCGAGCGGAGAGGACACGGCCGGGGCCGTGCAACGGGCGCGCCGGCCGCGGCGGCGACCGGGCTCAGAAGACCCCGCGCACGCCGAAGCGCCCCGGCCCGAGCGACACCGCCGCCTCGGTCCGGGGCAGCGCGATCCACAGGACCGCGCCCGCCGCGATGCCGGCCGCGCCGACGACGAGGCCGATGTTGGCGATGGTCTGGTCGCGCCTGCCCGCGTCGGCGTCGGATCGCAGGGCGTCGGCGCAGCGGGGCGAGCAGGCGTCGAGATCGCTCGCCGCCGACGCGGACATCGCCCCGAAGATCGCGAACACGCCGAGCCCGACGACGCCCACGCCGCCGGCGACGAGGCTCGGCAGCGGCGGCATGCCCGGCCCGCCCGCGGCCTCGCGCGCAGGGGCCTCGGGCGCGGGCGGCGCCTCCGGGACGGCGGGCGCGACCGACGGCGCCGGCATCCCCAAGTCCACGTGGGCCGTGCCGCCGGCAGCGACCGAGATCTGGCGCTCCACTTGCCGGCCGTCGGGCGCCCGCGCGGCGACGACCAGCTCGCCCGGCTCGCGGAACGCGCGCGCGCCGAGCACCCCCGCGTCGCTCGACGCCGCCGCCTCGACGCCTCCGATGGTGATCACGGCGCCCGCGGGCGCCCCGCGCACCAGCACCACGATCTCGCCGAGCTCGGCGCGGAGCACGGCGATCCACCGCCCCGCCTCCTCGAGCGTCGCCTGGAACCGCGCCTCGCCCTCGCGGACGCGCGCGCCCGCCGAGGTGATGACGCGCTGGTAGGTCTCCATCGCGGCGGCGCGCTTGCCGCTCTGGCGCTGCGCGTGCCCCACGAGCAGCTCGGTGTTGGGGCTGGGCAGCGCCTGCATCGAGGCCTCGAGCACCTGGAGCGCTTCGTCGTACTTGCCCTGCTCGATGAGCTTGCGACCCTCGCCGTAGAGCTTGGCGCCGTCCGGGGCCGCCGCCCCGGGCTCCTGGGCGCGCGCCGCTCCCGGCGCGGCGGCGACGCCGGCGGCGAGCGACCCCGCGAGGATCAAGACGAGGCTCGGGCGCGTCATGGTGCATCCGGGAGGTAGGAGGTGGAGCGCGGCCGCGCGGCCGACGCGGCCGCGGGCGTCTTCTTCGCCGGAGCGGAGGACGCGGTCGCGGCCGGCGCGGCCG
>CAYJPW010000126.1:12843-31509 GCA_964372055.1 uncultured Polyangiaceae bacterium
GGTGTTGGCCCGGAGGGCCGGGGGCTTGGGGGGCGGGGGGCGCCGCCGGCGACGCCGACGGCGCGGCGGCGCTCGCCTCCGGCTCGGGGTCCGCGGCCTCGGGAGCGGGCTCCGCGGGAGCCGCGGCGGAGACGGCGCCGCTGGCTTCGACAACGGGATCGGCCGACGCGGCCGCGGTCGCCGCGGGGGTCGCCGCGCCGGTCGCGGCAGGCGGCGCGCCGCGGAGGCTGAGCACGCCGATGCCGACGGCGAGGAGCGCGAGCCCGGCCGCGCCGCCTATCGCGACCGCCAGCACGCCCTTCTGCGACCCACCGCCGCGCGGCGCCACCGCGACGCTCGCGACCGAGGCGTCCGAGGGGCTCACCGGCGGGCGGCGCTGCGACGCCGACTGGGGCGCCGACCCCGAGGCGCTCGAGGACGGCGTCAGCGACGGGTGATACCCGGGCGGAGCGCCGCCGGGCATCCACGTGCCGGGCGCCGAGGGCCACGAGCTCGGCGCGACCGAGCTCGGCCCGGCAGGCTGCCCCGGCGCCCACGCGCCCGCAGGCCCGCTCGCCGCCGAGAGGCTCGTCGCGGGCTTGCTCACGCTCTCGAGCTCGGCCACGCGCGCCTCACGCTGGGCGAGCCCGTCGGCGGCGAGCTGCCGGACCCACTCCCCGACCGCCCGCGCCGACGCGAGCTTCGGGCTCGCCGCCTCGATCGCGTCCGAGAAGGCCTCGGCGGTGGGGAATCGATCCGCGCGGTCGCGCTGGAGCGCGCGCCGGATGACCCCCTCGAGCGCCGGGGACAGGTCGGGCCGGAGCCTCGCGAGCGAGGGCACCTCGGCCGCGAGGACCTGGGCGATGGTGGCGCCGGCGTCGTCGCCCTGGAAGAGCCGGCGCGAGGCGCAGAGCTCCCAGAGCACCGCGCCCGCCGCGAAGACGTCGGCGGCGCGGTCGATGCTCTTCGGCCCGGCGGCGAGCTGCTCGGGCGCCATGTACGAGACCTTGCCCTTGAGCTGCTCGCCGCGCGTGACCTGGAGGCGGCTCGCCGCCTTGGCGACGCCGAAGTCGACGAGACGCGCGAGGCCGTCCTGGCCGACGAGGATGTTGTGGGGCGAGACGTCGCGGTGGACGATCCCGAGCGGCTCGCCGCGCTCTCCCCGCGCCTCGTGCGCCGCGTGCAGCCCGGCGAGGACGCCGATCATGATCGCCGAGGCCACCGGGATGGGGACCGGCTCGCCGCGCTTGCGGGCGGCGCGGAGCAGCGCGGCGAGCGAGTCGCCGCGCACGTACTCCATCACGATGAAGATCTCGCCGCCCTCGGCGACGACGTCGAGCGTCGCCACCACGTTGGGGTGGTGGATGCGCGCGGCGAGCTGCGCCTCGTCGAGGAACATGTCGACGAACTCGGGATCGCGCGCGATCTGCGGGTGCATGCGCTTGACCGCGACGACGCGCGAGAAGCCCACCGGCCCCACGAGACGGCCGAAGTACACCGTCGCCATTCCCCCGGACGCGATCTCGCCGTGGAGCGCGTAGCGCCCCAGCGTCATCCGCGGGTCTGCCGGACCATGCACGACGCCGCGATAGTACCGGAGTCGCACCGCCGCGTCCGCGCCGACGCGGCGTTGCCAGGCCGGCCGGCCGGAGCGTACGCTCGCCGCATGGCTTGGGCTCGGGCGTCGATCCTCGGCGGCGCGATCACGCTCGCCGGCGCGGCGCTCGTGCCCGCCTGCACCTACGACTTCGACGCGCCCTTCGCCGGCACGCCCGGCACCGGCGCGACGACATCGGCATCCTCGTCGACCGGCGCCGGCGGCGGGGAGGGCGGCGGTGGGGCGACGGGCACCGGAGGGGAAGGCGGGGGCGGCGCGCCGCTCGGCGAGGACTGCTCCAACGGCGTGGACGACGACGGCGACGTCTTCGTCGACTGCGCCGATCCGGACTGCGGCGCCTGGGGCTGCACCGCCGCGGCGCCGCCGGGCTGGACCGGCCCGATCGCCGTGTATCTCGGCGCCCCCGACGACCCGGCGCCCACCTGCGCGAGCGCGTGGCCCAGCGAGACCACGACCTTCGCCGGCCCCGTCGACGCGCCTCCGGCGAGCTGCGACGCCTGCACCTGCGACCCGCCGACCGGCGGCAGCTGCGGCCTCGCGGCGACGATCGTGAACGACGCGCTCCAGTGCTTCCAGATCGAGAGCACCCTCATGCCGGCGGCGGCGGACACGTGCGCGTCCTTCAGCACCAGCGATCTGAACACCGGGTTTCGCGGCCAGATCCCCCCGATCACGAGCCCCGCCTCGTGCGCGCCCGCGGGCGGCGCCGCGACCCTCCCGCCGCCCGCCTGGTCGCAGCGCGCGGTCGTCTGCTCCGACGCGCCGGTCGGCCTGGGCTGCCTCGGCGTCGGCGAGGTCTGCGCCCCGAGGCCCGCGGCGCCCTTCGGCGCGAAGCTCTGCGTCGAGCAGGTGGGGGACCTCGACTGTCCCCCGGGCGCGTACACCCAGAAGACGACGCTCTTCGGCGGCGCCGACGACACGCGCAGCTGCAGCGCCTGCGCCTGCGGCAACCCGGGGGGCGCGACCTGCTCCGGGACGACGACGATCTTCGACGGGCCGGGGTGCGTGAACCCACTCGTCGACGTGCCGCACAACAACACCTGCGTGCAGCTCTCGTCGGCCCCGAGCTTGAGCCTCTCCTACCGCTACAAGCCCGGGACGCCCGGCGGGACGTGCAACGCCTCGGGGGGCGCGCCCCTCGGCAACGTCACCCCGAAGGATCCGGTGACCGTCTGCTGCGCGCCGTAGCGCCCGAGAGCTCGATCCGGCGAAGCCGCCTCGCTACTTCCCCAGCGCCTCGGCCCGGTTGACGATCCGCGGCGTCAGGAAGATGACGAGCTCGCTGCGGCTGTCGCTGGCGCGGCGGCGCTGGAAGAGCACGCCCAGGATGGGGATGTCGCCGAGCAGCGGCACCTGATCGAGGTTGCGACCGGTGTTGCGGGTGAAGATCCCGCCGATGACCGCGGTGTGCCCGTCCATGATGAGGAGATCGGTCTCGGCCTCGCGCTTGAGGATCGTCGGATCGCCGCGCGCCGACGTCTGATTGAAGTCGGGCTCGTCGCGGTTGATCTTCACGTGCATCCCCACGCTCCCGTCGGCGGTGACGTGCGGCCGCACGAAGAGCTGGAGCTTGGCCTCCTGGAACGTCGTCTGCACGCCCTGGGCGCTGATCTGCGAGAAGGGGATGAGCGTGCCCTGGCTGATGCGGGCCTCGCGGTTGTCGAGCGTGAGGATGCGCGGGCTCGAGATGATGCGGAGCATGCCGCTCGACTCGGCCGCCGAGAGGCGCACGCCGAGGTTCACCGTGTTGTTGATCGACCCGAAGGTCATGCCGATGGCGCCGCCTTGCCCGGTGCCGACGATGGCCGGCAGGTTGACGGCGAAATTCGGGTTCGCCACCTGGCGGGTGAACGGCGAGAGGCCCGCGGTGGGCGTCTGCTGATCGCTGGCGCCGCCGGCGATGCCGATGGCCGAGGGGAACGCGAGGCCGGTGGGGTTGCCGGTCGCCGCGCTGAACGTGGCGTCGCCGCCCCACTGGATGCCGACGTCGCGCAGGTAGCGGCTCGTCGCCTCGACGATGCGCGCCTCGATGAGCACCTGCGGCGTCTGCGTGTCGAGCGAGCGGACGAGCTCCTCGATCTGGTTCAGGTTGCCGGCGACGTCGCGGGCGATGAGGACGTTGGTGCGCTCGTCGACGGCGAGCGAGCCGCGCGGCGAGAGCATGTCCTTGGCGCGGTCCTGGAGCTCCTTGGCCTCGGCGTACGAGACGGGGATGAGGCGCGTCTCGATGGGCGCGAGCTGGAGCTCGCTCTTGCGGCGGGCGATGTCGAGCTCGCGCTCCTTGTTGAGGTCGGCGAGCGGCGCGACGCGGATCATGTTGCCCTGCCGCACCATGCCGAGGCCCTTGGCCTGGAGCACCGTCTCGAGCGCCTGGTCCCAGGGCACGTTGCGCATCCGGATCGTCACCGTGCCGCTGACGTTGTCGGCGACGACGATGTTGACCCGGCCCACGTCCGAGAAGGTGCGCAGCACGTTGTGGACGTCGGCGTCCTTGAAGTCGAGATCGATGCGGCGGCCGGTGAAGCGCCGCGTCTGCCCCGCGAACGTGGGGAGGAAGGCGTCGGCCTGCTCGGGCTCGGTGGTCGACTCGCGCGGGCCGGCGGCGCTCGCCTCCTCGGGCGCGCCGCCCTCGAAGGTCGTCTCGACGCGGAGCGCCTCGATCGCGTCCTCGCGGCCCACGGTGCGCGTCTTGCGCGCCGCGCCGCCGTCGCTGCCGACGCCGCTGTACATCGACGGCGCCGCGCCGGTCGTGAAGGTGTAGACGAGCGCGTTGCCCTCGCGCGTGAGCGCGGCCTTGGCCTCGTCGGAGCGCTCGATCTCGATGACCACGCGGCTCGGATCGCTGGGGCGGCGGTACGTGGAGATGGCACGGACCGGCCCGCCGAACGCGCCGACGTCGAGGGTGCGCTGCAGCGCCGCCGGGAGGCGCACGTTCTTGAGCTCGAGCGTGGTCCGGCCGGGCCGGCCCAGCCCTTCGCTGTACGCGGGCACCGAGGAGAGCTCGACGACGACGCGGTCGCGCCCCTCCTTGTGCTCGAAGCGGACGTCGCCGATCGAGGCGGTGGGCGCCGCCTCGCTGGCGGGGGCGCCGGAAGACACGGCGCCGGTCCGGGCGGCGGCCATCGGCGCGGTCGTCGTCGCGGCGGCGAGCTCGATCCGGAGCGCGCCGGCCTCGCTGCGGAGACGGTAGGCGGCGGGGCGGGCGAGCTGGATGAGCACGCGCGTCGTCCGCTGGGAGCCGGTCTGGAACCCCTGCGTCATGATCCCGGCGACGATGGCGTTGCCGCGGGTGATCGCGCTCGGCGCACCGCCGACGCGGGCGTCGGTGACGTCGACGATGAGGCGCTTGCCGCCGTCGGCCACGCGGGCCGAGAACGCGGGCTGCCCGTCGGTGGTCACGACGACGAGCGCCGTGTCGTCGCTCGGCGCGCTGAGCGCCACGTCGCGCACCGTGACCCCCTGCGCGCTCGCGGGCGCCGCGGCGGCGGCCACGAACGCGAAGGCGAGCACCGCCAAAGCAATGCGCTCAAAGATCTTCATCTCGACTCCCGCTCGCTCGGCGCGCTCATCGCGCCGAAACGCGCCGATGCTAGTCCGACGGGAACCGAAAGGACCAATAATCGGTGTCAGCGGCCTCGCCGAGCGGGGCCGGAAGCCGGCCCTCCACCTTCGATGGGGTGGAGCGAGATGACGCGCGTGGTGGGCGGGATCTCGGGGTGCGACGGGTCCTCGCGCACGAAGACGACGTCGCCCTCGCGGATGCGGTCGATGCGCCAGTTGATGGCGACGTCGGTCCCGGTGGGCCCGCCGGAGTGCACGAGCTCGGCCTTGCCGACGAAGTCGCCCACCTTCGCCACCCAGCCGAGGCCGGTGGGGTCGGTGAGCAGCGCGCGCTCCTGACCGCGGGTGATGATGCCGGCGAGCTTGAGCTCGTCGAGCGCGAACCGGTCGATGAGCACCTGGCGCTGGAGCGTCACCTTCGCCTTCGACTGGCGGAAGAAGAGCGTCTCGTAGCTGCGGAAGGGATCGCGGCTCCGGTCGGTCTCGGCGAAGTCCGCCTCCTGGAACTCCTTGAGCGGCAGGGGCGGCAGATCGCTGGGCACGGGCGCGACCGTCGGCGCCGCCTTGCCGCCCTTCGTCTTCGGCGGCTTGGCGGGCCCGGAGCCGGCCGGCTTGGCGGTGGGCGCGGTGGTCAGGCCCGGATCGTCGTCGCCGCCGCAGCCGGCGGCCGCGAAGAGCAGCGGCGCCGCGGCGAGGGCCGCGAGGGCGAGCGCCTCCACCCGACGGGTCGTGCGCGGGCTCATCAGTGCGCCCCCTTTCGGCCGCGGCGCGAGTCGGTCTCGGTGGGCTGCTCGCCCGCCTTCACCCCGCGGAACGCCGTCGCCAGGCAGGTGACGTCGATCTCGAGCTCGTCCTGGGTCTTCTTCTTGGACTGCTCGATGTGGATGTCCTCGATGTTGATGATGCGGTCGAGCTGGCCGACGCCGTAGAAGAACTTCGCCACCTGGTGGAACTTGCCCGAGAGCGCGAGCTCCATCGGGATCTTGGCGAAGAACTCCTGGCGGACCTCCTCGCGCGGCTTCCAGCCGGTGAGGTTCACGCCGCTGATCGTGGCCACGCCCTGGAGGCCGGAGAGGAACGCGGGCATCTCGGCCTCGTCGGGGAGCACCTTCTTCTGATCGCGCGCCAGCTGCTCGCGGCGGGTCTTCTCGTCGAGGTCCTTCTGGTAGGCCTCCTTCGAGGCCGTGGCCTTCTGGAGCTCGTCCTGGCGCTGGACCTCCTTCTGCTGCTCCGCCGCGATCGCGGTGTCGACGTCGCCGAAGAAGACGACGAAGTAGAGCGCGCCGAAGAGCGCGGCCAAGAGGAGCGTGAGCCCCACCTTGCCGATGGGCGAGAGCCTGTCGAGCGCGGAGCCCGGCGGGGCGTTGGTCGGCTTCGCGGCCATCTAGTACCTCACCTTCAGCTCGAGCGAGAACTTGACGAGCTCGACCTTGGTCTTGGCCTCGACCTCCTTCTTCCCCTCGAGGAGCTTCACGTCGTAGAAGTAGCTCGAGAGCTTGAGCCGCTGCGCCAGCTCGTAGACGTCGTTGCCGTCGCGCGCGAGGCCGTCGATGGTCACCACCCGCCCCCTCTCGTCGTACTTGTTGAGCCAGAGGCGGCGCGAGTCCCAGCCCGGGTTGTAGACGGAGAGCGGGTTCTCCTTGCGCAGCTGCGCGAGCCGGTCGGGATCGGCCGTCGGGCCCTTGCCCGGCGTGAGCAGCTGCGCGAGCTCCAGCAGCACGGCGGTGGGCCCGCTCCGCGCCGTCTGCAGCTTGGCGATCGCGTCCTCGCGCGCCCGGAGCACGACGAGCTGCTTCTTGATGTCCTCGTGGTTGGAGACGAACTTCTTGATGTCGTTGATCTGGCTCTGCAGCTGGTCGTTCTTGAGCTTCTGCGCGTTGAGCTGCTCGACCTTGTGCTGGTGGAACACGAAGAGGCCGATGATCTCGAGGACGAGCACGCCGAGCACCGCGAACAGCCACTTCTGGCTGCTCTCGGGCTTCGCGGTCCGGGTGTCGCGCTTCTGAGGGAGTAGGTTGACTCTGATCACACGCGTTTCTCCCGGTCCTTGCGCATCGCCAGCCCGAGCGCGACGCAGAGCTGGGCGGCGCGCAGCTGGAGCAGCTGCGTGTTCACCTCGCGGGCCTCGACCCCGATCTGCTCCATCGGGTTGATGACCTCGACGGCCACGCGCGACCGCCGCTGGATCGCCGCCGGCAGCGCCGGCAGGTTCGACGAGCCGCCGGTGAGGAAGATGCGGTTCATCTCGGCCTCGCCGCTGGTCGCGAGGAAGAAGTCGAGCGAGCGCTGGATCTCACCCGCGATCGAGTCGCACACCGCGTCGATCACCTGCGGCACCTGGGCGGGCACCGCCGCCGGGCCGCCGTACACGCTGGCGCACTTGAACTCCTCGGCCTGCTCCCAGGAGATGCCGAGCTGCTTCTGGATCTGCTCGGTGATGTAGTTGCCGCCGTTGGCGATGTCGCGCGTGAACGCGCTCGCGCCGCGCGAGACGATGTTGATCGACGCGAGGCTCGCCCCCACGTTGATGATCGCGAACGTCTGATCCGGCGCGAGGCCGCGGTTGTTCTCGAAGAGGTTCTGGACGGTGAAGGCGTCGATGTCGACGACGAGCGGCTTGAGCTTCGCCGAGCGCGCGATCTGGGTGTAGTCGTTGATCTCGTCGCGCTTCGCGGCCACGAGGAGCAGGTCCATCTGCCCTGCCTCGGGGCGCCGGCGCAGGACCTCGTAATCGACGTGGACGTCCTTGATGTCGAAGGGGATGTGCTGCTCGGCCTCCCACTGGATCTGCTCGTCGAGCTCGGCCGCGGTCATCATCGGCACGGTGATCTTGCGGATGATGACGGCCTGGCCGCTGATGCTGAGCGCGACCTCCTTCTGCTTCACCTTCGCCTCGGCGAACACGCGCCCGAGCGCGTCGACGACGGCCTTCGAGTTCATGACGTGCCCATCCACGATCGTCTGCGGAGGCAGCGTCGTGTAGCCGAGCCTGAGGAGGCCGTAGCCTTTGCGGCTCTCCTTGAGCTGGCACACCTTGATCGAGCTCGTCCCGATGTCCACGCCGACGAGGTTCTTGCCCTCAGCCATCACACCCGTCCCTGGGCGCGACCCGCGCGAGCGCACCGGCGACGAGCGCCGGCATCCCGGTCGGAGCGCACACCTTCAGGGACCAAGCTTGGCACCTTGGCGGAGAGGCGGCCAAAAATCCGCTTTACACAGGAAGGTGCCCCGCATACCGGGTTGTGGGGCCGCGTCCCGGCGCACGCGGGCCGCAGCATGGATCGCGCGCCTCGACCGTCCATCCGCACCGCGCATGATCCGCATCTCGCCTCGCAGCGCCGCTCGGAGCCTCGTCGCGCTCGCCCTCGCCGTCGCGGCGTGGACGGCGCCAGTATACGCCTCGGCCGCAGAGATCACGCACGTGGTGGCCAAGGGCCAAACGCTCGGCCGCATCGCCAAGCGCTACCACACCACGGTGCAGATCCTCCGTGAGGTGAACGACATCAGGCCCGGCCAGCGCCTCCGGCCCGGCCTCCTCCTCGTCATCCCGGAGAAGGGCAAGGAGAAGGAGGCGGCGAAGCGCGCCGCCGCGCTGCGGGCCGCTCGGAGCGGCGACGGAGGAGCCAAGCCGGGTCGTGAGGCCGCCGACGCGCCGGACCTCAAGCGTCGCGGCGACAAGAGCAAAGCCAAAGGCAAGGCGTCGGCCGACAAGGACCCGCCCGAGACCGTCGGCAAGTACGCGAAGAAGCCGAAGCGAGCAGGGCTTGTGCACCTGCTGCGCGGCACCGACAAGCTCGACGCGCAGCTGCTCTCGCGCGGCGGACGGCTCGTGCCGGCCGCGCTTCCGGGCCTGAGCCGGATGCTCCGCCACGGTCCGAGCGGCGCGAAGATCGCGATCGATCCGCGGCTGGCGACCCTGCTCGGGATGGTCAGCGATCACTTCGGCGGGCGCCCCATCCACGTCGTCAGCGGCTTCCGGCCGTACACCCCCACGCAGTACACGCCGCACTCGAACCACAACCACGGGCGCGCGGTCGACTTCTCGATCGAGGGCGTGCCCAACACGGTCCTGCGGGACTACTGTCGCTCGTTCCGCAACGCGGGCGTCGGCTACTACCCGAACAGCACCTTCGTCCACCTCGACGTGCGCCCCCTCAAGGCCTACTGGATCGACTACTCGCGCCCCGGCGAGGCTCCTCGCTACGACTCCCCATCGGCTCAGGCCACGGCCGATGAGTCCGCCGGCGAGGTCGAAAGTGGGTCCAAGGAGACCCGGGGTGAGCCCACACAAGACACTGATTCTTCAATTGGAAATGCGGACGCGACGGATTCTCATCCGGGAAAGACGGATGACATGGGTGTTTCTGGACCCTCCCCGTCCCCCTCCCCGTCTGGGGCGCCCCAGGGTCAGGGTCCGAAGTGACACCCACGCTCTCCAGACCCGATCGCTAACCCCGCGATCTCTCGTCCTGGACGTGGGTGTGGTGCAACCCATCCCAGCCAGGAAACGCCCGCGTGTCGCTGTGGCATGAACCCGGCTAGCGGCGCGGCCCTTCGGGCCGTAGAACCGGTTCCTCGATGGCTGCGCGATCCCCCCACCCTGCCGGCGACACCGCGGCGCCATCGCGCTGCGCTCCCGTCTGCCCGCTCGCGGTCGAGCGCTACCTTCCCCTCGTCCATCAGGTGGTCTCGGTGCTGGCCCGCCGGCTCCCCGCCAACGTCCTCCGCGACGACCTGCTGGCCGCGGGCGTCTACGGCCTGGTCGACTCGCTCCGCAAGAACGGCGGCAACGAGGGCGAGACGTTCGAGTGGTACGCCCGGATCCGCATCCGCGGCGCCATCCTCGACGAGCTGCGCGCCCAGGACTGGCTCCCGCGACGCGCGCGCCAGGCGGAGACGCGTTGCCCGCGCGGGCTCGTGCCTCGATCGCTCGTGAGCCTGCACGACGTGAGCGGCGTCGAGGAGGCGCTCCACCTCGCGGCGTCGTCGCAGAGCCCTGCCGAGGAGATCGAGGCGCGCTCCGAGCGCGCCGCGCTGGTCCGCGCGATCGATCAGCTCCCCGAGCGCGAGCGCCAGATCGTGGGGATGCACTATTTCCAGGGAGTGAAGTTCAAGGACATCGGCGCCGAGCTCGGCGTCAGCGAGCCGCGCGTCTCGCAATTGCACGCGCGCGCGTTGGATCGATTGCGCGTCCTGCTCGTCCGGGCCGCCTGACGGGGGCGCAGACCCCGTTGTCTCGCGGGCGCCAGCCCGGGCTGCGGTCCAAAGCGGCGTCATCCGCGTCAGGATCGCGGGGCCGAGCCCTCGCGTCAATGGCGTCGGGCGAGAACCGTGGCGCCGCTATGGCGTCAGCGGAATGGCTCGGCCGCGCATGCTCGAATCGACGGCGAAGAGCGCCGTCGCGTCGTATCGCTCGACGGGAGGCGTGGCGCTGCCGGCGCGGTGGACGAACGCGCTCTGGTGGCCGCCGCGATCGAGCGCGACGACGCGCGCGCACCCCACGTCGAGGAGGGCCTCGGTCGTGGCCTCGTCGCTGTCGAACGTGGTCGTCGCGACCAGGAAGGTCCCGTCCTCGAGCACGCACGCGGCGGCGCGCTGCCGCATCGAGCCGACCTCGCGGCCCTCCGGCAAGAGCTGGCCCGCGTCGGCGGTGAGCGGGAGCTCGGTGACGTCGCCGCGCGGGGGCGCGGCCCATTCGCCGGAGCGGCCGATCGCGATGCGGCCGCCGTCTCGATCGACGACGAGCACGCCGGCTTCGCCCCGGAAATTGAGGCCTACCGATCCGTCCATTGCGAGGCCGCGCGGGTTTCGCCTGCGTCCCGCCCCGAGCCCGACGGCGGCGAGCACCTTCGCTCGCTCGTCCGCCGGAAGCGTCGTCGGGAACGCTCCACCATTGCGGTGATTCTGCTCCTTGAGGCCGGCGCGCATCTTCCACGCGAACCGCCCGGGCGAAAACGCGCTCAGGCGCACCTGCGCCCCGAGCTCCGACGTGGTCGCCTGGTGGACGCCGGGGAGCCACGCGGGCGTCGGTTGGGCGCCGCCGTCCGGGGCCCACTCGGCGCCCTCGCCGAGCGACGCGAGCGGCCTCGGATGGCGGAGGACCACGTAGACGAAATCGTGGGTGGCGCCGGTCCAGAGGCGGGCCGGCGTGAAGGTCATCGCCGGATCGGCGAGCTGCGACGGTGGCCCGTCGTCGCCCGCCGCGGCCCCGAGGTAGGCGAAGCCCGTCGGAGCAGGGCTCTGGGCCAGGCGCATCGCGGCGCGCGCGGCGCAGCCCCCGAGCTCGAGCGCCCGGGTCAGCGTCGCCTCGCGCACGTCGTCGCCCCAGGCGTAGAGCAGGTAGCCGCCCGCGGTGACGCAGAGCGCGGAGCGGTCGGCGAGGTGGTCGTTCTTGGCCCGGGCGGCGGCCTGGAGGAGGGAGACGACGAGGCGCGTGGGCTCGGCGCCTGGATCCGCGCCCGGGACGCGCGCCGGCTCCTGGGGGGCAGGCGCCGCCGGCGGGGCGGCGAGAAGGGGATCGAGCGCGCCCGACCAGGGCCCGACGGCCGCGACGCCGCCCCGCAGGAGGGCCAGCGTGGGGGCGCCCTCGCGCGGGGGCGCGACGACGCGGCGCTCCACGACCGCCCCGGCGGCGCCTTCGTCGGCGGCGCCGTTGAACGCGGCGACGACGAGCTCGTCGCGGCGCGCCCTGATCCGGCCCGATCCGTGCGGTCCGGCCGCGGGCGCCGGGGCGAGCACGCCCGCCTGCAGCCTGAGCTCGACCTGGCGAGTATCCATCACGACGAGCCGGACCAGCGCGGCGGGCGCATCGGCGTCGGGGCGGATGGAGGTCTCGTAGAAGTACGCCTGTGCCTCGCCGATCACACCGGGCCGAGGCGGCAGGAAGGCGACCGCGGGCGCGGCCCACGCGCCTTCGTTCGGCAGAGGCGGCGCGATCGGGCCCGCGAGCGGACGCGGCGGCCAGTCGACCGAGGTCGCGCCGTCGGCCGGTCCGCCGGCCGACGAGCCCGCGGTCGCGCCGGCGTGGCCTAGCCGCCTCGCGGCCGGGCGCGCGCGCCCCGCCCCGTCCTGGGTGCGGGCGCGCCCCCCGGCGACGCGATATCCCGGCCCGCGCCCCAGCGTCTCCGAGGCGGCGCGCACCAGGAAGAGCGGCACGGGCGTGACCGGGTGCGGCAGCACCTGCGCCTCGGCGCCGTACGGGTTCTTGGGCCCCGGGTTGAGCGCGCCATTGGTGAGGTCGACCGCGGCCGGCTCGCCCTCGGCGCCCACCGCCATCACCAGCGCGCCGTCGACGAGCTCGAGCTTCACGTCGGCGGGCGGCGTGGCGAAGGAGACCTCGGTGCGCAGCGCTCCGCGGCGGCTGCCGGTCTCGAGCCACGCCTCGACGGCGGCGCGGGCGCGCTCGAGCGGTGCGCGCGCCTCGCGCGCCGGGTAGTCGCCGGCGAGGTCGAGCACGGTGACTCCCTGCACGGCGCCGAACGCGCGCGTGGCGAAGGCGACGTGGCGCCCGCGCGCCACGAGATCGCCGTCGTCGCCGAGCGGCGTGCGCGTGAGGTTCTTGATCGAGCGCACCGAGAGGGGTCGACCGCTCCGGGTGAGCCGCACGCGCGCGCGGTAGACGTCGCCGGGTAGGCGCGTGCCGCCCTCGCCGAGCAGGCCGGCGCGGAAGACCACGCTGCGCCCGAGCGCCGTCTCGGTGAACAGCCCCTCGCGCTCCTCCCAGATGAAGTCGTCGGGCGAGACTTCTCCCCCCACGGCTCGGCCGAGCATCGCCGCGATCCCCTCCACCGTGCGCGGCGGAGGCGCCGGCGTGGTGCACCTCGAGCCCAGCGCCGCCGCGGCGACGCCGAGCGCGAGCCAGCGCCGGGAGCGGGCGTGCCCTCGGATCGGCTCGGGGATGCGGTGGAGGAGTGCGTACCAGTCCAAACGTCGCTTGCTTCTCTTATGCGGAGGCGGACGCGGACACGTTCGCGCCTCCGGAGCGCACGCCGAGCAGCTGGCGCGCGCGCGCGGGATCGACCACCTCGCGTCCGATCGAGCGCGCGTACGCCGCCGCGCGCGCCACCAGCGGCGCGCTGCCCTCGGCGAGGACGCCCTTCGACAGGTAGATGTTGTCCTCGAGGCCGACGCGCGCGTGGCCGCCGAGCCGGATGGCGAGCTCGGTCATCGGCTGCTGATGCCGGCCGACGGCGGCGACGGCCCAGCTCGCCCCTGCGGGGATCTGCGAGGCCATGAAGCGGACCACCTCCTCGCGCGCGCCGATGCCGCCGGGGATGCCGAGCACGAACTGGAAGTGCAGCGGCTCGGCGAGCAGGCCTTCGCGCACGAGCGCGAGCGCCTCGTCGATGTGGCCGACCTCGTAGCACTCGAGCTCGGCGACGCTGCCCGCCTCGCGCAGGCGGCGGGCGAGGTCGCGGATGAGCGGGCGGGGGTTCTCGAAGACGTCGTCGCCGAAGTTGAGCGTGCCGCAGTTGAGCGTCGCCATCTCGGGCCGGCAGAGGAGCGGCTGCGCGCGCTCCTCGACCCCCATGCCCACCGCTCCGCCCGTCGAGGTCTGGATGACGACGTCGGTCTTGGCGCGGATGGCGGCGATGGCCTCGG
Organism: uncultured Polyangiaceae bacterium; assembly: GCA_964372055.1. Taxonomy (GTDB): domain Bacteria; phylum Myxococcota_A; class Polyangia; order Polyangiales; family Polyangiaceae; genus CAYJPW01. Next base: position 26,603 of record CAYJPW010000126.1, read on the forward strand.
CGAAGAGCTCGCGCGACTGGCTCGGCGTCCCGTCGGGGTTGCGGACGTGGAGGTGAATGACGCTCGCCCCTTCGTCGCGGCAGCGCGCGGCCTCGTCGGCGAGCTCGCGCGCGGTGATGGGCAGGTGGGGCGTCTGCTGGCGTGTGGTCTCGGCGCCGACGATCGCCGCCGTGAGGATGAGCTCGTTGCTCGGCGGGGTGACGATCACGTGCGGCGGCGGCGTGATCACCGGGCGCGGCTCGGGCAGGGTCGCCAAATCCGGAACCGAAGCGGTGAGCGCGGGGAGCACGAGGCGGGGCCGGCGCTGGAGCTCCTTGGGCACGACGCAGGTGCCGATGGCCCGGCAGACGACCACCGGCTCGGAGAGCGCGTCGGCCGCCGACGCGGCGAGGCTCGGCGCCCGGACGTTGGCGATCACCTTGCGGGCCTCGAACGCCATCGTCCGCGACGAAGCGCCGACCTTGGTGATGACGCCGGTCGCCTCGATGTAGTCGCCCGCCCGGACCGGCGCGAGGAACTCGATGCCCTCGTAGGCCCGGAAGAGGCCCTCGTCGCCGTCGAGCCGGATCAAGAGCTCGGTCGCCACGTCGCCGAAGAGCTGGAGCACCCGGGCGCCGTCGCAGAGCTCGCCCGCGTAGTGCGCGTCGTGGGCCCCCATCCGGACCCGGAGCGTGACCGTCAGACCGACCCCGTGGCTCATGGCGGGAGACTCAACAGTCGACAGTCGCGAGTCAACAGGGGAAACTGCGCCGCCGCGCCCGCCCGGGACACTCCCGCCGACCGGCCGCCGCCCCTCCGGGCCGTCCCCGTCCGCTCCCCTCATGCACGTCGTCGAAGCGAGAAACCTGCCCCACCACGTGGGCATCATCATGGACGGCAACGGCCGCTGGGCGCAGGCGCGCGGCGAGCCACGCGAGGCCGGTCACAAGGCCGGAAGCGCCGCCGTTCGCAGGATCGTCCGCGCCGCGCGGCGGCTGGGGCTCGACGCCCTCACCCTCTATGCCTTCAGCGAGCAGAACTGGGCCCGGCCGGCCGGCGAGGTCGAGGCGCTCATGGGATTGCTCCGCGAGTTTTTGGTCTCGGAGCGCGGCGAGATCCTCGAGCACGGCATCCGCCTCGTCGCCATCGGCGATCTGAGCCGCCTCCCGGCCGCGGTGCGCGACGTGCTCGATCCGCTGCGCGCCGCCTCCGAGGGCAACCACAAGATGACCCTGGCGCTCGCCCTCTCCTACGGAGGCCGCGAGGAGATCGCCGCGGCGGCGCGCGAGCTCGCCGTCGAGGTCGCCGCCGGGCGCCTCTCGCCCGACGCGATCGATCCGGCGCTCCTCGCCTCGCGCATCCCGAGCCTGAGCTTCGGCGATCCCGACCTCATCCTCCGGACGGGCGGCGAGTACCGCATCTCGAACTTCCTCCTCTACGGCGCGGCGTACGCGGAGCTCTGCTTCACCGACCGGCTCTGGCCGGACTTCGACGAGGGCGACCTCTTCGACGCCATCGCCAGCTTCCAGCGCCGTGAACGGCGCTTCGGGCGCGTCGGCAAGCCGGCCGGCCCGGGCGCGCCCGGCCCCGACGCTGCCAGCGTCGCGTCGCAGCGGGCGGGGGCCTGACCACCTTGGCGAAATCGAACCTCCTCACCCGCTTCCTCACCGCCGGCGTCGGCGGGCCGGTCATCCTCGCGCTCCTCTATTACGGTCCGCCGTGGGGCTGGTTCGCGTTCGTCGCCGCGGCGGCCGTGGTCGGCTCGTTCGAGCTCTTCGGGATGACCCACCCCGGCGACCGCGTCGCGCAGACCTTCTGCGCGGCGCTCACCGTGGGCGTGATGGGGGTGCTCTGGCGGTTCGGCGCCGAGGCCAAGGTGCTGGTGGCGCTCATCGTGCTCCTGCCGCTGGCGTCGATGCTCCTCGTGCTCGTGCGCCTCGGCGACCTCCAGACCGCGACGCTCCGGGTGACCGCGGGGGCGTTCGGCCCGCTCTATCTCGGCGGCGGCCTCGGGGCGACGGCGCTCTTGCGTCGCGACGGCGGCGCCGACGGCGCCTCGTTCGTCGTGCTCGCGCTCATGCTCTCGTGGCTGTCCGACACGGGCGCGTACTTCGCCGGTCGCTTCCTCGGCAAGCACAAGCTCTACGAGGCGGTGAGCCCCAAGAAGACGGTCGAGGGATCGATCGGCGGGCTCGTCGGCGCGCTCGCCGGCGCGCTGCTCGCTCACTTCTTCTACCTGCGCTCGCTGCCGCTGACCCACGGCGTGCTGCTCGCTCTCGTCGGCGGAGCCCTCGGACAGGCTGGAGATCTGGGCGAGTCGTTGATCAAACGCAGCGTCGGGGTCAAAGACTCGGGCGGGATTGTCCCAGGTCACGGGGGCATCCTCGATCGTGTGGATGCTCTCCTCGTGACGTCGACCGCCACCTACCTCTACGTTCTGTGGGTGAGGCTCTGACGCAGCGGCCGGCCTAACGCGCCGCGTGATTGAACCCCTCGGCCCAGCTGGTCTAAAAGGCAAACCATGATCGAAGATCCGCAGACGAGCCCTCCGACGAGCTTGCCCGCCCCGACGCCCTCGAACTCGGGCTCGAGGAGCGGTCCCCCGAAGTACGAGTTCTTCAAGGTCATCCAGGGGTACCTCGACGAGGCCGCGAAGCTCATCGAACTGCCCAACTACATCACGACGATCCTCAGCCAGCCGAAGAACGAGATCATCGTGAACTTCCCCGTCCGCATGGACGACGGCACGATCCGGCTCTTCAAGGGCTACCGGATCCAGCACAACAACCTCCTCGGGCCGTTCAAGGGCGGCATCCGCTACCACAAGAGCGTCACCCTCGACGACCTCAAGGCCCTCGCGGCCATGATGACGTGGAAGTGCGCGCTCATGAACCTGCCGCTCGGCGGCGGGAAGGGCGGGATCAAGTTCGATCCGAACGAGGTGTCGCGCGACGAGCTCCAGCGCATCACGCGCCGCTTCTTCCACGCGCTCGGCGCCAACATCGGCCCCGAGACCGACGTGCCCGCGCCCGACGTCGGCACCGACGGGCGCACCATGGCGTGGGCCATGGACACGTACATGAACACCGTCGGCCAGCTCTGGAAGCAGTCGGTCAAGGGCGTGGTCACCGGCAAGCCGGTCGCGTCGGGCGGCACCCTCGGCCGCGAGAAGGCGACGGGCCAGGGCGTCGTGCACTGCATCACCGAGTGGGCCGAGGAGCGCGATTTCCAGCTCGGCGGCTCGACGCTGATCGTGCAGGGCTTCGGCAACGTGGGCTCGAACACCGCGGTGCTCCTCTCGAAGCTCGGCGCGTCCACCATCGCGGTCGGCGACCACACGGGGTACCTCTACAACCCCGAGGGCTTCAACCCGCACAAGCTCCAGGACTACGTGAAGCGCAACCGCTCCATCGCCGGCTACCCCGGCGGCAAGGCGATCTCGCGCGACGAGTTCTTCAAGATCAAGGCGGACATCTTCATCCCCGCCGCGCTCGAGAACCAGGTCGGCGTCGACGAGGCGAACATGCTGCAGGTGCGCCTCGTCGCCGAGGGCGCGAACGGGCCCTGCACGCCCGAGGGCGAGAAGGTGCTGCTCGAGCGCGGCATCGACATCCTCCCCGACGTCCTCGCCAACTCCGGCGGCGTCACCGTCAGCTACTACGAGTGGGTGCAGAACAAGCGCTCCGAGAGCTGGTCGCTCGAGGAGGTCGACGCTCGCCTCGAGAAGGCGATGAAGCGCGCGTACCGCGAGGTCGGCGAGATGGCGCGCCAGAAGAAGTGCTCGCTCCGCGTCGCCGCCTACTGCGTCGCGCTGCAGCGCATCGCGGCGGTGTACGGCGAGCGCGAGATCTTCCCCTGATCCACGCCGCGCCGGGCGCGCACGGGCTCGCGGCGATCGCCGCGGGCCCGTCGTGCTTCGGGCTACGACGCCACGCGCGCGGGGCGATCGCCCACGAGCACCTCGGTGCCCGGCGGCGTGAACTTGTACTTCACGTAGCCCAGGGCGATCGGCTTACCGCTGCGCGAATCGCGCCCCGCCCTGGTGATCTCGCCGATGGCCGCGCCGTCGGGGGCGGTGACCGGGGCGCCGCGCTCGATCGCGATCTCGGACGCGGCGTCGAGCTCGAGCTTGACGAGCTTCTTCTTCACGTGGCCGCGCACCTCGAGCATGTAGACCGTCTCCTGGCCGAGGTAGCAGCCCTTGTTGAAGCTGACGGCGAGGCGCTCGAGCGCGGCCTCCTGGGGGTAGTTCTCGCCGTCGTAGTCGGTGCCCCAGCGCCCGAGGCCGAGCTCGAGGCGGAGCTGATCCAGCCCCTCGGGCGTGGCCGGCGCGCCGCGATCGCCGAGCTCGGCGAGCAGGCGATCGGCGACGGCCGCGGCCGAAGCCGCCGGTGCGACCGCGCACACGCCGCCGAGGCCGGTGCGATCGACCGGCGCCGCGGCGACCGCGCCCGCCTCGAGCGCGGCGCCCGCCAGCGACGCGGCGGCCGGGCCGTGCGCGAGCACCCAGGCGTGATCGGCCGAGGCGTCGGCGATCTCGGCGGCTTCCATGATCAGGAAATGGTCGAACGTGGCCGTGAGCTCGGCGGCGCGCTCGCGCGGGACCGCCACGAAGAGGCGATCGGTCGCGGCGACCACGTAGAGCTCCGCCTGCATCTTGCCGTTCTTGGCGACGCTGAGCCCGAACGCGCCCATGCCGGGCGAGAGCTTGGCCAGGTCGCAGGTGACGAGGCCGTTGAGCCAGGTCTGCCGATCCTTGCCGGTCACGACGAGGGTGCCCAGCTCCGAAGCGCGCTCGACGAGCGCGCCCCGGCGCGCGGCCTCGAGCTCTGGTGCGATGTCGGTCATGTCCCGCCCATCCTGCGGCCGTCCCGCGGTGCCGTCGAGGCCCCGCGGGGAATTGACCCGACCGAAGCGAAGCGGAGGGC
>CAYJPW010000127.1:0-16285 GCA_964372055.1 uncultured Polyangiaceae bacterium
CGGGCGGACCCGCCGGCGCCTGCCCGCCGAGGAGCAGGTACGCCGCCGCGCCGCCCCCGCCGAGGGCGATGAGCCCGGCCAGCATCATCGGCACCCGCGAGGCCGGCGCGGGATCCCGCACCAGCGGCGCGCGCGACTGCGACACGCCCTGGTTGGTGCCGGCGAGCGCGGGGCTCGACGTGCCGGGATCGGGCGTGTGGCTGGGGAGCGATGCCGCGGCCTCCGACCCTGAGGGCGCGGGCGGGCGGGTCGGCGGCGGCGCGGCGCCGGGCATGCTCTGCGTGAGCGCGAGCCGGCGCGCCGTCTGGCCGCGGACCTCGGTGCCCGCGGCGACGAGCATGTCCTTGGTCAGATCGCGGCCGCGCGGGAGGAGCGCGTCGAGCGCCGCGAGCATCGCCTTCGCCGTGGGATAGCGCTCGGCGGTGTCGTAGCGAAGCGCGGTGTGCACGACGTTCGCCACCTCGGGCGGCACCCACGGCGCGAAGTCCTGCACCAGCTGCGGCGGCTGGGTGCAGATCGTGAAGATGAGCTCGCCGAGCGCGTCGATGTGCTGCAGCGGCGTCCGACCGGCGAGCGTCTGGTAGAGGACGACGCCCATCGACCAGAGATCGGCGCGCTGATCGAGGTCCTTGGAGCCGCGGGCCTGCTCGGGCGACATGTAGAGCGGCGAGCCGAGCAGGGCGCCGGTGCGCGTCAGGCCCGCCGTCTCGGCGGTGTCGAGCGCGTCGACGCGGATCTTGGCGACGCCGAAATCGACGACCTTGACCGTGACCTTCTCGCCGTCGCCCTCGTCGAGGAAGATGTTCGCCGGCTTGATGTCGCGGTGGACGATGTTGGCCTCGTGCGCCGCGGCGAGCCCGACGAGCGCCTGCGCCACGATGCGGAGCGCGGTGTCGGGGTGGATCGCGCCCACGCGCTTGAGGAGCTGCTGGAGGTCCTCGCCGTGGAGGTACTCCATCACCATGAAGGGCCGCCCGTTGTCCGGATCGATGCCGGTGTCGAGCACGCGCGCGATGTGGGGCGTGGCGATGCTCCCCGCGGCGCGCGCCTCGCGGTGGAAGCGGCGCACGAGGCTCTCGCTCTTCGCCACCTTGTCGGGCAGGAGGACCTTCACCGCGACGCGGCCGCCGCTCTTCTGGTCGTCGGCCTCGTAGACGGACCCCATGCCGCCCTCGCCCAAGAGGCGGGTGATGCGGTAGCGCGCGTTGAGGATCTCGCCGATCACGAAGCAGCTAACCCTACCGTCTCGGCCCGCCCTTGCAAAGGCGGCACCCAACCGCCGAACGCCTCCTCGAGCGCGAGCGCGACCGCGACGCAGCGGTGGTCTCCCCCGCGCGCGCTGGCGACCTGGACGCCGAGCGGCAGGCCGCCGCGCCCGAGCCCGAGCGGCACCTGCGTCGCGGGCAGCTCCAGCACGTTGAGGATCGCGGTGTAGCCCCAGTGGATGGGCGGCAGGAGCGCGTCGCCGTGGCGCGGCGCCGTCGTCGGGTACGAGGGGTAGAGCATCACCGCGGCGTCGTCGCCGTCGCCGAGGACGGCGGCGATCCGCCGCTCGAGCTCGTGCCCGAGCTCCAGCGCGCGCGCCGCCTGCGCCGGCATGAGCTTGGGCAGCGACTCGACGAGCGCGAGCCCGATCGCCGGCAGCGTGTGCGCGCTCCGGCCCACGGCCCAGCGCCCGAGCTCCCCGAACGCGGACACCGGCGTGCCTTGGCCGAGCATCGAGGCGAAGCTCGGCCCCCCGGCGGCGTCGAGGCGCGCCGACCAGATCTCGAGCGAGCGCTCGAGGCCTGCGATGCGCGCGCTCGCGACCCGCGCCCCGCGGGCGGCGAGCGCTCTCGCGGCGGCGCGCTGGGCCTCGAGCAGCTCGTCGCTCACGCGCGAGAACCCGTTGTCCTCCACGCTGACGACGCGCAGCCCCTCGAGCCTCACGGCGGAGGGATCGCCGAGCGGCGGGCGATCGCCGAGCGTGCCCGGGTCGTCGGGATCGGGGCCGGCGAGGAGGCGGACGAGCGGCCACAGATCCGCGGCGCGCCGGCAGATCGGCCCCGTGGTCACGTAGCGGAGCGCGCCCGCCGCCGGCAGCGGGAACTGCCCCGCGTTCGAGATCAGGCCACCGGTGGGCTTGTGACCGAAGACGCCGTTGAAGAAGGCGGGCATCCGGATCGAGCCGCCGACGTCCGAGCCGATCCCGAAGGGCGCGCCGCCGGCGCCCACGATGGCGCCCTCGCCGCCCGAGCTCCCGCCGACCGTGCAGCGGAGATCGTAAGGGTTGTTGCTGCGCCCGTAGACCTTGTTGTTGCTCTCCATCCACATGCACAGCTCGGAGATGTTGGTCACCCCGAGCGGGATCGCCCCCGCGGCGCGCATCCGCCGCACCGCGGCCGCGTCGCGCGTCGCGAGCGTGCCCTGGCGCGCGACGAGCCCGGCGGTCTGCGGCATCCCAATGAGGCCGAAGCACTCCTTCACGGTGAACGGCACGCCGTGAAGGGGCCCGAGCTCGCCGCCCGCGGCGACGGCGCGATCGGCGGCGCGCGCCTCCTCGAGCGCGGCGTCGAAGCGCTCGTGGACGACCGCGTTGAGCGCAGGGTTGCAGCGCTGGATGTGAGCGACATGGCCGGAGACGATCTCGAGGGAGGTCGCCTCGCCGCGTCGGATCATCGCGGCGAGCTCGGTGGCGGACTTGCGGAGCAGCACGGCCGCGAAGGATACGCTGCGCCGGCTATGCTTGGCGTCGCCATGAAGGTCCACCTCGTCGACGCCACCTACGAGCTCTTCCGCGCCTGGTTCGGCGCCCCGCCCCTCGAGGCGCCCGACGGCCGCCAGGTGGGCGCGGTCCGCGGCGTGCTCGGCACGCTCCTCAAGCTGCTGCGGAGCGAGGGCGCGACCCACGTCGGCTGCGCGACCGACCACGTGGTGCGCTCGTTCCGCAACGATCTCTACGCCGGATACAAGACCGAGCTCGGCGTGCCCGAGGCGCTGCTCGCGCAGTTCCCGCTGGTCGAGGAGGCGATGCGCGCCCTCGGCCTCGTCGTCTGGCCGATGGTCGAGTTCGAGGCGGACGACGCCCTCGCCGCCGCGGCGGCGCGCTTCGCCCCCGAGGCCGAGCAGGTGCTGATCGCGACCGTCGACAAGGACCTCGCCCAGTGCGTGCGCGGCGAGCACGTGGTCATGATCGACCGCCGCCGCGACAACAAGACGATGGACGAGGCGGGCGTACGCGCGAAGTTCGGCGTCGGGCCGGCCTCGATCCCCGATCTCCTGGCGCTCGTCGGCGACTCGGCCGATGGCTACCCGGGCCTGCCGGGCTGGGGCGAGAAGTCGGCCGCGGCGGTGCTCGACGTCTACGGCACGATCGAGGCCGTGCCGCCCGACGCCGCGGCGTGGAGCGTGCGCCCGCGCGGCGCCGACAAGCTCGCGGCGACCCTGCGCGAGCGGCGCGCCGAGGCGCTCCTCTACAAGCGCCTGGCGACGCTGCGCCTCGACGTGCCCATCGCCGAGCGCCTCGACGATCTCCGCTGGCGCGGCGCGCGCCCGCGCCTGCGCCGCCTCTGCGCCGAGCTCGGCTTCGACGAGCTCCCCGTCCGCGTTCCGCTGTGGAGGGAAGAAGACGACTGAGCTGAAGACGCCGGAGCGGGCGCGCGACGCGGGTGCGTGAGCGAGCTCTCCATGTACGATGGCGGCTCGCAGCGCGGGAGGAGCGCGGATGAATCAGGGCGGGTCGGGCGGCGCCGGAGGCTGGGGCTCGGGCGGAGGCGGCTTCGGTGGAGGAGGCGAGAGCCCGCCGCCGGGAGGCTTCGGCGCGCCCGCCGGCTTCGCGCCGCCGCCGGCCGGATACCCGCCCGGCTACGATCCCGGCGGCGTCGCGCCCGGCGCCGTAGAGCCGCTCTCGGGCAGCGATCCGATCGCGTTCGCCTGGGATCGCGTCAAGGCCGATCCCGGCACGATCATCGGCGCGGTGTTCGTCGGCATGCTCGTGGGGCAGATCCCCGGCATCCTCTGCAACGTCATCGCCGGCGCGGTCGACGAGCCGGCGATCAACCACGCCGGCACCGTGCTCGGCACCGTCGTCGGCGCCTTCATGGCCGGCGGCCTCACCCGCTTCTCGCTCAACGTCGCGCGCGGCGCGCCGGCGGCGTTCGGCGACGTCTTCCGCGGCGGCCGTCACTTCCTCCCCATCCTCGGCGCGAACCTGCTGATGATGCTGGGCGTGTTCGGCGGCCTCCTCCTCTTCATCGTGCCCGCGTTCATCCTCGCCGCCGGCTGGATGCTGACCCTGCCCATCGTCGTCGATCGCGACCTCGGGCCGATCGACGCGATGAAGGAGAGCTGGCGCCTCACGACGGGCTACAAGGGCACGATCCTGACGATGCTCCTGCTGCTCGTAGGGCTCACGATCGCCGGCCTGTGCGCCTGCGGCGTGGGCATCCTCGTCGTCTATCCGATCATGTACATCGCGGATGCTTATCTCTACTTGCGCCTCACCGGCCAGCCCACCGCGCCGATGACCGCGCGCTGACCGCCCGCTCACGACCGCCTCCGGAGGCCTCATGCGTCGCTTGCTCTCCATGCTCGTCCCCGCCGGCGCCGCGTTCGCCGTCCTCGCCGCGCCGGGCACGGCGCGCGCCGTCCCGTACTTCCAGCAGGTCGCGGGCGCGTTCAGCACGACGCCGTGCAGCCCGCAGCAGCCCGGCTGCTGGACGAACTACATGCGGCTCACCGACATCGACAAGGACGGCGATCTCGACGTCCTCTTCCCCAACGCCGCCGGCTTCTTCAACCAGGGCGCGGCGCAGCCGTTCCTCGTCTACCGAAACAACGGCGCCGCCGCCTTCACCGACGTCTCGGCGCAGGCGGTCGGCGGCTACACCGGCTGGCTGCGCCAGGTCGCGGTCGGCGACGTCGACAACGACGGCGCGCCCGACCTCTACGCGCCCTCGGCCTGGGGCCAGGCCGACAAGTTCTTCATGAACGACGGCACCGGCGTCTTCACCGACGAGCTCGCGGCGCGCCTGCCCGGCGTCGCCTCGCACGCCGGCGCCACCCGCTTCGCCGACGTCGACGCCGACGGCGACCTCGATCTCTTCGTCGGCGACGGGTGGGCGGGCAACGCCCCCGGCCCGGCGCACCTCTACAAGAACGACGGCACCGGCGTCTTCGCCGACGCGACCGCGATGCTGCCCACCGCGTTCACCGGCCAGGGCCCGATCGACTTCGATCTCGTCGACGTCGATCGCGACTTCGATCTCGACCTCATCATCAACATGCACCAGGGCGACAACTCCCTCTGGCTCAACGACGGCACCGGCGCCTTCAGCGACGCGAGCGCCCAGCTCGCCGATCAGCCCAACAGCCTCCACTACGGACCCGTGGCCTGCGACGTCGACGGCGACGGCGATCTCGATCTCTTCATCGACAACTGCGGGCCGAACTACACCGAGCAGCTCCTCATCAACGACGGCAACGGCAACTTCACCGACGAGACGGCGGCGCGCATCACCGGCAACCCCGGCGCCGACGACAACGGCGTCGCCTGCATCGACGTCGACGGCGACGGCGATTTCGACGCCGCGATCATGTCGCTCTCGGGCAACGAGCGCGTGCTCACCAACGACGGCACCGGGCACTTCTCGCTCACGTCGCCGGACAGCTTCCCTCAGGTGAACGACGGCACGCTCTGGTTCGACTTCGGCGACCTCGACGGCGACGGTCGGCTCGACGCCGTCACCGCGCAGGGCGAGTCGAGCTTCGCCGATCGCCTCTACCTCGGGACCAACAACGCACCGGTCGACGTCCTGCCGCCCAAGATCATCACCGTCGAGCAGGCCCCCGATGTCGCCGCCGGCGCCGAGGCGCCGATCCGCTTCGCCGTCAGCGACAACGCGACCACCGACGAGGGCCCGCGCCTCCAGAAGGCGTTCGTCCGCGTGAGCACGGTCGACTCGATGGACGAGGTGCGCGCGCGCTTCATGGGCGGCGATCTCTTCCGCGCCCTGCTCCCCGCCCAGGCGGACGGGACGGTGGTCACGTACACCGCGTGCGCGACCGATCGGCAGGGCAACGAGGGCTGCGCGCCCGCGCTCACCTACACGGTGGGGATGGGCAGCTCCACGGCGAGCACCGGGACCAGCAGCGGCACGGGCACCACGACGGGAGCCGGGACCGGAGCCGGAACGGGCACCGCGACCGGCGCGGGCGGCGGCGCGACCACCGGCTCCGGCGCGACCACCGGCAGCGGCGCCGGCGCGACCGGCGCGGGCGGCGGCGGCGGCGACTGGTTCGACGGCGGCGAGGAGACGGGCGGCTGCGGCTGCTCGGTCCCGGGCAGCGCGCCAGCCGGCGCGGGCCTCTTCATCACGGCGCTCGCGTTCGCGGGTGCCGTCACGCGGCGGCGCCGGCGCGGGTGACCGACGACGCCGACTCGGTCGCGACGCTCAGCAAGGGCGATCGCCGGCGAGCGCGCGGCGCGCCGCGGGTCTCGACAGCAGGTCCTCGCGGTAGCGGGCGAGCTCGGGGAAGTGGCCGAGCAGCCGCGCGCGATCGGCCCAGCTGAGGAGGCAGCCGAGGACCACGTCCGCAGCCGTCAGGCGATCGCCGACCAGGAAGCGCCGCCCGCCGACGGCGTCGTCGAGCACCCGCGCGCCCTGGCTGAACCGGGCGCGCGCCCAGGGCACGATGGCCGGAACGCGCTCGCCGTCGGGGAGATCGGCGGAGTGGAGCGAGATGAGGTCGAGCGATCCGTCGAGCTCGGTCGTGGCGAACAAGAGCCACTGCGTCACCAGCGCGCGCTCGGGGCTGCCGGGCTCCGGCATGAGCCCGCGATCCCTGAACCGATCCGCGAGGTGCACGCAGATGGCGACCGATTCCAGGAGCCGGAGCTCGCCGTCGGCGAGCGCGGGCACGCGGCCGAGCGGGTGCACGGCGAGGTACTCGGGCCGCCGGTGCGCGCCGGCCTCGAGGTCGACGGTGACGAGCTCGTATGGCACCTCGAGCTCCTCGAGCAGCCAGCGAGGCCGCGCCGCGCGGGTGCCCGGCGCGTAGTAGAGCTTCATGCGACAAGCGTAATCTGCGGTGGAGGCGCGCCCAGGGGAGGGCGGCCTCGAGCGACCGCGAAGCCGGATCGCGTCTGGGCTCGAGCGGCCGCGAAGGCGGATCGCGCCTGGGCTCGAGCGACCGCGAAGGCGGATCGCGCCTGGGCTCGAGCTCGTCAGCCGCTGTCGCCGGACTCGAGCCGCTCGACGTCCGCCAGGTCCTGCAGCCGGCCGGACGCTCGCTTGTTGATGATGAGCTTCTCGCGCGAGAGGACGGACACCTCCTGATCTTGGAAGCTCACCTTCACCCGGTCGCTCCAGGCCTCCTCGAAGGCCACGCCGTCGATCGCGGTGATGACGTCGATGCGAACGGGGGCGACACCCAGCTGGAACACCACGCCGGGGGTCGCCAGATCCTGCTCGGTCAGATCGAAGAGCGCGGCGCCGAAAGCGCGCAGTGCCGCCATGACGCAGGCAGCGTTCGACAACGTCGGGCGCACCCAGACGTCGAGGTCCTTCGTCGCGCGCACGTGACCGTGAGCCGCGAGCGCGTGGGCTCCGACCACGATGTATTCAACGCCCTGGGCGTTGAACGCGGCCAACAGATCTCTGTAGTCGGAGCTCACGCTGCCCCTCCGGCTTCCACTCGACGCACGCCTGCGTCAGCTCCCACACGGCGGCGATGCGCTCGGCCGCCGTCGTCCCGGTCGAGCGAGGCTCGGTGGGGATGGGCTCGCCGGGCCGGATGACCCGCTCGACGATCACACGCTTGCTCCGGGCCCCGCTCACCCGGAAAGTATACACCTCACCCCTGGTGCGGCCCGCCCGGAGGCCGGTCTTTGCGACGCTTCTTGGCGCTCGAGAGCGGGCGCTTCCGCAGGCGGCGCCGATCGCGTAAAAGTGAGGCCATGCGCCCGCGTGACCTCCGCCGCTGGGCGCTCGTCGCGCTCACCGCCGTGGGGGCGCTCTGCCTCTTCGCCCCGCCCACGTCGGCGACCATCGAGGAGCAGCGCGCGCGCCTGCCGCCGCCGGCGACCTGCCAGGATCCGGTCGAGGGGATCTGGCTGGGGAAGCGCTACGAGATGGGCGAGTGGATGGAGTTCTCGCTCGAGATCCACCGCAAGAAGCCCGACGCGCCGGAGCTCGTCGGCGTCATGAAGAACCACTGGTGGCGCGGCCCGCCGTCGCAGCCGCAGCCGCCTCCGTGCGCCTACGGCGATCACCTGGTGACGATGCCGTCGACCGGGAAGGTCTTCCCCGATCTCAAGCTCCGCTTCGACGGGGGCCCGTGGAAGAACGATCCGGCGGCGTGCACGCCCTACCGCGGCGGCTACAACCCGGATCACTTCACCGGCAAGATCGATCCCGCGATCCAGGAGTTCCAGTCGGTGAACAACGACGGCGGCACCGCCGTGAACGAGCCGGTCGTCTTCCGCCGCGTCAAATGCTTCGACGGCCCGCTGCCCGAGGAGGTCGCCGGACCGCAGCGCGACGCCAAGCCCAGGATCGACATCAAGCCGCCGAACCTGTTGCCGCTGAGCCGTCCGAGCGGATGCAGCAAGTGAACGCGACGTCGCGGGTGTTGCTCCGGGGCCAAGCTGCTCCGCCTCGCTGGGTCGAAGGCGCGTGCCTCATCGCGTGTGGGCCGCCCTGGCGGCATCGCTCCTGAGCGCGTGCGCCGCGAGCCCGACGTCCGTCGTGGAGGCACGGAGGCCCCGGGCGAGGAGGGCGGAGGCGTCCGACTCCTGGGCACCGCTCCCCTCGGTGTTTCAAGGCTGGAGCGCGCCGGAGTGCCGCTGCGGGCCCAACGAGTCGTGCTGCAACGCGAGCTGCGGCATCTGCGCGCTGGTGGGCGAGAGCTGCCCCGCGATCGGCTGCCAATAGCAGCCACGAGCGGCGATGCGGCCCCAAATGGGCCGGCCTCGACCGGGTCGGACCGAGTGGGGTGCCTGGGAATCGAACCCAGCCAGCCAGAGGCGGTCGCTTTACAGGCGTCCGTGCGTCCCAGCGCTCACCCCAGGGAGGGAGAGATCGCGCTCCGATAGCTCTCGCGGAACGGCTGCATGCCCGCACCGACGCGGGCCGGGCGGATCTCTGACGCCCGCCCTTTCGAAGGCCGGCCATGCGAGCCGATCGGGGCGAGGGGTCCGCCGTGGCGCCCTTGTTCGATCGATTCGCTCGGCGGCGCCGGCGGGCGAACGCTCACGAAGCGCTGAGGCAGCGCTCATGCGCCGCCCGGCCGCGCGCCTCCAGAACGTTCCGCGCGGCTTCGAACGCGGTAGCACGCCGGTGCGTGGACGCGTCGGGCCGAGCCGGAGGGACCCATGAGCAGGCAGAGCGTCAGCAAGTACATCTCCATCGTGAGCGGAGTCTTCGCCGCGTCCGCAGCCATCGCGCTGGTGTCGCACAGCGCCAACGCGGCCAAGCCGACGCAACCCGAGCCGCTCAGCCACGTGCTGGCGATGGACATCGACGCGGACACCGGCATCTACGGCGTGACGGCAAGCTCTCCCGGACCGTTCATCGTCGAGGTGTGCGCTTCGCGCCCGGGCGCCACGTACATCCTCTCCGTCAAACGCGGGGGAGCCACGGTCTGGCACGACGTCATCGGGCAATCCGAGCCGGGCTACTGCAGGGAGTTTGCCGGTCAGCCCGGCGGCGATCTGAGCGTCGAGCTGATGGACATGCCCTTCGACGCCTACGACCTCACCGTCCGAGCGGCGGTGCACATGGTCACCGTGCCATCGGCCGCGGGCACCGCGACGCTGGTCGGGACCGGCAAGTGCGCGGGCCTGGGGCCGTGGGCCCTCTGCGAGTGAGCGTTCGAGAACGGGGCCACACGCGCGCGCTCGACGAATCGGGCCTCGGCGGTCGCCTTCGGCCAAGCACGCCGCCGCGCTGAGCACGCGATCGTCGCCAAGGTCATCGCGGACCCCTGGCGGCCGCCACCCCTCCGCCACCCCTCCGCCACCCTTTTTCGCCTCCGGACCCCCCGAAATCCCCGCGATTCGGCGCGGCACGGGTTTCGCCAAGGGACCCGGCATGCAAGCGACCGCGCTGACCCTCGCCCTCGTCGGCCTCGATGCTCACCCGGTGCGCGTCGAGGTCGACTCCGGCCGCGGCCCCTCCTCGTTCAACCTGGTCGGGCTCGCCGAGGCGAGCGTGCGCGAGAGCCGCGTTCGGGTGAGGTCGGCGCTCCAGCAGATCGGGATCGATCTCGGCGAGTTCGTCATCACCGTGAACCTCGCCCCGGCGGATCTCCGCAAGAGCGGCGGCGGGTTCGACGTCGCCATCGCGGCCGCGGCGATGGCGGCGCTCGGCAAGGTCCCTGCGGCGTCGCTCGAGGACACGGTCCTGCTCGGCGAGCTCTCGCTCACCGGCGCCATCCGCCCGGTGCGCGGCGTCCTGCCGGCGCTCCTCGGCGCCGTGAGCCGCGGCATCGGCCGCGCCATCGTGCCGCGCGCGAACGCCCGCGAGGCCTCGGCCGTGCCCGGTGTCGCGGTGCTCGTCGCCGATCACCTCCGCGAGGTCGCGACGCACCTCCGCAAGGGAGAGCCGCTCCAGCCCGCGGGCGCGCCGCCGCCGTTCGAGCCCGCCGCCGCGCCCGAGGGCGCCGATCTCGCGGACGTGCGCGGGCAGCACGCGGCACGGCGCGCGCTCGAGATCGCCGCCGCGGGCGCGCACAACCTCATCATGATGGGCCCGCCCGGGAGCGGGAAGACGATGCTGGCGCGGCGGCTCGCGACCGTGATGCCGCCGATGACCTTCGACGAGGCGCTCGAGGTCACCGCCGTCCACTCGGTCGCCGGGCTGCTCTCGCCCGAGCAGGGCGTCGTCGCGACGCGGCCGTTCCGCGCGCCGCACCACACCGTCAGCGGGCCCGGCCTCGTCGGCGGCGGCGATCCCATCCGCCCCGGCGAGGTCTCGCTCGCCCACCACGGCTGCCTCTTCCTCGACGAGCTGCTCGAGTTCCGCCGCGCCGTGCTCGAGTCGCTCCGCCAGCCGCTCGAGGATGGGGTCATCTCGCTGGCGCGCGCGCGGGCCCGGGTGACGTTCCCGGCGCGTCCCATGCTCGTCGCCGCGGTGAATCCGTGCCCCTGCGGCCTGCTCGGCGATCCGGCGCGGCGCTGCATCTGCCCCGCCGATCGCATCCGCGCCTACCGCGCCCGCCTCAGCGGGCCGCTGCTCGATCGCATCGATCTGCAGATCGCCCTGCCGCCCGTGAGCGTGGGCGAGCTCGGCGGTCGCCCGGCGGGCGAGAGCTCGGCCGCGGTGCGCGAGCGGGTCGTCGCGGCGCGCGCGGTGCAGACGCGGCGCTACGAGGCCGGCGAGGTCGGCCGCGCCACCAACGCGGCGCTCTCGGTGAAGGACCTCGAGCGCATCGCGTCGCCCGACGCCGCCGGCGCGGCGGTGCTCGTGGCCGCCGTCGAGCGCCTCGGCCTCTCGGCGCGCGCCTACGGCAAGGTGCTCCGCGTCGCGCGCACCATCGCCGATCTCGACGGCAGCGACGCCGTCCGCGCGCCGCACGTGGGCGAGGCGATCGGCGCGCGCCTGCTCGATCGCGACGCGCCGCCGCCCGACGAGCCGGCCCTCGCGGCGTCGTAGCTCGCAAGGTTTCAATCGGCCGCCCCGACGGCCTCTGGCCCGCGCGCCGCTCGGGGGCGGCGCGCGTTTCTGATCTGGAGAGAGAGTCATGATGGAGATCGTCGAGAAGCTCCGCACCATCAAGAGCGTGGTCGGTTCGATCGAGAAGCAGTTCGGCAAGGGGGCGATCATGTCGCTGGGCGACGAGGAGACGGCCGAGGCCGTGCAGGTGATCCCGACGGGCTCCCTGGCCCTGGACGAGGCGCTCGGCATCGGCGGCTACCCGCGCGGCCGCATCATCGAGGTCTACGGCCCGGAGTCGTCGGGCAAGACCACGCTGACGCTGCACGCGATGCGCGAGGCCCAGCGCGCCGGCGGCGTCGCCGCGTTCATCGACGCCGAGCACGCCTTCGACGTCGCCTACGCGCGCCATATCGGCGTCGACACCGAACGGCTCCTCGTCTCGCAGCCCGACAGCGGCGAGCAGGCGCTCGAGATCGCCGAGATGCTCACCCGCTCGGGCGCCGTCGACGTCGTCGTCATCGACTCGGTCGCGGCGCTCACGCCCAAGGCCGAGATCGAGGGCGACATGGGCGACTCGCACATGGGCCTGCAGGCGCGCCTGATGAGCCAGGCGCTCCGCAAGCTCACCGGCGTCGCGGCGAAGACGGGCACCACGCTCATCTTCATCAACCAGCTCCGCCAGAAGATCGGCGTCGTCTTCGGCAACCCCGAGACGACCACCGGCGGGAACGCGCTCAAGTTCTACGCCTCGGTGCGCATCGACGTGCGCCGCATCGGGCCGGTGAAGCAGAGCGAGGAGTCGATCGGCTCGCGCACGCGGGCGAAGGTGGTGAAGAACAAGTGCGCGCCCCCCTTCCGCGAGGCGGAGTTCGACATCCGCTGGGGCACGGGCATCGACTCGGCGGCGGACCTCATCGACACCGCCATGCTGCTCGGCGTGGTCGAGAAGAACGGCTCGCACCTGTCCTTCGGGGGCGAGCACCTCGGCCAGGGCCGCGAGCGGGCGCGCGAGGCGGTGCTCGCCAAGGGCACGCTCGCCGGCGCCCTGCGCGACGCGGTCGAGGCGGCGATGACGCCGCGCCCGGGCGCGCACCGCGAGGTGGCCGAGGCGTAGGCCGCGAGCAGGAACGAAGAGCGGGGGCCTCCGCCCCCAGAACGAACACGAAGAGATCGGAACAGGAGTCAGTCATGAGTGAAGGAATGAACAAGGTGCTGCTGCTCGGGAACCTCGGCGGGGATCCGGAGCTGCGCTACACGGCGACCGGGACCGCGGTCCTCAACCTGCGCCTCGCGACCAACGAGGTCTGGGTCGACAAGGAGGGGAAGAAGCAGGACCGGACCGAGTGGCACAACGTGGTGATCTTCGGGCCGCGCGCCGAGGCGCTCTCGAAGTTCCTCGGCAAGGGCTCCGGCGTCCTCGTCGAGGGCGGGCTGCGCACCCAGAGCTACGAGGGCAAGGACGGCGTCAAGCGCACCAAGACCGAGGTCTGGGCGAAGGACATCGTGCTCATGCCGTCGGGCCGGCGCCCCGCGGCGCCGCCGCCCGGGATCGGCGTCGACGATCTCCTCGGCAACGCGGCGATCAAGAACGGCAAGGCCGGCGCCGGGGCGGCCGACGACACGGGCGACGAGATCCCGTACTGAGGACGGGACGAGAGCCCGCGCGGGGCTTCGGCTCCGCGCGGGCGCCCGTTTTCTGTTTCGCTCCGCGCCCGATCCTGTGCATCCTGCCGAGTCGGATGGCGACGAGGGATCTCCTCCTCCTGATCGGCTTTCTGCGGAGCGGGAAGATGTACCCCACCGCGGTCCCGTTCAAGAGCCTGCCCGCGCAGCGATCGCTCAAGATCGTGCACGAGGGGATGGCCGAGCAGGAGGCGGCGCTCTTCGGCAAGCCCTCGCGGCCCACCGATCCCGACGACCTCCGCCGCCGCGCGGCCATCGCCTCCTGGACGGGCGGGGCCCTCGCGCTCGGCTCGCGCATCGGCGAGGTCCCCGATCCCGGGGTGCTGCTCTGCTTGCTCTACGACGGGCCGGTCGCCGAGGCCGCGCTCCCGGTCGACGTGTTCGCCCAGACGCTGCGGCGCTACGCGCTGCGCGACGCGGCGCTCCGCGCCAAGTTCGAGGAGCACGTCGACGCCGCGGGCACCTACGTGCCCGCCTGGCTCTCGCCCGAGACGCGCCGCCAGAAGTCGCAGGAGACGTTCGATCAGGCGATGCGCCTCGCGCGCGAGCAGGGCTTCGCCCACGCGGCGCCGCTCTTCGAGGGCGTGCGCGGCGACTGCTTCCCGCAGGCGCAGGTGGCCCTCGCGGTGTACGAGCTCCGCGAGCTCGGCGACACGCAGAGCGCCCTGCGCCGCCTCAACGAGGTGGTGAAGGTGGCGCCGCGCAACGTGGCGGCGCGGATGCAGCGCGCGCGCCTCCTCCTCAAGGACACCGGCCGCAAGGTCGAGGCCGCGACCGATTTCCTCGCCGTCTTGCGCGAGCTCGCCCGGCCCGACACCGCCGAGCCCTCGCGCGAGGTGCGCGACGCCGCGATGGAGGGCCTCTGGGCGCTGCACCGCGAGTTCGCCAACATGAAGAAGCTCGAGGGCTCGATCGCGCTCGCCAAGCAGGATCCCGAGCGGGGCTTCGAGGCGCTCTCGCGCTACGTGCACACCCACCCGTGCGCCTGGGACGCGCAGACGCACCTGGCGACGCTGGCGCTCGCGCAGCAGCAGTTCGACCTGACCGCCAAGCTGCTCACCGCCGTCCGCTGGCTCTACCCCGACGATCCGAACCCGCACTTCGTCTACGGCCAGGCGCTCGCCTCGAAGGGCTACACGGAGGCGGCGCTCCGCGCGCTCCGTTACGCCGAGGCGCTCGCCCCCGAGGACCCGGACGTGCAGCGCTGGATCGCGTTCGTGCAGAAGCGCGAGCAGCGCGAGCTCCTGGGCGAGCCGTCCGCCGCCAGCGTGAACGTCGCCCACCACGTGGCGCGCAGCCTGCTCGTGGTCCTCGGCCTGGTGCGCCAGGGCCGCGTCCACCCCGCGGCGATCGTCCTGCACAAGCTGCCGGGCGACGTCTCGCTCGCGTTCGTGCTCCAGGCGATCGCCGCGCAGGAGCAGCGCCGCTTCTCGCACGGCGTCGAGGGCACCGAGACGGACGTCGATCTCCGCAGCGTCGGCGACCGCGCCGAGATGACGTCATGGTCGGGCGACGCGCTCTACCCCGACCAGACGGTGGGGGACGTCGCCGATCCGGGCATCGTCGTGACGGTGCTCTACGACGAGGTCCATCGCGACGACCTCGGGCGCCCCCTCTACCACCCGCCCGCGGCGAGCTGCCGCGAGACCCTGATGCGCGTGGTGCAGGAGGACAGCGAGCTCCACGCGAAGCTCGACAGGCACCTCCGGTCGGCGGATGCGTCGCTCAAGGCGCGTCTGGAGCTCTGACCGGCCGGTGGTGCGGGACGCCACCCCCGCCGCCGCGCGCTCGGAACACCGGCCGTCGGGCCGGTGACCGGAGCCGCGCCCGTCAGGGCGCGGGGCGGCTACGCCCGCAGCACCGCGCCGAAGCGCTTGTTCACCGCCTCGAGGACCGCCTTGTGCCGCTGATCGACCTCCTCGTCGGTCAGCGTCCTCGCCGCGTCCGGATCGCTGGCGGCCTTCGGATCGCGGTACACGACGTGGTAGGCGAGCGACCTGTGCTCGGCCGGCACGTTCGCGCCCCGGTACAGATCGAAGAGCTCGACGGACTCGCACAGCTCGCCGGCCGCCTCGGCGATCGCGCTCGCGACCTCCCCGGCGGTCACGTCCTCGTGCACGGCGAGCGAGATGTCGCGCGTCGCGGCGGGCAGCACCGGGATGGGTCGGAACTTCGGCGTCGCCACGCCGAGCGCCTCGAGCGCGGCGAGATCGAGCTCCACCGCGACCGCCGACCCGTCGAGATCGAGCCGGTCGACGACGTCGGGGTGGAGCGGGCCGAAGGTGCCGACGCGCGTCCCGTCGACCAGCACCTCGCCGGCGCCGCGCGGGTGGAGGTGAGGGGAGCGACCCTCGGGCGGCTGGTGGCGCACCGCGGCCCCGCGGCGGAGGACGCGCTCGACGATCTCCATCGCCACGCCCTTCGCGTCGTACACGTCCACGTCGGCGGGCTTGGTGAGCACCTCGCTCCGCGGCCCCGCGAGGACGGCGGCGAACGTGGGCGCCTCGTACGGCAGCGCCGCGTCCGGTCCGGAGGCGTCCTCGCGCGGCAGGAAGCGCGCGCCGATCGTGAAGAGGCGGACGGCGGCCTCGCCCCGCCGCCGCGCGCGCCGGAGCGCGTCGCACAGGCCGGGCAGGAGCGACGTGCGCATCGCGTTGCGCTCCTCGTGGAGCGGGTTCTTGATGATCACGCTCGGCGCCGGCGCGCCCACCGCCTCGAGGTCCTTGGGCGAGACGAAGCCGTAGGTGACCGCCTCGCAGAGGCCCACCTCGATCGCCGCGCGCCGCACCCGCGCCTCGAGCTTGCCCGCGCTGCGCGGCGGCTGAGGCTTCACCGCGGGCAGCACCGTCGGCAGCACGTCGAGGCCGCGCACGCGGATCACCTCCTCGATCAGGTCGACCTCGCGCTCGAGGTCGGGCCGGTGCGTCGGCGGCACCACCTGCATCGACTCGAGCGACCGCGAATGC
>CAYJPW010000127.1:16385-31071 GCA_964372055.1 uncultured Polyangiaceae bacterium
GGATCGCGGCTGGGCTCGAGCGACCGCGAATGCGGATCGCGGCTGGGCTCGAGCGACCGCGAATGCGGATCGCGGCTGGGCTCGAGCGCCTTCGCGTCGCCCTGCCCGGCGCGCGTCGTGCACCCGAGGCGGTGGAGGATCTTGCTCGCGTCGGCGAGCGGCACGTCGACGCCGAGCAGGGCGCGCATCCGCGCCGCGCGCAGCGGGATGGGCTGGCGCTCCGCGAAGGGCACGCCCGCCACGATCGCCCCGGGCACCGCCGAGCCGCCGGCGAGCACGGTGAGCAGCGTCCCGGCGTGGGCGAGCACGTCGGGCACGCCGGCCGGATCGACGCCCCGCTCGAAGCGGTGGCTCGACTCGGTGTGGAGCCCGTGCCGCCGCGCGCTCCGCCGCACGCCGCGCGGCCAGAAGTAGGCGCACTCGAGCAGGACCCGCTTCGTCGTGGGCCGGATCTCGCTCGACCCGCCGCCCATCACGCCGGCGAGGGCGACCGGCCCGTCGCCGTCGGCGATGACCAGGTCGTCCGGATCGAGCGCGCGGTCCACGCCGTCGAGCGTGAGGAGCTTCTCGCCCGCGCGCGCGCGCCGCACCACGATGCGCCGCCCGCGCACGAGATCGAGATCGAACGCGTGCATCGGGTGCCCGAACTCGAGCAGGATCAGGTTGGTGACGTCGACGACGTTGGAGATGGCGCGGATGCCCAGGCTCTCGAGCCGGTAGCGGACCCACGCCGGCGAGGGCGCGATGGTCACGTCGGCGACGATCGCCGCGCCGTAGTGCGGGCAGCGCTCGGTGTCCTCGATGGTGACGCTCACCAGCTCGGTCACCGCGCCCGCCGCGACGCGGGCCGGCGCGTCCGGCTGCGGCGGCGCGAACGGCAGCTCGTAGAGCGCCGCCGCCTCGCGCGCGAGCCCCACGTGTCCGAGCGCGTCGGGCCGGTTCGGCGTGAGGTCGATGTCGAAGATCCAGTCGTGCGCCGCCGGCAGCGCCTCGACGAGCGGCGTGCCCGGCTTCGCCGTCCCCGGCGCGAGGACGAGGATGCCCGGGTCGCCCGCGTGCGCGTCGACCGGCTCGGTCGCCTTCTTGGCGCCGGCCGCGAGCCCGAGCTCGAGCTCGGAGCAGAGCATCCCCTCGCTCGGGACGCCGCCGATCTCGCGCGCCGTGAGCGTCATCCCGAGCGCCGGCAGTACCGTCCCGATCGGCGCCAGCGCGACCTGCCCGCCCGGCTCGGGCACGTTGGGCGCGCCGCAGACGATGCGCTGCAACACGCCCGCGCCGCGATCGACGGTCACCAGCCGGAGCTTCGCGCGGGAAGGATGCGGCTCGACGGCCCGCACCTCCGCGATGACCACGGCCTTGCTCGCGCCGTACTCGGCGATCCCGTCGACGGCGAGCCCCGCGCGCGAGAACCGCTCGGCGAGCTCGGTGGGCGAGGCCTCGAGATCAGGGACGAGCGCGCGGATCCAGCGGTAAGAGGCTTTCATGGGCAGTCCACCGAGAGGAAGGGGGACGCAATGTACTCCCCCTTGTCGGTGTCCGAGAACGGGAACCGCACCAGAAAAACGCGCACCCCCTCTCCCGCAAGGGAGAGGGGGCCGGGGGGTGAGGTCTGGAGAGGGAGAGTGAGGTCTGGAAGGGCGGGTGAGGTCTGGAGGGCTGACAGGCTCGGGGCTCACTCGTCCATCGGCATGTCGAGGTCGGGCATGTGGGCGTGATCGTCGCCCTTGTCCTTGTCCTTCTTCTTGTCGTCGGCCTTCTCGAACTTCGACTTCTCGGCCGAGGCCCAGTCGGCCGACCAGGACGAGAGCACGAAGACCGTGCCGTCCCCGCCGTCCTTCGAGGCGAAGCGGCTCGAGCCCTTGGCCACCTTGCCGACCTTGATGGTGAAGTCGCCGCCGTTGTCCTTGAGCTTGATGCGGACGACGCCGCCCTCCTTCTCGGCGTCGGCGAGGCCGGTGTCCGACTTCTCGTCGCCGAAGTCCTCGGCGTTGAGGGCCTTGTAGGCGCGGAGCATGTCCTTGACCTTGGCCTCGTCGAACTTCTCCCACTTCTTCGACGCCTCGGAGGCCAGCTTGCCGTCCTTGTCGCGCTTGGTGAACGAGGCGCTCCACTTCCCGTCGTTCTGCGAGAAGCTGAACCTGCCGTTCTTGTTGGTGACCTCGGCCTGGATCGCGTTCGCGTCCTCGAACTTGAGGATGCTCGTCTCGCGCCAGTTCTTCACCTCGCGGGTGTAGAGGTAGCTCGAGTAGCCGCCGACGATGTAGACGCCGTCCTTGCCGCCGACGCGCGCCATCTGCCCGCGCGAGCCGCTCTTGCCGAAGAACATGTCGAGGGCCTTGTCGGCGCCCTTGTAGGCGACGACGTGCACGGCCTTCTCGTCGTTGAGCTCGTACTGCGCGTACGTGCCCGTGGTCTTGTCGATCGTCTCTTTGACCTTCAGGTCCTTGAGGTTGTCGAGCAGGCTGCGGACGTTGGCCGCGTTCGCCTTGGCGGCGACCGGGGCCACGACCTCCCACGCGTCGCCCTTCTTCTCGAGCGTCACGTTCGACTTGTCGGCGTTCTTGATCTCGACCTTGGTGACCTTCTCGACGTCGTCCTTGGGCACGCCGACGGCGGGCAGGTCGGCCGAGGCGGCGACGGCCGAGTGCTGCTCGCGCTGCTCCTGCTTGTCCTTGGTCGTGAAGTAGAGGGCGAGCCCCAGGGCCGCGAGGACCGCGAGGGCGGCGAAGATCTTGTGCTCGGTCTTCATGGGTGGTCTTGGCGGTTCAGTCGAGCGAGATGTTGGCGCGCGCGCCTTCGCGCAGGCGCCAGCGGAGCACGCCGAAGGCGGCGAAGAGCAGCGGCGCGAAGAACGTCAGGACCCACTGCACCGTGTCCTGCACCTTCTTGCGCTCGGCCTTGTACTCGTCGTTCTTCTTGGCGATCGTCGCCTCGTCGTCCGTCGGCTCCTGCGAGGGCTTGGTGATGTCGGAGTAGGTGAGGTTCGTCTCGCCGAGGAGCTTGGCGCTCGCGGCGATGAGGTCCGAGTCCCCGCCCATCCAGTCGAGGGTGTTCTTGAGCGCGAGGATGGTCGCGGTCAGGTACTTCTGCGCGTACGGCTGCGAGAGCATCTGCAGGTCCTCGTCGCCGCCGAGCCCGCCCATCATCGCCATCTGCGGCGGCATGGGCGGCGGGTTGCCCGCGCGCGCGAAGGGGTTGGCGAGGAACTGCGACGACGAGATCACCAAGAGGCGGCTCGGCCCGGCCGAGGCGTCGTTGGCCTTGATCGCCTCGTCCGGCTTGCCGGCGAAGGCGCTCTTGATCTTGCCCTCGAGCACCACGGCCATCGAGCGCTGGCCGTACTCGCCCTTCGGCTTCCAGTCGCTCGAGATCTTCATCTCGATGGTCTCGGACGAGTCCACCGTGGTCCGGGGCGTCGAGCGCGCGATGACCTTCATCTGCGCCTCGGGCTGCTTCTCCGGGTGGGTGACCAGCGTCGAGGGGAAGGGGAAGGCGATCTCGTCGAGGCGGAAGAAGCCGGCGAACCCGTTGTCGAGGAGCTGCTCCTTGTCGTCGAGGCGGCTGTCGTGCTGCGACTGCACCACGCCCGGCGCCTTGAACCAGAGCATCTGGCCGCCCTGCGACTGCACCGGGATCGAGATGGAGCGGCCCCAGTCGAGGATCGCCTCCTTCTTCATCTCGACGCCGTAGCCGTCGAGGAGCTTCTCGAGCCCCTGTGTGCTCAGGGTCGCCTTCATCGTGGCGTCCGACGCCTTGAGGTTCACGGCGCCGGCGAAGATCGCGACCGCCTTGTTCCCGAGCATCAGGAACTGGTCGATGCGACGCAGCTCCTTCTCGGTGAACTCCTTGCCCGGCTGGGTGATGATGATGCCGACGAGCTCCTTGTTGATCTCGGCGTCGCCGTTCTGGAGGTCGACCTCCTCGAGCTTGTAGAAGGGCAGCGCCTGCTCGAGGATCCCCTTCATGTTGGGGCCGCCGGGCCGGCCGCCCTGGGCCGCGATCAGGTTCGCGTCCGAGAGCTTGATCTCGTCCTTGCCGGTGATGATGCCGAACTTCTGGTGGAGGTCGTCGGCGCGGTCGCGGATCTCGCGGATCTTGTTGGTGATCCAGAACTCGAGGCCCTGCTGCTGATCCGGCGAGAGGATCGGGATCGCGTCCTTCTCGCTGCCGTACTTGAGGGCGATGCCCATGAAGCCGCGGGTGATCGTGGCCTGGTCCTGGCCCGTCTCGCTGCCCTCGCCGAAGGCGGCCTCTTGCAGGCCCGCCTCCTTGGCGGCGGTGCGCTGCTCGTCGGTCTTGGCCTCGATGATGGAGTAGTGGAGCTTGCCCTCGGAGGCGCGCTCGTACTCGTTCATGAGGTCGGTGAGGTCCTGGATGAAGACCTCGTGCTTGGGCAGGCCGCGCGTCACGTAGACGTCGACCTGCAGCTCCTGCTTGAGCCCTTCGCGGACGAGGCGCGCCGAGCCCTTCGAGAGGGTGAAGCGCTCGGCCTTGGTCAGGTCCCAGCGCTTGTGGACGCTGTACGAGATGACGTTGGCGAGGATGAGGATGCCGGCGACGACCGCGAGGTACAGGCCGGTGACGGTGGCGGCTTTTGCTTTGCGCTCCATGGCGTTCTCCTCAGGCCCACTTCCGGCGCTCGAGCGCCCGGAACGCCACCATCAGGCAGCCGACGGTGATCGAGAGGAAGTAGAGGACGTCGCGCGTGTTGATCATGCCTCGCGTGAAGGGGGCGAGCCTCGTCTCGAAGCTGACGAAGGCGGCGACGTTGCGGATCATCGACTGCCCGCCGCTCTCGGCGATCCAGCCGGCCACGTAGTGGAGGCAGAACAGGACGATGAAGCTCACGAAGAAGGCGATGACCTGGCTCTCGGTGAGCGACGAGATGAGCAGCCCGACCGAGACGGCCGCGGCGGTGTAGAGGATGAGCCCCACGTAGCCGCTGATCACCGGGCCGCTGTCGAGCGCGCCGAGGTGCCAGGGGAAGCGGAACATCATGATCGGGTAGAGCGCCGTGGCCGCGATGAAGAGGAGCACCAGGCCTAGGGCGCCGAAGAACTTCCCGAGGATGATCTCGTGGTCGCGCACCGGCAGCGTGATCAGCATCTCGAGCGTGCCGCTGCGCTTCTCCTCGGCGAGCACGCGCATGGTGATGACGGGCACGAGGATGACGAGGCCGAGCGGCGTGCGGTTGAAGAGCGCCTGCATCGAGGCCCGGTCGGCCTGCCAGAAGCCGCCGCCGTAGAAGAAGAACACCAGCCCCAGCATGATGAGGCCGCCGCAGATGAGGATGTAGGCGAGCGGCGAGTCGAAGTTCGCTCGGAACTCGCGCTTCGCGATGGTCAGCATGGTGCTCATGATCAGGCCTTCTTCCCTGCGGGCTTCTCGTCGTCGTCCGAGTCGTCGTCGTCGTCGGACTCGTCGTCGGAGTCCTCTTCGTCCGACTCGTCCTCGTCCGACTCGTCCTCGTCCGACTCGTCGTCGGAGTCGTCGTCGGACTCTTCCTCGGACTCGTCGTCCGAGTCCTCGTCGTCGGACTCGTCGTCGCTGTCGGAGCCCTCGTCCTCGTCCTCGTCCGAGTCGTCTTCTTGGTCCTCGGCCCCGGCGGCGATCCCGTCGTCCTCGTCCTCGTCGAGCAGGCGGCGGCCGCGGTCCTTGCGCTCGTCGCCCTTCGTCAGGGTCTTGAACACGTCCTCGAGCGTCTGCGAGTCGCGGCGGAGCTCGAGCAGGAGCCAGCCCTTCTGCACCACGAGAGCGAAGAGCTCGGGGCGGATGTCGCCCCCGAGCGCGCCCATGAGCTGGAAGCTGTGCGCCTTGTCGTCGGTCGGCAGCTCGGTGACGGCCGTGATCCCGGGCAGCCCGGCGAGGGCGTCCTGGACCTCCTGCGCCGTGGGCGGCTTCTTCGCGCCCGCGCGGTAGCCGGGCGCGCCCTCGAAGAGCTTCTGCTCGTGGACGGTGACCACGTAGCGGACCTTGCCGCTCTTGGCGCGGATCTCGTCGAGCGGGCCGTCGGCGACGACGCGGCCCTTGGAGACGATGATGGCGCGGGCGCAGGCCGCCTCGACCTCGTTGAGGTTGTGGGTCGAGAGGAGGATCGTCCGCTCCTTGCCGATCTCCTTGATGTACCGGATGACCTCGGCCTTCTCGTTGGGGTCGAGGTCGCTCGTGGGCTCGTCGAGGATGAGGATGGGCGGATCGTGGACCAGCGCCTGCCCGAGGCCGACGCGCTGCCGGTAGCCGTGGCTGAGGTTGCGGATGTCCTTGCCGAGCACCTGCCCGAGGCCGCAGACCTCGACGATGCCGCGCATCCGCTTCTTGAACGTCGAGCGGTCGAGGCCGCGCATGTCGGCCACGAACGAGAGGTACTCCCAGACGTTCATCTCGCCGTACAGGGGGGCGCGCTGCGGCAGGTAGCCGATGCGGCGCCGGACCTCGAGCGGCTCGTCGAAGACGTCGTGCCCGTGGACGCGCGCCGTCCCGCCGGTGGCGGAGATGAAGCACGTCAGGATGCGCATCGTCGTCGACTTGCCGGCGCCGTTGGGGCCCAAGAAGCCGACGACCTCGCCGCGGTTCACCTCGAAGCTGACCTTGTCGAGGGCGCGCACCGAGCCGAACCGCTTGGTCAGCCCGCTGGCCTCGATCATCACATCACTAGACAATCCGTCCTCCGATCCTCTCCGAGAGGGGAGCTCGCGCCGGCGCACCCGCTTGGTGCGGGGGCCCTGGATCAGCGGATGACCAGGGCGCGAGGCGGCGCCATCCTAATGGCAAAGCGATCCCTGTCAACACGCGCCCACCGTAGTCGCGCTCCGCGGCGTTTATTCCCGACGTGGTCGAACCCTCGAAGGTTCGACCGCGGCGGGCGCGGGGACCGACCCCTCGGAGTCGGGGTCGAGATACCAGGTCTCGCCCCCGCGTCCACGTCCGGTTTCACGGCTGCGGCGGTCGACGTTCGTCCACGTCCACGCCCACCAGTTCGTGAAGGGCTTAGATATCCGCGTCGCGGATGGACTGGACCACTTCGGCCGGTCGCTCCTCCGGGACCCAGTGGCTGACGCCGGGCAGGCGGCGGATCTCGAGGTGGCGGGCGTAGGGGCGGAGGGCGTCGGGGTGGCTCGGGGCCAGGGCCTTGTCGGCCTCGCCCCAGAGGACCAGCGCCGGCACCGAGGTCTCGGGGATCGCGATCGCGCGGCGGCGGCGCTCGAACAGGGTCTCGCCCGGACCGGGGCGGAACTGGGCGCGGTAGTAGGCGAGGACGGCTTCGGCGCGGCCGGGGCGGGTGAGCGCGGCGCGGTAGAGCGCGAGGGCGTCGCCGTCGATCGCGTCCGGCGGCGACGAGGCGCGCATCATCCAGAGGAAGAGGCGCGCGTCGGCGCGCTCGATGAGCCGCTCGAGCTTGGGGACCTGGAAGAGCGCGATGTACCAGCTCCTCGCCGCCTGGCGCGCGTGGAAGACCTCGGTCGCGTAGGCGCCGGGGTGCGGCGCGTTGACCGCCACGAGGTGCCGCACCCGCTCGGGGTGCGCGGCGGCGAACAGCCACGCGATCGGCCCGCCCCAGTCGTGGGCCACCAGGATCACCGGCTCGGGCGCCGCCGGCTCCGCCGCGGTCGCGTCGAGGACGCGCCCGAGATCGTCGACGAGCGTCTCGAGATCGTAGCGCCCGCTGACCGCGAGATCGCTCGAGCCGTACCCGCGCAGATCCGGGGCGATGACCCGGTACCGATCGGCGAGCGCGGGCATCACCCGCCGCCACGTGTACGAGAGCTGCGGCGCCCCATGGAGGAACACCACCCTGCGGCCGCCCTTCGGCCCGCCTTCGACGATGCGCAGCCGCGTCCCGTCCGCCGCGCTCACCTCGCGGTTGCCGAAGCCGAGGCGGAGGGGCCAGTCGAGGACGGGATCGCCCATGGCGGCCTCTTATAGAGAGGACCTCGTCGGACAGCCACCCACCTCCCCAGCGCACCATGGCAGCGGCGCCCGGGCTGGCACACTCAGTTGGCGGTGCCACCAAGCGATTTCGCCGACTTGCCCCTGTTTCCGCCTGGTGTGGCCGTTGCTCTTGCCACCCCCGTCGTGCGTGTGGACCTTGGCTTCGCTTTGGCTCTCCCGGCGTCGGGCTCCGTCGCTCGACCGTCGGCCCGGCGCTCGGGAGCGCTCCCCACGACCTGTTGAAGGAGCTTCGATGATGCGAGCTCTCGCCTGCGGGATGATCCTCGGCTCCGCCCTCGTGCTCGCGGGGTGCGGCTCGGAGTTCACCAACAACCAAGGCTCCGGAGGCGGGGAAGGGGGCAGCACCACCACGGGTCAAGGAGGGGGCTCCTCGACCACGACCTCCACCTCGACCGGCCCCGGCGCCTGCCCGCCCACGATGCCTGCGGGGGGCGAGCCCTGCGATCTGCCTTCCGAGACGGTGTGCTCGTACGGCGATTGCTGCCCCTCGATCGCCCAGTGCTTCGACGGCCACTGGCAGATCGCCATCTCGGACTGCGGCCCGTCGTGCCCCGCCGAGCAGCCGGCGGCCGGCGATCCTTGCTCGCCCTGCGACGGGCCCTGCTGGTTCCCCTTCACCTGCCCCGACGGCGGGTCGAGCGACATCATGTCGACCTGCGTCGACGGCCACTGGCAGCTCGACTCGCCCACGTGCCCGGCGACGTTCCCGTGCGGCGACGTCCAGTGCGCCGTCGGCGATGTCTGCGTGCAGAAGTCGGCGGGCGCCGGCTACACCTACCAGTGCGCGGCGAACCCGTGCGGGGACCTGCCGCTCAGCTGCGCCTGCGCCGAGCCGGTCTGCGGCGGCGCGCCCTACGTCTGCACCCAGGCGGGCGGCAGCGCGGTCGCCTGCGAGTGCCCCGTCTGCCAGTAGCTCCTTCGCCCGCTCGCGGGCTGGGCGCGCCGGTTCGCCGGCCGCGCCCGCTTGGCCGTGCCCGAGCCGGTTGACGGCCCCCCGGCGGGAGGCTACTCCGCGCCCGCGTGTCCCTGATCGTGCAGAAGTTCGGCGGCACCTCGGTCGGCTCGATCGAGCGGATCAGGAACGTCGCCAAGCGGGCGCTCGACACCCAGGCCGCGGGCAACGACGTCGTCGTCATCGTCAGCGCCATGGCCGGCGAGACGAACCGCCTGCTCAAGCTCGCCTCCGACGTCACGGCGCTGCCCGACTCGCGCGAGGTCGACGCCCTCGCCGCGACGGGCGAGCAGGTGACCGCGGCGCTCACCGCGATCGCCATCCAGTCGCTCGGCGGCAAGGCGCGGAGCTTCCTCGGCCACCAGCTCAAGGTCCTCACCGACAGCGCGTTCACCAAGGCGCGGATCAAAGCGATCGACGGCTCGCGCGTCCTCGAGACGCTCAAGGAGAGCACCATCGCCGTCGTCGCCGGCTTCCAGGGCGTCGACGACGCGGGGAACATCACCACGCTCGGGCGAGGCGGCAGCGACACCAGCGCCGTGGCCGTCGCCGCGGCGCTCAAGGCGCACGCTTGCGAGATCTACACCGACGTGGACGGCGTCTACACGACCGATCCCAACATCTGCAAAACGGCGCGCAAGATCGGGCGGATCAGCTACGAGGAGATGCTCGAGCTGGCGTCGCTCGGCGCCAAGGTCCTTCAGATCAGGAGCGTGGAGGTAGCGATGAAGTACGGCGTCCCGGTGCACGTGCGGTCGAGCTTCTCGGACGCGCCGGGCACGTGGGTGGTCGGAGAGGAGAAGTCCTTGGAGAGCATCGTCGTGACCGGCGTGGCCTACGACAAGGGCGAGGCGCGGGTGATGCTGGTCGGCGTCGACGACAAGCCCGGCGTCGTGGCCCAGATCTTCGGCGACCTCGCCGAGGAGCACATCTCGGTCGACATGATCATCCAGAACGCGCCCAGTGACGCGCCGAGCTCGCGCGTCCGGGCTCCCGGCCCCGAGGGCAAGACCGACGTCACCTTCACCGTCGGCAAGGGCGATCTCGCCAAGACCAAGGCGATGATGGAGAAGATCGCCGGCAAGGTCGGCGCCCTCGGCGTCCGCTACGACGAGGACATCGCCAAGGTCTCGATCGTCGGCCTCGGCATGCGCTCGCACGCCGGCGTCGCCGCGCGGATGTTCAAGATCCTCGCCGCCGAGGGGATCAACATCCAGGCGATCTCCACGAGCGAGATCAAGGTCAGCTGCCTCGTCGCGACGAAGTACACCGAGCTCGCGGTCCGCGCGCTCCACGACGGCTTCGGCCTCGGGGGCGCCGCCGAAGAAAAGACCTGAGCCGGCGAGTTCCCCCACAGGTCCGCCCCGTGGTGTGCTACATTGTCACACCACTGACGCTTCCTTGATTCGCAACCCTGGTTTCTTCTCCCGCGGAGGCAACATGTTCCGTCACGCTGGTTGGACTCTCCTCGCCGCGAGCGCCGTCGGCTCGTTCGTTCTCTTCACGTCGGGCGTCGGCGGCTGCCAGGACAACGGCACCGGCTCGGGCGCGACCGGCGGCGACGGCGGCGGCTCGACGACCGGCAACAACACCGGCGGGGCCACGGTCACGAGCAGCGGGACGACGACGTCGTCGAGCGGCAGCGCGGGCGGCACCGGCTCGGGTGGGCAGGTCAACTGCGCCGGCCCGGAGCAGACGATCTCGGACATCACCACCGGCACCGTCGGCCCCGGCATCAAGGTCCAGCTCACCGGCGTCATCGCGATGAGCCAGAAGTTCCTCGTCTCGAAGTCGTCGTCCTCGGGCTCGTGCCTCTGGGGCGTCTTCGTGTCGGCGCCCGGCCTCGCCGAGACCAAGGAGAACAGCGGCATCCTCATCCTCTCGTACGGCACCAACGCGGTCACGAACGACGCCGGCCAGGCCTACTGCCCCAAGCTCGGGCAGGAGCCCGCGGGCGACAAGATCCCGGACGACGTGGTGCCGGGCGACGAGCTCACCGTCATCGGCGAGACCGACTACTTCCTCCTTCCGCAGTGCGCCGGCGAGCCGAACGGCAGCACGGTCGCGCAGCGCCAGCTGTCGAAGGTCTGCTCGGTCGAGCGGACCGCGACGGGCAAGGCGGTGCCGCCTCCGCACAAGCTGACGGGCACCGACATCGCCAGGCTCGGCGATCCGAACGACACCGCGTTCCACGATCAGTGGGGGGGCGTGAAGGTCCAGATCGACAACATCACGCCGGTGCTCCAGGGCGGCGAGGTCGTCGGGATGTACGGGATCATCCAGACGAACGAGGGCGTCGAGATCCACGACAAGCTCTATTACCGCGCCTACTCCAACAACAAGTGCCACGAGGGCCCGGTGTTCGACCCGAGCGTCACCTGGAACTCGGTCACCGGCTTCAGCTACCTCGACTTCTGCACCTGGGCGATCGAGCCGAACGACAAGTGCGCCGACTTCGATCCCTCGAGCAACGACTGCATGGGCGCGCTGACCTGCCCGCCCGACATCTAGATCGCGAGCGGGCGCACCTCCGCGCCGCATGCATCAGCCCAGCGCGATCCGCTTCGCGGTCTCTCGAGCCCAGGCGCGATCCGCTTCGCGGTCTCTCGAGCCCAGGCGCGATCCGCTTCGCGGTCGCTCGAGCCCAGTCGCGATCCGCTTCGCGGTCGCTCGAGTGCAGGGCTTTCGCCCGGCGCGCAGCCGGTGCGCGACCCCTGCCGCATTTCGCGCGTTTTTCGCGTCGGACAACCGTCGTTCGTCGGGTTTTCGCCGCTGGTACGGTCGGTGCTGGCGCGCCTCTCGCCATGGGCTTCTGGTCTGCCTACCGCTCGAGCCTGAAGCCGAGCGAGGTCGAGGAGCCGATCGACACCTGGCTGCAGCGGCCGCTAGGGTACTTGATCGCGCGCACGCTCCTCCCCACGCCGATGACGGCGAACCAGCTCACGGTCGCCTCGATCCCCGTCGGGCTCGCGGGCGGCGCGTTCATGATCGCGCAAGCGTCGCACCACATGGCGATCGCCGCCGGCTTCCTCTTCCTCTCCGGCGTGCTCGACTGCGCCGACGGCCAGCTCGCGCGGATGCGGCGCGCCCAGAGCGAGCTCGGGCGCACGCTCGACGGGATCGTCGACGCGGTCCGGACGCTGGCCGCCGTCGGCGGCGCGACCTGGCTCTTCCTCGATCGCTACCGCGACGTCCGCTGGGGCACGGCGCTCACCCTCGGCCTGGTCGCGCTCACGGTCGTGACCAGCCTGCTCCACACCACCGGCTACGATCACTACAAGAACGTCTTCGTCCGGCTGACCCGCCCCGAGGTGCACGACGGCGAGGACCTCGAGGACGCCGTGGCCCAGCTCGTCGAGGCGCGCCGCGAGGGCTCGTTCCCGAAGCGCTTCGGGCTCTCGATCTACGTCGGCTTCCTCGGCGGCCAGCGCGCGCTCCTGCGCTTCTTCGATCCGTACACCCGCCGGCTCGGCGATCTGCCGGCGTCGACGCCCGAGCGCGCCGCGATCTACCGCGTCCACGCGACCTGGCCGATGGACGTGTGGCGGTCGCTCTTCGGCTTCGGCTCGCTCGTCTTCGGGCTCGGCGTGTTCACCGCCATCGGGCGGCTCGAGTGGTTCGTCGTCTACCGCCTCATCGTGCTCAACGCGGTGTTCTTCTTCTACCTCGCGCCGGTGCAGCGCCGCGCCTCGCGCGAGGCGTTCCGAGCGATGGCCGATCCCGGCGCGTCGCCCGATGGTGACGCCGACGGTCAGCCCGGGCAGTTGACCGAGCCGCTCATGCAGCGCGCCGTGTCGCCGTCGACGCCGCAGTAGCCGCCGGGGCAGTCGGCGTTGCTGCGGCAGCCGTCGCTCGGGTACACGCAGTAGAGCCCGCCGCCGCAGCCGGGGCATGCGTTGGCCACCGGCGCGCACACGCCGCCCGGCTCGGCGGTGCAGTCGGCGGCCACCTTGCACGCCGCGACCATGCACGAGCGCGCGTAGCCGAGCCCGGCGGGGAGGCAGATCGAGCCGGTGGTGCAGTCCGCGTCGCCGAAGCACTGATCCGCGAAGCACGTGTTGTGGAGCGGCTGGCAGGCGCCGCCGCAGCAGGGCAGGTCGGCGTGGAAGCATTTGCCGAAGGCGCAGTCGGCGGTCGTGCAGCACTCGTCGAGCTGGGGATCGGTGCAGCTCGTCGCCTCGGTGGGCATGCTCGTGCAGACGCGGTAGCCGCCGGGCGTCATCGCCAGGCACTCCCCGCCGTTGCAGTCGGCGTTGGTGTCGCAGTCGCCGTCGGGGAGGCCGCCGCCGCCGGCGCCGCTGGTGGTCGAGGTCGTCCCCGATCCGCCCGTGCCGCCCCCGCCCGCGCCGCCGGCCCCGTCGCTCGCGTCGTCCGAGCATCCCACGAGCAGCAGGAGCGCGATCCCGATCCACCCGGCGTGACGCATGGCGACCTCCATCGGGCGGCAGCGTAGCGGCTCGCGACGCCGCTGCACAGCCATGCACGACGCTTCGCGCGTCGCGCGGAGCGGGTCGCACCCGAGCGGATCGGGCGCGGTTCGCGCGTGCGAGGTTGAAGGGCGTCCTCCGCCTGCGTACCCTTCTCGGTGGGTGAGAGATCCCAGCGTCGTACTCCTCGCGGCGGGCGCGGTGTTCGCCGACCGCTATCGGATCGTCCGCTGCCTCGCGGCGGGCGGCATGGCCGCGGTGTACGAGGTGTTCGACGCCCGCACCGAGCGCAAGCGCGCGCTCAAGGTGCTCCTGCCCAGCCTCATCAAGGACCCCGAGGTGCGCGGGCGCTTCCGGCGCGAGGCGCGGGTCACCGGCGCCATCGAGAGCGAGCACATCGTCGAGACCTCCGACGCCGGCATCGACGCCGACACCGGCGCGCCGTTCCTCGTCATGGAGCTGCTCCGCGGCGAGGACCTCGCCGCCGTGGTCGAGCGGCGGGGCCCGCTCCCGCCGTCCGAGGTGGTCGCGCTCCTGTTCCAGGCGGCGCTGGGGCTCGACAAGATGCACGGCGCCGGCATCGTCCACCGCGACGTCAAGCCGGAGAACCTGTTCCTCACCGCGCGCGACGACGGCTCGCCGCGGGTCAAGCTCATCGACTTCGGGATCGCCAAGATGATCGTCGAGGCGAACCCGACGAACGCCACGGGCGGCCTGGGCACGCCGATCTACATGGCGCCCGAGCAGATCCACGGCGGGCTCGCGATCTCGCCGAAGACCGATCTCTACGCGCTCGGACAGATCGCCTTCACGCTGCTGGCGGGGCAGCCGTACTGGGCGGAGGAGACGCGCGGCGCGCCCACGATCTACCCGGCGCTCCTCAAGGTCGCGATGGGCGCCGAGGAGCCGGCGACGGCGCGGGCGGCGCGCTCGGGCGTGGAGATCCCCGAGGCGTTCGACGCGTGGTTCGCGAAAGCGACCGCGCCGGACCCGGAGCAGCGCTTCGGCTCCGCGGCCTCGGCGATCCTCGCGCTCGCCGAGGCGCTCGGCGTCGAGGCGCCGCGCGCGCCCCCGCCCGCGCGCGACGGCGAGGGGCGGCACGCGACCTTGACGGGCGTGGACACGCCTTCCCGACTCGCGGCGATGAGCTCGAGGCCGCGCGCGCCGCGCGCCGGCGCCGCGGTCGTGGCGGTGCTCGCCATCGGGCTCGGGATCTACGCGGTGCGGTCGAGCGCCGGGACCTCGGCCGCGCCGGCGCCGTCCGCGCCCGCAGCGCCGGCGCGCGATCGCGAGGGCGTCGCTTCGAGCGCGGCCGCGCCGCCGGCCGCGGCGCCGCCGGCCGCGAGCGCCGCGGCGC
>CAYJPW010000128.1:0-30641 GCA_964372055.1 uncultured Polyangiaceae bacterium
CCCGCGCGCCGCGCGAAGCCCGCCCGCCGGAGGCGCCGCTCGGCCCCGTCCGCCGAGCGTCAGGAGACGCTGAACTCGGTCGAGAAGGTCGTCAGGGGCGCGTCGGGACTGAGCGCCAGCGAGGTCGCGCGCGCCGCCGGGATCCCGCAGACGCGCGCCGCGTCCGCGCTCAAAGAGCTCAAGCTCGCCAAGCGCATCTTCCAGGGCGGCGATCGCCGGTTCGCCCGCTATGCCGGCGACGCGAAGAGCGCCCAGCAAGCGAGCGACAACGCGCGGAAGACGGCGAGCGGTCCGGTCGTCTCGAAGAAGAAGGCTGCGAAGAAGCGCAGGAAGTAGCGAGCTCACGCGCTCCCACCCCGACTACGGCGGGTTCCAGGTCGTCCCGCCGTCGTCGGACACCATCACGTACCAGCCGCGCCGCGAGGTCCCCGTCACGTCGCTCGAGATGAGCAGCAACGTCCGGGCGCCGAACGAGATCAACGTCCCGAGGCCGAGCCGGCCCCGATCTCCTTTGCCCTCACCGATCGCGCGCGCGAGCTCGAAGAGCTTCCCGCCGTCGAGCGACTGCGCGAGGTAGAGCCCCCATCGCTCGCCGGCGCGCGCCGAGACGACCGCCACCGCTCCCTGCGTCGTACCCGCGATCGCGAGCTGGCGCTCGTGCGGCTCGGGCCACGGGCGGAACGGTCCCTTCGGATCGATCGAGCAGCTGCCGTCGAGGCCGCACGTAGCCAGGGACGGCAACTTGTCCTTGGGCTCGAGCGTCTCGACGATGATGCGGTCGGCCCCGCACCCCATTCTCCCGCCCTTCTGCGTCGTCGGCGGCAAGGGGAAGACGACCGATCGCACGGGCGAGATCCCGAGCACGTGCGGCCGGCCTCCCTGCGTGATGCGCTGGAACGACCAGCCCCCGGCCTCGCACGCCGGGAGCTGCGTGAGCTCCGCGAGGGTGGCCGGTGTCGCGACGAGACCCGCGACCTTCTGCGCTGCATCGAGCGGCTTGTTCGGCGCAGGGAAGGGACGCGTCATCAGGCTCGAGCCAGCGATCGAGAGCAGCATCGGGGGACGGCCGAGCGGCGTCGGCACGAGCTGCTCGGTCGCGGGTGGCCTGAGCGGCGGCAGCGCCTCGATGCCGGGCGGTCCGCCGAAGTAGATCGCCGGTCGGCGCGGGCCTTCGTCCACGATCATCGCCGCGACGGTGCTCGTCAAGACGGCCGGCGCGCCGCTCCGCGCGCTCGGCGGCGCACCCTTGGCGTCCGCCGAGGGGAACAGCACCGAGGAGGCGCTCAAGGCGCGCGCGTCCCCCGCGCCGAACAACAGCCGCGCCGAGTCGATGGGAGCGCGCTGGCCCGGCGGCGCGCGCGTCTTCGCCTGCGTTCCGGTCGCGAGGACCGCCGTGCCGTCGGCGCCCACGCCCCAGGCCGACCAGCCGCCGCTCTCGGCGTGCAGAGAGCGCCACGTCTTGCCCGCGTCCTCGGTGAGGATCGCCACGGCCTCGCCCGTCACCTCGCCGGCGAGAACGGCGCGCTTGTCGTCGATCACCAGCGCCTGGCGCCACTCGGTGCTCGAGGGCGCGAGATCGGCGTCGAGCCCGCGAGCCAGCCCGAGACCGGTGGAGAGCTCGTCGACGGACGCCGCGCCCTGGGGTAGCGGCGCGCTCGTCGGCGCCTCCTCCTCCTTCTTGCGGCAGCCCGAGGCGACTGCGAGCGCGAGACCGGCGGCGACCAAGACCCCCAGGCGAGCGCGCGCGCGACGCAGCGGCGGGGGCGCGGCCGGGCGGTCCGCCTCGCGATCCGCGCGCGCTCCGATCCGCCCGAGGCGGGACGCGCCTCGATCGCCGGTTCGTCGAAGGCGGCACGGGCCTCGATCGTCACGCGGCGATTTCACGTCCCCCCCATTCTACTCGACCCGATCGGCGTCCATGCAGCACCGGAACCCGGTCGAGTAGTCGTGGTAGCGGAAGTCGTGGGCCACGGTCTCGTAAGCGCAGCCCTCGCCGTTCAACGCCGTGTCCATGTAGAAGCCGCCCCGGAACGTGCCGCTCGGGTCGTCGATCCACTCGTGCAGGTTGCCGACCATGTCGTAGACGCCGTGCTCGTTCGTGCATTCGGCGCGGACGCCTGTGGCGAGCAGCGCCCCCGCGAGCTGGTTGATGAGCGGGTCGTTCATGCCCTCGCTCCACCACCGCTGCGGATCGAGCCCGCTCTGCAGCCCGGCCTCGGCGACGGGGTGCACCGACCGGACGTCGTCGTTGCAGGCGAGGCGCCGTCGCTCGTTGCCGTAAGGGAACCTGGTGTCCCGAGGCCCGCGGCAGGCGCGCTCCCATTCCTCGGCGCTGCACAGCCTCTTGCCCGAGATCTCGCAGGCGAGCCTCGCCTGCTCGCCGCTGATGTAGCCCTGCGGGACGACGCCCGGCAGCGAGACGGCCCTCACCGTCCCGTCGTGCCCGTCGACCGCCTCGAACGGGGACCAGGCGCGCTCGCGCCCTGCTCCGAGGCGCTCGACCAGAGACGCCTCCCAGCGATCGACGCAAACGCGTCCGTCGACGAGCGCCATCTCCGCGGGGCAGCGCGCGGTCGCGGCGGGCGTGAAGAACGCGCCGTCGCCCTCGGGCGTCGACGCTCCGATCGAAGCGACGGCCGCGCCCGCCGGGAGGGCTGCGCCCACCTCGGCTTCGGCGGGCGCGATCGCGGGGAGCTCGACCGCGAGCCGCCGCACCCGCGGGAGCGCCCCCGACGCCGCGACGGACGTGGACATGGCGGGCGCGCAGGCGAGCCCGGACGAGGCGATCAGCGCGACCAAGGGCGCGAGGATTCGTCGAGGGGGAGACAAGACAGGGCCCGGAGAGGTTCGCCCCCTCCGGGCCCGAAAGCAACCACCGAGAGCGTCACATGCGCGCCGCGCCCGTCGGCGCGACGTCACGCGTCACCGATCACTCGTGCGTACCGACCGCCGACGGTGCGAGGTTCCAGTGGAAGTTGTCGAGGATGCTGAGCGAGTCGAGGATGTTGTCCGAGACGTCGAAGATCATGAGCTCGAGCTGCATCGTCTCGCCCGGCATGATCGGCGCGTCGGTCGTCAGCCAGTTCGTCGCGCCGCCGGTGTTGCTCACCTGCATGCCCGTGCCCTGGAGCGCCGCCGTGCCCGCCGGGCAGGTGTAGCAGCCCTTCGGCGCGCACACGTCGAAGAAGCCGTTGTTGACGCTCACCGGGTTGCCGACGCCGTCGAACGAGATGTTCTTGTCGGCGGGGATGCCCGGCGCCGTCGTCTGCAGCAGCGCGAGGTAGAAGTCG
Organism: uncultured Polyangiaceae bacterium; assembly: GCA_964372055.1. Taxonomy (GTDB): domain Bacteria; phylum Myxococcota_A; class Polyangia; order Polyangiales; family Polyangiaceae; genus CAYJPW01. The sequence goes on from CAYJPW010000128.1 coordinate 3,291, forward strand.
TTGAACGAGGTGCACGAGTACGTCCAGTACTCGGCCGAGAAGAAGCGGAACTGGTACGAGAACGACTGCGCGTTGGTCGGCACGCGGATGCTCATCCGCACGTTGACCGAGTCGTTCGCGCCGCTGCCGGCGGGGCAGTTGCCGCTGCAGCCGGCCGACGAGGGCAGCGCGTTCGCGTGCGCCGCGAGGTAGGCGGCGGGCGGCTGGCTGTTCGAGGCCATCGAGCTACCGCCGTTCGGGGCCACGTAGCCCACGTCGCTCTGGTCGCGCATGCGCCCCGAGGAGAGGCCGGCCATCGTCGGACCCTTCTGCGGGACGACGCCGCCGGTGCCGTAGTTCACGAGGACGGCGGCCTGGAAGTTCTGCATGTTCGCGAGCTGCGTCGCGTTCGGCACCGTCCCGTTCGCGAGGAGCAGCGAGGTCTGGATGACGCCCCACTTCTTCGTGGGGAGCGGCGGGTTCGCCGTCGTGAACTGGCAGAGGTCGATGGCCTTGGCCACGTCGTCCGACGTCACGCCGGTGAACTTCTCGTTGCTGCTGCACGCCGCGGGCGCGACGACATCCGAGGTCGACCCGTCGCAGTCGTCGTCGACGCCGTTGCCGACGACCTCGAAGGCGCCGGGGTTCACGAGCTTCGGGCTCGCGCAGTTCGGGCTCGCTGCGTCGCAGCAGTCGCCGTTGCAGATGGTCCAGCCGTCGCCGTCGGCGTCGCCGCCGTTGTCGATGAGGCCGTCGCAGTCTTCGTCGATGTTGTTGGCGCACACCTCCGACGCGGGGAGCACCTGGCCGACGCAGGGGCCCCACGAGGTGCCGGTCGCGTCGCAGGTCTGGACGCCGGCTTTGCACGGGCCGACGTTCTGGGTGCCGGGCGCGCCCTGGTAGCAGCTCTGCTGCTGGCCCGGCGAGCACACGCACGGCCCGTCCTGCAGCGTGTTCCACTCGCACCCGTCGGCGGCGTTGCCGTTGCAGTCGGCGTAGGCGCCGTCGCACGGGCCCATCAGGCACTGGCCGTTCTGGCAGAGCGCCTGCGCCTGCGGCGGCACCGGACAGATCGTGTTGCAGGTGCCGCAGTGCCCCTCGTCGGAGGAGATGTCGAAGCAGATCTGGCCGCAGCAAGTGAAGCCGGGCTGGCAGGGCTGCGATCCGGAGCACCCGGGCACGCACGTGTCCTGCACGCAGATCGAGCCCTGCGGGCAGTCGGTGTCGAGGACGCACCCGACGCATTTGTGGGTCTGCGTGTTGCAGAGCAGCCCGGCGCCCGGATCGCAGTCGGTGTCGTCGGTGCAGCCGACCTCGCACTGATCGGTCGCCGGGTTGCAGAACTGGCCGCTCGGGCACTGGTCGTTGCCGACGAGGCAGCCGACGCAGAGGCCCGTCTGCAGATCGCAGACCGTGCCGTTGGGATCGTTCGCGCAGTCGGCGTCGCCCTGGCAGCCCGGCGCGCCGCCGGTGCCGGTGCCGCCGCCGGCGTTGGTCCCGCTCGTGGTGCCGCTGGTGGTCCCGCCGCCAGGGCCGGTGCCGGTCGTGGCGGTGCTGCCGCCTTGTCCGGTCGAGTTCTGGAACTCGCCGCCGTCGGAGCCGCCGCACGCGGCCGCGATGAGGGCGATGGACGCGGGCAGGAGCAGGACGGCGGAGCGGATGCTGAACAAGCGCGATCGGATGGCCATTTCAACCTCTCAGAAGCAAGCGGGCGAGGACCCGCGACGGAACCTCCGGCTCGCGCCGGCTACTTGTGGACGCCGACGGTCGACGGCGTGATGTTCCAGCGGAACCGGTCGAGGAGAACGAGCGAGTCCACGTTGTGGTCGCCCGCGTCGAAGATGACGAAGTCGATGTCGATCGTCTCGCCCGGCACGATCGGGGCATCGTTCGTGAGCCAGACCGTCCCACCGCCGTCCTTGAGGTTGCCGTTCCAGCCGCCCATGCCCGTGCCGGTGAGCTCGAGCGTGCCGGCGGGGCAGGTCCCCACGGGCGAGCCGAGGGGCGGGAAGCAGACCTCGAGGAACGCGTTGTTGACGGAGACGGTGTTGCCGTTGGCGTCGAAGGCGATGTTCTTGTCGGCCGGCAGCGGCGTCTGCGGCGGGTTCGCGTTGGGATCCGGGACCCACTGCGTGTTGAGCAGGGTGATGAAGAAGTCGTTGTACTGCTGGCAGACGAACTCCGGGAACTCGGCCGTGTAGAACTTGAACTTGTACGAGAACGACTGCGCGTTGGTCGGGACGCGGATGCGCACCCTGAGGTCGCTCGAGTCGAACGCCTTGGTGCAGTTCGCGCCGGCGCACTGCGGGCAGTTGGCCGGCGAGGGGAGCACGCCGCCGTGCGCGGCGAGGTAGTCCGCCGGCGCGTTCACCTGCGTGTTCGCGTTGTAGTTGCCGGTCTGGCCGGCGTTGGGCCCGTTCTGCGGGTGGACGTACCCGGGGTCGCCCTCGTCGCGCGCGGTGCCGGACGAGAGCGACGCCATCGTCCCGCCCTGCTTCGGGAGCACGTTCGCGCCGTAGTTGGCGAGCACGCCGACCTGGAGGTCGGTCGGCGCCGGCGTGCCGTCGGCGAGGAGGAGCGAGCTCGAGATGACGCCCCACTTCTTCTGCGGCAGCGGCGGGTTTTCGATCGTGAACTGGCAGAGGTCCATCGCCTTGACGAGCTCGATGCTCGAGGTCGGCGTGTCGAGCGGGTTGCCGCCGCAATCCGCGGCGGGGACGTTGTCCGAGGTCGAGGGATCGCAGTCGTCGTCGACGCCGTTGCCGAGGTACTCGAACGCGCCAGGGTTCACGAGCTCGGGGCTGCCGCAGTCGGCGTCGCTCTCGCAGCAGTCGCCCTCGGCGAGGGTCCACCCGTCGTTGTCGGGATCGAGGACCATGCCGCTGCTCGTCGAGCTCGTCGTCGAGCCCATCCCACCGGCGCCGCCCGTGCCCGAGCCGCCCGCGCCGCCGGCCCCGCCGTTGCCGCTGCTCGTCGACGTCGTGGTGCTGCCGCCGCCGCTCGAGCTCGTGGTGGTCGAGGTGGTCGAGGTCGACGTCGAGGTCGAGCCGCCGTTGCCACCGCTCCCGCCGCCGGACGTGCTGCCCGTGCTCGTCGTCGTCGAGTTCCCGGTCGTCGTCCCACCCTGCGAGTCGTCACCGCCGCATCCGACGAACCCCGCGGCCACGCCAGCGAGCACCAGAACCGACCCAACCAAGTACGAACGAGCCATCACATCCTCCCGGGGCGACGCGCGCATCGCTGCACGCATGCCCTTCACATTCAGGATCAAGAACGACGTTAGGGAAGCGCCGCGCCGACGAACGGCGCACCAGGCAGGCACCCCGCCATGGAGACGCCAGCATCGCAGATCGCGACCTGCGGCTCAATCACCGCGAGCGCGGCAATTCGACCCGACGGAAGCGGAGGGCGGGTGCCCAGACGGCGAAGCCGGCCGGCAAATTTCTGGCGACGGTGTAAGGGGATGTGTGGCCAGCCAGTGCGTCGGGGCGGGCGGGGCGACGCCGTCGCCCCGCTCCCTCGATCAGCTCGCTACTGCTGGATCTCGGCGAAGCACTGGTCGTGCGCGTCCTGGCAGGTCACGTCGATGGGCTTGCCGTTGAAGCAGTCGGCGTAGATCTGGAGGCCGGCGTTGCTGAAGGGCCGCAGGTCGTCCTTGCACTTGGCGACGTCGAACGGATCGGTGGCGCAGCCCGTGCCAAGGCCGTCGCAAACCGCTGCGACGTCCGCCGAGTCGCAGGCCTCGTCGTAGACCTTGGTCACGCAGTCGCTGACCTGGTTGATGTCGCACGCGTTGACCGGCTCGACCGTGATCAGCGCGAGACAGGCCTGGAAGTTCTCGAACGAGCCCTCGGTGTAGAGGTCGAACGCGAGCAGGCACGCGCCGTAGCCCGGCGGATCCTCGTCCATGTTCGGCCCGCAGTTCGACGACGCCGGACCGCCCTGGCTCGACGGCGTGATCAACATGGTGTCGCACGCCGCGGCCGTCTGCCCGGTGCCCGCCTCGCCGACGCAGCCGGCTCCGCCGCCCGAGCCGCCGTTGCCGGTGGTCGTGCTCGTCGTGGACCCGCCGCCTTCGCCGCCGCCGCTCGACGAGCTCGTGGTGCTCGTGGTGTTCCCGCCCGTCGTGGAGCCGGACTGGTTGTTCGTGTCGACTTCCTTCACCGTGCAGCCGGCCCAGAGGCCGACGACGGTGACGGTGGTGCCGAGGAGCGCGAGGGAGCGGTGGGAGCTAAGCATGAGCGATGGACCTCCAGGACCTTGGACGTAGAGCCGCAAAGGATACTACGGGCAGGTCGGAACGCACCTTCCTTTGCTGAACCTTCTGGAATTCTGCAGGAAAACGGCGTTCCAGGGGAAGCCGCCCCCCCGCCGGCCCGGCGCGGCCTCAGTCCGGACGAACGAGCTCGATCACTCGGTGCTTGCGCAGCGCCCGAACCGCTGGTAGGAAGCGCGCTCCGTTTTCAGGACGGTGCGCCACATGGCTCACCGCCCGCCGAGATCGAGAAGCCGTAACGGCGCCTCGATCGCCGCTCGCCTCCTCGGCCGCCGTGGGTCACCCCCCGGCGACGCGAAGAGGGCCCGCAGCTTTCTCCTCCGCACCTTGAGGAAGAGGAAGCGCCGGGCGGCGACCCCGATGCGTACGACGGTCGCCAGCCGGGAAGCCGGGCCATCGCCCCGCCGGCCGGCGCTCCCTCCGCCGGCACCCGCGAGCGGCCTCGGCAAGCGTCACCCTGACTCCGCGAGGAATCCGAATGTTGAGCAAGGCCAGTGCTAGGTTTTCGCGCATCGCCCCGCGGAAGGCGCGGATGATCGCCGACCTCGTCCGTGGTCGCGACGCGGCCGAGGCGATCCAGCTGCTCCAGTTCACCCAGAAGAGCGGCGCGCCCGTGATCAAGAAGATCATCGAGAGCGCGGTCGCGAACGCCCGTCAGGGCGGCGCCGACGTCGATCTCCTCTTCGTCAGCAAGGCGACCGTCGACAAGGCGCCGAACAAGTTCAACCGCCGGTGGCGGCCGCGCGCGATGGGGCGCGCGACGCGGATCACCAAGGGCGTCTCGCACATCGTCATCGAGCTCGATCAGCGCAAGTAGAGGACTCCTCCATGGGACAAAAGACCCACCCGTATGGCTTCCGCGTCGGTGTCATCAAGACGTGGAGCAGCAAGTGGTACGAGGACGGCGCCGCGTACCAGAAGTGGCTCCACCAGGACATCCGCATCAAGCGAGCCATCAAGCAGTACCTCTACAACGCGAACATCGCCGGCGTGGAGATCGAGCGCGCCGCAAACCGCGCCAAGGTGATCGTCTACACGGCGCGCCCCGGCATGGTCATCGGCAAGGGCGGCAAGGGCATCGAGACGCTCAAGAGCGGCAACGTCGGCACGGCCGCGAAGGGCGAGACGGTGTTCCCCGGCGTCTCCTCGTTCACCGACAACGAGGTCTTCATCGACGTGCAGGAGGTCCGCAAGGCCGAGACCAACGCTCAGCTCGTCGCCGAGAACGTGGCGACCCAGCTCGAGCGCCGCATCGCCTTCCGCCGCGCCATGAAGAAGGCCGTCTCCACGGCGATGAAGTTCGGCAGCAAGGGCATCCGCATCCGCTGCGCCGGCCGTCTGGGCGGCAGCGAGATGAGCCGCGTCGAGACGTACCGCGAGGGCCGCGTGCCCCTTCACACGCTGCGCGCCGACATCGAGTTCGGTCTCGCCGAGGCCCGCACCAAGGTCGGGATCATCGGCGTCAAGGTGTGGATGTTCAAGGGCGAGGTCCTGCAGCGCAAGCCGCGTCGTATCTAGTACCGACGGGGCCGCCCCTGGTGGGCCGACGGGGCCCCGGCCCCGTCGGCTTGCAAGTGGAACGCGACGAAGGAATCGGCAGCCCGGCAGCAGGAATGGTCGGCAGCGAGAATCGGAAGCAGTCGGAAGCAAAGTAGAGAGAGCAAAAGGTCATGCTCAGTCCCAAGCGAACCAAGTTCCGCAAGATGCAGAAGGGGAACAACCGCGGCCTCGCCACGGCGGGGAGCGACGTCTCCTTCGGCGACTTCGGCCTGCAGGCGCTCGAGCCCGCCCGCCTCACCTCGCGGCAGATCGAGGCCGCGCGTATGGCGATCCAGCGGCACGTGAAGCGCGCCGGCAAGCTCTGGATCCGCGTCTTCCCCGATCGCCCGGTCACCAAGAAGCCGCTCGAGGTCCGCATGGGTGGCGGGAAGGGCGCCCCCGAGGAGTGGGCTGCGGCGATCAAGCGCGGCCGCGTGATGTACGAGATCGCCGGTGTCAGCGAGGAGACGGCGCGCGAGGCGTTCCGGCTCGCGGCCCACAAGCTCCCGATGCAGTGCAAATTCCTGGCGCGAGGGATCGTGTGATGAAGGGCAAGGATCTGCGCGAGCGCACCACCGAGCACCTCCAGGAGCTCGAGAAGTCCCTGGCGGCCGACGTGTTCCAGCACCGGTTCAAGAACTTCACGAACCGGCTCAACGACACCGCGGCCATCCGCAAGACGCGGCGCGATCTCGCGCGCGTGAAGACCATCCTCACCCAGCGCGCCACCGCGGCCGAAGGCGAAGGGAAGTAGGCACCATGGCCTCCGAGAAGAGCGACAAGACCGAGAAGAAGGCCGCCCCCAAGGCGCCCAAGGCGAAGGCCGCCGCGCCCGCGCCCGCGCCGGCCCCGATGGCCGCTGCGCCTGCCGCTGCTGCCGCGACCACCGAGCCCGCCCACAAGCCCCACGGCTTCCGGCGCAAGCTCGTCGGCCGCGTCACCAGCAGCAAGATGAACAAGACGGTGACGGTCGAGGTCACGCGCAACGCGCTCGACCCCGTCTACAAGAAGTACGTCCGCATGCGCGACCGCTACAAGGCGCACGACGAGACCAACCAGTACAAGGTGGGGGACCGCGTCGAGATCCAGGAGCACCGGCCGATCTCCCGCGACAAGCGCTGGATGGTGACGAAGCTCATCGCCCGCCCGGTGGAGGAGTAGGCGCCGTGATTCAGGTCACCACGAACCTCGAGGTCGCCGACAACTCCGGCGCGCGCCTCGTCAAGTGCATCAAGGTGCTCGGCGGCTCGCGGCGCAAGTACGCCGCCCTCGGCGACGTCATCGTCGTCTCGATCAAGGAGTGCCTCCCCGGCACCAAGGTCAAGAAGGGCGACACCGCGCGCGCCGTCGTCGTGCGCACCGCGCGCGAGTACCAGCGCTCCGACGGCAGCTACATCAAGTTCGACACGAACAGCGCCGTCCTCATCAACGCGCAGAAGGAGCCGATCGGCACCCGCATCTTCGGGCCGGTCGCTCGCGAGCTCCGCGCCAAGAAGTTCATGAAGATCATCTCGCTCGCTCCGGAGGTGCTCTGATGCGGCGGCTCAAGGTCGGTGACCTCGTGCAGGTCATCAGCGGCAAGCACAAGGGCAAGCAGGGCAAGGTCGCCAAGGTCCTCGCCGAGGACGACAAGGTCGTCGTCGAGGGCGTGAACGTGGTGACGCGGCACCAGAAGCCGACGCCCCGCAACCAGCGCGGGGGCAAGATCACCAAGGAGGCGCCGCTGCATGCCTCGAACGTGATGCCGGTCGATCCGACGAGCGGCAAGCCCACCCGGGTGAAGATCAAGGTCGGCGAGGACGGCAAGAAGACGCGCGTCGGCAAGAGCGGCGCCGAGATCACGGCAGGGTAGCCATGGCGGACGACACCGAGAAGAAGGCCCCGAAAGAGGGCAAGCCCCAAAAGGAAGGCAAGGCGCCGAAGGAAGGCGCCGCTGCTGCACCGAAGGGCGAGGCCAAGCCGAAGGGCGAGGGCAAGGGCAAAGGCAAGAAGGACGAGGCCCCGAAGGCCGAGGCCTCGGCCGCGCCCAAGAAGCCGCGCGATCCGAACTACAAGCCGCGCCTGCGCACGCACTACACCAAGGCGGTGGTGCCCGCGCTCACGAAGCGGTTCTCGTACAAGAACCCGATGATGGTGCCCCGCCTCCAGAAGGTGGTCATCAACATGGGGCTCGGCGCCGCCGTCGCGAACCCGAAGATCATCGACGCGGCGGTCGAGGACATGCGGGCCATCGCGGGCCAGAAGCCGATCGTCACGCGCGCGCGCAAGTCGATCGCGACCTTCAAGCTCCGCGAGAACCTCCCCATCGGCGTCATGGTCACGCTGCGCGCCGAGCGCATGTGGGAGTTCGTCGATCGCCTCATCGGCTTCGCCCTGCCGCGCGTCCGCGACTTCAAGGGCGTCTCGCCCAAGGGCTTCGACGGCAAGGGCAACTTCACCATGGGCTTGCGCGAGCAGATCATCTTCCCCGAGATCGATTACGACAAGATCGACGTCGTGAAGGGGATGAACATCTCGTTCGTGACCACGGCGCGTACCGACGAGGAGGGGCGTGCGCTCCTCACCGAGCTCGGCATGCCGTTCCGGCACTGAGGGTCAACGGATTCCCAGCAGAGGATGTAGCGAATGGCTCGTGCAAAAGAGTTTGCGAAGCTGAATCGGCCGCAGAAGTTCTCCACGCGGCACAGGAACCGTTGCAAGGTGTGCGGTCGCTCGCGCGCGTATTACCGCGATTTCGAGCTCTGCCGCATCTGTCTCCGGATGTTCGCGCTCCGTGGAGAGCTCCCGGGCGTGATCAAGGCCAGCTGGTGACGCCATGATGACCGATCCCATCGCCGACATGCTGAGCCGGATCCGCAACGCGTCGCTCGCGCGGCACGACCGGACCGAGGTCCCCGCCAGCCGCCTCAAGGCGGCCGTGGCCGAGATCCTCAAGACCGAGGGCTTCATCGCCGACGTCCGCCAGGCGGACACCGAGGGAGCCGGCGGCCAGAAGAAGCTGACGATCGTGCTCAAGTACGGGCGCGACCGCCAGGGCGCCATCGACGGCATCCGCCGCGTCTCGCGCCCCGGCCGCCGCGTCTATGTCCGGCACGACCGCATCCCCCGTGTGTTCAGCGGGCTCGGGATCTCGATCCTGAGCACGTCGCGCGGGCTCATGAGCGACCGTGAGGCTCGCAAGCAGAAGATCGGCGGCGAGCTCCTCTGCGAGGTGTGGTGATGGATACCCCGGCTACGTCGACCAGCAAGACGTCGCGCGTCGGCAAGCGCCCGATCGAGCTGCCCAAGGGCGTCACGGCGAACGTCGCGAACCGCAAGATCGAGGTCAAGGGCCCGAAGGGCCAGCTCTCGCGCGCGCTCGCCGAGCGCGTCGACATCAAGGTCGACGGCGGGAAGCTGCTCGTGGTCTCGGACGCGCCCGGCCGCGACGCCTCGCGCCTCCAGGGCCTGATGCGCGCGCTCGTCGCCGGAATGGTGAAGGGCGTCGCCGAGGGCTACGAGCGGCAGCTCGAGCTGCGCGGCACCGGTTATCGCGCCGAGCTCAAGGGGACGACCCTCCACTTCGCGCTCGGCTACTCGCACCCGGTCGTCTACCCGCTGCCCAAAGGCATCACCGCCAACGTCCCCGCCGACTCGAAGGGCACGCTGGTGATCCTCCAGGGCGCGGACAAGGAAGTCATCGGCCAGACGGCCGCGAAGATCCGCGGCTTCCGGCCGCCGGAGCCTTACGGCGGCAAGGGCGTCCGCTACAAGGGCGAGCGCGTCCGCGAGAAGGCGGGCAAGGCCGGCAAGGGCGGCAAGAAGTAGGCAGAGGAGCGACGACGACCATGGCCATGAAGATCATCGGGAGGGAGCGCCGCAAGCTCCGCATCCGCAAGAAGGTCGCCGGCACGGCGGAGCGCCCGCGCCTGAGCGTCTTCCGCAGCTCGCGCCACATCTACGCGCAGGTCATCGACGACGTGACGGGCAAGACGCTCGCGCACGCGTCGACCCTCTCCAAGGACCTCAAGGGCACCCTGGACGAGGACAAGAAGACCGACGCCGCGAAGAAGGTCGGCGCGCTCATCGCCAAGATCTGCAAGTCGAAGAAGATCGACAAGGTCGTCTTCGATCGCAACGGCTACATGTACCACGGGCGCGTCAGCGCTCTCGCGCAGGCCGCCCGCGACGCGGGCCTCGAGTTCTAGTCGGGCGTCCGGCGCCGTCAGCCGGACCGCAAAGGGAATCACCATGGCGTTCGATCAGATCGACGAAGAGAAGCTCAAGGAGCGCGTCATCCACATCAACCGCGTCGCCAAGGTCGTCAAGGGCGGCCGGCGCTTCAGCTTCTCGGCGCTCGTCGTCGTGGGCGACGAGGCGGGGCACGTCGGCGTCGGCCTCGGCAAGGCCAACGAGGTGCCCGAGGCCATCCGCAAGGGCAACGACCAGGCGCGGAAGAACATCTTCCGGATCCCGCTCGACGGCGCCACCATCCCTCACGACAGCTTCGGCCACGTCGGCGCGGGCAAGGTGCTGCTCAAGCCGGCGAGCGCCGGGACGGGCGTCATCGCCGGCGGCGCGGTGCGCGCCGTCGTCGAGTCGGCCGGCATCCACGACGTCCTCTCGAAGTCGCTCGGGACGAGCAACCCGCACAACGTCGTCCACGCGACGGTCGCGGCGCTCAAGGGCCTCAAGAGCCCCGAGCAGTTCGCCTCGAAGCGCAACATGCAGACCGACGACCTCGGCTACCAGCGCCGCGGCGGCGGGCTGACCGGCGGCCCGAAGCGCCGCAGCCTCGCGCCCCCGCCCCCGCCTGCGAAGGGTGAGGGAGGTGCCGCGTGAAGCCGCTCCTGAAGGTGCGCCAGACCGGCAGCCTCATCGGCCAGGTCGATCACACGCGCCGCGTCGTCCGCGGCCTCGGGCTGCGCGGCCCCGGCTCGGAGGTCGTCGTCGCGAACACGCCCTCGTTCCGCGGGATGGTGAAGAAGGTCCTCCACCTGGTGACGGTCGAAGAGGTCGCCGAGGCGTCGAAGAAGAAGGCATAAGACGATGGATATCCTCTCCAAGCTCCAGGCCCCGGAGGGCGCCACGACCACGGCGCTGCGCGTCGGGCGCGGCGTCGGCTCCGGTTTCGGCAAGACGGCCGGCCGCGGCCAGAAGGGCCAGAAGGCCCGGTCGAAGGGCAACATCAACAAGAAGCACTTCCAGGGCGGGCAGACGCCGATTCAGCGCCGCCTCCCGAAGCGGGGCTTCCGCAACCCGCTCGCCGACGTGGTCGCCAACGTCAACGTCGGCTCGCTCGAGATCTTCGACGCGGGCACCGAGGTGACGGCCGAGGCCCTGCGCGCCAAGCGCCTGGTCCAGGGACGCTACGACGTCCTCAAGGTCCTGGGGGCCGGCGAGCTCACCAAGAAGCTCACCGTCAGCGCCCACAGGTTCTCGAAGGGCGCCCTGGAGAAGATCCAGAAGGCGGGCGGCAAGGCGGTGACCCTTGCGCCGCCCCCGGCCAAGGTTAAGTCTGACGCCGCCGCCAAGCCCGCGAAGTCCGCGAAGGCCTGAACGGGGAACGGATCCGAAGCATGGCCAGCCTGGCGGGAATCACCAACTTCCACAAGATCCCGGAGCTCCGGCGCCGCGTGATCTTCACGTTGGGGATGCTCGCCATCTACCGCGTGGGCGTGTTCGTCACGACGCCCGGCGTCGACCGCAACGCGATGCGGCAGTTCGTCGCCAAGCAGAGCGGCAGCCTGATCTCGTTCTTCAACATGTTCTCGGGCGGCGCGCTCGAGAACCTGTCGATCTTCGCGCTGGGGATCATGCCGTACATCTCGGCGTCGATCATCCTGCAGCTGATGGGCATGGTCTACAAGCCCATCGACGAGCTCCGCAAAGAGGGCGAGCAGGGCCGCCGCAAGCTCGACCAGTACACCCGCTACGGCACGGTGGCGCTGTCGATGTTCCAGGCGTTCGGCATCGCCAAGTTCCTCGAGTCGACCTCAAGCAGCGACGCCGGCGCCGGCATCGTCAACCACCCCGGCCTCCCGTTCCAGCTGATGACCATCATCACGCTGACGACGGGCACCGCCTTCCTGATGTGGATCGGCGAGCAGATCACCGAGCGCGGCGTCTCCAACGGGATCTCGCTCCTCATCTTCGCCGGCATCGTCACCGACATCCCCGGCAAGATCGGCTCGTACTTCCAGCAGAACCAGGGCGATCTCCAGCCGCTCACGATGGCCGCGATCCTCGCGCTCGTCGTCGCCACCATCGCGGTGATCGCGTTCTTCGAGAACGGGCGCCGCCAGATCCCGATCGTCTACTCGCGCCGCCAGGTGGGCCGCCGCGTGTACGGCGGCCAGACGGCGCACCTCCCGCTCAAGGTGAACACCGCCGGCACCATCCCGCCGATCTTCGCCTCGTCGCTCCTCATGTTCCCGGCGACGCTGGCGAACATGCACATCCCCGGCGCCGACTACCTGCAGGGGATCATCAACCGCGGCGACTGGGTGTTCAACACCGGCTACGCGCTGCTCATCATCTTCTTCACCTACTTCTACACGAACGTCACGTTCCAGCCGGTCGACGTCGCCGAGAACCTGAAGAAGCAGCAGGCGAACATCCCCGGCATCCGCCCCGGCAAGCAGACGGCCGACTACATCCACCGGGTCATCCAGCGCATCACGTTCGGGGGCGCCATGTACGTCGCCGCCGTGTGCGTCGTGCCGTCCATCATCGGCGGGATGCTCCGCGTGCCCTTCGGGTTCGGCGGCACGTCGCTGATGATCGTGGTGGGCGTCGCCCTCGACACCGTGAACCAGATCGAGGCGCACCTCATCACCAGGAACTACGAGGGGCTCACCGGGCCCGGCGGCGGTCGCATCCGCGGCCGCCGGTTGCCCGAGGGCTGAGGGGAGGCGTCGATGATCGTCGTCTTGATCGGTCCGCCAGGATCAGGGAAGGGGACCCAGGCCAAGGTGATCGGCCAGCTCCACGGGATCCCGCAGATCTCGACGGGCGACATGCTCCGCGCCGCGAAGCAGGCGGGCACGCTCGACCCCAAGTACCTCGCCATCATGGACTCGGGCGGCCTCGTCCCGGACGAGGCGATGATCGACCTCATCGCCAAGCGCATCGGCGCGGCCGACTGCCAGCCGGGCTTCCTTCTCGACGGGTTCCCGCGGACGGTGCCGCAGGCCGAGGCGCTCGGCGCCCAGCTGGCGAAGCAGGGAAAGGCGCTCGACGCCGTGCTCCAGCTCGACGTCCCGCGCTCGCTCCTGGAGGAGCGGTTGGTGAACCGGCGCACCGATAAACGGACTGGACAAATCTACCACCTTGTCTATAGTCCCCCGCCCCCCGGCGCGGAGCTCGAGCACCGTGCCGACGACAAGCCGGAGACCGTCGGAAAGCGCCTCGATTCGTACGAGGCGATGACTGCCGCCCTTCTGCCTTACTACGAGAGCAAGGGGCTCCTCAGGCGAGTCGACGGCGTCGGCAAGCCGGAGGAGGTCACGGCGAGGGTGCTTTCGGCCCTCGGGAGCGGGAGCACGGGCAAGACTGCATGAGACGACGATCCAACAGCACCAGTGGCCCCAAAGAGCCGAAGGGCGACAAGCTGGAGTTCGACGGCGTCGTCCAGGAGGCGCTCCCGAACGCCATGTTCAGGGTCAAGGCGGACAACGGGCTCGGGGTGCTCGCGACGATCAGCGGCCGGATGCGGCAGTACTACATCAAGATTCTCCCCGGGGACCGCGTGACCGTCGAGGTCTCGCCGTACGACCCCAGCCGCGGTCGCATCACGTACCGCCACAAGTGAGGCCAGCATGAAGGTCCGACCGAGCGTCAAGAAGATCTGCGACAAGTGCAAGGTGGTGCGCCGCCGTGGGGTGGTCCGCATCATTTGCGAGAACCCCCGTCACAAGCAGCGTCAAGGCAACTAGTAGGAGCTTCATCCGATGGCACGTATTGCTGGCGTCGACCTGCCCCGCCGTAAGCACCTCGCGTTTGCGCTCCCGTACCTCTATGGGATCGGGAAGACGCTCGCGAAGGAGATCTGCAAGAAGGCGAACATCCCGGAGACCAAGCGGGTGGAGGAGCTCTCGGATGGGGAGGTCAAGATCATCCGCGACATCCTCGACGCCGACTACAAGGTGGAGGGCGACCTGCGCCGCGAGGTGCAGCTCAACATCAAGCGGCTGATGGACCTCGGCTGCTACCGCGGCCTCCGCCACCGCCGCGGCCTGCCCGTGAACGGGCAGAGGACGCACACGAACGCGCGCAGCCGCAAGGGCCCGCGCAAGGGCATGCTGCAGCGGCGTCCGGCCGCGGCGGCTCCGAAGGCGTAACGCGGATCGGGACAGAGCATCATGGCAACTGCGAAGACGGCCACCGGCCCCAAGACGAAGCAGAAGAAGAAGGTCAAGAAGAACGTCTCGGCCGGGATCGCCCACATCCAGTCGACGTTCAACAACACCGTCGTCACGATCACCGACATCAACGGCAACGCCGTGTCGTGGTCGAGCGCCGGGGCGCGCGGCTTCAAGGGCTCGCGCAAGTCGACCCCGTTCGCCGCGCAGCTCGCGGCGGAGGAGGCGGCCCGCCGCGCACAGGAGCACGGGATGCGCTCCGTCGCGGTGTTCGTGAAGGGCCCGGGCGCCGGGCGCGAGAGCGCTCTGCGCGCGCTGCAGACGGCGGGGTTCAAGGTGACCCTGATCCGCGACGTCACCCCCATCCCCCACAACGGTTGCCGGCCGCCCAAGCGCCGCCGCGTCTGAAGAACTCGACGATCGCTGCCGCGACCGCCCGCATCGCTCTTTATTGGAGTACGAAATGGCCCGCTACGTTGGACCCGTCTGCAAGCTCTGCCGCCGTGAGGGGATGAAGCTCTACCTCAAGGGCGAGCGCTGCTACACCGAGAAGTGCGCGTACACCCGCCGGCCTTATCCGCCGGGCCAGCACGGCCAGGGGCGCATCAAGCTCTCCGAGTACGCCGTCCGCCTGCGCGAGAAGCAAAAGGTGCGGCGCGTGTACGGCGTCCTCGAGCGGCAGTTCCTCGGGTACTACCAGGAGGCGAGCCGCCGCAAGGGCCGCACGGGCGAGGAGATGCTCGCCCTGCTCGAGCGCCGCCTCGACAACGTCGTGCACCGCATGGGCTTCGCCAGCTCGCGCTCCGAGGCGCGGCAGCTCGTGCGCCATGGCCACGTCCACATCAACGGCAAGCGCCTCGACATCCCGAGCTACGTCGTCCGCGTCGGCGACAAGGTCGAGCTGACCGAGGGCGCGCGCAAGTTCAAGTCGGTCGCCGCGTCGATCGCGGGCGCCGACAAGCGACCGGTGGCGTCGTGGATCGACGTCGACCGCGCCAACTTCGCCGGGACCGTCAAGAGCGGCCCCGTCCGCGAGGACCTCAACGAGCCCGAGATCCGGGAGCAGCTGGTCGTCGAGTACTACTCGCGCTAGCCGAGACGAAGAGAGACGACAGAGTTTCGAAGCAAACGCGGGCAGAAGGCGGCGGCCGGGAGTCGAGTGCGACCCCGGCCGCGTGACCTTCGCGCGAACCCCCTCCCAAGGAGAGACCGAGCATGAGCATGGCGAATCCGACGATGATCTCCCGCAACTGGCGCGACCTCATCCGCCCCAAGGGCATCCAGGTCGACACCGACAGCAGCAACGACTTCTACGCGAAGTTCGTGTGCGAGCCGCTCGAGCGCGGCTTCGGCATCACGGTCGGCAACAGCCTCCGTCGCGTGCTGCTCTCCTCGCTGCAGGGCGCGGCCATCACCGCCGTCCGCATCGAGGGGGCGCTCCACGAGTTCACCACGGTGCCCGACGTCGTCGAGGACGTCAGCGACATCATCCTCAACCTCAAGGAGGTCGTGTTCCGCGCCGCCGCGGCCAAGACCTACACGGTCCGCATCGACCGCGAGGGGCCCGGGCCGGTCTACGCCAAGGACATCCAGCTCGTCGACGGCCTCGCCGTGCTGAACCCCGACCACCTCATCGCGGTGCTCGACAAGAAGGGCCCGCTCTCGATGGAGCTCACGGTCAACGTGGGCCGCGGCTACGTTCCCGCCGAGCGCAACAAGACGCCGACGATGCCGATCGGCACCATCCCCATCGACGCGCTCTTCTCGCCGATCCGCAAGGTGAACTACGTCGTGCAGAACGCGCGCGTCGGACAGGTCACCGACTACGACAAGCTCACCCTCGAGATCTGGACCAACGGCTCGGTCGCGCCCGCCGACGCGGTCGCCTTCGCCGCCAAGATCCTCAAGGAGCAGCTCTCGATCTGGGTCAACTTCGAGGAGTCGGAGGAGACGAGCTACCAGGCCGTGGTCGGCGACGACGAGCCGCTCAACGAGAACCTCTTCCGCTCGGTCGAGGAGCTCGAGCTCAGCGTCCGCTCGGCGAACTGCCTCCAGAACGCGAACATCACCCTGATCGGCGAGCTGGTGCAGCGCACCGAGCAGGACATGCTCAAGACCAAGAACTTCGGCCGCAAGTCGCTGAAGGAGATCAAGGAGATCCTCGCCAACATGGGGCTCTCCCTGGGGATGAAGATCGACAACTGGCCGCAGCTGCTCGAGCGCTGGAAGGCGCAGCAGGCGCAGGCCTGAGAGGTCCGTCATGCGTCACAAGAAGGCTGGCAGGCAGTTTGGGCGCGACACCTCGAGCCGTCGCGCGATGCTCAGGAACCTCACGGCCAACCTGATCACGCACGAGCGCATCGAGACCACCGACGCCAAGGCGAAGGAGCTGCGGCGGGTCGCGGAGCGCCTCATCAGCAAGGCCAAGCGGCTCGGGCAGGTGGCCTACACCGCCCAGGCTTCGCTCTCGGACAAGGACAAGGCCAAGCGCCTCCACGCGTCGCGGCTGGTCGCCTCGTGGGTTCCGCGCTTCGGCGTGCGGACCGACGGCACCAAGATCGACATCGTCGAGAAGGTGATGGTCGACCTGTCCAAGCGCTTCGAGGGTCGCCCGGGTGGCTACACCCGAATCACCAAGCTCGGTCCCCGCCGCGGCGACGGCGCCGCGATGGCCGTGATCGAGTTCATCGACGCGCCGCCTCCCGTCGACAAGACGGTGGCGCCGCCCGAGCAGGTCACCGCCGCCGAGCCCGCGTCCGCCGCGAGCGCCGGCTAGCAGCGACCAATCAATCGCTCTGCCCGCCGCGGGCTGGGCGCAAGAAGAGCCGTCGGGGCGCAACCAGCGCTCCGGCGGCTCTCTTCGTCCATCCCCGCCCAGTCCTGGTCGGATTGGGCCCGCACCCGCCGATTGGGCTGGCCTGCACCCACATTTGCGTCATGGATTGCGGGATCGACGCTCGCTCATTGCGGCGCCCTGGCCGGGCGGCGGCGCGCGAGGAGCAGCATTCCGAGGAGCGCAGCGACGCCCACGGCCACCGCGGCGGCATAGCGCTGCATCGAGGTCTGGCGCTCGATGGCCTTGTCCTCGAGGGAGCGAAGCGCGGCGCGGGCGCGCTCGTGGGAGGGGTCGAGCTCGAGCGCCCGCTGGAGGATGAACTTGTCCGGCGTGCCCTGGTCGATGAGGACGGCGCCCTCGAGGTAGGCGATCTCGGCCTCGATCCGCTTCGCCTCGGTGCCCTTCGGATCGAGGCGGAGGGCTTTGCGGAGCATGGAGAGCGCCTCGGCGCGCTGCTCCTCCGCGAGCTCGCCGGCCCGGGCGACGTAAGCGGGGACCATCTCCTTGCGCCGATCGAACAGCGGCGCGCGCGCGAGGACGCGATCGAACGCGGCGATCGCGTCGCCGTAGCGCTTCGAGCCCGCCGCGGCGACGCCGTCGTCCATCAGCTTGTAGACCTCGGCCATCCGGGCGCGGTCGTACATGGCGAAGAGCTCGCGGGCGATGCGGTCCCAGGTCCAATCGCGAGGCGGCTTGTTTCCGGTGAGGCTCAGGTACGCGTCGCGGAGCTGCCAGATCCCGGGCTCGCCGATCGCGGCGATCGCCTCGCGCGAGGCCTCCCGCAGCTGGATGCGATCGCTGTTGGAGAACGAGAGGACGACGCGGACCGCGTCGACGTCGCGGGTGCGTCCGTAGGCGCGGAGCACGTCGGCGAGCACCTGGGTGTCGGTCGTGTTCACCGCCTCGCCGGGGATGGCCCGGCCGAGGGAGTCGAGCTGCCGGTTCGCCCAGCGCTGGACCACCTTGGCGTCGTGCTGCCGCGCCTCGATCAGCGCCGGGACTGCGCGGTCCTTGAGCTTCGCCACCTGGCGCTGCAGGTCGATGCGGAACATCTCCCCGAAGTACGCGTGGTAGGCGATGAGCTCGCGGATCGCGGGCGTCGTGCCGATGGTCGCGAGCATCCGCTCCATCGCCAGGAGCTCCACCAAGCTCTTCCAGTCGCGATCGCGCGGGCGGGGCGCGGCGAGGACGAAGTCGAGCCAGTCGCCGTCCTCCTCGTCGTCCTTGGCCTCGCCCTTCGCCGCGCCCTTCGCGGGCTTCTTGAGCGACTTCCGGCCCTCCTTGCGCGCAGCCTCGAGCAGGCGCGGGAGCGCCTCGCGATCGATCGTGCCCCGGAGCTCCTGGACGCGGTGGCGGATCGCCGGTACGAGCGTGGGCCCGACCTCGCCGAGCGCGGTCTTGGCGTTCGTTCGCGTCCGGTCGTCGTCGGCGGTGAGGCGATCGAGCAGCTTGCCCAGATCCTGGAGCGCCGCGGGCTCGGGCTCGGGACGCGCGATCGGGGCGAGGCGCGGAAGCTCGGGGAGCGGGCCCGACGCGACGACCGCGCTCGGGGCCCCGCTCGCCGCCGCGGATGCGGACGCCGAGCCGCGCTGCGCGCGCGCCGTCGCCGGCGCGAACGTCAGCGCCAGGCCGACGGCCGAGAGCCCGAGGAGTCCACGGAGGTGACGCACGCCCTGTCTCTAGCCTGAAACGACGGGGGGAGCAGGACCCTTCCGAGGTTCGGCACCGCGGAGCTTCGGGCGTCGCGACCGCGCGCGCAGCCGCGCCGAGCGGGCGTCGTGACGTGTGTCCTCGCGGTCGCGGGCCTCGCCGGGCCACCGAAAAGAGCAGCTCAGTCGACGATGCGGAAGTCGAAGAACTCCCCCGAAAAGCTGCGCCAGCGTACGTCGACACGCTCCACCCGCGCCGCGCTCGGACCTCGGTTGGCCCAGGCGATGAGGTCTTTGAGCTCCTCCTCCTCGCCCTCGGCCAACACCTCGACGCTGCCGTCGGTTCGGTTCTTCACCCAGCCGGTCAGGCCCAACCGCTTCGCCTCCCGCTGCGTCGACGCGCGGAAGAAGACCCCCTGCACCCTCCCGCGAACGAAGAGCTGCGCCTGTTTGAGCCCCATGGACGGCCAGGATCGTTAGCCGGGCAGGGCGAGTTGGGCAACTTCGGGTGCGCTCGCTGGAAGCCGTTCGGCTTCGGCGCGGAAACACCGCGCGACACGCCCCAAAGGCAATCACTCGGCTGAAAACATTGTGGATTTCGGCAAACGGGGGCGTCGTGCCGGTTGACCTTCGTCCTTCCCAGCCCGGGCGGGTCCGTGAGACCTTGCGGGCATGCGCGCCCCGGATGCTGCGATCGGCATGGTTCTCCTCGCCCTTTCGGCGCTCGGCGCCTGCAAGAAGGACGGCGGCGGGGCGGAAGGCGGTCCGCAGGCGGGAGGGGCCAGCGCGGTCGCGAGCGGCAGCGCCGCGCCGGCGGCGGCCGGCCCGCAGGTCACCATCCCCGCCGGTTCGCTCAAGGCTGGGACCCCGTGCGGGGGGACGCCGCGCGTGACGACGGAGGAGCTCGTCGGCGAGACGATCGCGATGGGCGAGTTCACGATCGACGTCCTGCCGTACCCCAACGATCCAACGCAGCCGGCCAAGGTCAACGTCTCGCGTGACGAGGCGGCGCAGCTCTGCGCCGCGCGAGGCAAGCGGCTCTGCACCGAGCTCGAGTGGGAGCGGGCCTGCAAGGGGCCGAGCAACACCACGTTCGAATACGGCCAGGGCTACAGCCAGACGAACTGCAAGCCGGTCGCCGATCTCATGCCCGACAAGCGGCCGAAATGCGCGAGCGCATTCGGTGTGAAAGACCAACATGGGCTCGTGTTCGAGTGGACCTCGAGCGCCTGGGGGCGCGGCACGAGCGGCGACCTCGGCACCGTGCGCGGCGGCATGGGGCCCGCGACGGTCTTGCAGGCGCGGTGCGCCAACGGACAGAGCCGCCCCACCTCGACGAAGGCGAAGGACGTCGGCTTCCGTTGCTGCTCGGGCGCGCAGAGCGCCGCCGAGGTCAGGCTCGATCAGAAGGTGCAGCCGCCGATGGTGGCCGAGCCGAGCGTCGAGGCCGGCCTCGCGCAGGCGATGCTCAAGGCCATGCCCGCGGATCACCGCACCCTCGCGAACGCCGACGTCGGCTTCGACAAGGTGTGGCGATGGCACCCGCGCGCGAACGAGGAGCTCCTCGTGGGCGAGTGGGAGGCGAGGCCCAAGGACGGCAAGCCGCGCTTCGTCGAGGCCGCGATCTTCAAGGTGTGCGGCGGCGCGCCGGCGCTGGTCGCGCGGATGCGCGGACCGGTCGGCAAGATGGCGGCACCGGGCGCCGGCGCCGATCCCCAGAAGGTGAGCATCGCCGTCGAGACGGGCGCCGACAAGGCCGACGTGAAGCTCGCGTACTGGTACGGTTCGGTGAGCGTCGAGCATCCGGAGTGGCTCAAGGCGGGCAACACGCTCGACCTCGAGAAGAAGACGCGGCCGAAGATCACGCGCCTGAAGCGCTGAGAGAGCCTTCCCGGCGCGGGCGGCGCAACATCGGCGTCCATGGCCGGCTCCGCCCGCGACCGGCGGGCGAGCGCGTGCCGCAGCGCCCCGGGGCTTTGGGGGCGGAGCCTCGAGGAGGGAGGCGCGTTGACACCCGAAAGGCCCTTGGTAGAGTCGCCCCGCCCCGGGGGGGGAACACACCTCAGCAGCGCCTCCAGGCCGACGCGATCGCGTCCCGGCCGTTCACCTCGAATCCACAACGTAGACGGAGATGCCCACGCGCCGCCCAAGGCGTGTGCGGCGCGGAGCACTATCGATGCATTTGCGGGAACTGAAGCAGAAACCGATGGGCGAGCTCGTGCAGATGGCCAAGGGCCTCAACATCGAGGGCGCCGCCGGGCTGCGGAAGCAGGAGCTGATGTTCGCCCTGCTCCAGGCCCACTCCGCCAACGACGGGCCCGTCTACGGCGAGGGCGTGCTCGAGTGCCTCGCCGACGGCTTCGGGTTCCTGCGTGCTCCGGACTACAACTACCTCCCGGGCCCCGACGACATCTACGTGTCGCCCTCGCAGATCCGCCGCTTCAATCTGCGCACCGGCGACAGCGTGACCGGCTCGATCCGGCCGCCCAAGGAGCGCGAGGCGTACTTCGCGCTGCTCAAGGTCGACAAGATCAACGGCGAGGCCCCCGAGGTCGCGCGCGACAAGATCCTCTTCGACAACCTGACGCCGCTCTACCCGCAGCAGAAGTTCAGCGTCGAGAACGGGACGAAGAGCTTCTCGACGCGGATCATCGACATGCTCTGCCCCATCGGGAAGGGGCAGCGCTGCCTCATCGTCTCGCCCCCGCGCGCCGGCAAGACGGTGCTCTTGCAGAACCTGGCCAACGCGATCTCGCAGAACCACCCCGACACCCACCTCATCGTGCTCCTCATCGACGAGCGGCCCGAGGAGGTCACCGACATGCAGCGCACGGTGAAGGGCGAGGTCGTGAGCTCGACGTTCGACGAGCCGGCCACCCGCCACGTGCAGGTCGCCGAGATGGTGATCGAGAAGGCCAAGCGCCTCGTCGAGCACAAGCACGACGTCGTGATCCTCCTCGACTCGATCACCCGCCTGGCGCGGGCCTACAACACCGTCGTCCCGCCGAGCGGGAAGATCCTCTCCGGCGGCGTCGACTCCAACGCGCTCCACAAGCCGAAGCGCTTCTTCGGCGCGGCGCGCAACGTCGAGGAGGGAGGCTCGCTCACCATCGTGGCGACGGCGCTGGTCGACACCGGCTCGCGCATGGACGAGGTGATCTTCGAGGAGTTCAAGGGCACGGGCAACAGCGAGATCCACCTCGACCGCAAGCTCATGGAGAAGCGCATCTTCCCGTGCCTCGACATCAACAAGAGCGCCACGCGCAAGGAGGAGCTGCTCCTGCCCGAGTGGATCCTGCAGCGCGTCTGGCTGCTCCGTCAGCTGCTCCACCCGCTCAACGTCATCGACTCGATGGAGTTCCTGCTCGACAAGGTGAGCCGCACCGAGAGTAACCAGGAGTTCCTCGAGAGCATGAACCAGTGATAGCGTCGGGCGGTGACCGGTAAGCCGCGGGGACCCTCTCCGCCCGCCCACCCCTCCCCCGCGGAGGTCGCCAAGCTCCAGGCCAGGAACCTGGAGCTCGAGGCGCGCCTCCAGCGGGCGGAGCGCACGGTCCAGGCGCTCAGCGAGGTCGGCCTCGCCCTCGGCACCACCCTCGATCTCGACCAGCTCCTCGAGCTCATCCTCGGCAAGATCACCGAGCTGCTCGAGGCCGATCGCGCCACGCTCTACCTCCTCGACGAGGCGCGCGGGCGGCTCCTCTCGCGCATCGTCATCGGCGACGAGTCGCGTTCGATCGAGCTCCCGCTCGGCGAGGGCATCGCCGGGCACGTCGCCAAGGTGGGCAAGACGGTCCGGGTGAAGGACGCCTACCGCGACAGGCGGTTCCAGCGCGAGTGGGACGAGATCACCGGCTATCGCACGCGCAGCATCCTCGCCGCGCCCATGAAGAACCACGTGGGCAGGACCATCGGCGTCATCCAGGTCCTCAACAAGCGCGGCAACGACTCCGAGTTCTCGCAGCACGACGAGGAGCTGCTCAGCGCCCTGGCCACCCAGGCCGCCGTCTCCATCGACAACTCGCGCCTGTTCCTCTCGGTCATCCAGAAGAACATGCAGCTCGTCGAGACCAAGGAGCAGCTCGAGCATCGCGTCAGCGATCTCAAGCTGCTCTTCGATCTCGAGAGCGCCATGGGCCAGGCCGCGAGCCTCGAGGACTTGGCCCGCGCGGTGATCTCGGAGGCGGCGCGCGCCTGCGAGGCGCAGGCGGGCGGGCTGCTCATCGACGAGCCGGAGGGCGGCCTCTGGCTCTACTTCGTCGATCTCGGCGATCGCAAGCACAAGGTCCTCGAGGTCAAGCGAGTCTCGAACAAGCGCGGCGAGGGAGTCATCGGCGCGGCGATGGCGAACAACGAGGCCATCAGCATCCCGCAGTCGCACGAGCGCCCCGCCCTCGACGAGGGCCCGGTCTCGGCGCGCCTCGGCCAGATCCTCGGCATCACCGTGGAGAGCGCCATCGCGGTCCCGCTCGAGGGCGAGGACGACGCGCCCATCGGCGCGATGGCGCTCTACAACTCGCGCAAGGCGAACTTCTTCTCGCAGGACGATCGCGCCCTGCTCCGCCTGGTCTCGGCGAACGCCTCGACGGCGGTGCGCCTCTTCTGCTCGCGGCTCGAGCGGGAGCGGAGCGAGCGGCTCACCTCGATCGGTCGCCTGTTGTCCGGCGTCATGCACGACATGCGCACGCCGCTCACGGTGATCAGCGGCTATGTGCAGCTCATGGCCGGCGCCAACGACCCGGCCGTTCGGGCCGAGCACGCGAAGCTCATCCTCAAGCAGTTCGACGCCATCAGCGCGATGCAGCGTGAGGTGCTCGAGTTCGCGCGAGGCGAGCGGAGCATTTTGCTCCGCAAGGTCTACCTCACCAAGTTCTTCGGCGATCTCGAGCTGCAGATCCGCCAGGAGCTCGCCGGCAGCGGCGTCGAGCTCGTGATGGACATCGAGGACCGCGGCGTGGCGCGCTTCGACGAGGCCAAGATCACGCGCGTCGTGCACAACCTCGCGCGAAACGCGCTCGAGGCGATGGCCGAGACGGGCGGCACCCTGACCATCCGCGCCGAGCGCGAGGGCGGCGATGTGGTCATCACCGTCTCCGACACCGGCAGGGGGGTGCCCAAGGAGATCGAGGGCAAGCTCTTCCAGTCGTTCGTGACCGCCGGCAAGAAGCGGGGGACCGGCCTCGGCCTCGCCATCGTGAAGAAGATCGTGGACGAGCACTCGGGCTCGATCGCCGTGCACTCGTCGGATCGCGGCGCCACCTTCATCATCCGCCTGCCGCAGGATCAGGCGCCGCACCCCGCCGGCGCGACGGCCGGCGCCGCGGCTCCGGCCGCCTCGGCCACCCGCCACCGGGCCGGCACCACGCCGTAGCAGAACCCATCGCGGGCGCCGGCGCGCCAGCCCGTCGCCGCTCCGACGCGGGCGCTCCCCGACGAGCACGCAACGCCCGAAATTTCGGCCCGCGTCGCCGGGCGGCGACTAGACTCCGCCCGGTGACCACGCTGCGATTGCCGCTGCTCGAGCCCCACCGCTCGTCGCTCGAGAAGTGCGTCTATTGCCCCAAGCTGTCGCGCGCCGCCTGCCCGGTCTCGACCGTGGAGGCGAGCGAGTCGGTCACGCCCTGGGGCAAGATGAGCATGGCGTACTTCGTCGCGCGCGGGGACGTGCCCATCGATCCCGAGCACGCCGCGCCCGCGTGGGCGTGCACCGGCTGCTACGCGTGCCGCGAGCGGTGCGATCACCACAACGAGGTAGCCACCGTGCTCTTCGACGCCCGCGCGGAGCTCTTCGCGCGCGGCGCGGCGCCCGACGGCGCGCGGGACGTGGTCGCGAGCTGGTCCGCCCGCGCCGAGGAGCTGGCGCGGGCGGCGCGGGCGCTCGGGGGCGATCCGCCCGCGGGCGCGACGCCGGTGCTCGTCGGTTGCGGATACGTCCGTCGTTCGCCCGAGGTCGCTCGCGACGCGCTCGCCGCGGCCGCGGCGCTCGTCGGCGGCCCGGTGCGCGCGGTGCAGTCCTGCTGCGGCCTGCCCCTGCTCGAGGCCGGCGATCGCCCCGCCTTCGTCGCCGCAGCCCAGCGGCTGCTCGCCGAGATCGCGGGCCAGAGGCGCCTGGTCGTCGTCGACCCCGGCTGCGCGCGGACGCTGCTCGTCGAGTACGACCGCGTCGGCGTCCAGACCGAGCTCGCCGCCGGCCGAGCGCGCGCGCCCCGCCCCGAGCTCTTGGTCGATCTCGCGTTCGCGGCGCTCGAGCGGATCGGTCCGCTGCCGGATCTCGCCGGCGCCACCGTTCGCTACCACGATCCCTGCCAGCTCGGGCGCGGGCTCGGCCGCTACGACGAGCCGCGCGCCGTGCTGGCGCGGCTCGCGGGGGCCGCGCCCGCCGACTTCCCGCGGAGCCGCGCCCACGCCGAGTGCACCGGGGGCGGAGGCCTCTTGCCGGTGACCCGGCCGGAGAGCTCGCGCGCCATCGCCGACGAACGCATCGCCGAGCACCGCGCCCTCGGCGGTGGTGTGCTGGTCACTGCCTGCGGCCAGTCGCTCCACCGCCTGCGCACGCGCGGCGAGCCGGCGGTCGATCTCGTGAGCCTGCTGCGGAGGGCGCTCGCCCCCGCGGCGCAGGGGACGTGACCGAGGAGGCATGAGCACCGCCGACCCAGACCTCCGCGGCAGGGCGGCGGGCCCGGGCGGCCTGGCCGGCGCCGACGGCGGCGCGGCGGCGGGGCGGGCGGAGGGGACCACGACGGGCGCGCCGCCGGCGAATCCGCGAGCGCCCGTCACCGGCTCCGGGAGCGCCAACACGCCTTCCGAGAGGCGCGCGGCCGCGGGGCGCGCCCGCCGGCGCACCGTCGCCGGGCGGCTGCTCGCCAGCTACGTGCTGGTGCTCGTCGCGTTCGCGGTCACCGTCGGCTGGAGCTTCCTCGCGCTCCGCGCGGCGGCGCGCGACGCCTCGCTCCTGCGCGCCGGGTACGTCCCCCTGCTCCTCCGGATCGGCGAGGCGCTGGCCGAGCAGAACGTCTTCAACGCGCAGCTCAACCACATCACCGCGGCGAAGAACCCCGGCGACGTCCGCGAGTGGCTCGAGACGGCGCGGCGCGCCCGCCCCGTCACCTTCGCGCATCTCCGCGAGGCGGCGGAGGGCGGCATCGGCGACGACGCCGCCCCGGCGCTCCTGCGGTTCCGTGACGAGATCGTGCGCGAAGCGATCGCGGTCGAGAAGGGGCTGGCGTCGGACCCGGAGCGCTTCGCCCAGCTCTTCCAAGCGCTCTCCGTCGGCGACCGCGCGGCGGCGGAGCGCGCCCAGACCGATCTCGTCAAGCGCGAGGCCGAGGGCGCCCAGCGCCTGCGCGCGATGAAGGCGCGCGTCGAGGACGCGATGGAGAGCCTCACCGCCGAGGCGAAGCGCCGCGAGCAGCGTTCGATCCAGCTGCTCGTGGGGCTCGGCCTGCTCACGCTGCTCGTGGGTATCGTGACCTCGCTCTACGCCCGCCGCGTCCTGGCGCCGCTCACCGCGGTCACCGCGCGCGCCAACGCGGTCGCGCGCGGCGACCTCACCCCCCACGAGGTGGTCGCCACGGCCGACGAGATCGGCGAGCTCGCCGAAACCTTCGAGGGCATGGTGGCCGCGATCCAGCGCGCGCGCGCCGAGCTGGTCCACGCGGAGCGCCTCGCCACGATCGGCAAGATGGCGGCCCATGTGACGCACGAGATCCGCAACCCGCTCTCGTCGATCGGCCTCAACCTGGAGCTCCTCGAGGAGGAGGTGCTCGGATCGGCCGACAAGGAGCCCGCGCAGCTCGTCGCCGCGATCCGCGCCGAGGTGGATCGCCTCTCGCGCATCGCCGAGCAGTACCTCAGCGTCGCGCGCAGGCCCGAGCCCCGGCTCGAGCGGGAGCGCATCGACGATCTGGTCCGCGAGCTCGTCGCCTTCGTCCGTCCCGAGCTCGAGCGCGCGTCGGTGTCGAGCCGGGTCGAGGTCGACGACGATCTCCCCGAGGTCGAGCTCGACGAGTCGCAGATGCGCCAGGCGCTGCTCAACCTCATCCGCAACGCGCGCGAGGCCATGGCCAAGGGCGGCGCCATCGCCATCGAGGTGCGCCGCGCCGTGGGCGGCGGCGTCGACGTCACCGTCGCCGACACGGGTGCCGGAATCCCCGAGGAGCTCCGGCCCTCGATCTTCGATCCGTTCTTCACGACCAAGCAGCGCGGCACCGGGCTCGGTCTCGCGGTCACGCGCGAGATCGTCCAGGCGCACCACGGCGAGATCGCGTGCGAGCCGCGCGAGGGCGGCGGCACGGTGTTCCGGATCCACCTCCCCGACGCCGACCGCGCCGGCTGATCGCGCGCCCGCGTCTCGCCGCTGCCGACGTGGTCAGTGCAGGCCGCGGCCGGTGTAGCGCAGGATGAGCGCGACGATGCCGAAGCCCACGAGCGCGAAGAGGATCGCACCGAGGATGAGCGGCGCCGCGCTGCGCCTCTTCGGCGGAGGGCGATCGAGGTCCCGCGAGGCGCCCGTCGGGTCGGTGCGGCGCGCGGGCGCCCCGGTCGCGGCCCCCTGCGGCACGTAGATCTGCGTCTTCTCCTGGCTCGCCGGCGGGTTGGCGGTCCCCTCGTCGTACATGCGCGGCAGCCCGCTCGGGCCGGCGTGCGGCGCCGGGATCATGCCCGGCACCGCCGAGGGGCTCGAGCCGCCGCGAACGCGGTCGGCGCCTGGGCTCGAGCCGCCGCGAACGC
>CAYJPW010000129.1:0-30632 GCA_964372055.1 uncultured Polyangiaceae bacterium
GTCATGCGGCAACCGCGTGAAAACTCGGTGCAAAAAGGGATCTGCACCCATCCGACGTCGCGCCGGAGCGGCGTCGGGGGGACGCTCGGCGGCGGCCTGTCCTCGGTTCGGACGGCACCGTGTATGCGGCATCGACCAAGCTCGTCGCGTACTCGCCCTGATCATCGGACCGTCATCGGACCGTCGCTGCGGCACTGCTGGCCGCGCACACACGCTCGACCTCCGAACCGGTGAGCTCCGCAAATATCGGCAGCGCAAGCGCCTGCTTGGCAGCAGCCGCGGCCTCGCGGTAGTCGCTCGCTCGCGTTTCGGGAAAGCAAGGCTGCAATGCCAGCGGCGTCGGGTAGTAGACTGCCGTGCTCACCCCCGCGCGCTCGAGACGAGCGCGCAGTCTGCCCCGCACTTCCGCGCTGTCGAGCCTGATCACGAACTGGTTGTACGTGTGTCCCGAGTCACATTCGATAGGACACCGGATGCCCTCTGCCCCCGCGAGCCCCTGGCGGTACAGCGTGGCGATCGCCCGCCGTCGCGCGAGGGTGGCCTCAAGCCTGCCGAGCTTCACCCGGAGCAGCGCCGCCTGAAGCGCGTCTAGCCGGAAGTTGCCGCCGATGAGCTCGTGGTCGTGCGGTCTCCGGGCCCCCTGCACCCGCAACAGCTGCAGCCTCTCGGCGAGGCGATCGTCATTTGTGCAGACCAGCCCGCCGTCGCCGAGGCCGCCGAGGTTCTTGGACGGGAAGAACGAGAAGCACCCCGCGAGGCCGATGGTGCCGGCGCGCTTCCCCCGGTAGATCGCGCCCATCGCCTGAGCGGCGTCCTCGACGACGGGGAGCCCGCGGCGGCTGCACAACGCGAGCAGGGGGTCCATGTGAGCACACTGGCCGAACAGGTGAACGGGCAGGACGCAGCGGGTGCGTTCAGTGATGGCCACTTCGACGGCGGCGGGATCGACGTTGAAACAGCAGGGGAGCACGTCGGCGAAGATTGGGGTCGCACCGAGGCGGGCGACAACGCTCGCGGTCGCGACGAAACCGAACGCCGGGACGATGACCTCGTCACCCGGCCCGATGCCCAGCGCCATGAGCGTGACGAGGAGCGCGTCGGTGCCCGACGAGACGCCGACAGCGTGGCGGGCGCCGAGGTAGCGGGCGCACTCCTTTTCGAACGCCTCGACCTCGGGCCCGAGGATGTATCGGCCGCTGCGCAGGACGCGCTGGAAGGCCGCCGTGAGCTCGGGCTCGAGCTCGGTGTGCTCGCGCGTGAGGTCCAGGAACGGGACCGTGCGTCCCCGGTCGGGGTCGGGGCGGGAGCTCACGGAAGGAGCGCCTCGCGACGCCCGCCCGGCAGCGGCGCGTCCTCGTCGAGATCGAGGCACCGCACCGCGCCATCGACGCAGGCGTAACGGTAGGCGCTCTCGGGGCAGATCATCGTTCCCTCGCCGTCGGGCTCGGGCAACCGATGGCCGTGCCGGCTCATCCAGCCGGCGTGGCGGGCGGGGACGCCGAGCACGAGCCCGTAGTCGGGCACGTCATCGAGTACGAGGGCGCCCGCGCCGACGAAGGCGTACCGGCCGATGGTGATGCCGCAGCGGATCGTGGCGTTGGCGCCGATGGTGGCGCCGCGGCGAACGCGCGTCGATTCGTAGCGATCGCGGCGGCTGATCTCGGCCCGCGGGTTGGTGACGTTCGTGAGCACGCACGAGGGCCCGAGGAAGACCTCGCTCTCGATGACCACGCCTTCGTAGAGGGAGACGTTGTTCTGGACGCGCACGTCGTCGCCCACCACCACGCCCGAGGCGATGTGGACGTTCTGACCGAGGACGCAGCGCCTCCCGATCGTGGCGCCCGCCATCACATGGCAGAAGTGCCAGATCGACGTGCCCTCGCCCACGCTGGACGGCTCGTCGACGTAGGAGGAGGCGTGGACGAAGAATGCGCGGTCCCCGCTCACGTCGGGATGCTTATAGCCTTCCTCCCGCGAGCCGACCAGCGCGGCGCCGCTCGGATGGGCTAACGCGAAGCCGCCCAGAGACCCCAGGCGCCGTGGGTACGATTGGGCGGCCCGTACGCGGCGACGATGGCCGGAGCGGCGCGCGCCGCGAACTGCGAGGCGCCCGACGCAGCGAGGCGGCGGGCGAGCGCTTCGCCATCGCCGAAGCTCGAGGGCACGGGCGCCTCGCGCGGGTCGATCGACCGGTCGGCGACGATCTGCTCGGGGCGACCGCAGGCGGCGGTGAGGGCGAGGTAGCCGTAATCCTCGACCTGGACCAGGAGCCGATCCCCTCGCTCCAGGGCGGAGCCCGCGTCGCGCCCGATCGCAACCTCGTCGCGCCGATCGACAAACCCCTGTAGCGCGGCGGGCGGCCGAAGCAAGAGCTCGCTCGCCGCGACCGACGCGAGCGCCAGCGCGGCGATGCCCGCCCGGCGCTGCCCGCTCACAGCCGTCGCTTTCGTGGGGAAGGCGACGGCCGCGGCCCACCCCTCGGCGCAGAGGAGCGCCATCAGCAGCATCGGGAAGAGCACGGCGCGCTCGGGATGGTGGGTGGGCGCGCCGTCTCTCGCGGCCGCCAGCCCAAGCGCAATCACGAGGAACGCCGCCAGCCCCAGTGGCCGGCCGAAGCGACCGAGGCCCTCGCGAAGCGGCGCGGACCGGCCGGACACCACCGCGACCAGCACCGCGGCGCCGAGGAGCGCCGCCACCGTGGGCTCCTGGACAACGATCGAGAAGGCGTAGCCGCCGAGCCGCTCCATCAAGCTCTCGTCGGAGCTGCCGAGGGCGGTCTTGTAAGCGGCGACGCGATCGAGGAAGTGGGTCGCGGATCCGTGGGCGTGATCGTTCCACGCCGCCCACGCGAAGGGACCGGCGAGCGCGAGCGCGAGCGCTCCACCGAGGCGCAAGCGCGCGCCGCCGCGGGCGCGCGTCGCGTCAATCGCGCAGAGCGCCGCGAAGCCCAGGGCGACAGGCCACGCTTCGTAGCGCGAGAGCGTGGCGACGAGCAGGGCCGCCGCCCCCGCGAGGCGCCTGTCGCAGCCGTCGCGCGCCGGGACCGTGGTGGCTGCGGCGAAGAGGACGAGCGCCGCGGTGGGCAGCTCGGGGACAGTGGCCACGCCGAGCCGGGCGCTCCACGGGAAGATGGACGCGAGCACCGCTCCCGCGACCGCGACGCGGCGATCGTGCGCGAGCGCGCGCGCCGCCGCCCAGACGAGGAGGGAAGACGCAACGCCGAGCACCAGCGCGGTTCCGCGAGCCACGTCGAGCGAGCGACCGAGCACAGCAAGCACGCTGCCGTTCACCCAGAAGGGCAGCGGCAGCCAGCTCGTGCCGGTGGGGTCGAGGTGCGGCGCGTGCGCCCACTGCTCGGCGATCACCACCCGCGCGTAGTCGTCGTCGCTGACCGCCCGGAAACCGAGCGCCAGCACGATCACCGAGGCTGCCAGCTTGGCCGAAGCCACGATGGCTGCGTCGCGGGCGAGCGCCCTGGAATGCTGGAGGTCGGCGGCCACGTTGCCGTGGCCTTAGCGCCGCAAGCGCGCGCGCACTAGTGCATCGCTCCGCGGCGCGAGCCCTCAGGCGTTGCGACGGCGGCGGCGCAGCACCGCCCCGAGCGCGATCATGGCGGCGGCAAACAGCCCCGCCGGCGCGCCGTCACGCGAGGGCGCGTCCTCGATCCGGCAGGCGCAGCCCTCCGGCGACGCGCCGGAGGCCACGGGATCGCTGCCGCCGCCGGGGATCGGGGGATCGTCGAAGCTGACGCTGCCGCTCTCGTCGACGCGCGCGCTGACCTCGCTCTGGCTGAGGTTGCCGGCGGAGTCGACGACCGAGGTCACCAGGACCACCGAGGTGCCCCATGCCTCGCCGGGCGGCGACCAGTGGAGCGTTGCGCTGGCCGACTTGCCGGAGAGCATGCCGTCGGTCGCGAACAGCGGCTCGGCCCCCGGCTCGGGGATCCACGTGAGCGCGGCGTAGTCGAGCGCGATGTCGTCCGCCGCGGTGAGTGCGAAGTCCGCACCGTCCGCGACGCCGGTCGGCTGCACGCCGAGCGTCGGGTTCTGCGTGTCGACCACGCGGAACGAGGGAGAGAACCCCTCGGCGCCGGCGCCGTCGGTTCCGACCGCGCGAACCACCACGCGGTACGGGCGCTCGGCGAGCACGCCGTCGAGGGCAATGTCGGTCGACGTACCGGGGACGGCGCGGTAAGGCGGATCCCACAGCGGCCGGTCGTCGGGGCTGACGAGCGCCAACTCGTAGCCGCTCGCCCCCTCGACCGAGCCCCAGCTCACGATGATCGGCTTGCTGGGATCGTTCAGCCCGATTCCGTCGGTAGCCTCGCCCCCGATCTGGATCGCGAGCGGCGGCGGGAAGGCCGCGTCGTCGAGGCCGACCACGAAGCCGCTGGAGACGCCGACGACGATCTCGTCCTCGCCGTCGCCGTCGACATCGCCGATGACGGGCTCGGCCACGGGCGCGTTCAGGAACTTCGCCCAGCGGAGATCGAGCGTGCAGGCGTCGACTGCGTAGAGGTAGCCGTCGCTCGATCCGACCAGCACCGCGGGGCCCCCGCCGCCCAGATCGGCGACGGAGCTGGCGTTGCTGAGCGAGCCAGGCACCGCGCCGGCAGCGATCGCCGCCGCCACGGAGGGGTACGCGGCGCCGCCGGCGAGCACGCGCTCGCCCGTGAGCGCACCGGTGAGGCCGGCGTAGGAACGCAGCGTCGCCGAGGACACCGCCGGGGTCACGAAGCGGCCCGCGCCGGCGCAGCTCGCGAACGCTCCACCCATCCCGTTGATCGCCTCGGCAACGGGCGTGTTCCACGCCAGCGCCAGCGCTCCGGTGGCCATCTTGATCGACGGCGCGCCGCCCTGGAGGAGCAAATCAGGCGTGGCACCCCCGGAGAGCGGCGCCACCATCGGGATGGCGTAGCCGGTCGAGAGATCGGGGAACGTGGCCGTCTGACCCGACGCGGCCACCCTTTGGTTGAGCGGACCGTTCATCGAGTACCACTCGTCGGTCCCATCGCCGTCGAGATCGCCGACGCCGGACGCGAAGAAGCCCCCGAACGGGAGCGCCGCGCCCGACCAGGCGATCGAGCTCGAGCCGAAGTCGATCGCCTGCTGGACGATCTGGACGCCCTCGGTCCGCCAGTCGATGCCCACGAGCGGCGCCTGCCCCGCGACGGCGAGCGGCAGCGGCGTGCCCCACGCCATCCCCGCGCCGAGGTTCGTCTGGCCGAGGATCGATCCGTCGCTCGCGCTCCGCGCGACGAGCTGGGTCCCCTCGACGCCGACGACGGCCACCCCGAGCGAGCCTCCGAGATCGACCACCGACACGTGCGCGAGCCCCCCCTCGAACCACCGCGGAAGCGGCGGGACGATCCACGACGCGAGCGTCGCGTCGCCGACGTAGGCGCCGAGGAGGCTGTCGGGGAGCACCACGAAGGAGCCGTTGGCGTCCTCCGCGACGAGCGGTCCGCCGTAGGCGCCGGTGCTCGGCTGCACCGCGCCGCCGAGGATCGTGCCGGTCGCCGTGCCGTTGATGAGGACGAGGCCGTTGGTTGCCTTCCACTGGGCGTCGAGCACGTCCACGGTGCCCGCCGTCGTGGTGGCGGCGATCTGCGCGTAGGGGCGCGTCGCAAAGTCGGCGCGGACCACCTCGCCGATGTCACCGACGAGGGGCTGATACGTGGGGCCCGCAGCCCAGCCGCCGGCGTTCAGCTTCAGTGATCGGATGCTCTCGAAGCCGGAGGTCGGGGCGAGATCGGCGAACGCGGTCGCGCCGGCAGGCTTGCCTGCGACGAGCTCGGGCGCCGAGCCCGGACGCTGGATCACCGCGAGCCGGCGCTGGACGCCGCCTCGCTGGCGGAGCGAAGGATCGACGAACGAGGCCGCGCGCAGGCCGGCCATCGGCGCGGCCGCCTGCTGGAGCGCGTTGCCCTGGAGACGGTAGGCGGCGAGGCCGGCCGGCATCGCAACCACGAGCTCGACACCCGCGTTGCCGTCGAGATCGGCGGCGCCCTCGTACCGCGCGCCCGCGAGCTGGGCGCGCACCGCGCCGGTCGCGCCGTCGAGCACCTTGGTCGTCCACTGCGTGCTCGTCGCGTTCGGCCGATACGAGAGGACGATCTCCGACTTCCCGTCGCCGTCGGCGTCGACCAGCGTGTCGGCGACGCTCACCATCTCGGCTTCGTAGCTGCCGGTGCTCGCCGACCAGAGGTGCGACCACTGACCCGTGCTCGGATCGATCTTGAACGCCGTGAATCCAGGCGGCCCCGCTTCGGTCGCGACCTGCCCCGCGGTCTCGATCATCACCATCTCGAGCCCCGGCTGGCCGTCGAGCTCCGCGCCGAGCGCGTTGGCGTGCGGCAAAGGATGGCCCACGAGCGGCGACGGGGTGAGCGTCGCGATCGGCGCTCCCGTATCGCCGTGGAGAAGGAGCACGTTGTCCCAGCTCGAGAGCGCGATCTCGGCGACCCCGTCCTGGTTCAGATCGAGGATGCCGTCGCTGCCCGAGTTGAGCAGCTGCGGCGTGCCCGCGACGGGCAGCGTCCAGAGCGCCGCCGGGTTGCCAACACCGGCCGCGAAGGAGTACGCCCCGGCGTAGGCGAGCCCTGCCTTGGCGCAGCCGGCGCACTCGTCGATGTAGACGTCGTCCTTGCCGTCGCCGTCCACGTCCACGACGCGCACCGCGGCGGGGCTCTGGAACTGGTCCGTCGGAGAAGCCCAGAGCGTCGCGCCCGTGGCGGCGCTGATCACGTACGCCCGGGACTGCGTGGCGAAGACGATCTCCTCGTTGCCGTCGCCGTCGAGATCCGAGACGTCGATCACCCGGCCGTCGCCGAAGAGCTCGCTCTGCCAGAGCGTCGCCTGGGTGACGACGTTCTTGGCGATGAGCCGGCCGCCCACCGCCGCGAGGGCAACCGAGGGGTTGGCGAGCCCGAAGCGCACCGTGGCGTCGACGTGACGGCCCCCCATGTAGGCGCGCCACTTCAGCGTCGGCTGCACCATCGCGACGCTTCCCAGCGACGCGCCGGTGCGACCTGCATCATGCCGCGGGACGAGCCAACCATCCGCGGCCGATGGGTGCGCGAGCGAGACCAAGCCGACGCCAACGAGCGCGGAGAGCGAGACTCTGCCGAACCTCATGGAGCACTCCCGGGTGAAGGATCACAGGAGGCGAAGCGCCCCCGTGTCGGAGCATACCGCTCGTCATGGCCTCGTTGCCGGGAGACGATCAATGATTCGCGACCCGCGGCCGTTTTCTGGAGGCAGTTGGCGCTGATGTCGGTGCAGTGCCGCCAACGCCCGAACGGATGGCAAGAGACGTCAGCGACGCAGCTTCTGACAGATCGATACCCAGCGCTCGGCAGAGGAGAGAAGCCGCTCTGGGCGGCCGCGATCAGCTGGGCTGACCCGACGAGACTTCGTCTCGCCTACTTCCCCTGCATGCTCTCGAACTCGCGCAGCTGCCTGTCGCCCGCCGACGACAGGTACGCAAGCGAGATGCTGGTGGCCATGAAGATGGCCGCGCAGATGGCGGTGAGCCGGGTCATGAAGTTCCCCGCTCCCCTGCCCCCGAAGACCTGCGCCGTGGCGCCGCCGAAGGCCGAGCCCATCCCTCCGCCTTTGCCCTGCTGGAGCAGGACGACGAGGATGAGGAAGAAGCAGACGAAGACGTGGAGGATGTTGAGGAGGGTCTGGAGCATGGCGGGGGGCCGGGCTGGCTGAGGGCTGGGATCTAACCCTCTTCGGAGCTCTCCGCCAGTCGCTGGGCGGCGGCGGAGATCTTGGCGAAGCCGGCGGGGTCGAGGGAGGCTCCCCCGACGAGGGCGCCGTCGATGTCGTCCTGGGACAAAAGGCCCTCGGCGTTGTCCGCCTTGACGCTGCCGCCGTAGAGGATGCGCGTCTGCTCGGCGACCTCCTCGGAGGCCTTTTCCAGGAGGGAGCGGATGAAGGCGTGGACCTCCTGGGCCTGCTCGGGGGTGGCGACCTTGCCGGTGCCGATGGCCCAAACGGGCTCGTAGGCGATGGCGCCGTAGCCCGGCTGCTTGGCGAGCTCGTCGAGGAAGGCGCGGACCTGGCGCTCGACGACGGCCATGGTCTCGCCGGCCTCGCGCTCGGCGAGCGTCTCGCCGACGCAGGCGATGGGGCGGATCTCGGCCGTCATCGCGGCGGCGACCTTGCGGGCGACGACCTCGTCGGTCTCGCCGAAGAGCTGGCGCCGCTCGCTGTGGCCGAGGATGACCCAGGTGGCGCCGGCGTCGCGGAGCATGGGGGCCGAGACCTCGCCGGTGAAGGCGCCGGATCGCTCGGCGTGCATGTTCTGGGCGGCGACGAGGACCGAGGACTTGGCCTCGAAGATCTCGTGCGCGACGGCGGCGATGGCGGTGAACGGGGGCGCGACGAGCACGTCGACGCGGCCGTGCTCGCGGGTGAGCTGGGCGACGCCGGCGGCGAGGGCGCAGGCGTCGCGGCCCCCGGCGTTCATCTTCCAGTTGCCGGCGATGAAGGGTCTGCGGAAGGGGTTCAAAGGATCACTCCGCCGTCTCGGCGCTGCGGAGGGCTTCGACGCCGGGGAGGCGCTTGCCCTCGATGAGCTCGAGCGAGGCGCCGCCGCCCGTCGAGATGTGGTTGAAGCCGCGCGCGACCTCCTCGCCGGCCTGCTTCACGGCGGCGGCGCTGTCGCCCCCGCCCACCACGGTGAAGCCCTGGACCTTGCTCATCCGCTTGGCCACCTCGAAGGTGCCGGCGGCGAAGGCGGGCGTCTCGAAGAGGCCCATCGGGCCGTTCCAGAAGATGGTCTTGGCGCGGTCGAGCTCCTTGCCGATGAGCTCGACCGTCTTGGGGCCGACGTCGAGCGCCATCGTGCCCTCGGGGACGGCGTCGACGCCGACCGTCCTGCCCTCGGTGGCGTCGAGGCCGGGCGCGACCACGACGTCGACCGGGAGCACGAGCTTGACGCCCTTGCCCTCGGCCTTGCTCATGATCGTGCGCGCCAGGGGAAGCTTGTCGTCCTCGACGCGGCTCTTCTGCATGTTCTTGCCCTGCGCGGCGAGGAACGTGTTCGCCATGGCGCCGCCGATGGCGAGGGTGTCGACCACGTTGAGCAGGGCCTCGACGACGTCGATCTTGTCCGAGACCTTGGCGCCGCCGAGGACGGCGACGTAGGGCTTCGCCGGCTTGTCGACGAGCTTGGAGAGCGCCTCGAGCTCTTTCTTGAGGAGGAAGCCGGCGCCCCGATCGCGCATCAGCCTGGGAAGGGCGTGGACCGAGGCGTGGGCGCGGTGGACCGCGCCGAACGCGTCGTCGACGTAGACGTCGGCGAGCTCGGCGAGCTGGCGGGCGAAGGCTTCGTCGTCCTTCTCCTCCTCCTCGTGGAAGCGGAGGTTCTCGAGCAAGCAGATCTGGTTCTGGCGGAGGTCGTGGATGACCTTCTTGGGGGCGTCGCCGATGCAGTCCTCGGGCAGGTGCACCTCGTAGCCGGTGAGCTCGGAGAGGCGGGCGCCGGCGGGCTCGAGCGAGAGGCCCTCGCGCTTGCCGGGCTTCGGACGGCCCAGATGGGAGGCGAGGATGACCTTCGCCCCCGCCTCCATCGCGTACTTGATCGTGGGGATCGCCTCGCGGATGCGCGAGTCGTCGGTGATGGCGCCCGTCTTCTTGTCGAGGGGGACGTTGAAGTCGACCCGGATGAAGACGCGCTTGCCGGTGAGGCCGGTGCCGTCGCCCTTGGGACCCTTGGCGAGGTCCTCGATCGAGCGGATCCCCGCGAGCTTCATGGTCAGACGCCCTTCTGGGCGACGAGCAGCGCGAGATCGATCATACGCTGCGAGAAGCCCCACTCGTTGTCGTACCAGGAGAAGATCTTGGCGAGCTTGTCGCCCTGGACCTGGGTGAGCGTGGCGTCGAACGTGCTGGAGGCGGGGTTGCCGATGTAGTCGCTCGAGACGAGCTCGGTCTCGGTGTAGTCGAGGACGTTCTTCATCGGGCCGCTCTCGGCCGCCTTCTTCATCGCGGCGTGGATGGCGTCCTTGGTGACCGGCTTCTCGGTGAGGACGGTGAGATCGACGATCGAGACGTCGACCGTGGGGACGCGCATCGCCAGACCGTCGAACTTGCCCTTGAGCTCGGGGATGACCTCGGCGAGCGCCTTGGCGGCGCCGGTCGAGCTCGGGATCATGCTCACGGCGGCGGCGCGGGCGCGGCGGAGGTCGCCCTTGCGGTGGGGGATGTCGAGGATGTGCTGGTCGTTGGTGTACGAGTGCACGGTCGTCATCAGGCCGCTGACGATGCCGAAGTTGTCGAGCATCACCTTGGCGATCGGCGCGAGGCAGTTGGTCGTGCAGGAGCCGTTCGAGAGGATGGTGTGCTTCTTCGGGTCGTACGACGCATCGTTGACGCCCATCACGATGGTGAGGTCGTGGCCCTTGGCGGGGGCGCTGATGAGGACCTTCTTCGCGCCGGCGGCGAGGTGCGCGCTCGCCTTCTCCTTGTCGGTGAAGAGGCCGGTGCACTCGAGGACGATGTCGACGCCGAGGGCCTTCCAGGGCAGCTCCTTCGGCTCCTTCTGGGCGAGGACCTTGATCTTCTGATCGCCGACCGAGAGGAAGCCCTCGCCGTGGCCGACCTTCTTCGCCTTGAACTCGCGGTGGATCGAGTCGTACTGAAGGAGGTGGGCGAGCGTCTTCGGATCGGTCAGGTCGTTGATCGCCACGACCTCGAGGTCGCCGACGTTGCGCTCGTAGAGCGCCCGCAAGATGCACCGCCCGATACGACCGAAGCCGTTGATTCCGATCTTCGTGGCCATGGCGAAAACTCCTGATCCGAAGGGATTTCCCCGGGGCGCGTTACGTAGTCACGCGTTGTTCTCGGGTCAAGCGTGCGCCGTGCCAAGGGGGCCCCGCGAAGAAGCGGCGGGAGCGACGTCGCCGGCGGCCGGGAGCGACGCTTCGGGCGCCGGGCGCGCCTGCTCGGGGTCGGCGCGGAGGACGCCCTCTCGCCACCAGAAGAGCCCTCCGTGGAGGGCGTCGGCGTCGGTGGTCAGCCAGATCAAGGGCCGCGCGTCGAGGACGGGCTCGGTGCACTCCTGGTCGCGGAAGGCCGGCGCCCACGAGCCGCTGTTCGCGTAGAGGCCCTCGTCGGTCCAGCGGGCGAACGGCCGGTGGGTGTGGCCCATGCAGATCGCCCTCGCGCCGTGGATCGAGAAGAGGCGCAGCACGGTCGGCGGCGCCGAGTCGTAAGTGCGGATGTCCGGCTTGGGCGTGAGCACCTCGTAGACGACGAAGGCGACGACCAGGGCGAGCGCCGCGATGCCCGCGGCGGCAGCGCCGCCGACGAGGGCGGCGAGCCCGACGGCGAGGAGCAGGAACGCGGCGAACGCGACGCGGTCGACCCAGAGCTCGCGCAGGATGGGGAGCATGGTCTCCTCCGCCGGCCGGGCGCGGAGCGCGTGGGTCGCGTCGATCGCCTCGTCGGCGACGTGGGCGCCGAGCTCGGCGCGGAGCGCTGCTCGGCCCTCGTCGATGCGCTCGTCGTCGTGCCGGTGGCGCCAGATCTCGAGGGCGGTGCGGAGCGCGCCCGTCGCCCAGGTGCGGCAGATGTGGCGATGCGAGCGGGCGTAGAAGCGGAGGAAGTGCCCGAGGTAGCCGAAGAGGCCCATGTAGAAGGTCTCCTCGTAGTACGGGTTGAAGTAGCCCATGCGCGCGCCGGTGCGCTTGAACGCGAGCTTGCCGCACACCGGGTGGATGCGGTCGCGCTCGCGCGTGAGCGGGAGCATCGCGTGGCGGACGCCGTTGAGGAAGTCGTACTGGCTGCCGTGCTCGAGGTAGATCCGGTCCTCGGTGAGGTGGAACCAGGCGCGGAAGCGGACGCGCTCCTCCAGGTCGGCGCGCGCCGCGGCGCCGGGCGCCTCGACCTCGCACAGGCGCGCCAGCTCGTCCCTGATCGCGCGGCGCACGCCCGGCCAGTAGAGCTCGATGTCGTGGTTGCCCGAGAGGAAGAGGACCCTGTGCCCGGCGCAGAGCACGCGCGCGGTCGCGCGGAACCAGCCCTGGTGATCGGCGAGGATCCGGCGCGCCTGATCGGCGCAGCCCTCCTCGTCGAGCGGGAACTCGTCGAACGAGCTCGTGCCGTCCTTCACC
Source organism: uncultured Polyangiaceae bacterium (assembly GCA_964372055.1). Lineage (GTDB taxonomy): Bacteria > Myxococcota_A > Polyangia > Polyangiales > Polyangiaceae > CAYJPW01. The sequence goes on from CAYJPW010000129.1 coordinate 12,128, forward strand.
CACGGGGCGTCGAAGTCGAGGAGATCGCCGTTGAAGACGAGCTCGAACGCGTCGCCGGGCGCGACGCGCGCGAGCAGGTGATCGACGAGGCCGGCGAGCTCGGCGTCCGGGTGGAGCTCGCGCCGGCGGTAGAGCATCCAGAGCGGGTCCGAGGGGTCCTCGGGGTGCGCCTGGCTGAGGTGCACGTCGGAGACGATGGCGGTGTGTCGCTTCACGGCGGCTGCGTGCGGTTCCCTCTGCGACGGGCTCGAACGACCGGCGGACCGCGGCGTCGCCGCCGAGGTCGCTCGCGGGGTCCGATACCTCCTCAGCCGATGCCGCGACCCTCCAGCACCACGCCGTCGTCGCCGAGCACCGTGACGCCGTCGGCGCGGGCCGACACGGTGATGAGCTGACCCTGCGCGACCGAGTCGACCGGCACGCGCGCCCAGACGCCCTGCCTGCGATGGAGGAGGCGGCCCTGGCCGGCCGCGGCCCACGGGCCGCCGTCGTGGTCGAGGACCACGTCGTTGAGGTCGCGCGTCGTCTGCACCGGCTCGAGCGTGGCGACGCGCAGCCCGGGCGCGCCGCCCGGGCCGATGGCGCCGGGCAGGATCTGGAGCGCGTGGCCGCCGCTGCCGACGGCGTAGGCCACGCCGTCGGCGCCGGCAGGCACCGCCGTCGCGTGTCCGCCGAGACGCGCCACCGCGCCGGCGGCGGGGCGCGCCGTGATCGCGTAGAGGTGGCCGGTGCGGCCCCAGGGGATGTCGCGGTGGCCGCCGGAGGTGATCTCGACGAGGTCGCCGAGGGCGCCGCAGGCGATCACGGTGGCGGGGTCGACGCGCGCCACCGCGTGCAGGCGCGTGGTGCCCTCGAGCGAGCGGAGCGTGGGCGCAGCGCCGCCGACGAGCTCGACGACGACGCCGATCGGCCGCGAGAGACGCTCGCCCACGAACGTCACGCCCTGCGCGTCGGCGTGCGCCCCGAGCAGGTTGACGTCGCGGTCGCCGATCTCGATCCGCTCGGCCGCGCCCGAGGCGGCCAGCACCATCGCCAGGCCTCCGTCGCCGAAGAGCAGGAGCTCGCCCGCCGGCATCCGCCGGATGCCGCGCAGGGAGCGGGCGTCGACGCGGGCGGGCAGGTGCAGCGCCGACCAGATGCCGCGCGCGAAGTGGTAGAGCCCGTGCGAGCCGACGGCCACGATCGTCTTGCCGTCGGCCGAGATGGTGGCCGACCGGAGCCGCTCGCCGGTCATCGCCCGGCCCACCATGCGCCACTCGGGCATGCTCACGCTCACCGGCCCCGAGGGCACCGACGAGCCGCTCGGGTCGAACGTGGACGGCTCGTCGAGCGGTCCGCCCTTCGCGGCCGCCTCGCTGAGGATCGGCTCGACCCGCTCCCAGAGCTCGCGGATGGACGCGTGGCGCTGCGTGGGATCGGCGGCGACGGCGCGGGCGATCTCGCGATCGAGCGACGCGGTCAGGTCGGGCCGGTCGCGGAGCTCGCGCGGGACGGCGGCGCTCACGCGCGCGAGCGCGGGGCGCTCGCCGCTGAGCATCCGCGCCACGATCCGGAGCGGGTTGTCCCCGGGTTTGTAGGGGAAGGCCTCGCTGCCCGAGAGCATCTCGTAGAGAATGGTCGCGAACGAGAACACGTCCGTCTGGACGCTGACCCGGTTGTTGCCCATCTCGTACTGCTCGGGCGGCGCGTAGCCGAGGCTCGCGCCGGCGACGGTCACCGTCTTGTGGTTCGACAGCTCGGGCAGCTTCACGAGGCCGAAGTCGGTGACCTTGGCGAGCTCCTGGCCCTGGAGCTGGGCGAGGAGGATGTTCGAGGGCTTGAGGTCGCGGTGGACGATGCGCCGCTCGTGGACGGTGTGGAGCGCCCGCGCGACCTGCTTCATGATCCGGCGGACGCGCACCAGCGGGAGGCCGAAGCCGCCGTGCGCGGCGATGACCTTGCCGAGCGTCTGCCCCTCGACGTGCTCGAGCGCGATGAACGGGATCGGCACCTCGCCCTCGGAGCAGTGGACGGTGTGGACGCCGTAGTCGTAGAAGCGGACGATGTTGGGGTTCGGCGCGGGAACGGCCCCGAGCATCCGCAGCACCTCGGCCTCGCGCTCGAAGCGCTTGAGGGCGTCGGCGTTGACGTCGTCGGGGCGGAGGAGCTTGACGACGATCCAGAAGCCGTCGGGATCGTCGTAGTTGGCCTTGTAGACCCAGCCCTGGCCGCCCTCGCCGAGCAGCTCGCGCAGGTGGTAGCGGATCCCGCCCGTCCCCTCGACGGCGGAGCCGATCAGCCGATCGCGGAGCTCTTGGCCGACCGACGGGTGCACGGGATGGACAGTATTCGGCCAGGCGCCGCGCGTCGAGATGCGCAGCCGAGGCGACGCCCCCGATCGACCACCGCCGATCGCCGGTCGCCGGCCGCTGGTAGCCGGCGACCGGCGGCGACGGGGTGCGGTGGTGGGCTCGAGAAGGGCGTCTCTGGCTCAGACCCCGAGCAGCTGCACGAGCTTGTCGCGCGTGGTCAGGCCCACGTGCTGGGCCTTCTTCTGGCCGTCCTGGAAGACGAGGACGGTGGGCACGCTGCGGATGCCGTACTTGGCCGTCACCGCGGGCGACTCGTCGATGTCGAGCTTGCCGACCTTGACCTTGCCCTCGAACTCGTCGGCGATCTTCTCGACGATGGGGGCGAGGGCCTTGCAGGGGCCGCACCAGGTGGCGGTGAAGTCGACGAGGACGGGCTTGTCCGACTTCAGGACCTCGGCGTCGAAGTTCTTCTCGTTGAACGTGAGGATGTTCTTGCCAGCCATGGGCGGTCGTCTCCTTCGCGGCGGGGTCGAGGCGGTAACTTAAGCGGCGTCACGTGGTCCGGCAAGGGCGCCCGGCCGCGCCCGGGCGCCTGCCCTGCCGCGAGGGCCCTTCGCTTGTCCTTCCGCTCCAGTACCCGCATCTGCTAGATCCCCGGGGCCACCGATGGCCGAGGACGAAATCACCCAGAGACACCTGGCACGGCTGCGCGTGCGCGGGGCGCCGTCCACCATCCCGGGCGCGGCCGGCTTCGTCGGCACGTACGACGCCGAAGAGGTCTGGCGCCAGACGGGCCGGGCACTCGTCCTGCCGCTGGAGCGCTCGTTCACGCTCGCTTCGCTGCGCGACGCGTATGCGCGCCTCCGCCAGGCCGCGGAGCAGCAGAAGCTCACGGTGGTCGAGGAGCCGCTCTTCGCCCTCAAGGGCGACCCCAACGAGGACCCGCCCCACAAGTGGGAGTACGAGGCGCTCCTGCCCATCCGCGGCGCGGCCAAGTCGACCGACGAGGTCAAGGTGACCCGCGTCCAGGGCGGAATGCACATCGCCACGATGACCCCGCGGGGCATGGGCGACCTCAGGAACCTCTACGTGTTCCTCTTTGGCAAGTTCCTCCCGGCGCACAAGCAGCAGCTGATGCGGCCCTACCTGCTCCATCGCGTCATCCAGGGCCTCGAGCGCGACGATCACGACGCCCTCGCCATCTCGGTGTTCGTGCCGGCGGTGCTCTCGATCAAGCCGGTCCCGGTCCCGGGCGAGAGCGCCGAGGCGTAGGCCCGGCCGCCGGTCGCATGGCGCGGCGGACGCTGGTCATCACGCCGACCTACAACGAGCACGACAACGTCGAGGCGTTCGTGGCCGGCGTGCTCGCCGCGCTGCCCGAGGCCGACGTGCTCGTGGTCGACGACGCCTCGCCCGACGGGACCGGCGCGCTCGCCGAGGCGATCGCCGCGCGCGACCCGAGGGTGCACGTGCTCCACCGGGCGGCGAAGCTCGGGCTCGGGACCGCGTACGTCGAGGGGTTCCGCCGCGCGCTCGCCGGCGGCTACGACGTGGCGGTCGAGATGGACGCCGATCTCTCCCACGATCCGCGCCACCTCCCGGCGTTCCTCGAGGCGATCGAGGCCGGCGCCGACGTGGTGATCGGCTCGCGCAACGTCGCCGGCGGCGGGGTCGAGGGCTGGGGGCTCGGGCGGCATGTGCTCTCGAAGGGCGGCTCGCTCTACGCGCGCGCGATCCTCGGGGTGCCCGTCCGCGATCTCACCACGGGGTACAAGGCGTACACGCGCCGGGCGCTCGAGGCGATCGACGTCGAGGGGCTGCGCTCGAACGGCTACGCCTTCCAGATCGAGACGAGCTACCGCGCCCTCCGGAAGGGCCTCCGCCTCGTCGAGCTCCCGATCGTGTTCGTCGACCGGCGCGCCGGCCGGTCGAAGATGAGCCGGCGCATCTTCGCCGAGGCCGTCTTCGAGGTGTGGCGCCTGCGCCTCGACGCCGCCCGCGGACGGATCTGACGGGCGTCGCCGCGGCTGCGATCCGGCCCACACCCCGCTTCCTTAACGGCGACGAACGGGGATATCCTGGACCCGGCGCACCGTCGCCGGCGCAGGTCCGCTCGAGCACGCGCGTGCACACAGCACGAGCGCGCTCGTGCCCCCGCGCCGGCCGGCCGCCGAGGCCAGGTGAATCGATGTCGCAGCTCGAGATCCAGGTCGCGTCGCACGACGATCTCTCGGTCCGGAGGTTCTCGATCGCCGAGGGGATTTCGCGGCTGTTCGAGGTCGGGATCATCGCCCGCTCGAAGAACCCGGACCTCGACCTCGAGGCGAACGTCGGCAAGGGCGCGGCCTTCCGGATCCTGAGCGGTGTCCGCAACCTGCAGTCGCCGGCGCGCCTCTGGACGGGCGTCTGCAGCCACATCGAGCAGCTCCACCCCGAGCCGACGGGGCTCTCGACCTACTACATCCGCATCGTCCCGGTCTTGTGGCTGGCCACGCAGCGACGGAACCACCGCATCTTCCAGCACCTCTCGCTGCCGGCGATCGTCGAGAAGGTCCTCGAGCCGTACGGCATCAAGCCCGACAAGACGCTCAACCTCGAGCACCCGAAGCACGAGTACGTGGTGCAGTACGGCGAGACCGACTTCGCCTTCGTGAGCCGCCTGCTCGAGCAGGAGGGGTTGAGCTACGTGTTCCGGTTCGAGGCCGACAAGCCGACGACGCTGCACCTCGCCGACCAGCCCCACCTCGCCGACCTGCGGCCCGGGCTGCCGATCCACTACGTCGACAACCCCAACCAGGCCGGCGAGCACGAGTTCCTGACGCACGTGAAGATCGCCCACGCGGTCAAGCCGGGCAAGGTCACGCTCCGCGACTACGACTTCCGGCGCAAGCCCGACTACCCGCTCTTCAGCAAGGCCGAGCCCGCCAAGGCGCCCGAGGACTTCTACGAGCGCTACCGGTACGCGCCGGGCGCGTTCCTCGTCGAGAAAGGCCAGGGCGGCGAGACGCCGGTCGCCGACGACAAGGGCGTCGCGCGCCACGACGAGAAAGAGGCCACCGCGCTCGCGCAGCGCTCGCTCGAGGCCGCGCGGAGCGGCAAGCGGCAGGTCACCTTCACGACCAACCTCCTCGACCTCGCGCCGGGCGTCGTCTTCGCGATGGCGCGCCACCCGCGCCGCGATCTCGCGCCCGACAAGACCCTCATGGTCACGGCGCTGTCGCTCTCGGGCAGCGAAGGCGACGAGTGGACCTTCGACGGCGAGGCCGCGTTCGCGGCGGACCCCTACCGTCCGGCGGCGAAGACGCCGAAGCCGCGGATCGCCGGCGTGCAGAGCGCGGTGGTGGTCGGGCCCAAGGGCGACGACGAGATTTACACCGACGAGTTCGGCCGCGTGCGCGTCCAGTTCCACTGGGACCGCGAGGGCAAGCTCGACGAGGCGAGCTCGTGCTGGATGCGCGTGAGCCAGGCGTGGGCCGGGAGCGGGTTCGGCACCATCGTCATCCCGCGCATCGGGCAGGAGGTGCTGGTCGGCTTCTTCGACGGCGACCCCGATCAGCCGGTCGTCGTCGGCCGCGCCTACAACGCGTCGAAGACCGTCCCCTACGGCCTGCCCGACCACAAGACGAAGAGCACCTGGAAGAGCGACTCGACGCCGAAGTCCGACGGCTACAGCGAGATCCGCTTCGAGGACAAGAAGGGCGAGGAGCTCGTCTACGTGCAGGCGCAGCGCGACCTGCAGAAGCTCGTGAAGAACAACGAGACCGAGCGCACCGGCAAGAGCCACCTCGTCGTGGTGGGCGTGGATCGCGGATCGGTGGTCGGCGCGACCGACGTCACCCTGGTGGGCGAGAAGTACTCGCTGCAGATGGTGAAGCCGCCGAAGGAAGAGGACATGAAGATCCTCTCCCAGCAGGACCCGGCGCTCGAGCCGCTGCCGACGAAGCTCGAGATGATCGACAAGAAGGTCGCGGTGACGACGGGCACGGCGCACCTCTACGTCGACGACGCCGACGTCATCTTCGAGGCGAAGGGCGCCATCGGCCTCAAGGCCGGCGGCAACATCGTCGTGCACGGCGGGCCCAACGTGCGGATCAACAGCTGACGAGGCGAACGATGAAGCCTGCCGCGCGACAGCTCGACCAGTGCGTTCACGGGGGGAAGGTCACCTCCGGCTCGCCCGACACGACCATCGGCGGGATGCCGGCGGCGCGCCTCGAGGACGCGCACGTCTGCCCCATCCCCGGGCACGTCGCGGGCAAGATCGTCTCCGCGTCGACGACGGTGTTCATCAACGGCAAGGGCGCCGCGCGCGTCGCCGACACCATCGCCTGCGCCACGCCGACGGCGCCGCCGCCGGGCAAGACCCACAAGGCCGCCGCCGAGTACAAGGTCAAGGACGACGACAACTACCTCAAGGCCGTCTACGCCGAGCACGTCTCGGACGACTTCGACAAGGACGGCCACATCGACAAGCACAAGGTCGGCGTCGGCATCTTCTCGGCGTCGGGCGAGACCGAGACCAACAAGGGCCCCGTCGCCTTCGGCGCACGCGGCAAGGCCGAGATCGGCACGGTCGGCGCCGAGGTCCAGGGCAGCGTCGGGCACGGCGTCGGCGCGTCGGCCTCGGGCCGCGCCGCGCTCAACAGCTACAGCGGCAGCGTCTACACGGGCCCCGCCGGCGACGGCGGCAAGAACCCGTACGCCGAGGTCGGCGGCAAGGTCGACCTGATGACGGCCGAGGCGAACGCGGGCGTGCTCCTCGGCGACGACGGCAAGCGCGTCGGCCTCGGCGCCGGCGCCAAGGCCGGGGCGACGGCGCTCGGCGGCGAGGCGCGCACCCGCTTCAGCATCCCGATCTGGCCGGGGTACACCATCGACATCAAGGGAGCGGTCTCGGGCGACCTCGCCGGCGTCGGCGGCGAGGCGAGCGCGTACGTCTACTACGACAAGGAAGAGCACCGCACGCACATCATGGGCTCGCTCGCCGCCGAGCTCCTCGCCGGGCTCGGCATCAGCCTCGACATCAGCATCGGGCGCAAGTTCGGCTTCTCGCCGCCCGCGCCCGCGCCCGACGCCGTCGCCATGGGCTGCATGAGCGTGTTCATTGGAGGCTAGGTGACGACCGCGCTCCCGCACCCGACCGACCTCGCCCTGTCGAAGCAGGCGATCAGCGAGGGCTTCCTCCGCGTCACCGTCGATCGGTGCGCCGAGCCGATCTGGCACTTCAAGATGGCGGTCCGCAAGGACTGGGGCCTCGGTCCGCAGGGCAAGGACCCGCCCACGAAGGACGCGCCCATCCAGACGCTGGCGCTCTTCAAGCACCACGAGCCCGAGGTCGATCTCGAGGTGCTCGGCCACCTCCTGCAGCGCGAGATCGATCCGGCCGATTGGCTTTTGGCGAGCCTCGAGCAGCAGGGCAAGACCATCGTCTCGCAGAAGCCGGTCAAGATGCTCGCCGGCGTGATCGGCGACGCGGTCGCGACCTGGGACGCGGACGGCGAGCCCTTCGCGGGGCGGTTCTTCGCGACCAAGTGGGGCCCGCGCCTCTTCGTGCTCTGCCTGCGCACGCGCGCCGCCGACTACCCGAAATACGCCGACGACTTCTTCGTCTCGGTCGCCACCTTCCAGGTGCTCGACGACTCGCTGGGGCTCTTCGCCGAGAAGGTGGTCACGGTGGCCGAGAAGACGCCGGTCGCCTGGAAGACCCACGTGCCCGAGTCGTGGCTGGTCGTGCCCGAGAAGGGCGGCGCCCAGGGCGCGTCGTTCCAGGCGAAGCAGAAGCCCGCGGTGGGCGACGAGTCGGCCTTCGCCGGCCAGCTCTCGTTCGCGGTGATCGACCGCGACGCCGCGAAGAAGCCGCGCGACGTGGCCGAGGCTTACCTCGACGCGGTGCGCGACAACCGCTTCATCGTCGCCGAGCGTGACTTCACCGAAGAAGCGCCGCGCAAGCTCTTCGACAAGTCGTGGTACCTCGCGTCCGAGGCCGCCACCTTCAAGGGCACGCCGGCCGAGGTGCGCTGCCGCGTCATGATGAACGAACGGGTGTGGGTGGTCGCGGGGGTGCTCGGCCCGACGCGCGACGACGACGCCTTCGCCTGGATGCAGAACAAGCGCACGCTCGACATCGTCACGTCCACCCTCGAGCTCACGGGGTAGAGATGGCCATCCTCGACAGCCCCTCCAAGGTCCAGAAAGCCGTCGCCCAGGCGATCGAGAAGCTCATCCCGCAGTTCGAGCTCAAGCTCGAGTCGGGCGAGGACTCGCTCGCGGTGGTGCAGCTGGCCGCGCAGGAGCGGATGAGCGAGCCGTTCGAGATCACGCTCACGGCGACCTCGCCGAACGACGGCCTCGATCTCGCCGCGATCGTGGGCAAGGGCGCGGGCCTGGTGGTGCGGCGCGGGCTCACCCACCGCGTCTGGACCGGCGTCTGCTCGCACATCGAGCAGGTCCAGCCCGAGACGAGCCAGACGGGCCTCTCGACGTACATGCTCCGCATCGTGCCCGACCTCTGGCTGCTCCAGCAGCGGAGCGGCCACCGCATCTTCCAGCACCTCTCGGTGCCCGACATCGTCGAGAAGCTCCTCGCCGAGTGGAAGATCGAGGCGCAGTGGAAGCTCGACCGAGCGAGCTACCCCAAGCTCGAGTACCGGGTGCAGTACGGCGAGAGCGACTTCGCCTTCGTGAGCCGCCTGCTCGAGGACGCGGGCATCGCCTACTACTTCACCGAGAAGACGGTCGGCGACACCAAGGCGAAGACCCAGCTCGTCTTCTGCGACAAGCCCGAGAAGAACGATCCCCGCGACGAGGGCTCGCTCCCCTACGTCGACAACCCGAACGACGCGGCGCGCCTGCCCTACGTGACCGAGGTGCGCATCGCGCACCGGATCCGGCCCGGCCGCGCGACGCTGCGCGACTACGACTTCCGGCGGCCGGGCTTCGGGCTCTTCGGCGCCGCGGAGCCCGCGCCGTCCCCCGAGGACGGGCTCGAGCAGTACCACTATCTTCCCGGCGGCTCGCTCGTCGAGGTCGACAAGGTCCAGGACAAGACGCCGGTCGCCGACGATCGGAGCAAGGCGCGCCACGACGACGCCGCGCTCAAGGAGCGCGCGCAGCGGGTGCTCGAGGGCGACCGCCACAAGAAGCGGCATGTCGAGCTCGCGTCGAACGCGCTCGACCTCGGGCCGGGGGTCGTCTTCGGCGTCGACGGGCACCCGCACGCCGATCTCGGGAAGGACAAGAAGCTCCTCGTCGTCGAGACGATGATCCAGGGCAGCCCCACCGGCGAGTGGACGCTGGTGGGCGAGGCCGTGCTCGCCGACGCGCCGTACCGGCCCGATCGGGTGACGCCGCGGCCGCGCATCGACGGCCCGCAGAGCGCGATCGTGGTGGGCCCGAAGGGCCAGGAGATCCACACCGACGAATTCGGGCGGGTGCGCGTCCGCTTCCACTGGGACCGCGAGGGCCTGTTCGACGACTCGGCGACCTGCTGGCTGCGCGTGAGCCAGGGCTGGGCCGGCGCCGGCTTCGGGATGATGAACATCCCGCGCGTCGGCCACGAGGTGCTCGTCGAGTTCCTCGACGGCGATCCGGATCAGCCGCTCGTCATCGGCCGCCTCTACAACAGCAGCGCGAAGCCGCCCTACGTCTTGCCGGCGCACAAGACGCGCAGCACCTGGAAGTCGAACAGCTCGCCGCACGCGGACCACTCGTTCAACGAGGTGATGTTCGAGGACAAGTCGAAGGCCGAGCTCGTCTTCATGCAGGGGCAGAAGAACTGGCGCAAGCTGGTGAAGCGCCACGAGACCGAGCGCACCGGCAAGGACCGGACGCGCATCGTCGGCGAGCAGCGCGTCACCGCCGTCGGCGCGGTCGACTCGTTCCAGATCGGCAAGCAGCGCCTGGTGAAGATCGTCGAGGCGACCGATCTCAAGATCCGGAAGATGGGCGAGCCCGAGGTGTCGCCGAAGGAGACCTGGATCGAGGTCGTCGACAAGAAGATCACCCTGACGACGGGGAAGGCGAGCATCGTCCTCGACGGGCCCAACATCGTCATCGAGGCGAACGGCGGCGTCCGCCTCTCGGCCGACGGCGAGCTCACGATGCAGGGCAGCAAGGTGTACTTCAACTGCCTGCCCGGCCAGGAGGTGACGCCCGACGCCGACAAGATCGTGTCGGACCGCGTCGCGCGGCCGAACGGGCGCGTCCTCGCCTCGATCGACAAGCTCTTCTACGACAAGCCGAAGGTCGACGAGATCAAGCGCAAGGACCTCTTGGTCGACCTGCCCAAGCCGGGCGGCCCGGTCCTCGACTCGATCAAGGGTTGGCTCGGCCTCGGCAAGAAGAAGCCCGAGGCGCCCAAGGCCGACGGCCCCAAGGTCCTCACCGTCCCGCACCGCACCCAGACCGGGCCGACCTGCGGCCTGGCGGCGCTCGGGATGGTCATGGACTACCACAAGCTCTCGAACCCGAACGCGCAGACGCCGAACCAGGACGAGCTCCTGGCGACGGCGAAGAAGAACGGCTGGACCGACACCGGCGGCATGTGGGAGCGCGACGAGGCGAAGCTCGCGCAGGCCTACGGCTACGACGCGAGCTACACGCCCAACGCGACGATGGCCGACCTCAAGCAGTCGGTGGCCGAGGGCGTCCCGCCGCTCGTCACCTTCTCGGTCGACGGCAAGGGCGACCCGCAGAAGGGCACCGACCGCGGGCACTACGCGGTCATCAAGGGGTTCATGGAGAAGGACGGCAAGGAGTACGTCGTCGCCGAGCACGGCTGGGGCGGCGCCGACAACAAAGTCTGGGAGGCCAGCAAGTTCGAGGAGTCGTGGAAGACCCTGAACCATGGCAGCTCCCCGATGGTGAAGGTGAAGGGCGTGAAGTGACCGGCAGGGTCACTTTCTCCGAGGCAAGGTGAAATGAGCGCAGTGGTCGGTCGTACCGAGCTACGCCCCAGGGTCCCCGAGCAGGCCGAGGTCGGCCGGGTGCGCGTCGCGCCCGACGGCCGGCGCCTCGCGTTCGCGCGCCACGACGGCGCCGCCGCCGGGGTCTACGTCGACGATCCCTCGGTGCAGACGGGGCCGATGCGCCTCGTCGCCGCCGAAGGGTGGCGCGTCGAGGATCTCGTCTGGTCGCCCGACGGCAGCCACCTCGCCTACCTCGTCGGGGGCGGGCCGCCGCCGGGCGGAGCGCGCGCCGTCGGGTGGGTGAAGGCGTTCGTGCCGGGCGAGATCGGGCGCGTGCGCGGCTCGGCGCTCGCCTGGAGCGCGAAGAGCAGCGGCGTGCTCGTCGCCGATCTCGAGCGCCAGGCCATCCTCGCGCAGTCGCTCGATCCCTCGTCGCCCGCGGCCGAGGTCGCGAGCATCGACGACGACGGCGATCCCCACTTCCCGCCGCACCTCGCGCCCTCGCCCGACGGCTCGAAGATCGCCTTCACCTGCCGGCGCGTGGCCGACAGCGTCGCCGAGGTCTGGCTGGTGACCCAGGGCGCCGATCGCCCGGCCCCGAGCCTGCTCACCCAGATCCCGGGCGAGGCGGTCCATGTGCTGCCCTTCTGGTCGCCGCGCGGGGTGACGCTCGGCCTCTTCATGGTCCACCTGGGCCAGAGCAAGAGCGGGCTCGTGGTGGTGCCGCGGCTCGAGGGCGAGGGGGAGCTCCTCTACGACAACCCCCTGCTCGACGATCCCGAGACGCCGGCGTGGTCGCCGGGCAGCCGGTGGATCGCCCTCTTCCACACGCCCGAGCCCGAGCACGAGTTCACCAAGAGCGGCCCGAGCCGGCTGGTCTTGCTCGACACCGAGACGCACGACCTCGTCGGGCTCACCGGGCCGAACGAGGTCCACGGCACGCCCCGCTTCATCGACGAGAAGACGCTCGTCGTCGACGGCGGCGACGTCGCCCACGTGCTCACGTTCGCGCAGCCGCTGTGAGCGGGGCGGTGCTCGAGGCCCATCGCGATCCGCGATCGCTCCAGCGCCGCGAGCTCGGGCCGCGCGAGCCCGCGACGCTCGTCCGGGTCGCCCCCGACGGGCACCGGCTCGCGTACGTGGTCGGAGGCGAGGAGGCCGGGATCTACGTCGCCGGCGCGGGCGAGGTGGGCGAGCGGTGGGCCATGATCGAGCCTGGCTGGGAGGTCGAGGAGCTGCTCTGGTCGCCCTCGGGCAACCACGTCGCGTACCTCGCCTGCAAGGACGAGCTGCTCGAGACGACGCGCCTGGTGCGCTGGTGCGCCCGGCCGGTGCCCAAGCCCCGCTTCGCCGACGCGCTCCCGTTCCTGGCGCCGCCCGGCGCGCCGGCGCGATCCGCCGAGCGCCCTCCGCCGGCGCCGACACCGGGCGGCGCGTTCGCGTGGACGCCGCGAGGGCGCTCGCTCCTCGTGGCGAGCTCGGCCGAGGGCACGATCCGACGCGTCCCCGTGGCGGAGGGCGAGCCCGAGACGATCGCCGACCTCCGCGACGACGGCAACGCCCGCTTCCCGCCGCGTCTCGCCGTCTCGCCCGACGGCAAGCGCGTCGCCTGGAGCTGCCGGCGCATCGACGAGCGGCTCTGCGAGGTGTGGGCGCTCGAGCGCGACGCTCCCGGCGGACCGAAGCTCGTCACGCAGATCCCCGGATCGCAGGCGCACGTCTTCCCGTTCTGGTCACCGAAGGGCGGGACGCTCGGCATCTTCATCGTCCACCTCGAGCTCGACCGGAGCGCGCTCATCGCCGTCCCGCACTTGGACGGCGAGGGCGAGGTCCTTCACGAGAGCGAGCTCGTCGACGGGGCCGAGGCGCCCGCGTGGTCTCCCTCGGGCGCGACGATCGTGTTCCAGCGGGCCGAGCAGGGCGGGGCGCGTCGTCTCGCAGCGCTGAGCGTGGCGGCGCGGACGGCGTGGCCGATCACCGAGGCCGCGGGGCGGCCGTGGTTCTTGGGTGGAGGAGCGATCCTCGCCGTCGATGGTGGGGCGGCGGCGTGCACGCTGGCGGTAGGAGGGGGGCTTTGAGGAGCTGACAGCGTCGACATCGGGATCGTCTTCGCCGACCCCGGGCTGAAGCCGGCTGAAGCCCGGGCTCACGACTGCACTACATCGGGACCGGCGCCATGATCCCGTGCGCCCACTCGGTGCGCTGCCAGTTCTCGATCACCATCTCCTCCGCGTCGCAGGCCGAGCAGAAGGCGCGGATCAGGTCGTTCTCGGTCTTCGTGACCCACATCAAGCCCAGGCAGGCGTTCCCTTGGGGGCGTGCCCGGCACTGGAGCAGCGTCTCGCGGCCGAAGAGGCGGTGGAGCGTGCCGCCGTACTCGATGAACCGGCAGATGCGCAGGGCCTCGCGTCGGCTGTGCGGCTCCTCGGGGAGCTCGCCGTCGCTGGTCAGCCATTGCCAGGGGTCGACGAGGGGCATTCGGCGGGTCTGTCGAGCGTAGCGCGCCTCGTCCTACGCCTCCATCGGCTTCGCCCGCCGCTCGGTGGGCCGGCGGGGCCCGCCCGGGCAGGAAATCCCGGTGCGGGCGCGCCCACGTGGGCGGTGAAATGTCCTCGCATCGGGGGTAGCCTGGCGAGGGAGCGACCATGGGACTTCTCGAGCTCGCGTTCGCGTCGAAAGAGGACCTCTCGGTTCGGCGGTTCTCGGTGCACGAGGCGCTCTCGGCGCCCTTCGAAGTCAGCATCATCGCGGTGTCGAAGAACGACGACATCGACCTCGAGGCGATCGTCGGAAAGGCGGCGTCGTTCCGCATCCAGGCCGGGCTCGCCAACCTGAGCATGCCGGCGCGCCTGTGGACGGGCATCTGCAGCCACATCGAGCAGATCCAGCCCGAGCCGACGGGGCTCTCCACCTACCACCTGCAGATCGTCCCCGATCTGTGGCTGCTCGCGCAGCGCGAGGACAACCGCGTCTTTCAGCACATGTCGCTCCCCGACATCGTGCTCGAGGTGCTCGGCCAGTGGAAGATCAAGCCCAACGTCGCCCTGACGAAGGAGTACCTCAAGCACGAGTACGTCGTGCAGTACGGCGAGACCGACTTCGCCTTCGTGAACCGGCTGCTCGAGCAGGCCGGCATCACCTACTCGTTCACCTTCGATCAGGACAAGGTCAGCGAGATGACCCTGTCCGACGTGCCGCACGCGCGCGATCCGCGCCCCGGCCCGCCCATCCCCTACGAGGACAAGCCCAACGAGGCCGCCGAGCGCGAGTTCGTCACCAAGGTGCGCCTCGCCCACCGGGTGCGGCCCGGTCGGTTCACGCTCCGCGACCACGACTTCCGCCGGCGGGCCGACTACCAGCTCGTCGGCAAGGCCGCGCCCGCCGAGGCGCCCGAGGACTTCTACGAGCAGTACCGCTACGTGCCCGGCGGCTTCCTGGTCGAGACGGGCAAGGGCGGGGACACGCCGGTCGCCGACGACAAGGGCGTCGCCCGGCACGACGAGAAGGAGGGCGGCGAGCTCGCCCAGCGCGGCCTGCTCTCCGCGCGGCGCCTCCGCGAGCGCATCACCTTCGAGACCAACTGCCTCGACCTCAGCCCCGGCGTCGTCTTCGCGATGAACCACCACCCGCGGCGCGATCTCGCGGCCGGCAAGAAGCTGCTCGTCACCGAGTTCTCGCTCGAGGGCACGCCCGGCGGCGAGTGGACCTTCGGCGGCGAGGCCGCCTACACCAGCCGCCCCTACCAGCCCGAGCAGCGCACGCCGAAGCCGCGCATCCGCGGCGTGCAGAGCGCGATCGTCACCGGCCCGCGCGGCGAGGAGATCCACACCGACGAGTTCGGCCGCGTGCGCGTCCAGTTCCACTGGGACCGCGAGGGCAAGCTCGACGAGCAGAGCTCGTGCTGGATGCGCGTCAGCCAGCCGTGGGCCGGCGCGGGCTTCGGCTCGGTGCTCATCCCGCGCGTCGGCCAGGAAGTGCTCGTCGGCTTCCTCGAGGGCGATCCGGATCAGCCGGTCGTCGTCGGCCGCGTCTACAACAACACCACGCGCGTCCCCTACAAGCTGCCCAAGCACAAGACGCGCAGCACCTGGAAGAGCGACTCGTCGCCGAATTCGAACGGGTTCAACGAGATCCTCATCGAGGACCAGAAGGGCGGCGAGATCGTCTACGTCCAGGCCCAGATGGACCTGCAGAAGCTCGTCAAGAACAGCGAGACGGAGCGGACCGGGAAGAGCCGCCACGTGCTCGTGGGCGAGAACCGCTCCGAGATCATCGGCAAGCTCGACGCGAGCATGGTCGGCAAGCGCCACGTCGTGCAGACGGTGACGCCGCCCTCCAAGGAGGACTTCAAGCTCCTCGCCCAGCAAGAGCCCACGCTCTCGCCGCTCCCCACCACGTTCGACATGATCGACGAGCGGGTCATCTTCACGACCGGCGAGGCGACGGTCGCGTTCGACGGAACGGACATCCTGCTCGAGGCGAGCGGCGACATCACCGTCAAGGCCAAGGGCGGCGACGTGATGATCGAGGGCAGCCACGTCTACGTGAACACCAAGGCGCCCCCGGCGGCGCCCAAGCCCGATCCCATCGAGGCGATGAAGCCGGGGACCTTCACGGTGAAGGCCACCGATCCGGGGACCGAGCTCGGCGCCAGGCCCATCACCCACACCGAGCGCGATCCCGGCAAGGGCCCGCAGCGCCCCTCGAAGCCGGATCCCAAGCCGACCGAGAAGATCGTCTGCGAGCTGGTCAGCGAGATCGTCCACTGCGACCACGACAAGTCGCCGCGCCACGCCTCGAAGGACGGGGTGCTCGAGGTCGTGCCCAAGGAGGGCAAGGACGACAAGATCACCCTGCTCGGCAAGTTCAAGGGCGGCTGCGGCAACCACCCGCAGTGGACCATCTCGGGCGAGCTCTCCAAGACGGTGAAGGAGCCGACGACGACGTTCGAGGCCAAGCGCTGGAACGCGCACATGATCGGCAAGTCGATCCGGTGGCTCGGGAAGGAGCCGCCGAAGACGTACATGGTGCAGGCCCAGGCCTGTGCCGGCTCGAGCAAGAGCTACACGATCAAGTCGTACCCGCGCGACAAGTTCGAGCTCTCCTGGGAGCCGAAGAAGTGGCCGTACGTCCAGGAGTACGTCGACAAGTTCAAGAAGGTGCTCGAGGCCTGGTTCCCCAAGTTCGAGATTGAGCTGGCGCAGGGGAAGGTCGCCGTCGAGGCGGCGTGGTGCGAGTGGCCGAACGACCACCGCGCCTTCTACAAGTACGACGCCTCGGTCGGCCTCGATCCGCTGCTCAAGCTGAGCATGCGCTTCCCCTTCGGGCCGACGGCGGCGCTCCCGGCGGTGGTGAAGAAGTTCGGCGACGCCTACGTGTTCGTCGAGTTCTTCGGCGCCGTCGCCATCGCGGGCCACTGGTCGAAGGAGACGCCCGACGAGGCGCCGAAGAAGTTCGCGAAGGCCACCGGCTCGCTCGGCGGCAAGCTCGGCGTCCACGTGCACCTCGTGAGCAAGAAGGCGATCGCCGCCGAGGCCGCGGGCGGCACCTCGTTCGAGCTCTCGGCCGCGCCGGACTACGCCGAGGAGGAGCCGGCCTTCAACCTCGAGCTCAAGTGGATGGGGGTGAAGGGCGAGATCACGCTCCTCTTCTTCGACAAGTGGGAGAAGACGTTCCCGATCACGCTCGTCGAGGAGCGCGTGATCTGGAACAAGAACAGCTGGAGCCTCACCAAGCACACGCCGTGACCCCGTACCTCATCTACGCGCTCGAAGTGCAGTGCTCGGGCCTCGCGGTCGAGGTGCTCCTCAACGGGGCGCCGGTCTACGCCGAGCCGTGGGGCGCGACGCGCTTCACCCAGATGAAGCTCAACCCCTGGATCGTCGACGGGCCCAACCAGCTCGAGGTGCGCCTCGGTCCGCCGCCCGGGCAGAAGGTGGAGAGCGGCGCCGGGTTCAAGACGCTCGTCATCAAGGGCGAGCACGGGAAGGAGCCGGGGCCCGACGCCAACATCGTCGCCTTCCAGTGGAGCGACGCCGAGCAGCCGCTCGCGCCCGAAGGGATGACGGCGGTGTACGCGCGCCCGGTCCCCATCGACGAGGGCCACGGGCGCTGGGCGTGGCAGGACGCGACCCCGTTCACCGAGGCCGATCGCGACGACATCGCCGCGCTCGTGCTGGCGCTCCACGGCGCGCTCGCCGCGCGCGACGCGGGGACGGTCACGGCCTACGTGCGCGTGAAGACCGAGGAGTACGCGCGCGCGCTCGACGTCCCCGCCGCCGAGCTCGACGCCGATCTGCGCGAGACGCTCGAGAACCGCTTCAAGGCCGACGACTGGCAGATGGACCCGATCGATCCCGCCGCGCTCGAGCTCCGCCCGAGCACCGACGGCCGCCTCGTGAAGGTCACGGACGCCGGCCAGCGCCCGCCGCTGCGCGGCCAGGGCGAGGGCCAGCCCTACGCGATGGAGCTGACGGTCAGCAAGCTCGCGCACGGCTGGACCGTGGTCCGTTGACGTGGAGAGAACACGATGAAGCTGCGCAAGCCCGTCTTCAAGGACCTCCTCGACAACTACAAGACCGAGCCCACGAGCGTCCACGACTGCCCGCGCATCTACACCAAGGACGCGAGCGGGATGCCCAACGTGAACACCTGCGCGGTCCGGATCTCGGAGGGCATCGTCATCGCCCTCGGCCTCGTCGCCAACCGCACCAAGATCGGTCAGCTCGCCAAGAGCGGCGACGGCAAGGCCTTCCTCCTCGGCAAGTACGGCTACCGCGACAACCTCTGCCCCCACGGCATCGGCCGCGGCGCGCGCGACGTCGCCTACTTCCTCCAGGAGCAGTGGGGCAAACCCACCCACAGCTTCAAGGACCTGAACGGCACCACGCCCCCCGAGCTCGCCGACAAGACCGGCGTGATCTCGTTCATCAAGATCCCCGGCTACGGCGGGCAGGGCCACATGGACGTGTGGAACAAGACGGACGCGGTCGGGCACGCGTATTTCAACTCGGAAAAAGTCCTCTTCTGGCAACTGGCGTAGTCGGGAGAATAACTTCTCGTCCCGCCCGGGGTGGTGGTGTGATCGCGCGCCTGCGGCCCGCGAGGTTCCTCCCCAAAACTCGCTCGCCCTGGCGCGGCTTCGCCGCGCTGGGCGAGCTCAGACAATTGGGGCCCCTCCTCACGGGCCTTCGGCGCGCGATCACACCACCACCCCGGGCTCGGCCCCAAGCTACCTCCCTCCTCGCCTTGGGGGACGTTCTCTCCTGCCTCGGCCTTCGGCCTCGGGCGTCGTAGACCTTCGCGCCA
>CAYJPW010000130.1:0-30124 GCA_964372055.1 uncultured Polyangiaceae bacterium
CCTTCGTCGCGAGCATCGGGGCGGCGTACGCGACGCGCAGCGCCCGGCGCGCGCCGCCGCGGAGGAGCGGGTCGAGCCCCTCGAGCGCTGCGTGCGCGATCTCGACGTCGCCGTCGCCGTCGGCGGCGCGCCCCATCGCCGCGAGCAGCCCCGCGCCTGCGCGGCGGGCGCGCCCCCCGCCGGCGCCGCCGCTCACGGCGCCCCCGATCCCCCGGCCGCGCGGTGGCGCTCGTAGGCCTCCATCAGCGCCGCGTACACCCAGCCGCCGAGCACCTCGGCGCCCGCGCTCGAGGGGTGCGCCAGGTCCGCGCCGCCCAGCCCGCGCTGCACCCAGGTCCCCATCGAGCCGCGCCCGCCCATGGCGCCGTACGTGTCCCAGTAGGCGCACCCGACCTCCGCCGAGACCTTCCGCTGGATGGCGTCGAGCTTGGGGATGACGGGGCGGCTCGTGTAGACGTCGCCCTTCTTGTCGGCGCGGTCCATCGGACCGACCAGGAGGCACGACGCATTCGGGAGCGCGCGCCGCACCTGCTCGAGCAGCGCCTTCATCGTCGCCTCGTACTGGTCGAGCGGGTACTTCTCGCCGTCCTCGCTCTCGTTCATCCCGTACTGGAAGACGGCCAGGCTCGGGTTCCGGAGCGCGAGCTGCTCGGCGAAGTGGGCGTCGTCGGTCTGGTCGAGGAAGCGGATGCGGCAGCCCTGGATGCCGATGGCGTCGAGCACCACGCCCGGCTCGTCGCGCTCCATCCACACCCCGAACGCGCGCACGCCGGCGCCCATGGCCCGGACCTCGAGCTCGTGCGCGCCGTCGGGCACCTCGATCGTCCGCAGCGCCGAGCGCGCGCGCTCGCCCCGGGTGTCGACGGTCTCCCGCACCGCGCCGTCGAGCGAGATCTGCATCGGCCCGCCGTCGGGGTGCTCGAGGTAGTCGACGACGAAGCGCGAGACGGCGCGGCCGAAGGTGCCGCTCTTCGCCGTGCCGAAGCGCGAGAACACGCCCGGCCCCTCGGAGCGGAAGGAGACGCCCCCGACGCCGTAGAGGCCGTCCTTGGCGAACGGGCCGACGACGCGGCTCACCTGCCAACCCGGCGCGGCGAAGCGCGTCACGTCGTTGTGGAAGTAGCCCGGCCACGCGTTGGCCATGAGCATGAAGCCGTGCCCCGCGTCGCCGAAGCGCTTCTGCAGCTTGCGGCGGAGCGTCGCGGTGACGAAGTCGCTCGCCACGATCGAGTCGCCCCAGTACGTCACCCGCGCGATCGCCTTCGGCTCCTTGCGCTCGACGGCGCCGAGCGCGCCGAAGAACCCGTCGAGCGCGTGGCCCGAGGGATCCTCGATCGAGCGCGGCGGCCTGCCCTCGGCCGACGCCGGCGGCAGCGCGGCGGCGGCCGCCGCGGGGAGCGCGACCTCCTCGGGCTGCGAGAGATCCGGCTGCTCGGTGGTCTCGATGACGAGCCGCGTCTCGCCGACCGACGCCGACGGCGCCGCCGGCCCGCGCGCGATGGCGCCGAGGCCCACGTCGTCGGGGAGCGGCGTGAAGAGGCGCAGGCGGCCGAGGCCCGGCACCGCGTACGGGATCGCCACCAGCGCGGCGAGCGTGAGCATCGCTCCCGCCGCCGGCGAGCGGAGCCCGCCGGTCGTCGCCGCCGCGCTCTCGGCCGGCGCCGCCGGAGCCATTTCTCCGCCGCGCCTCGCGGCTCGCCGCCGCGGCGCGGACGCGTCCTTCGCGCTCATGATGACTTCGCTCGCCGCCCCCGCGGCGTCCGGGCTACTGCCCCTTCTCCTCTTGCTTCTTCTTCAGGAGCGCCGCCGCGCGATCGCGGCACGCCGTGTCCCCGAGGTTGCGGCACGCGGCCTTGAGCATCCGGAGCTCGGACTCGCTCGCCTTGCCGGCCCACGCCTTGGGGCCGAGCGCGCGGCGGGTGGTCTCGTCGTCCATCACGCCCGACGGGGGCACCGTCGGGACGGGCGTGGGCTCGGCGGTCTTCGGCGGAGGTGGCGTGTACGTCGTGCCGGGGCCGGGCCCGGGGCCGGGCGGGTACCCGGCCGGGGGCGGGGCGATCGCGATGCCCGGGTTCGGAGGCGGGGTGGGGGTCGTCGGCTCGGGCGCCGAGGCCTGGATGGCGGTGAGCATCTCGACCGCCTTCTTGCGCCGCTCCGGATCGACGCTCTGGGTCGAGGTGATGAGCGCGAGCAGCTTCTTCTGCTCGGCGGCGTCGCTGGTCTGGTTGACCTTCTCGAAGATCGAGTCGGCCCACTTGGCCTCGATCTCCTTGAACGCGGCGTCGTCGCGGGCGGCCGAGTTCTCGGGCACCTGGAGCGCCTTCTTGTGCGCGCCCTCGACGTCGCCGCCCTTGAGCAGCGCCTTGGCGTCCTCGAGCAGCTGCTTGCCGATGTCGACGCTCTCCACGCCCATCGTCGCGATCGGGACCGTCTGCGCGCTCGAGCCCGGCTTCACCGCGAGGAGGATGACGACGAGGAGCAAGAGCCCCACGGCGACGCCGATGCCCACGAGCTTCCCGACGCCGCTCCGGCCGGGCGCGGGCGCCGCGCCCGGCGGGGCGCGCACCGAGGGCGCGACGCTCTCGAACGCGCTCACGGCCGAGAGCTGCTGGCTCTGGTCCGCACCGGCGCGGAAGATCTTCCCCGCGCCGACGAAGCGCATCCGGACGTCGCCGAGCTCGAGCGCGTCGCCCGCCTCGAGGATGCCGCGCTTCAGCTCCACCCCGTTGATGCGGATGCCGTTGGCGCTGCCCTTGTCGACGATCTCGTAGCGCCCGTTGCCGATGGCGATGAGCTCGGCGTGGAGGCGGCTCACCGAGGTGTGGTTGATCGAGATGGTCGCGTCCTCGGCGCGGCCGATCGAGAAGTGCTCGCGATCGAGGGGATACTCGGCGCCGGGGGTGGGGCCGACCACGACGACGAGCCGGTCGGGGCGCTGGTGCGACAGCGCGGGCGGGCCGTGGACCGGCGCGTCCGCGGCGCCGACCGCCCCGGCGGTCGCGACCGCCTCGTCGATGAGCTCGAGGCGGTAGTCGCCGAGCTGGACGACGTCGCCGTTCCCGATGGTCTGCTCGCCGGCGACCCGGACGCCGTTGACGTACGTGCCGTTGTAGCTGGCCAGGTCCTTGATGAACCAGCCGTGCCCGTTCTTCTTGAGCGTCGCGTGCTTGCGCGACACGTTCCGATCCGTCAGGCGGATCGCGTTCTCCTCGGCTCGGCCGACCCCGTACTCTTCGTGGGCAAGAGGCAGAGAGGTCTGTTTCCCCTCGTCGTCCTCGATCGTTAGCTTCCACATACAGGGGCTCCCCGCGCGGCGGGCCGGACGGGGTGCCCCCTACTTTAGCGATTGTGCGTCGACGATGGCAACGACGGCTGCAGCGCCCCCTGCCGGAGCGCAACTCGCGGCCGCCCTCCGGCGCCCGCCGGTCCGCGGTTCGTGGGGGGCCACGCTCCGTCATGCACGGAATCAGTATGCTTTCTCGCATGTCCTTGCGTTTCTCCGGCGCGCGTGTTCGATAGGAACGGTCGCGCAACGGGGGGGTCGACCTGGACGCCCCGCGCTCACGTACCCCGCCGCCGATGGACCACGTCCTCTATTTCGTCGCCGCTGCCGCCGGCGCCCAGGGCGCCGGGCGAGGGGCGGTCACCGCGGCGCAGGAGACGCTCGAGGCGGCCGCGAAACGGATTTCGCCCCTGCGCGCCCGGCAGGTCCGCTTCGGGTTCGAGACGAGCGTCGCGCGAACGCTGGCCAAGCTGCGGAGCGGCGGGGCCGACGTGCTGGTCATCGACGCCCGCGGCGAGCCGGGCGGTGCGGACGAGAGCGCCTGCCTCGAGCTCCTCCGCGCGCTGTTCGACGAGCACGAGGTGGCGGGCGTCCTCGCGCGCGACCGGACCTGGCTGGTGGTCGACGCCGACGCACGCGGCGCGGCGCTCGCCTTCGAGGCAGGGCGCGCCCGCCTCGCCGGGACGATCACCGCCGGCGGCCCCGAGGCGATCTGGGAGCAGATCGTGGCCACCGTCGCCCGGGGCAAAGGCGGCAAGGTCGCGCTCTGCCTCGCCGGCGGCGGCATCGAAGGGCTCTTCTACGAGCTCGGCGCCCTTCGCGCCCTCCAGCGCTTCCTCCCCGACAAGAGCCTGGCCGAGGTCGACATCCTCTGCGGGATCAGCGCGGGCGCCGTCCTCGGAGGATTTCTCGCCAACGGCGTCGGTCCGGAGGAGATCGCGGCCGGCCTCCGCGGCGGCAGCTCGCGGATCGCGCGCATCCGGCGCTCGGATCTGTTCGACCCGAACCTGGGCGAGCTCGCGCGCCGCGCGGCCGCGCTCTCGTGGGAGGTGGTCCGAGGCAAGCGCTCGCCCGTGTCGGCGCTCTTCCGCGTGCCTCCGGCCGGCGCCTTCGCCGGAGCGCGCCTCGGCCGCTGGCTCGAGCGCCAGCTCACCCAGCCCGGGATGGTCGATCGCTTCGAGGACCTCCCGCGCAAGCTCTACGTCGGCGCCACCGATCAGGACACGAGCGAGCACGTCGTGTTCGGCTCGCCGAGCGCGCCGCGGGTCCCCATCCACACCGCCGTCCGGGCCTCGACGGCGCTCGTGCCCTTCTACTCGCCCGAGAAGATCGACGGCCGCTACTACATCGACGGCGGCTTCACCCGGACGACGAACATGCGCGTCGCCGTGCAGGAGGGCGCGACGCTGGTCATCCTCGTCGACCCGCTCGTCCCCGTCTCGAGCCCGCGCGCCGGCCACGTCGCCGAGCGGGGCGGCGTCTTCGTGGCGATGCAGGGCTTGAAGAGCCTCATCAACGGCCGCTTCGACAAGGCCGTGCCGACGCTGCGCGCGATGTACCCGCACGTCGCCTTCCACCTCTTCCAGCCGGGCGAGCGCGCGCGCCGCGTCATGGGCGGCTCGCCGATGAAGTACTTCGCCCGCGAAGAGATCGAGGAGATCGCCTACCGCGAGACGGTGCGCGAGATCCGCGCGCACCGCGCCCCCATGCTCGCCCGCGACTTCGAGCGACACCACATCCAGTTCCGCGATCCCGACGCCCGCCGCGCCGCCGCCGACGACGACGGCGGCGTGCGCGTCGTCGCGTGATTCCACAGGGAGACGGGGAGACGGGGAGATTTCATTCGGTCGATCCACGCTCACGTCTCGATCGGCGTGGCGTCGCGACGAATGGAATCCTCCCCGCTTCCGCTGCCTGTGAATTCAACCTCGGGGCTTGCGCGCCGAACCCCCGAGGCAAGTGCGGCCGGGTTTCCGGCGGAACTCGTCGGGTGATGGTCCCCGCCAGAAGTCAGCGCGCGGCGGACTTGGCCGCGCGCGAGATCGCCGGCAAGAGGACGTCGCCCTCGACCCGGCCCGCGACGTCGAGCACGGTGCGACCCTCGGCGTCGCGTCCGGGCCGCTCCCGCGTGTAGCGGTCGGGCGCCGCGCCGAGCGCGGC
The DNA here is from genome assembly GCA_964372055.1 of uncultured Polyangiaceae bacterium. Classification (GTDB taxonomy): domain Bacteria; phylum Myxococcota_A; class Polyangia; order Polyangiales; family Polyangiaceae; genus CAYJPW01. Next base: position 5,444 of record CAYJPW010000130.1, read on the forward strand.
CCCGAGCTCGGCCGCGGCGCGCGCCAGCTCCTCGCCGAGGACGTCGGCGATGGCGCGCTCGCGCTGCTCGCGGCTCGCGCCCGCCGCGACGGCGACCGCGATCGTTCCGACCACGTGGCCGTGCTCCGCCACCAGCCCGTGCCGCGAGCCCGTGCGCCGGAACACCTCGAGCGCGGCGCGCGCGGCGTCGACGCGATCGCGCGCGGTCGCGAGCGAGGCGGCGGCCCGCTTCAACCCTTCGCGCCCCTCGTCGGTCGGCTCGGCGCGGAACTGCTCGGCGAGCGCGGAGTTCTCGGCCCGAAGCTCCGAGACGCGCGCCTCGGCGGCGGTGAGCTCGGCGAGGAGATCCGCCTCGGCCGCGTTCTTGCCGTGGGCGGGAGGGGGCGTGTCGTCGGACATGCGTGCGTTCTACCACGCGCGCGCCCGACGCCGGAGCCGGCGGAGGTCCGGCCGGCGCGCATCCGGGGGGGGGCCGGCGACGCGCGTGCCGACCTCGCGCTCAGCAGCGGACGCCGAGCTTGTCGGCCAGCTGGTCGAGGCGAGCGCACTCGTCGCGCCCGCTCGCGTCCGCCTGCGCGGCCCTGCGCCGCGCCTCCACGTACATTCGGACCGTCGTCTCGTCGACCGTCATGACGCTCGCCGCGGCGCGGGTGAGCCGCTCGCACACGGCGCTGCCGAGCGGCGCGCCGCGGATCGACGAGAGGTCGAACACGTAGTCGACCCAGTAGCCGTTCCGCGTCGCCTCGGCGAGGCGCGCCGCGCCGGCGGTCGCGGCCTCGCAGAGGGCGGGGGCGACCTCGAGCCCGCACCGGCAGCGCGAGAGCACCTCGGCGAGCGGCCGCTCGAGCACGCGCTCGGCCTCGCGGGCTCGCCCTGCCTCGAGCGCGGAGAGCGCGAGCTCGTAGAGCTGCTCGAACGAGAGCAGCGGGTCGTCGCCGTCCATCACGGAGTGCGCCATCGTCTTCGCGGCCGGCGGCTGCCCGGCGATCGCCGCCGCGCGCGCCGGGCCGGAGGCGGGGCCGCGCCCGGGGCCTGGTCGCGCGCCGGCCGGCGTCGGGTCGACGTGGAACGTCATCTCCTGGCCGCCGATGACGACGGTGTCGCCGTCGGCGAGCGTCCTGCGTCCGGCGACGCGCTCGCCGTTGACGATCACGCCGTTGCGGCTGCCGCAGTCCTCGATGACGACGAGGTCCCGGAGCGCGTGGATCACCGCGTGACGGCGCGAGACGATGGGGTCCGAGAGGCAGAGCTGGCAATCGACCCCGCGGCCGATGGCGAACTCGCCCTCGGCCACGGCGACGTCGTACCCCCGGTACTTGAGCCGGAACAATCAGCGCCTCCTCGTGGAGAGGATGCTGCCGAAGAGGAGCACGCCCATCGCGCCGGCGCCCCAGAGGCAGTAGCGGGCCAGGCCCCCCTGGCCGGCGAGGTGGAGCTGGAGCGCCGCGATGCCCGAGGCGACGCCGAGGGCGGTGTAGACGAGCTGGCGCGCGCCGGCGTAGACGAGCCCCGCCGCCTGCGTGAGCCCCGCCACCCGGATCTCGGCCTCGCCGCGGTTGTGCCTCGTCAGGTACTTCTTGAGATCGTCCGGGAGCGTGATGGCCTTGAGGGCCATGTCCTTGGCGCTCTCGAGCGCGATCTGTGCCCAGTCGCGGTTGCCGAGGACGAAATCCTGGAGGTACGGCCGGATGACCTCCATCGGGTTCAGGTCGGGGTCGAGCTCGGTGCAGACGCCGGTGAGGAGGAGGATCGTCCGCTCGAGGAGGACGAAGTCGCGCGGCACGTGGAACGCGCCCGAGAGCTCCTTCAGCCCGATGTTCATCTTCCGGAGATCGACGAGGCTGTCGATGCCGCGCTGCGGGTCGAGCTTGATGTCCTTGAGGTTCAGGCTCTCGAGCTTGACCTCGTCCTGGAAGCGCTGGTGGAAGAACTCGATGACCTTCTCGCTGACCGCGACGCTGTCGCCCTTCGAGAGGAAGCCCATCTTCCGCAGCGCCTTGATGAGCTGCTCGGTGTCGCGGCGGATCACGCCCTCGAGGAACTCGGGGATCCCCTCGCGCATCTCCTGCGAGAGCTCGGCCACCGCGCCGAAGTCGAGGAGGACGAGCTCGCCCCCGCTGCCGACCAGCATGTTTCCGGGGTGGGGATCGGCGTGGTAGATGCCGTCGACGAAGATCTGCTGGCAGAAGACGGTGATGATGCGCCGCGCGAGCGCCTTCCGATCGATGCCGGCCAGCTCGATCGCCGCGACGTCCCCGACCTTGATCCCCTCGACGAACGTCGTCGTCATCACGCGCCGCGTGCAAAGCTCCGGGATGGGCCGCGGGAACACCACCGTGGGCTGCTCGGCGAAGTTGTCCGCGATGCGCGTCACGTTCCGCACCTCGCGCTGGAAGTCGACCTCCTCCGAGATCATCGCCCGGATCTGGTGGTAGTAAGCGTCGAGGCCGCGCACCGGGACGAACACCGAAACGATCGCCATGATGCGGCGGATCGTGAGCAGGTCGAGGCGAACGATCTCGTCGATGTCGCGGTGCTGCACCTTGACGGCGACGCGCGTCCCGTCCTTGAGCGTCGCCTCGTGCACCTGCCCGAGCGACGCGCTCGCCAGCGGCTCGCGCGAGAACGCGCCGAAGATCGAGTCGACCGGGCGGCCCAGCTCCTCCTCGATCCGCGCGGCGATCTCGGGGAACTCGCGGGGCGGCACCTGATCCTGCAGTCCCTCGAGCTCGGAGCGGAACTCGGCCGGGAGGAAGTTGGCCATGATGCTGAGCAGCTGGCCGACCTTGATGAACAGGCCTTGGAGCTCGACGATGGTCCGCTCGACGCGGCGCGCGTTGCGCGCGTGCAGGTCGCTGACGCGGGCGTCCGCCCACGGGCCCCCGAAGATCCGCGCCAGGAAGAAGAACCAGAGGTAGCTCCCGAGGACGACGAACGTCGTCGTGTAGGCGCGGACGAAGCGGCCGCTCTGCTTGGCGGGGCGCGGCCGAGGGCTCTTGGCGAGCACGCGCCGGGACGCCGGAGGCGGCGGCTCGGAAGCGACCTTCGGGAGCGCGGCGCCGAGGCCGGCGATCGTCGCGACCCGCGCAGCGGCGTCGTTGGCCGCGGCCGGCGCGGGATCGCGGGCGACCGCCGACGTACGCTGGCGACCGCCTCGCTCGAGCGGCGGGCTCACCGGCGCCGTCCGGCCCTCGTGACGCCCGGGCGCGGCCTGCTTCGACACTCGAACGATGCTAGCACCGGCGACCCGCGGCAGGCCGAATCTCCGGGGATCCAACGAGGTCCGAGCGCGCCGGTGCCGACGTGCCGTCCGTCAACGCCACGCTCGCTCGCTCGTGCGGGGCCTGGCCCCCGGGCCGCTCTCGAGCCAGGCGGGGCGCGCAACCGCGGCCGGACGAGCCGAGGCGCGCCCGTCCTCGGTCACGGGGACGGCTTCGGCACGACGTAGAGCGCGTCGTAGACGGCAGGTCGCGCGCGCCGGATCGCGTCGGCGGCACGCGTGGGGTGGACGCGGTTGGTGAGGAGCACCCCGACGAGCGACGCGTCCGGATCGATCCACAGGCTCGTGCCGGTGAACCCGAGGTGCCCGAACGTCCGCGCGCCGAAGCGCGCTCCGGAGGTCGGCGACTCGCCGCTCCTCCGATCGAACCCCGCGAGCAGCGACCCGCCCGGGCGCTCGCGCAGCAGCGGGGCGAGCTCCTCCGGGGTCAGCCAGCCGGGGAGCTCGCCGGCGAGCGCCGCGAGGATCGCGGCCCCGAGCCGGGCGACGGCGAGCGCGTCGCCGAAGAGCCCGGCGTGCCCGCACGACGCGTCCCGCCCCACCGCCCACGCGTTCTCGTCGTGGACCGCGCCTCGCACGACGCCGCCTCGCCACGGCACGTGCTCGGTCGGCGCGACGCGCTCGTCGAACCGCGGGTCTCGGGCGCGGAGCTGGCGCGCCGACGCGATCGCGCCGGGGACCTCGCCTGCGGAGGCCGCGGGCGAGAGCCCGAGCGGGCCGGTGATCTCTCGCGCGACGACTTCGTCGAGGTCGGCCCCGCCGCGCGCGGCGATCGCCGCGCCGAGCAGCAGGTAGCCGAGATCGCTGTAGACCGGCGCGAAGCCCTCGGGCGGCGGCTCGCCCTCGCACTCCGGGCGACGTGCGTCCGCCGCGATCGCGATCGCGCGCTCCAGGTCGACGGTCGCGCCGTCGAGCAGCGGCGCGTAGAGCGGTCGGTGGGCGTCGAGCCCGGCGCGGTGCGCCGAGAGCAGATCGAGCGGAACCCGGGCCGACCGCGTCGACGCCAGCGCCGGGACGACGTCGCCGAGCCGCTCGCGGCGCGAGAGCGCACCCCGCCGCTCGAGCCGCGCGAGCGCGAGCGCCGTCAGCGGCTTCGTCACCGACGCGAGGTCGAAGGGCGTCGCCACGAGGACCTCGGGCGCCGCGTCGTCGAACGTGAGCCGCCCGGCGGCGCCCAGCCCGAAGCGAAAGGCGCCGCTTTCGCGCCAGGCCGCGGCGACGCACGCGCCCGGCGCGGCGCGGTGCGTACCGACCGCGAGGTCGGCGACGGCGCCGAGGTCCACGACCGATCGATCCACGCCTCTGAGGATGGCAGCCGCGCCGCGCGCTGCCAAAGAAACGCCTCCTGCCCGGCGGCGATCGCGCGCGCGGGAGGCGACACTGTGCCGGGCCTCACGACTTTGACCCCGGCCTCGAAAGGAACGTATCCTTCGTCGAGCATGGCGGAGTTCGCGTGGGAAGCGCGTGGTCGGGCCGGTGAGATCCGGAAAGGGACCATGGAGGCCGAGAACGAGGCCGCGGTCCAGAACCGCCTCCGTTCCCAGCAGCTCAACCCGACGAAGGTCAAGAAGAAGGGCCTGCAGAGCCTGCAGATCACCTTCGGGAGCGGGGTCGACGCCAAGGACCTCGTCAAGTTCATCCGGCAGTTCGCGACGATGATCGACGCCGGCCTGCCGCTCGTGCAGTGCCTCGAGATCCTGTCGAACCAGGAGCCCAACAAGTTCTTCCAGGCCGCGCTGCGCGACATCAAGAACACCGTCGAGCAGGGCGCGACGTTCAGCGACGCCCTCCGGCGCCACCCGAAGATCTTCGACGACCTCTTCGTCAACCTGGTCCAGGCAGGCGAGGTCGGCGGCATCCTCGACAGCATCTTGAACCGCCTCGCGGTCTACATCGAGAAGCGGGTCAAGCTGGCGCGCCAGGTGAAGGGCGCGATGACGTACCCCATCGCCGTCATGTGCATCATGGTCATCGTGATGACCGTGCTGATGACCTTCGTCATCCCGGCGTTCGAGAACATGTTCGCCGAGTTCGGCGCCAAGGACGCCCTCCCGAAGCTCACCAAGGTCGTCATCGCGATCTCGAAGGGCTTCGTGTCGTACCTGCCGCTCACGGCGGCGACGGCGATCGGCGCCGCGGTGGCCTTCGTCTACACGTACCGCTCGAAGAAGGGGAAGAAGTTCTTCCACAGGCTCCTCCTCAAGCTGCCGATCATCGGGCCGGTGATGCAGAAGATCGCCGTGGCGCGCTTCACGCGGACGCTCGGCACGCTGCTCGCATCGGGCGTGCCCATCCTCGACGCGCTCGACATCGTCGCGAAGACCGCGGGCAACGTCGTCGTCGAGGAGGGCCTGATGTACGCCCGGGCCCGCATCTCCGAGGGCAAGAACATGGCCGAGCCGCTCGCGGAGATCAAAATCTTCCCCGGCATGGTCGTCCAGATGGTGGCCGTCGGCGAGCAGACCGGCGCGCTCGACACCATGCTCAACAAGATCGCCGATTTCTACGAGGAGGAGGTGGACGTCGCGGTCGCCGCCCTCACCTCGCTCCTCGAGCCCCTCCTCATGGTCATCATCGGCGGCATGGTCGGCGTGGTGCTGGTCTCGATGTACCTGCCGATCTTCGACCTCGCCGGCAAGATCAAGGCGGACTGAAGGCCGCGAGGGCCGATGCGCCTCGGGATCCGCGGGGGCGATGGGTCGCTGAGCGTTCGGCTGGCGTGGCTGACCGCGCTGCGCCTGCTCGTGCTCACCGTGTTCCTTGTGGTGACCGGGGCCGTGTACCTCGGAGGTTTTCAGCCCGGTGGGTTCTCGAGCAAGGTGGCGCTGGGCACCGTCACGGCCGCGTACATGGTGGCCGGGCTCTACGCCGCGCTGCTCCGCGTCGGGCGAGCCACGCCCGCCGTCGCGCACGCGCAGCTCGTCACCGACCAGATCACCTGGACCGCGATCGTCTATTTGACGGGCGGAGGCGCGAGCGGCGCCACCTCGCTCTACGGGCTCACCTGCCTCTCGGGCGCGATCCTCCTCGGCGTCCCAGGCGCGATCAGCGCCGCGGTCTCCGGCGCGACCTTCTATCTGCTGCTCTGCGCGGCGTTCGTCCTGCGCGTGGTCGTGCCGCCGGGCGATCAGCACGCGAGCGCCTACATCACCGAGTGGGGCGACCTCAGCTACCCGGTGTTCGTCAACCTGCTCGGGATCACCGTCGTCACGCTGCTCGCGGCCTACCTCGCCGAGCGCCTGCGGACCACCGGCGGTCGGCTCGAGATCGCGACCGCCCGCGCCGAGCAGGCCGAGCGGCTCGCGGCGCTCGGCAGGCTCGCGGCGGGGCTCGCGCACGAGATCCGCAACCCGCTGGGCTCGATCGCCGGCTCGATCGAGCTGCTGCGGACGGGCGGCAGCCTCTCGGACGAGGATCGGCGCCTCTGCGAGATCATCGAGCGCGAGACGGCGCGCGTGAACGATCTCGTCGGCGACATGCTCGAGCTGTCGCGCCCGCGGCTCCCGACGAAGGCCCCGATGGACCTCGCCGCCACGGCGCGCGAGGTGGTGACCCTCGCGTGCACCAGCGGGCGCGGCGCCGACGTCCGCGTGCGCTACGACGGCCCGGAGACGGCGCTGGTCATCGCCGACGCCGGGCAGATCCGCCAGGTGGTCTGGAACCTGGTGCGCAACGCGATCCAGGTGAGCGCGGCGGGCGACGAGGTGATCGTGCGGCTCGGCGGAGCGGGCGAGCGGCTCCTCGAGATCGTCGATCGTGGCCCGGGCATCGCTCCCGAGGCGCGCGAGCGGATCTTCGACGCGTTCTTCACGACGCGCTCCCACGGGATGGGCATCGGGCTCGCGGTGGTCAAGCGCATCGCAGACGACCATGGCTTCTCGCTCGAGGTGGAGAGCGTCGAGGGCGAGGGCGCCACGTTCCGCGTGCGGGTGCCGGCGACGGCGGCCGCCGAAGCGCCGCCGCCCAGCTCCGAGCCCCCGCAGGCCGCCTCTCGCTCAGGGGCCGGCGCCGGCGTCGAACCCGGCGGGTAGCTCGAGGCGCAGCGACGCGTCCGGGAGGAGGTTCACGGCCGCGGGATCGATGAGGATCTTGGGGGCGGCCGCGTCGCTAGGCGGGGGCGGCGAAGCGACGGCGCCGCGCGGGACCGCGGGCGCGGCCACGGCGCTGGGGCCGGCCGCGACGTGCTCGGTGCGCGAGGTGACGGCGACACCCAGGCCGAAGGAGCCCACGACGAGCATCGCGGCGACGAGCAGCTGGCGAGGCCGGTCCACGCCCCTCCTTACCATGGGAGAACGCCGCGTCTTCCCGGCGGCCCAGGCCGACGAGCTCCGGCGACGCCGGTACGCGGCCGTGGGCGTGCCCGCGTAGGCCGGCGCGCACGAGGTGATGAATACTCGTCTGTGCCCCCTCGTCTCCACCCTTGGTGGAAAAGTCGGCTAGCAGCTGGAAGCGCTTGGGATTTCCAACGCGGCGGCCGAGCAGGAATCCAGCGAGGAAGGGGCGGCGAGAAGCCCCGTAGAGGTAGGCAGGCGGCTTGCGTGCGTACAACGACGGCGCGATGTTGCCAGTGTCGGGCGAATCCTGGCTCTCAGGAGCGACCCCCGGACGTCCAAGGAGAAATGAGCCCGTGAAAAGCAGGATGATCGCGTTCTTGGCCACCGTCCTCTCGATCCTGGCCCTGGGTGTCGGGCTCCCGGGTCTGGCCCACGCCGGCAGCGCGACCGATACGGTGAAGACCAAGCAGACCGCGCTGTTCGACCTGATGAAGCAGGGCCAGAACCAGGCCAAGATCCAGGCGATCTTCGACGAGATGCTCGACTACCAAGCGCTCGCCGAGGCGTCGCTGGGCACCGAGTGGGCGGCGCGCACCGACGCCGAGAAGGCGGAGTTCTCGGACATCCTCAAGAGCCTCGTGCGCAAGGCCTACGAACGGAACCTGCGCAAGACGCTCGATTTCGACATCAGCTATGTGGGGGAGGAGGCGGCCGGCGGCGCCACCCTCGTCAAGACGAAGGCGAAGTCGAAGACCGACGCCCGCGAGGAGCCGATCGAGATCACGTTCAAGATGGTCGACAAGGGCGGAGTCTGGAAGGTGCAGGACATCGTCACCGAGGGCGTGAGCCTGGTCTCGAGCTACAGGAGCCAGTTCACCAAGATCGTGAAGAAGGACGGCTTCCCCACGCTCATCCGCAAGATGAAGGACAAGCTGGCCAAGGGCGACGTCTAGCTCCAGCTCCAGCGCCAGACCTGGAGCGTCTCCGCGCGGGCGTCGCGGCGAGCACAGTAACTTCGCCGGACTTGGGCGGCGTTGATAACCTTCGGACGTGCCCGTTCCGCGAGCCCGCGCCTCCCTCCGCGCCCCCACCGCGAGCGGGGGAGGGGGCGCCCGGGTCCCGAGCGATCGGCCCAGCCTGCGGCTCGCGGTCGCGCGCGGCGCGCTGGGCATCGAGCTCGATGCGCCCTATGCGCTCGGGCCGCTGACGGTCACCGAGATGGGATGGACGCTCCCCGGCGTCCGCTTCCCGGTCGACCTCTCCGGCGGCGTCGCGCGCTTCCGCCACCGCCGCGGCGCGCTGGCGCGCGTGGCGATCGAGACGCGCCCGGCGGCGGTGGTCGCGTACGCCGCGCCCCGGCTTCGTGGCCTGCTCGGCGATGCGCGTCCCGAGCTGCTCGTCGCGCCGACCGAGAGCGGCGCCCTCGTCGGGCTCTGCGCGCCCGGCGCTGCCCTGGCCTTCGAGGTCGTGCTCGCGCCGAGCGAAGGCGACCTCAGGCTGCTCGCCGGGCGAGCGCGGGGGATCGGTCTCGGCGCGCCGCCTCACGTGCTCGCGCTGCGCGCGCTCGCCGCGATGACGGGGGGCGTAGGACGGACCCTGGGTGGGGCCGTCGTGATCCCCGGCGCCGCGGCGGTGCTCGCCCGGCATCTCGCGCCGGCCGGAGGCTCGCGCGCTCCCGGCGCCGCCGGCGTCCGCTGGGCGGCGCCGGCGTTCGAGATGCTGCGTCTGCGATTGGAAGCGCACGCCGACGCGCTCCCACCGGCGCTCTCGGACGTCGCGCTCCGGGCGCTCGAGCTCGCCGATCTCACGGCCGACGCCGACGATCTCGCCGTCGCTGGCGACCTCGACGGCGCGCGGCGCCGCTACCTCGAGCTCCTCGAGCGGGCGCCGCGCCACCCCGAGATCGCCCTGCGCGTCGCCGGCATCGACGCCGCCGTCGGCGATCGCGCCGAGGCGGCGCTGTCGACGTTGATCGAGGCGATGCCGGCGATCGACGCCGGCGTCCTCGGAGGCGAGCTGCTCGCGGCCGTGGGCGACGCCGACGGGGCGCTCGTCGCGTACTCGCGCGCGGCGCGGGCCGAGCCGTTCGGCCCGCTCGCCGCGCTCACCTGGCTGCGCGTCGCCGACGGCTCGGCGGCGATCGACGACCGGCTCGCCGCGCTCGGCGAGGCGGTCGTGAGGGCGCCGGCGCTCGAGACGGCGCGCTGGGCCCGGCTCGCCGCGCGCCTCGATCTCGCCGACCTCCGCGGCGCCAGGGCCGACGCCGAGCACCTCGAGGCCGCCGCGCGCGGGCCCGAGGCTCGCCACGAGGTGTGGCGCAAGGTCGCCGACGCGTTCCTCGCGCGCGGCTACCTGGCGGAGGCGAGCTCGCTGTTCGAGCGAGCGCTGAGGTACGCGCCCGACAGCCCGGCCGCCGTCGCAGGGCTCGCGCGCTCGCTCCGCGCCGCTCGCCAGGATCGCCGCGCGCTCGACCTCTACGCTCGCGCGTCGGCGCTCGCGTGCCGGAGCGGGGCGCCCTCGGCCGCGATCGAGATCGAGCTCGCGCGCGGGCTCGCCGAGATCGCCGGCGACCTCCCCGCGGCCGTGGCGCGGGTGCGGGCCGTCGCGCCGGGCGCGCCCGAGACCTTGGAGGCGCGTCTGCTCGAGGGCCGCTGGCGCGCCGAGCTCGGCGACCTCGCCGGCGCGTCGCTCGCCTTGGGCCGGCTGCGCGAGGCGGCCGAGACGGCCCAGCTCGGGGGCGACGAGGCGGCGAGGGTGGCGGCCCTGCTGGTCGAGGCGGCGGAGATCGAGGAGCGCGATCGCGGCGATCTCACGGCGGCGCAGCGCCACCTCGGGCTCGCCTTGCGCCTCCGGCCCCGCGATCGTGCCATCGCCGGCGCCTTCCGGCGCGTCGCCGCGCGTACGGCCGCCCCGGCGGCTCCCGAGCGCGCCCGGCCCGCGGTGCCGCCGCAGCCCGAGCCCTCTGCGGGCGGCGCGATCGAGACGGAGGAGGGTCACCACGAGACCCTTCCGCCGGGCGACGACCTCGAGCGTCCCGATCCGGCGGCCGACGAGCGCCTCGTCGAGCAGCTCTCGAACCGGATCCGCGCCGATCCCGCCGACGCCGAGGCGGCGCTCGCGCTCGCCGACGTGCTCGAGCGGCTCGGCCGCGACCTCGATCTCCTCGCGCTGCTCTCGGCGCGGATCGACGAAGGCGACGCGGCGCTGGTGCGCGACCTCACGCCTCGCCGACGCCACGTGCTGGCGCGCCTGGCGGCGGCGGCCCGCGACGCCGGGCGCCTCGCCGAGGCCGAGCTCTACGAGGCGATGCTGAGGGCGGACTAGTCGACGGTCGGTCCGCGAGCACCGACCGAAGCTCGAGCACGCTCCGGCTCTTCCTCGGAACGCCCGCAGGCGTGCCCGGCATGACGTGCGGCGCCAGCCGTCGTCGTCGAGCGACGTGGACTCGGCGCCTCCCGATCCGATGTTGGCCAGGCCCCGAGCGGCGTGGTAACGGCCGGATGAGCGCGGGGGTTCCGCGCGTTGTCCCCGCGAGGTAGCCGTGCAGCCACAACCCAGGCCTCGGCCGATCATCGTCCAGAAGTACGGCGGCTCGTCCGTGGCCGATGTCGCCAAGATCGCTCGCGTGGCCGACAAGGTCGTCGCCGCCCGACGGGCCGGCAACGACGTGGTCGTCGTCGTGAGCGCGATGGGCAAGACGACCGACGGCCTGCTCTCCCTCGCCCGCGACGCCGCCGCCGCGGGGCTCGACAAGCCCGCCGAGCCGGCCCGCCGCGAGCTCGACATGCTGCTCTCGACGGGCGAGCGCGTCTCGATGGCGCTGCTCTCGATCGCCATCCAGGCCCGCGGCGAGGACGCGATCTCGTTCACCGGCTCGCAGTCCGGCATCCTCACGAACGACCGCCACTTCGACGCCCGGATCATCGAGGTCAGGCCCCACCGCATCGAGGACGAGCTGGCGCGCGGGAGCGTGGTCATCGTCGCCGGCTACCAGGGGATGAGCTACCGGCGCGAGATCACCACGCTCGGCCGCGGCGGCTCGGACACCACGGCCGTCGCGCTCGCCGCCGCCCTCGAGGCGGAGCGCTGCGAGATCTACAGCGACGTCGACGGCGTCTACTCCGCGGATCCGCGGGCCGTCCCCGACGCGCAGCACCTGCCCGAGCTCGACCACGCCATGCTCCAGGAGATGGCCGAGTGCGGCGCCAAGGTGCTGTGCGCGCAGGCGATCGAGTGGGCGCGGCGGAGCGGCATCGCCATCCACGCGCGCGCGACCTTCGATCCGCATGGCGGCGCCGCGCGCGAGACGGTGGTGCGCCGGCTCGCGGGCTCGGAGCGCACGTCGGCGCGCGCGATCGTGGCCGAGGCCAACGTCGTGCTGGCGCGGATCGGCGACGGCGCCCCCACCGACGATGTCCTGCGCGCGCTCGACACGCTCGGCCTCGGGGTCAAGGACCTGTCGCTCGGGAGCCGCGGCGGCAGCTTCGTGATCCCGCTGCTCAACGTCCCCGATTGGCGCGAGGCGCGGCGCCAGCTCCTCGCGGCGGTGCCGTCGCTCGAGCTCCGCGAGGAGGTCGCTTCGGTCAGTGTCGTCGGCGACGGGCTCGCGTCCACCGCGGCGCCACTGGTGCGCTTCGTCCAGACGCTGCGCTCCGCCGGGGCTCCGCCGATCGCGGCCTCGGCGGGCCCGCTCCGGCTCGGCGCGCTGATCGAGGCGGGCCGGGCAGCCGAAGCGCAGCGAGCGCTGCACGGCGCGTTCGTCGAGCCCGCGGGCTGATGGACCCGCAGGCCTCGGTCCCCCGGCGGGTCCGAGGGAGCGAGCCTCCGTCGTGAATCAGTGCCGGCGCGCTCGCCCCAGCGCGTAGAGGCCGGCGCGCGCGGCGACCCAGAGGAGATCGCGCGCCGGATCCCAGGCGACCGCCACGGCGCCGAGCGGGTCGTCCTCGTCGCCGCTCGCCTCGGGGGAGGCGAGCTCGGCGACGCGCGCCGGCTCGCCGTCCGGAGGGACGAGCACGACGTAGGCCGCCGACTCGAGCTGGCGCGCGACGACGAAGACGAGCGGCGCGTCCGCGTCCTCGCCGGCGAAGGCGAGGTCGAGCACCTCCATCAGCGCGACCGCTCGAAAGCTCTGGCCGGCGTCGCGCGAGATCGCGAGGCCCTCGCCGGGCGAGGCGATCGCGACGAGGCGGCCCGCGCCGCCGGCCGCGAGCCGCACGCCGGAGCCCTCGGCGATGCGACGGGCGTCGCCGTCGAGCGGTGACGATTGCCAGCCCTCGTCGTCGCCGCGCAGCCGCTCGATCGTGGGGCCGTGCGGATGGCGCGCGAGCGCGACCAAGGCGCCGCCGCTCGACGCGATCGCGACCACGCCCGTGCGCGCCGCCACGGCGGCACCGGCGGCAGGCGGCGCCGGCACGGTCCAGAGCTCGCCGCTCGAGAGGATCCACGCGCGCCCCGGCGTCGCCCGCACGTCGGCGATCTCGCGCCGGGTGCGCCAGGACGGCAGCGGCGCGGCCGACGCGCCGTCGTCGACCGAGGCCAAGAGCCCACCGCGCGCGGTCGCGACCAGCACCGCGCCGTCGGCGATCGCCACCGAGACGCCGCCGCTGCCGAAGCTCGCCCGGTGCGCCGCGTGGGCGCCCTCGCCCACGAGGAGGACCACGTCGCCGGCGGCCGCCACGCGCCCGGCACCGACCGCCACCGAGCTGCACGGAACCGCGGCGCCCGCGCCCTCGCGGACCACCCAGCGCGCGTCGCTCCAGGGCGGCAACGTGCCGTCCGCGGCCTCGATCGCCTCCTCGAGCTCCCCTCCGGGCTCGTAGTCGCCTTCGTCGTCGGCGTCGAGCTCGGGGAGGTCGGCGTCGTCGACCGCGTCCTCGATGGGATCGTCGGTGCCCTCGGCGCCGCCGTCGTCCTCGCCGTCGTCGCCGGTCTCGAGGTCGTCGTCCTCGCCGCCGATGCCCTCGAGCGATTCGTCCTGCGCCGCCGCGTCCTCGTCCGCGGCGATGTCCTCGTCGAGCGGACCGACGTCGATCTCGCCTTCGGCGGCCTCGTCGCCCCCCGTCGCGTCGAGATCGTCGTCGCCGAGCTCCACGCCGACGTCGAGATCGGCCGCCGAAGCGTCGTCGAGCCCGTCGGCTTCGTCCTCGAGCGGCGCGATGAGGTCCTCGTGCCCGGCCTCTTCTTCTTCGCCGTCGTCGCCGTCGGCGTCGAGCGGCGGGAGATCGATGTCGTCTTCCTCCGCATCGCGCGGACGGGAGGCGGGCGGACGCGCCGGGGTGCCAGGCGGGGAGGGCATCGGCTGGGGAATGTAGCGCCTTTTCCGGCGCTCGCACCGCGCTCGCGAGCGGAGCTCGCCCGCCTGCGCCGCGGCGCGACGCCTGCGTTCGCGTCGTCCGACGCGCGCACGAGGTCCACGCATCGCTCGGCGGCGCCCGACTCTTGACGCCGGCGCGGCGCGCTGCATCCGCGCGCATGGCGCCGCTGGATCTCTCGCGCGAGCAATGCTTAGGTGGGGGCCATGCGCGGCGAGTCGATCCGGACCACGACCGGCACCACGACCGGGGTCGCCGGAGAGATCGCCGATGCGCGGCCGCTCGCAGGCGACGCCGAGGCGGCGGGCGGCGACGCCGCGCTCCCGATCGATCAGGCGAGCGTGGGTCTCGTGGTGCACAGCCTCACGGTCGACGCCGAGGACATCGTCTTCGTGAAGGGCATCGTCGAAGCGAGCGACGGGCTCGCCGTGGTCTTCGCGCCGCCGCGCCGCCGGCGCGGCGGCGGCGCGCCGGGGCCCTCGGCGCCCACGCGGGCCCACCCGCTCCTGCTCGCGGCCCCGCGCGGCCGCGAGTCCGATCTCGCCGAGCTGGTGGCCGACCTCGGCGCCGAGCTCGCGTCGCCCGAAGCCGGCGTGCACCCACGCCGGCGAGCGACGGGTGATGGAGGTCAAAGAGAGTCGTCGCCCTCGCACGAGGGGCTCGATCGGTCGGGCTCGAGTCGGCTAGTGTGACGGGATCGCCGATGCCCGAACGCCACGAGCAAACGCGTCACGAAGAGACCGCGCCCCCGGCGAACGGCGCCGAGGGGCTGGCGCGCGCGGCGGGCGACGCGGCGGCGCGCTCGGATCTCGCGAGCGCGGTCCGGGCCGGCTCGGGTGTCGAGCCGCGCATCCTCGCCGCCTGGCGCGAGTGGCTGTCCGCCCTCGCCACCGACGCCGAGGCCGCCATCGCCGCGGCGCACGTCTACACCGAGCTCACGCCCGAGGTGCGCGACGCCTGGCTCGACGCGCTCGCCGAGGACGGCCCCGATCTCGCCGTGCCCAGGATCGCGGTGTACGCGCCGCTGCTGTCGGTCGAGTCGGATCCCGCGCGTCGCGCCCGGATGGAGGAGGCGATGGCGCTCGAGGGCGCGTCGCGCGCGCTCGCACCTCCGCGCGCGCTGCGCGGCATCGCCGACGACGGCGCGCGCGTGGTCGCGCTCATCCGGCCGCTCTACCTCAGCTTCATCCAGGTGCTCTCCTGCCGGTACCAGGGCGACAGCGGCTTCGTCTGGGTGCACCTCGACCCGATCGTGCGCGACAGCGCGGCTCCCAGCGAGGGCGCTCGGCTCGAGGGCGTGGTCCTCGAGCAGACGCCGCTCAAGCCCGTCGTGGAGGAGCTCGCGCACGCGATCCTCGCGCACCGCCGCCGCCGCGGCGAGCTGCCGGGCCCGCTGCGGCTCTTCGCCGATCTCTTCGATGCCCAGCCCGACGCGGACAGCCTGCGCTGAGCAGCGGGGAGGACCTTGCCGCGCCCGCGCGGCGGGCCGCGCGCTCTCCTTCGTCGCGTCGGCGGCGCTGGCCCTCGCGGTCGGGTGCGGCGGCGGCGCCGCCGCGTCGCCCGCCGCGTCGCCCGGCGCACCGGCCACCGCCGCGGCGGCAGGGCCGCGCGTGCGGTTCGAGTTCGTCACGCTCGACGGACAGCCGTTCTCGACGGAGACGGTCGCCGGCCGCGTCACGGTGATCGCCTTCATCACGACGTACGACATGGCCTCGCAGGCCCAGGCCCGCTTCCTCAGCGGTCTCGCCCGCCGCCACGTGCCGCGCATCAACGCGGCCGCGCTGGTGCTCGAGCCGCCCGAGAATCGCCCCCTCGTCGAGGCGTTCGTCGCGGCGCTGAAGCTCCCGTACCCGGTCGCCTTCGCCGATCCGGCCACGATCGCCGGCAAGGGCCCGTTCGCCGGGCTGCACCACGTGCCCAGCGTCATCATCCTCGACCGCTCCGGCCGCGAGGCCTGGCGCCGCGTGGGGCTCGCCGAGCCCGAGGAGATCGAGCAGGCGATCCGCGCCGTCGAGCAGCGCGACTGAAGAGGTGTCGGACGATCGTTCGACCGACGCCACTCGACGCCCGCGGCCTCTTCAGCCCGGGGCGCGGGGGCAGAGCCCCGCTCGCGACGGAAGGGCCCTCGGCATCCGGGCCCGTCGCGAGCCGGGCAACGTTCCGGACCGACCCTGCGGGTGGCTTCAACCGGTCGGGGGCATCGTCGGCGTCCTGCCCGGCGGGCCGTCCTCCATGCCAGCGAGCAGCTGCGTCAGGGGCTCGAGGTGCTCGCGCAACGGGACCACGAACTCGTCCGCGCCGAGCAGCGCCATGGCGGCGCGCCGCAGCGGCTGGTCGGTCGCGGCGACGAGGCAGGTCTGGAGAGCCCGCATCACGGGCACCGGCGTCCGCGTCGTGGCGGCGATGATGTCGGACGGGATCGGTCCGGCGTGGGCGAGGATCCGCACCGGTGCGCTACCCCAGCCCGCACGCGTCACGGCCGGCGCCCCCGGCGCGCCCGCCCCGATGTGGACGAACGTCGCGCCGACGTCCGCCTCGCCGTCCAGCACCGCTCGCGCCACGGCGTCGTGCGCGCCCAGGAACTGATCGGCGGCGAAGGCGTGCTCGAGGTCCACGCCGAGCGCGCGGAGGTGCGCCCGGATGATGAGGTAGCCCGCTGCGCTCTGGCGGTCGACCCAGGCGGCGCGCACGCCGGCGAGATCCCGGACGTCGGTGATGCCGGAGCCGGGTCGGGTGAAGAGCGCCGTCGAGTACGAGGCCACGCCGCCGCGCACCGGCAGGGCGATGGGCACCACCCGCTTCCGCGCGGCGGCGCGGAGCGCGAGGATCGGCGGCAGCCAGCCGACGTCCACCTCGCCGGCGTCCATGCTCTCCAGGAGGCGGTGGTAGTGCCAGAGCCCGCGACCCACCACGTGCAGGCCGAGCACCGACGACAGCGCCGCGCAGAGCTCGTCGAGCCGCGCGCGCGTCGCGGCGGGCTCCGTCGTCAGGGCGATGCCGAAGCAGATCGCGCTCGGGACGTTGCCGGCGTCGCTCACCGAGCAACGATCGCAAGGCGCCGAGCCCAGCGTCAAGCCGCGCCGGTGGCGCTTCCCTCGAAGGCATCGTGAAATGATCGCGGCCGGCGACGCGTGTCGCCGGCCGCTCTCACCACCAGGGGCGGCCGCGGCCGCCCGCGCTCACTTCTTCTTGAACGTGAGGACGCCCTTCTTCGGGTCCTTCATCTGCACGGTGTTGTCGTCGACGAGCGTCACGACCATCTCTTCCTTCATCTCCTTCTTCGTGATCTCGTCCTTGCCGACCTGCTTCACGTGGAGGTTCTTCCCGTCCTCCTTCACGACCTCGTACTTGGCTTTGTTGGTGACCTTGTCACCGGTGTACGCGGTGTACGTGTCGGCGGTGATCTCGATCCACTCCTTGCCGGCGTCGTCGGTCGCCTTCTTGAGGAGATCGGCGAGCTTCTTCTCGTCCTTGCCGGCCTTCTTCTTCGCGTCCTCCTCGGCCTTCTTGCCGGGATCGCTGGCCATGAGGTCGAAGCCCCACTTGCCCTGCACCTTCTCCTTGAGCGGCTTCGCGGGCGCGGGCGGCGGCTCCTCCTTCTTGGGCGGCGCCTCGACCGGCGCGGCCGCAGCGGGCTCGGCCGACGGGGGCGCGGGCGGCTCGGGCGCGGCCGGCGGGGGCGGCGGCGGCGTCTCGGGCGGGGGGACCTCGCCGCCGCACGCGGCGAGCAGGCTGGCGGCAGTGAACGAGAGGGCGAGCGACAAGCGCCGAATCTTCATACGTTTCTCCTCGGGTGAACGCGTCGTGCGCGGCTCGGTCGAGCGGTCGCGCAGTGTCGAGCCCCGGCATTCAGGGCGGGGATGCCTCGGCTAGAGCGAGGCATGACCTAGACGCTCGGGCCCGCCAACTCGGCTCTTTCTCGACGGCATTCGAGGCAACTGCCCGTAACTACACGCATTTGTCCGCAATAGAGGGCGTCCCGAACGGCTCGGCGTGTGGCGGGACGAACGCTCGTCGCGCGGCAGCACAAAATGCTGTTGCCGACTCCGCGTCCGCTTCGCTTCGGTCGGCTCAAACGCCCCAACATGGGGGCTCCGCACGAACCGCCGCCACTTGCGGGCCGGCTTTCGCGGGACGGGTAGGCCGCCCACCGCTTCGCTTCCGTCCGGTCAAATGCCTTCGACTTGGGGCCTCGCCCCCAAACCCCCGCGGCACTTGCCGGCCGGCTTCGCCGACCGGACACCCGCCCTCCGCCTCGCTTCGGTCCTTCAAATGCCGCGGGGCCCGGCATGACGCCGAGCCCCGCCCTTCGCATCCGCGGATCGCGGTGTCACTCCGCCGCGATCGGCTCCTCGTGGGTCACGTGCCTGACCTCGGGGTTGTTCTCGAAGTACGCCTTGCCGGCGAGCTTCTGCACGAGGGGCGCGAAGCGCTCCTTCACCTTGCCGCCGAGGACGTCGCGGAGCAGCTCGTAGTCGTCGCCGAGGCGGGCGCGCACCTCGGGATCGGTCGCGGTGGCGTAGGCCTTCCGCGCCGCCGCCGGCGCGCCGGTGACCGCGCCGGCGATGGCGCCGGCGGCCTTCTTCGCCGAGAGCCAGGCGCGCTCGCTGGCCGACAGCTTGATGAGCGGGGCGATCTCGTGGACGAGGTTCGCCGCCGTGCCGGCGCCGACGTGGGGCGGGTGGTGGAGCGGCGAGGCATACTTCGGGTTCGCCTCGAGGAAGGCCTTCACCTGCTCGACGGTGAGCCCCTCCTTCTGGAGGGCGCGCGCGAGCTCCTCCTGCGCGGCGATGCGCGCTTTGAACATGTACATCTGGATGCGCGAGTAGAAGTTGGTGGCGCCGTCGCCGCTCGTCTCCACCGCGCAGAAGATGGTCCCGGGGAAGCGCTGGGTGATGAGCGACTGCACGCCGTCCGAGACGCCGGACGACGGCATGCAGCCGAAGGGCTTCACGCTCACGGTGATGTGGGCCTTGCTCTTCACCGAGTTGACGATGAGCTTGCCGACCTCCATGTGGCCCTCGCCGCCGCGGAGATCGTTCGAGTAGTAGTCCTTGGCGACCTCGGCCACGAGGTCCATGTCGGGCAGGTGGTAGCCGAAGAGGCCGAGGGGCCAGGCGAACGCCTGGAAGCCGACGCGCAGGGCGACCTCGGCGGCTCGCATCGTCGCGAGGCGCTTGGCGACCCCGAACTCGTCGAGCTCGGCGAGGCCGTACTTGCCGTGGTCGGCGCCGCGGAGGTCGCGCCGCTCGCGCGTGTCCCGCGAGCACTCCCAGATGTTGTAGAGCAGCCAGGCGGTGGTCAGCTGGATGTCGCACTCGCCGCCCTCGCTCTCGAGGAACCTCTGGAGCGCGTAGTTGCCGTCGCCCTCGGTCGTCATCGCCCAGAACTCGCCGATGATCGACGACTTGGCGCGGGCGCGGGTCCAGTCGACCTTCACCGCCTGGAACTCCTTCCGGCACTGCCACAGGGCCCAGAAGATGTTCGTCTTGTCGTAGAGCGCCTTGTAGAGGATGCGCTTGGCCTCCTCCATCGCGCGGTTGGTCGCGCCCGGCTCGACCTCGTAGGGGCGGATGCGGTAGCCGAGGGCGTTGAGCGCGTCGCCGCAGACGATGGCCTTGATGATGGCGATGAAGAAGTCGGGGTTCATCTCGAGCCCGACGTCGTCGCCGGTCGCCTGCGAGAGGCCGCCGGTCTGCTGGAAGAGCATGACGCGGAAGCCGTCGAAGCCGGCGTCGCGGAGCGCCTTGCGGTACTCGGTGACGTACATGCCGAAGCGGCAGGGGCCGCAGGCGCCGGCGGTCACGAAGACGTAGTTCTTGACGATGTCCTCGGCCGGGATGCCGTGGACGTCGCGGAGCTGGATGAGGTGGTTCACGAGGCCGCCGACGGTGAAGTACGTCGGGTTACACTGGCCGCGGTTGCCGAACTCCTTGCCCTTTTGGAGGCCCGCGTTGTCGCTCATCCCGAAGTACTGGACGTTGTAGCCGAGGCCCTTGAGCGCGCCCTCGCAGAGGAAGTCCTGCGCCGCGGTGAGCCCGCTGATGAGGAGCGTAACGCTAGCGCGCTCGCTCTTCTTCATCTGCGGCTTGAGCATGTTGTCGACCCACTGCCGGCGCTCGGCCTTGATGCCGAGCCGCTCGCGCTCGGCCTCTTCGAAGGCGCGGAGCTCGGCCTCGACGTCGACGTCGTTCTCGACCGCCGCGGCCATCCTCGCGCCGAGGATGGGAAGGCCCTTCTTGGTGCTGGTAGAGGTGATCGTGTCCATGGTCGCTTCCTCTCTCTTCCTTCTCACACCCTGACGGCGGTACCGGCGTTCGGCTTCTTCTTGAGCTGCACGAGCCCCTTGGGCGGCTCGGGCGGCGAGATCGGCGCCACGTAGGCGCGCACCTTCTCGGCCAGCGTGGCGATCTGGCGCTCGAGCGCGGGGTCGATCTGCGTCCGCGCCGCGAGCTGCTCGCGCTTGAGCTGGAGCAGCTCGAGGCGCTTCTTGTCGAGGCTCACCTCGAGCTCGTTCTTCTTCTTGGCCGCGTCCTCGAGCGCCTCCTCGTGGAGCTTGAGGCTGTGCGCGTAGGTCTTGACCCGGATCTTGATCGAGCCGCCCGGCTTGTTGGCGTCGATGTCGTGGAGCGCGGCGTACGGCGTGGCGCTCGAGGTCACGATCGAGTCGACGATCCCGTAGGTGGGCGAGTCGTGGCCGCACTTGAAGCTCGAGAGATCGAGCAGGACCACGTTGGGGTGGCGGGCGGCGAACTTGGTGGCCCACACCTTCTGCGCGCTGTTCGCCGAGTAGTTCTCGGGCCAGACGTCGTTGATGTCGAGCGGGTGCTGGCCGCGGGCGACCTCGTCCTTGAAGTAGCGCGCGAGGTAGTCGAGGTCGCGCGGGACCGAGCGCACGCTCAGGATCGGGTAGCCGAGGACCTGGAACTCCTCCGGGATGCCGTGGTTGAGGCCCGGGTCGGAGTGGTACGGCCGCCCGATCATGAGGATGGCGACGCGGTTCTCGGACTCGACCGTCTCGAGGATGGCGCGCCCCTTGTCTTGGAGGTCGCGCTCGAACTGGGCGAGCGCTCGCACGCCCTCCTTGTGGGCGTGGTCGCTCTCGTCCTCGGTGATGCCGAGGCGCGGGCCCCAGGTCTCGAACATGCGCCGCGCCGTGAGCGTCATCTCGGAGAACGAGAGCGCCGGGTCGAGGTACTCGATGCCGCGCTGGGCGAAGAAGTCGATCTCCTTGGTGAAGGCGCTCTTCATCACCTCGGGCACGCCCGCGACGATGGGGCAGCTCGTCTTGTCCATCACGCCCTCGCCGAAGCTCGGCACGTGCGTGAGGATCGGGAAGAAGATGTAGTGGAGCTTCTTGTCGTCCGAGTGGTGGTGGAAGAGGAGGTTGTGGATGTGCGCCTGGCACACCTTCGAGGGGAAGCACGGATCGATCGAGCCGTACTTGCCGCCCTCGACCCACATCTCCTCGCTGGTCGCGTCGCTGAAGACGACGTTCTGCTTGGGGACGCCGAGCGCCTCGAAGTAGGCGCGGAAGTACGGGCCCGTCGAGTAGATGTTCATCGCGCGCGGGATGCCGATGCGCGTGCGGCGGAGCTTCTCCGAGACGGCGGGGCCGCTCCGGCGGAAGGGCCGCGTCGTCTCGACCCGGCGCACGCCGAGGAAGCCGCGCCGGACGGCGAGGTCCTTCACCGGCGCGCCCTCCTCGGGCATCGGCGTCGGCTCGTAGAAGTGGCGGAAGGCGAGCTTCGACTCGTAGTCGACGAGGTTCGGGAACTGCTTGGCGATCTTCTTCCGCTCGGCGACGAGCGAGAGCATCGCCTCCTCGCTCTCGACCGTGCCCTTCTCGCAGGAGAAGCCGGAGATGTAGCGCGAGCTCGAGCCGTCGGGCCGCTTCGTGTCGATGAAGGTGCGCTTGCACTCGTTCGGACAGAAGTGGCAGACCGTCGACTCGTCGTTCACGGTCGAGTATTCGAGCGCGATCGTCGCGTCGATCCCGATGTAGGTCGACTTGCCCCGGCGCTTGACGACGCGGAGCGTCTCGAAGGCGGCGCCGAGGGCGCCGGCCTCGCCGGTGTGCGGGTGGACGAAGACCTCGGCGCCCGGAACGCGCTCCTTGATGTAGTCGACCTGCGCCTTGACCGCGGCCAGGTTGTACTGCGTGCCGCCCTGGAGGACGTAGCGGGTGCCGAGCGCCGCGAGCCGCGGGATCTGCACCACGTACTGCCACACGTTCTTGGGCAGCACCTGGGCGAGGCCGGCGAGGAGCTCCTCCTTCGAGAAGCCCTCCTTCTGGAAGTTGACCCGGTCGGTGTCGAGGAAGACGGCGCAGCCGTAGCTGAACTTGGGCGCGAGCTCGGCGCCGAAGGCGGTGTCGGCGTACTCGGTGACCTTGAGGCCGAACTGATCGGCCATGGCCTGGAGGAGCATCCCGTTGCCCGCCGAGCAGCTGTTCGAGAGGCGGAAGTTGGCGATGTCGCCGTTCTTCATGAACAGGACCTTGATGTCCTGCCCGCCGATGTCGCAGATGACGTCGACGTCGCCGAAGTAGCGGACGGCGCTCATCATGTGGGCGACGGTCTCGACGATGTTCACGTCGGCGCGCACGCACTCCTGGAGCACGTCGGCCGCGTAGCCCGTCGCGCCGAAGCCGATGCACTCGAGCTCCGCGCCCTGATCGAGGACGTACTGGCGGATCTGGGTGAGCAGCTCCTTCGTGTCCTGGATGGGGTTGCCCTTGGAGAGCTGGTAGGCCTTGCAGATGATGTCGCCCTGCTCGTCGACGAGCACCGCCTTCGACGAGGTCGAGCCGCCGTCGAGGCCGATGACGCCGCGCACGACCTGGCCGCGCTCGAGCTTCATCGGCGTGAACTTGGGGATGGCGTAGAGGCTCTTGAAGTCGGCGACCTCGCCCTTGGTCTTGACGAGGGGCGGGCCGGCGCTCTCGCCGAGGCGGGCCTTGCGGCCGTTCTGCATGTAGTCGACGAGGCCGGCCTTGCCGGCGTAGAGGCCCACCTCGGCGGGCTCCGCGAGGCCGTACACGCAGGCGCCGAACGCGGCGTAGTACTGCGCGTTGTCGGGCACGAAGACCGTCTCCTCGATGGGGCGGTCCTTGGGCCAGGCGTAGCCGCGCTCCTCCCACGTCTGCGGGATGCGCAGGCGCCAGCACTCCTGGAGGAAGGGCAGGTAGGTGTTGGGGCCGCCGAGGAGCAGGACCTTGTGCTTGAGCGTCGAGCCGCGCGTGAGCACCGACAGGTTCTGCAGCACGATGGCGTCGGCGAGCGAGCAGAGCACCTCGGTCGCCGGGATGCCGTTCTTCACCAGGTTGACGATGTCGGTCTCGGCGAAGACGCCGCACTTGGCCGCGACGTGGTGCAGCTTCGAGTCGTCGAAGTGGACCTGGACGACCTCCGTCGCCGGCAGGCCCACCTTGATCATGCACTTGTCGATGGTGGCGCCGGTCCCCGACGCGCACTTGTCGTTCATCGAGGGCGTGGCCGTCTTGTCGCCCGTCTTCTCGTCCTTCTGGAAGATGATGATCTTCGCGTCCTGGCCGCCGAGCTCGATGACCGAGCCGACGTCGGGGTGCAGGTTCTCGACCGCGAGGGTGACGGCGTTGACCTCCTGCACGAACTTGGCGCCGAGCGGCGGGCAGAGCGGCGCGGCGCCCGACCCGGTCATGAACACGCGCCACGTCTCGCGCGGCGAGTTGGGGAAGCTCGCCTCGATCACCTCGATGAGCTCGAGCACCTTCTCGGGCTGCTTCGTCTGGTGGCGCTGGTAGTCGCTCCAGAGGATCTCGAGCGTGCTCGGGTCGAGGACGACCGCCTTGACGGTGGTCGATCCCACGTCGATGCCGACGACGACCGGCTCGTGGCGCTGGTTGGCCATCTGCTTGCGTGCCCTTTCCTGCGAGCGGCCGGGCACCCCCGAACTGCGACTGACCGGCCAGTCAGTCAGCAGGCGTACCTGGTTCCAGGCTCCAGATCAACTGAAGAGCAACCGGCGGACGCGGGGCGCCTCCGCCCCGGACGCCCCGCTTCGGGCCGGGGCATCCGGGTGGTATGACCGGCCGGGCATGGACAAGACGACGCGCCGGCTTCAGCTCATGGCGGCGGCGCGCGACGTCTTCGCGACGAAGGGCTACCACGAGGCGAAGATCGACGACATCGTCGCGGCGGCCAAGGTCGCGAAGGGGACCTTCTACCTCTACTTCCCGGACAAGCGATCGGTCTTCTCCGAGCTCGTCGACGTGCTCTTCGGGCGCCTCGGCGGCGCCATCCTCACCGTCGACCCGAGCGTCGACGTCGAGGGACAGGTCAAGCACAACATCCGTGCCATCCTCGCGGTGCTCCTCGAGGATCCGGCGCTCACCGAGATTCTCCTCTCCTACTCGGCCGGGCTCGATCCTGCGTTCACCGCGAAGATCAGCTCCTTCTACGACGGGGTGAAGGCGCTCATGGCGGCGAGCCTCGCCGAGGGGCAGCGCAAGGGCATCGTCGCGCCGGGCGACACCAAGCTCTTCGCCACCTTCACCATCGGCGCGCTCAAGGAGACGCTGCTCGAGACGGCGGTCGCGAAGAAGGACCGGCCGCGCGAGGAGATCGTGGCGGGGCTGTTTCGCTTCCTCGAGGCCGGCTATCTCCGCATCAACCGGGCGCCGCAGGCGCCGGACGCGCGCGACGAGCCGCCGGCGCCCACGCCCTCGCCGCCCGGCGTCGCGTCGGCGGCCCCCGAGTCCCCGGCGGCCCCCCCCCCCCCCCCCCCCCCCCCCCCCCCGGCACCGCCGGCCCCGCGGGGCCCCCGCACCCCCCG
The DNA here is from genome assembly GCA_964372055.1 of uncultured Polyangiaceae bacterium. Taxonomy (GTDB): domain Bacteria; phylum Myxococcota_A; class Polyangia; order Polyangiales; family Polyangiaceae; genus CAYJPW01. Next base: position 30,124 of record CAYJPW010000130.1, read on the forward strand.
G
>CAYJPW010000131.1:0-29608 GCA_964372055.1 uncultured Polyangiaceae bacterium
CCACCACCACGAGCACCACCAGCGGCGGCAATGGCGGCGAAGGCGGCGGCACGACCACGAGCACCGGCACCGGCGGCACCGGTACCGGCGGCGCAGGTGCGGGCGGCAGCGGCACGGGTGGTACGGGCACCGGCGGGAGCGGCACCGGCGGGAGCGGCACCGGCGGCGCCGGCGCGGGCGGTTCGGGAGGATCCGGCGGCGCCGGGCCTTGCCAGAGCGCGGCCGAGTGCGACGACGGCAACTTCTGCAACGGCGCCGAAGCCTGCGACAACGGCGCGTGCGTCGCGGCGCCGTCGGGGGCCGACTGCTCCGACGGGATCGCCTGCACCGTCGATCTCTGCGACCCCATCGCCGACGCGTGCACCCACACGGCCAGCGACGCGGCCTGCGACGACGCCCTGTTCTGCACCGGCGTCGAGCTCTGCGATCCGGCGAACGGCGATCCGGTGACCGGCTGCGTCGCCGGCGATCCCACGCTCTGCGACGACGGCGTGGCCTGCACCGTCGACAGCTGCGACGAGGCCGGCGACGCCTGCCTCCACCCCGCCGACAACAGCCTCTGCAACACGAGCTTCTGCGCCGGGAGCGAGACCTGCAACCCGCTCTTCGGCTGCACCTCGGGCGGCGTGCCGAGCTGCGACGACGGCGTCAGCTGCACCAGCGACTTCTGCGATCAGGGCGCCGACGCCTGCGCCCACGTCCCGCAGGACGCCCTCTGCGACGACGGCGCCTTCTGCACCGGCGTCGAGAGCTGCGATCCGGCGAACGGAGCCCCCCAGACCGGCTGCGTCCCGGGCACGCCCATCGACTGCAGCGACAACATCGCCTGCACGACCGACAGCTGCAACGAGGCGACCGACGCCTGCGTGCACGCGCCGGTGAACGCCGCCTGCAACGACAACGTGTTCTGCAACGGCGCCGAGGTCTGCAATCCGCAGGTCGGCTGCCAGGCAGGGAGCCCGATCACCTGCGACGACGGCCTCTCCTGCACGAGCGACTCGTGCTCGAACGTCGCGCAGTCGTGCGTGTTCGCGCCGGTGAACGCCGCCTGCGACGACGGGCTCTACTGCAACGGCCAGGAGACCTGCAACCCGAACGGCCAGGGCCCGAGCGGGTGCCAGGCCGGCGTCGCGGTGACCTGCGCCTCCGACGGCATCTCCTGCACCACCGACGCGTGCGACGAGGCCAACGACTCGTGCGCCCACACGCCCGACAACGCGCAGTGCCCGCCCGGCCAGTTCTGCGTCGTCCAGCAGAACGGCTGCACCTCGGGCCAGCCCTGCAGCACCAACGCGCAATGCGCCGACGGCGATCTCTGCAACGGGGTCGAGCAGTGCATCGCGGGGATCTGCCAGCCCGGCCAGGCGGTCAACTGCAACGACCTCGTGGGCTGCACCGTCGACAGCTGCAACCCGGCCACGGGCCAATGCGGGCACGCGCCCAACGACCTCGCCTGCGACGACGGGTTCGGGTGCAACGGCGTCGAGACCTGCAACGCGCAGCTCGGGTGCGTCTCCGGCGTCGCGGTCAACTGCGACGACGGGGTCGCCTGCACGTTCGACAGCTGCACCGAGCCGAACGGCACCTGCGCGCACTTCGCCCAGAGCTTCCTCTGCGACGACGGCGTGCTCTGCAATGGCGCCGAGACCTGCGACCCGCAGGCGGGCTGCCAGCCGCCCGCCGCGCCCTACGTCTGCCCCGACGACGGCATCGCCTGCACCACGCAGGTGTGCAACCCGGTGCTCGACGCCTGCCAGTCGATCCCGCACGACAACCTCTGCGGCTGCGGCCAGACGTGCAGCGTCCAGAACGGCGGCTGCGGGAGCTTCTGCACCGTCAAGACCTGCCAGGGGAAGGTCTACGCCTGCGGCGACTGCCTCGACAACGACGGCGATTGCAAGATCGACGCGTCGGACACGCAGTGCCTCGGGCCCTGCGACAACACCGAGGACAGCTTCTACGGCGGCATCCCCGGGCAGAACAACTCGCCCTGCAAGTCGGACTGCTACTTCGATCAGGACACCGGCTCCGGCAACGACGACTGCTACTGGAGCCACAAGTGCGATCCGCTCGAGGTGCCGCCCAACTACCCGCCCGAGGGGAGCCAGTGCGAGTACAACCCGAACGCGAACATCCCCGGCTACAACGGCAGCTGCAACACCGCATTCCAGACGCAGTCCGCCACGTGCCTCGGCTACTGCGGGCCGCTCACCCCCAACGGGTGCGACTGCTTCGGCTGCTGCGCGATCCCCGGCGCGCCCACGACCGTGTGGCTCGGCTCGGAGAACCCGCCCGGCACCGGCAGCTGCAACCTGGCGAACCTCGCCGATCCGACCAAGTGCAAGCCCTGCACGCAGGTCGCCGCATGCCTCAACACCTGCGACACCTGTGAGATCTGCGTCGGTCAGCCCGATCTGCCGCCCGGGTGTTTCGAGCAGCAGTGCCCCGCCGGCGTGCAGAAGTGCGGCCTCCCCGGCCAGTCGCCCTGCCCGGCGACCGCGACCTGCATCACCGGCTGCTGCCAGGCCAACCCGGAGTGATCGGCGGCCACCCCTCACGGCGCCGGCGCCGTGAGGGGTGGGTCCTGCGCCCCTTGCGTCGGGCAGGCCCCGGCCGGGCGCCGAGCGTGCGGCTCCGACGCCCCCGCAGGACTCGACGCACCACACGCCCGAGGTTTGGGATAGATTTCGGGGCAGGCGCGATGAGCTCCAGCCACGACCCCAGCGATCCGACCGCAGGTCCACCGCCACCTCCGGTGATCGTCGGCGGCGGCGCCGACCAAGCGCGAGGCTACGTTCCGCCGACCGCGCTGCCTGCGGGCGCGCAGCCGGCGATCGACGATCAGCGCGTGCGCGTCGCTCAGCCGGGCGCGTTCCCGGCCGCGCCCTCCCTCGGCGCCCCCGGTGCGATCGCAGCGCCGGGCGCGCTCGGTCCGACGCCTGGCACGCTCGGTCCGACGCCTGGCGCGCTCGGTCCGACGCCTGGCACGCTCGGTCCGACGCCTGGCGCGCTCGGCGCGCCGCCGGGCACGCTCGGCGCGACGCCCGGCGCGCTCGGCGCGACGCCGGGCACGCTCGGCGCGACGCCTGGCACGCTCGGCGCGACGCCTGGCACGCTCGGCGCGACGCCTGGCACGCTCGGAGCGACGCCGGGCACGCTCGGCGCGACGCCTGGCACGCTCGGCGCGACGCCCGGCGCGCTCGGCGCCATGCCGGGGATGCCCCCCGGCGCGAAGATGACGGCGCCGCCCGGCGTGATGTCGGCCGCCGCGATGCCGTTCGGGGGCGCGCCGCAACCCGTCATGCCGTTCGGGCAGGCAGCCGCTGCGCCGGTGACGCCGTTCGCTCCTCCATCGGCGCCGGGCGGCGCGGCGGTGACGCCGTTCGCGGCGCCGGGCATGCCCGCTTCGGTCGGTGCACCGCCGGGCGCGCCTTTCGCAGCGCCGGCGATGGCGGGCGCGCCGCAACCTCCTCCCATGGTCGGCGCGGTGGACGTCGCGCCGCCGCCGATGATCGGGCCCATCGCCGCGCCGGCCCCGCCGCCGATGGCGACGCCGATGCCCGGCGCGCCGCCCGCCGCGGCGGCAGCACCGGCGACGCCGTCGTCGCCCGGCGCCGACGCCGGTCCCGCCGCGAGCCCGTGGGCCGTCGAGCAGCGGATGGAGGCCGCGGCGCTGCCGTCGGCGTTCGTGCTCGCGCCCAAGCCCGAGCCGGCGCCCGCTCCCGCGGCCGCGCCCGCCGCCGCCGCCGCGCGCGGAGGCGTGCCGCTCGTCCCGATCCTCGCCGTGCTCGCGGTCCTCCTCGTCGGCGTCGCCGCGTACATCGCGCTGCGCAAACCGGCCCGCGGCGACGATAGCCCCGTGGGCGCGCCGGTCGTCGGTGGCGTTCCGGTCGCGGGCGACGATCCGCAGCCCACCGCCACCGCGACGGCCACCGCCACCGCGGCGCCGAGGCCCGCGTTCACCGGCCGCCTGCCGAAGAAGGACGAAGACATCTACGACGACAGCCCGCCGAAGCCCGCGCCCAAGGCGACGGCGAAGCCCGCGCCCGCGAAAACGGGCGGCGGGGAGCTCTTCTAGCTCGCGGCAAGAAGGCGCGGCGCGAAGAGGACGCGGCGCGGAGAGGGCGCGGCGCGGAGGATGTGGCGCGCGCTGGCGCCAGCCGAGCGCGCAGCATCGCCTGCGCAGCGCGCCGCGCTGCTCGACGTCATCGATGGCGGTCTCCACGTCGACTTCGTCAGGCCGCCGTCGGCTTGGGCTCGACCTCGAGATCGGGCAGCCGCTCGAGCTTCTCGACGGGCTCGCGATCCTCCGCCGCCCTCGGCACCAGGATCGTCAGGGCTGCGGGAAGCGCCTCGACGTCGAGAGGCGTCGTGCCCCAGGGCTCGCCATCCACGACGACGCGCTGGACCGGTTCGGTGACCACGCGCGCCCGCCGGAATCGCAAGAACCCCACGCCCTCGTGCGTCGCGGCCTCCTCGCGTCCCGCGCTCCGCCAGAGATCGACGCCGGCGGCGACCAGGTCGAGCACGCCTCCCGCCGCGACGATGGTCGCGTCGAGCAGCCCGTCATCGGGGCGCACCTCGGCCGGCCCCTGCGCGAAGATCGATCGTCTCGAGGCGGCGTTCGCGATCGTGAGCGAGGTCGCCCGGCAGCGCACCATCTTGTCCTCGGTCTCGAGCTCGAGCTGGAAATCCGGCAGGTGCGCGAGCTCTGCGATTCCCGAGGCGACGTACGCCAGCGCCCCGAGGCGGTTCTTCGCTCCGCGGAGCGTGCGCTCCACCGTCTCGGCGTGGAACCCGACGGCCGCCAGGAGCACCATGAGCCGGCCGTTGGCGATCGCCGCATCCACGCGCCTCGTCGCGCCGCCGGCGATGGCGTCACACGCCGCCTCGAGATCGCCGGGGATGCCCAGCGCCGCCGCGATCGAGTTCGCCGTCCCGCGCGGCACGATCCCGAGCGGCGCCCCCGCGCGCACCGCGGCGTGCGCCACGGCACGAGACCGTGCCGTCGCCCCCGGCCGCGATCAGGATCTCTGCGCCGTCGCGCGCCGCCTGGCTCGCGCACGGCGCGGCGTCGACCTCCGGGCTCGTCTCGAGCACGGCGAGCTCGAAGGACGGCGAGAGCAGGCGCACGAGCTCGTCACGCGACTCGGCGGCGACGCCCGAGCGCGGGTTGTAGATCAGCGCGGCGCGACGATTGCGCTCGCCCTCTCGGGATGGGGACGCCATGCTCGATCCCTGCGACGCGCGGGCGCGGCCGCAAGCCCGTCCGGCCTGCGTGATGGCTGCTCGTGAGGTGGGATCGCCCGCGGTCGCTCAGCGCCGAGCGCCCGGCAGCTCGGCGAGATCGATGAGCCCGTGCCGGCGCCAGCCGGACCGGAGCAACCAGGTGCGTGCCGGGACGACCGCGGCGTCGATCGGCGAGCATCCGGTCGCCTCGCCCGAGGGCGGCGCGCGCGGTCCCGTCGCCGAGCCTGGGCGCCAACCGTCGAAGCTCGCGCCCGAGCTGCACGGGTCGGGGCGAGAGAGGCGAGGCAGCGCCAGCCCACGCTCGGCCGCGTGGTGCCGCGCGTTGAGGAGCACGTAGGCGAGCGCGTTCCGGGCCTCGCGGGGCGTCGGCAGCGCGCGCGCGTGGTAGCGATCGGCGAACACGGTGCCCCGGCGCCCGAGCTCGCCGTTGAGCCCGCGGGCGATGCGGACCGAGAGTCCCTGGATCCCTCGCGCGAGCGACCGCGTACCCTCGGCCTCGACCACCAGGTGGATGTGGGCGCCCTGCACCGCGTAGTGCACGATGCGCAGCCCGTGCCCGTGATTGGCGCCCGCGAACGCGCGCCGCAGCCGCTGCATCAGGCGCTGGGTCCGGAGATAGGGCACGGCGCGGACGACAGCGAGCGTCACGTGCGCGGGGTGGCGCGCGTCGAGCGGCGGCCGGGCCGCGTGCGCCACCAGCGCGCGCGCACCCTTGGGCTTGCGGCCGGCGCCGCGGCGCACGCCGCCGTGGGTGTGGAAGACGAGGCCGAGCTGGTCGCCCTTGCGCGGGCGATGCGTGGTGGGTGCGCGCCTCGCCCAGGCGGTGCTGGCAAAGCCCGTCTTGGTCGCGTCCGTCATGCTCGCCGTCATCTTGATTCGGCATAGTATTCGTGCCGCGTCCTCCTTGTCAAGGCCGAGCCCGGTGCTTCCGGCGCCAGGCAGCTCGGCGCCAGCCATCGACGGGGCTGGACGGTTCGTTTGCGCCGGCCCGCCGGGTCGTCGGAGGTGGCCCCGCCGGTCGTCAGCGCCGGCGTGGGGAGAGTGCCGCGCCGTGGATAACCCGTGCCGGTCGCGCGACCGGCGCGACGTGGGCATGGCAGCGGCACGGGTTGCCCACAGCGCTTGGACAACCGGCGCCGGCAGCAGCGGGTGGCGAGCGAAGAGGTTGCCGGCGCGGGTTGCCCACACTCCCCCAGGCTCCACGACGATTCCTCGAGCGGCCAACGGCCGCACGCGCGGGGTGTCCATGGCGCGTCCTCTCCCAGGCCCCGGCGCCCGACGACCGAGATCGCGCAGCTCGAACGCGCCGACCGACCTCGCGCAGCTCGAACGCGCCGACCGACCTCGCGCAGCTCGAACGCGCCGACCGACCTCGCGCAGCTCGAACGCGCCTGCCAGACCCGAAGACCCAGCCGCGAGCCCGCAGCCCGAGGCCGCGCCCGCGACGATGGCTCCAGGCGGACGTTCTCTCCTGCCTCGGCCTTCGGCCTGGGGCGTCGTAGACCTTCGCACCAACCGTCGGCCCTCCCGGCCGCCGGTTGGCACGGACGTTCTCTCCTGCCTCGGCCTTCGGCCTCGGGCGTCGTAGACCTTCGCGCCATCCGTCGGCCCTTCGGGCCGCCGGTTGGCACGGCCGGTTTCTCTCCTGCCTCGGCCTTCGGCCTGGGGCGTCGTAGACCTTCGCGCCATCCGTCGGTCCTTTGGGCCCGCCGGGTGGCACGACCGGTTCCCTTTCCCGCCCCCCGTTGCGCCCGCTCCGCCGGACGTCTAGCGCTCGGGTGTGGCGACCGACGTCCTCTTCGCACCGCTCTCGTTCAAGAACCTCACGGTCAAGAACCGGCTGATGCGGGCCAGCATCTCCGGCCGCATCGACAACTACGACGGCTCGGGCGCGCCGGCGCGCGTCGCTTGGGAGGCGAAGTTCGCGCGCGGCGGCGTGGGGGCGATCATCACGGCGCACGTGCCCGTGTCGATCCGCGGGCGTATCCTGCCGAACTACGCCACGATCGACCGCGACGAGCGCGTGCCGTTCTGGCGCAAGGTCGGCGAGGCGGTCCACGCGCACGACTGCAAGCTCATCCTGCAGCTGTCGCACTCGGGGCGGCAGCAGGACATCGGCGGCGTGGAGAACCTCGGCAAGACGCCGCTCTCCTCGACGAGCCGGCCCGAGGCCTTCCACGGCCTGCCCTCGCAGGCGATGACCGGCGCCGAGATCCGCGAGACCATCCGCGCGTTCGCCGACGGCGCGCGGCGGGCGCGCGACGCCGGGCTCGACGGCGTCGAGCTGCACGCCGCGAACGGGTACCTCTTCACCCAGTTCCTCAGCTCGGCCATCAACGATCGCGAGGACGAGTACGGGGGCCCGCTCGAGAACCGCGCCCGCTTCCTGCTCGACGTCATCCGCGCCATCCGCGCCGAGGTCGGCGCCGACTTCCACCTCCAGGTGAAGATCAGCGCGGTCGAGCACCACGACGCGGTCCTCTTCTGGCAAGGCCCGGGCAACACGCTCGCCGACTCGGTCGAGGTGTGCCGCTGGGCCGAAGAGGCCGGCGCCGACGCGATCCACGTCTCGACGGGCAGCATGTTCCCGCACCCGCGCAACCCGCCCGGCGAGCTCCCGCTCGACACGACCACCGAGACGTACGACACGATGCTCTCGAGCGGCTCGCACGGCCTGCGCAACTACTTCCTCTTCCGCTTCCCGTTCCTGCGGCCGCTGATGCACACGCTCTGGAACCGCGCCCGCCCCGAGACCGTCGAGGGCATCTCGCTCGAGGACGCGCGCGCCATCAAGCGGGCGGTGTCGATCCCGGTCCTCTGCACCGGCGGCTTCCAGACGGCCTCGCTCATCCGCGGCGCCATCGAGGGCGGCGCCTGCGACGCGGTCACCATCGCGCGCCCGCTCCTCGCCAACCCCGATCTGCCCAAGATCTTCGCCTCGGGCAAGGACGCCGCCGATCGGCCGTGCACCTACTGCAACCGCTGCCTGGTGCGCGTGCTCGAAGACCCGCTCGGCTGCTACGACCCGAGCCGCTACGACGGCGACCACGAGCGGATGATGCGCGAGCTCTTGTCGTTCTACGACGACGCCGAGTCGCGGTAAATCTACTCCCAGCCCGGCGCCAGCATCGCGATCATCTTGGCCGGGGCCTTGATCCCCTCGGCGGTCATGAAGCGCTCGGCCTTCGCCATGAGCTCCCGGCCTTCGTCCCCGCCCTCGAGCGCGCCGCGCCGGTGGCGCGCCGCCGCCGCGTAGAGGTGCATGTCCGCGGCGTCGAGCCCGCGCGCGGCGACGGTCAAGCGGCCGATGGCGCGCTCGGCCTCGCCCCGGCGGGCGGCGACGCCGGCGTCGATCAGATCCGCGAGCGGATCCGACCACGGCATGCTCGCGCGACGGATGGCGCGGGCGTCGAGCTCGGCGGCGCGGAGCAGGTCCTTCTTGGCGCGCCCCTCGGCGGCGGCGAGGGCGGTGCGTGCGCGCAGGTGGCGGGCCTCGAGCTCGGTGAGCTGCGCCATGAGCAGCAGCGATCCCGACAGGCGGGGCCACTCGGCGGTCAGCTCGCGGTGCGCGTCGGCGCCGTGGCCGAGGTAGAGATCGATCTGGCGTTCGGCGAGCATCGCCCACCAGTGCTCGACGTTGAAGGTGCGCTGCGACCAGCGCTCGAGCGCGTCGCGGCAGCGCCCGTGCGCCTCGGCGGGATCGTCGTCGGCGAGCCAGCAGAGCGTCTGCAGGCCGGTCGAGTGCGAGACGACGGCGTAGAGATCGCCGCGATCGGCGGCGTCGCGGAGGCCGAGCGGGACGCGGCGGCTGACCTCGCCGATGCGCCCGAGGTAGGCGAGGGCCCAGAGGGCGAACCAGCGCATCGTGTTCACCTCCCAGACGGCGCCGGTGCACTCGTCGCGGAACATCGCCTCGCCGCGATCGCACGCGACCTGCGCGGCGCTCCAGCGCCCCTCGAGCGCCGCCGCGACCCCGCCGCAGCCGGCGGCCCAGGCGAGCGAGTACGGATCGCCGAGGCGGCGCGCGAGCTCCGCGGTGTGCCCGTGCAGCTTGGCGGTGCGCGCCCGGCCCCGCCCGCCGTCGGCGGACGAGTAGCAGACCTCGCCGGCGAGGGAGCGCGCCACCCGCTTCGGCTCGCCCGCCTCGAGCGCGAGCAGCAGCGCGCGCACCTGGAAGTAGGAGCCGCGCATGAAGTCGACGAGGCCGAGCCCGGCGCCGACCGCGTAGCAGGCGTCGATGCGCGTGAGCTGCTCGGGGGGCACGTCGGCCTCGGCGCGCTCCTTGAACCCGAGCCCGCGGAGCCGCACCTGCGCGCGGCGGGCGAGGAGCATCGCCAGCGCCGTCTTCGGCGTCGCCGGCGCGGCGAGATCGACGGCGGCGAGCACGTCGGCGAACGCGGCGAGCGCCCGGTCGAGGTGGCCGCTGCGCAGGAGCTGATCGGCGGCGCGGCGGCGCAGGTCGAGCGCCTCGGCCTCGCGCGTGCAGAGCGGCACCGCCGCGAGGTAAGCGTCCGCCGCGTCGGCGCCGCGCCCCGCGTTGGCGAGCGCGTCGCCGAGCTTCGACTGCAGCCGGACCGCGTCGGCGCCCGCCGGCGGCGCGAGCTCGATCGCCATCCGGTACAGCCTCGCCGCGCGATCGAACGCGAGGGCGCGGACGGCGACCTCGGCGGCGCGGCCCGCGTACCCGGCGGCCTTCGCGGCCTCGCCGGCGTCGCGCCAGTGCATCGCCAGCGCCTCGAGGTCGGGCGTCGCCGCCGCCTCGAGCGCCTGGGCGAGGCGGTGGTGCATCCCGGTCTTCTCGCCGCCGTCGAGGTGGGCGAGCACCGCGGCGCGGAGGCGATCGTGGTACGGCTCGATCGCGTCGCTCCTCCGCGCGCCGCCGGTGCGCGCCAGGTTCGCCGCGCGCAGCAGCGCCGCCTGCTTGGCGAAGTCGCCGGGCTCGAGGCCCGCCGCGCGCGCCGCCGCCTCCTGCGCGATGGGCGCGCCCGCGACCACCACGAGCTCGAGCAGCCGCCGCGCCGGCGGCTCGAGCCGGGTGATGCGCGCCCAGAGCGCGTCGTCGAGGCGCACCGGTCCGGCGTCCTCCGCCCGCGCGAGACGGCGCCGCACCAGCTCGTCGATGAAGAGCGGGTGGCCGCCGGCCTCGCTCGCGATCGCCGAGATCCCCTCGGCCTCCTCGCCGAGCAGCGCCGCCGCGAGCGCGCGCGCGTCGTCCGGCGGCAGGCTCTCGAGCGCGAGCTGGCGCACCTCGCCCGGGATCGCCGCGGCCACCGCGGCCACCCCCGCCGGCCCGGTCTCGGTCGCGAGCGCGGCGCGCACCGTCGCCACCAAGAGCAGGCGCGGCGCGCCGGGCGGGCGCATGATCTCGGCGAGCAGCGCGAGCCCGTCGGCGTCGGCCCACTGCAGATCGTCGATGCAGAGCACCAGCGGCCGCCGCGCCGCGATGCGCGCGCACAGCTCGCGGAGCGCGGCGAACAGCCGAGCGCGGAGCGTCTGCGGATCGAGCGCCGAGCCGTGCCCCTCGCGCGCCGCGCGGGCGATCGCGTCGACCTTGCCGAGCACCGGGAACACCTGCCCGAGCAGCCCGGCGTGCGGAGGCACCAGCGCGCGCGCCTCGTCCTCGGGCAGGGCGGCGAGGTGGCGGCTCATCGCGTCGACGACGCCGTCGATGGCCTTGTACGGCACGCTCTCGCGCTCGTAGCAGCGGCTCCGCAGCACCAGCGCGCCCTCGGCGGCGGCGATGCTCTCGGCGAAGCGGCGCACCAGCGCGCTCTTGCCCACGCCCGACTCGCCGCGGACGAGCACCGTCACCGCCGCGCCGGCGCGGCTCTGATCGAACGCCGCCCGGAGCGCCGCGCTCTCGGCGTGGCGCCCCACGAACCGCGGCGCCGCGGAGGGGCCGCTCGGCGTGCTCGCCTCGTCGGCGCCGAGCCGCCGCAGCACCTCGCGCGCGGTGGGCCGCGCCCGCGGATCGATGCGGAGCAGATCGACGCAGAGCCGGTCGAGATCCGCGGGGATCCCGGGGCACAGGGTGCTCGGCGGCGGCGGCTCGAGCACCCGCTTCAGCACCGCGATCTCCTGCAGCGTGCCGCGCACGGGCAGCTGCCCGGTGAGCGCCTGGTAGAGCACCACCCCGACCGCGTACCAGTCCGCCTCGGGGCCGACGCGCTGCGCGGCGGCCTGCTCGGGCGCCATGTACGACACGGTCCCGACCATCTTCTCGTCGCCGGCGTCGTGCTCGGCCACCTCGGCGATGACGCCGAAGTCGAGGATCACGACGCGCCCCTCGGGCGTCATCAGCACGTTCGAGGGCTTGATGTCGCGGTGGACCTTCTGCGCCTCGTGCAGCGCCGCGAGCCCCCGCGCGAGCTGCTCCAGCGCCGAGCGCAGCTTCGCCTCGTCGACCCACCGGAGCCGCCCGGGCGCGCCGCGAGACGCCGGCGGCGCGCTGCTCGGCCCGCGCGCCATGCCCGCCGGCACCGTGGTGCGATCCGCCGGCGCGGGCGGCGCGGGGAGATCCGCGGTCGACTCGGTGTCCTCGAAGACGTCGCGCTCGGCCGGCGCCGCCGGAGGCTCCGCGGTGCGCACCGCCGCGAGGAGCGGCTCGCCGTCCACGAGCTCCATCGTGAAGAACCACTGTCCGCCGTCCTCGAACAGCTCGCCCAGGCTCACCAGGTTCGGGTGCTCGAGATCCGACAGGGCGCGGAACTCGCGCTTGAACAGGAGGAGCGCCTCCGGCCCCATCGATCGCAGCGTCTTCAGCGCTACCCGCTCGCGCGTCTCGCGATCGAGCGCCTCGTACACCATCCCCATCCCGCCCGCGCCGATGCGCCGCAGCACCTCGAACCGCTCGGTCCCCGCGAACTCCTCGCCCGCCACCGCCGCCATGATCCCCCCCGCGCCTCCCGCTCAGCCCGGCGCGCTCGCCGGCGCCGTCGCCAGCCGCATCAGCATCGACCGCACGAGCTTCGCGTCGAGCACCCGCACCGTCACCGCGCCGACGGTGATCAGATCGTTGGCCTGCAGCTTCACCGGCTCGTTCGGCGCCACCTTGGCGTCGCCCACCGACGTCCCGTTCTGCGATCCGAGATCGACGAGCACCCAGCTCCCGTCCGCCTCGGCCCGCACGTGCGCGTGCAGCTTGGAGACCGACTTGTCGCGGAGCACGATGTCGCAGTTCCGCGCCCGACCCACGGAGACCCGGTCCTGGTACGGGTTCTTCGCCGACTTGGCGAGCGGGAGGACGCGGAGCACGCCGCGGAGCGACGGCGGAGCGCCGGAGGAGGAGGGCGAGGCGACCTCGGTGTGGAAGGTGAAGGGGGTGATCCCTTCGGACGCCTCGCGGAAGACGAGGAAGAGGTGGGGGAACCGGGCGACGAACTCGTCCTGGCTCAGGCTCTTCGCGAGCGTGGCGAGCTCGTCGATGTCCATTTGGATTTCATATCACGAAGGGGGGCGCGGACCTGGATGGCGCGGCCGCCGGTCGCGGGGGCGTGCCGTGCGGCATGGGAAGCTTCCCTCCTGGCCGTGGAGGCTTCGGTTTCCGGTCGGAGGGCTTCCGGATCGGCCGGGAGGCTTCCCGTTCGGCTTCGGAGGCTTCCAACTCGTTGATCTCAGGTCCGGCGCCGGATTCGGAGGCGATGCGACTGCCACGACGAGCTTCAGTGACACTGAAGGCGCCTGCGCTGTCGGGAGGGATCGGTTCCGTCGCGGGATGGCGCGGCTTCGCTGCGCGCTTACGGACCAGGGATCGCGTACTTGCAGGGGTGGGTGCGGGAGGTGGATGCCTTTGGGGCGGCGAGGGGGGCTTCGAGGAGCGGATGGGGAGGTTCTGGATCCGGCGGGGAAGCTTCTAAGGCGGGCGGGGAAGCTTCCGGACTCGGTCCGGAAGCCTTCGGACTCGGTCGGGAAGCTCTCCGAGCCGGCGGGAAGGTTCCGGAGCCGGCGGGAAGGTCCCGGATGCGGTCGGGAAGCCAAAGGAGTGGGTGCCCAAGCTTCCGGCGTTGGCGGCGATGGCCGCTGGTCAGCGTCGATCGTACCCACCCGATGACAGCCACTTGCGGTAATCCGCCTGCAGCTTCCGCCACCGGTCCATCTCGGCGTCGTCCTTGCCGAGCCGGCGCATCCACGCGCTGTAGCGGGTGCGCCACTCCTCGTCCGTGGTGCCGTAGCGGCGGAGGATCTCCGACTTCTGGCTCGGCGTCACGGAGAGCTCGGCGCAGATCGAGGCGAACTGCTCCACGGTCCAGTCGCTCGTCGCGGGCCGGGGGTCGAACGGCAGCGGGGAGCCGTGGTCTTCGATCGAAGGCACGGCGGCCGTTTCGCCGCCGGGGCTGTCGGCCTGGAGGCGTCCGCCGGACTCGCTCACGTCGTCGACCGGCTCCTTCGGGGCGCGCAGCGCGTCGTCGAAAGCCGCCGAGCGCTTGCCGCCGAACGGGAGCGTCGGCGCGTTCGGCAACGCGCGTAGCTCCGCGGTTGCGTTGATATCCTCCACGGGCAGGGCAGCGTTGATGACCGGGGGGTGTTCTCGAGCGGACTGGATGTACGACGGCAACGCGGCTGATGCCTTGGCCACGTCGATCGGGTCGACCTGGGCGGCCACAGCAGGTCGATCGAGGAGGTAGCTCGGAACCTCGACTGCCGGCGCCGGTTCCAGCGGCGCACGTGCGGTCGAGCCGGCGACCAGCAGCGGCTCCGAAGCGTTCGCCGACTCTTCAGGCTCCCGCGTCTTCGTGGGAATCGCAGCCGGCGCGGCAGGCGTCGCGTGGCGCCGCCGGATCTCCGCAGCGCAGAGCTCCCCGTACTCCCTCGGGCGCGCCATGTTGCCGGCGACGACATCCTTCGCGAGCTCCTGGAGCCAGTGGGCGTCGGCCTCGTCCCACGCAGTGGTGGTGAGTCCGTGGTCCTCGATCGCGGCGACCCGTTCGTCCACGTCGAGGTGGAGGAGCGTCGCCGAGACCCGTGCCCAGGCTTCGAAGCTTCCGTACACGTCGGGTGTGTCGCGCTTCTCGTCGTTCATCCGCCTTGCTCCGCTCACCGATACCCGGAAGCACCCCGGAGCGCCAGCAGCGCCGCCCCCAGCAGACGCTCAATCCTCTCGGGTTCCAGCGCCTCTCGCGAGACGTCCTCACGCCAGAAGCGGATGCCTGCCGGGCTCACCTCGACGTGGAACCCCTCCCGCTGCCCCACTTCGAACAGCTGGCCCGGCGGTGGCTCGTCCCTTTGGTTCTCGCGCGCGATGAACAACTGCGTCCGTCGGATCGCCTCCGTCTCGTTCCCAGCAGGCTCGTGCCCTGCTGCAAGCATCACCGGCAGGGGCGCATCTGGCAGCACGACCGACCACTGTGGGCCATGACCGGCGCCGACCCAGACACCCGAGGGGCCGTTCCACTGCGCAACGATCCACTCGAGCACGGGTAGAGGGCCACTGCGGACCTGGCCTCCGTGCCTCTGAGCGTTCTCGCCCATCAGGCGCCGGATCCGAACCCACCCGGGCAGAAACCATGGCACCAGGAACCAACCGAAAATCGAGACATACGCGCGCACGGGGCCGGTCGAGCTCGCGTGCGCGTGAAGCGCGGCGTGATGCCACGGCCATAGACCCTCCGGCTGCGAGGGCTGAGCCCGGAGCGGAGGCGCTGCCAGGAGCCTTCGCCTCTCCAAGTAGGATGAGAACAGCCCGCCGAAGAACAGGACCGCGACGGGCACGGCCAAGATCAAGGCTGGGAGGTTCTTGTAGAGCGCAGGGTGCCCGCGCGAGGCGCGCTCGATGTCCCGTCCAAAGATCGCGAACAGGGCGACGGCCGCCACCAAAGCGAGCACGAAGCGCACCGCGATCCGCCACCCGTCCGCCGCGGCCATGCGCGCCGGGACTCCGTCGACCGGGCCCGCAACGCGAACGCCCGCGCCGCAGCCCGGACATCGGGCCACATCCGGGGCGCCTTGCTGCGCGTCCTCGCCGCGCGCTCGGTATACCCACGACCAACCGGTCCGCCACGGGGCGAGCGAGAAGACAAGACGGCAGGTCCCGCACGCCCGCCAGACCTTCAAGGCTGTTGCTCCCGGACCCGCTCGATCCTGACGATGGGTTGGCCGAGCACCGTCAACGCTCCCAGCCGAGGTGCATGGGCATTCGGTCGACAAGATCCTCGGGGTACGGCATGAGAACCCGCTGCACGCCCGACCACGTCAGGGTCACGCGTTCATCGTCCAAATCGACAAACACGGCCTTCAACGACGCCTCGAGCTCGCGTCGTCCGACGCCGGGCAGCTCGAGCCCCAGCGTGGGGCGCTCGCCGGGCAGATCGGTCTCGAACATCTCCGCGGCGGGGTGCAGGTTCCAAAGCTTCAGCCGCTCGTCTCCGCGCAGCGGACCCGCGGCGAGCCCGGGCGCTGCGGCGTTGTAAGCCCGGGCGTCCGCGCCGAGCGCGTCCCGCTCGGTGAGATCGCTCGGTCGGAGCGCCCCCGTGGTGACTTCGCGAACGCGCTCCGCCGGACCGGTCCACACCGGCATCACGAGCTGTACGCGGGGGAAGGTCATCAGGTCGATTGGCCCGTAGCCCGCGGGCACGGGGCAGTCGACCCAGTCGCGCCAGCTCCGCGGGATCATCCGGGCCGGCGTCAACGGATCGCGCGCGTCGTCGAAGTTGGGCAGGCGAAGCCCGTCGATCCTCTCCACCGCGCCGCCGGCGACGTATCCTCGACCGGTCGTGTTTCGCAGATAGGCGATGGCGCCGGGCACGTCGTCTCCGTCCACCCGCTCCGGCGGCCAATCCTCCAATCGGGCGCGCCACCCACGGTCCTTGCGCGCCTCCGCCTGCCTGTCCCAGCCGCCGAACGCGTGGTCCCACACCAGGCCCAGCTCTCCGATCGCCTCGGGCTTGCTGAACGTGGGGGTCCCGTCGGCCCGCACCTCGACCGATCGATCTCCCCAAACACGCACCTCCTTGCGCGCGGCCCCGAGCTCGATGCCCGTGTCGAGCATCGTCCGGCGATCGCGTGGCCGGAGAGCGCCGTGGAGGATGACATCCGTGAGGGGCTTGGCCGGCGAGGCGAGATCCGTGTCGTGCACGAGCCGCTCGCCTGCGCCGGGGTTCGTCGAGGCCACGCGGACCGGCTCGGCGTAAGCCGGAACGCGATCCGCGCACCGCTCGGCGCGCTTCGAGCGGACCAAGCGGTAGGCCCGCTTCACCGTGATCGCGAGAGCGTGCACCCCGTCGGCGAGCGCGAGCTGATGGCAGATGGCAACAAGGCCGGCTTCTTCGATGATCTGCATGGGCGACGCTCAGCTCAGTGCCGTGTCGATGACCTTGTCGATCTCCTTGCCCAGCGGCTTGGACCATGGATCGACCCATAGCGGCTTGACGACCCATTTCCAGGATTGCTTGATCATGAGCTGCACGATCGGCTTGAGCACCGCGTCCAAGCCGTCAGTGCGACTGGTCGCAAATTGGCCTACCACCCAAGACACAGCGCTGCTGATCGCGGCGTTCAGACCACACCGAACCCAATCGGCCAGCGTCGGCTCGGTCTCCACCGATCCAATCGTCATCGTGGCGCCGCTCGGCGCGTTGAACGGTCTGAAGCAGTTCAGGTTGAGACCCACCCACATCCACATTTCGCAGGCGAGGGCCCTCCCATTTCCTTGGACGCTGGCCACGCTCAGGATCGGTTTCGTGCTGGCGCCGAGAAGAATCGCCGCGTAGAGAGCCGCGGCTGCGGTGGTTGCTGGAGGCGCGAGGGGGTAGTGCGGAACAAGCATGTTCTCGAAGCCCTCCTGGATCATCAGCTCACCGTCGGCGGTCACGTTGGACGTCCGCTTTCCGTTCGACGGATCCGAGAACTTCGTGCCGACCAAGAACGGGTCGAATTCCGAGTTCATCTTGTGCGAGTCGACGCCGCCCATCCACGAATTGTTCTTGTGAAGCTTGACGGTCATGGTGCGGCCTCCGGAGCATTCGCCACCGAGATGGAGCTCGGCGGACGCTCGCGTGGATAGGAGAAGCTGTGTCCGTGGACGGTCCTGACACGCCGTCGCGCGACGTCAACGTGGACCGATCGAAGCGAGTAGGCGATTGCAGTAGTGGTTCGGCCGCGGCGCGCCGTCACGACCAGGGGCGAAGGTGGCGACTTGAACGCGAGAACAGCGTGCTCAAGCCCTTCCACGCTGATTGGCGTGCCGGGTTGGAGCCGCGGGAAGATGTGGCGTCCGGGAGCGTGATGATGAGACCGCAGCATGGCCACGAGCGGTTCTGCCCGCACCAGATCCTCTGCGGGAGCGCGAAGTCCCGCAAGAGCCGGGCAGGGCGTCAGGCCGCCGGGCTCCGGGCGATCGTCCCATCGCTGGATGAGCGCCTGCTCGAGCTCGATGTTCGGCAGGTCTCCGCCTTCGGCGGAGACCTCGCTCTCGTAGAAGCCCACACCGCTTGGGTTCAGCGGGTAGGCGACCTCGAAGCCCGGGTGCGGAAGATCCCCTAGGAGCCCGGGCGGCAGCAGGTAGGCCCCGCCGAACGCGCGGTCGAAGCCAAGCTCGAGGTCGCCGATCGGCCCCGGCTCGCTCGGCCGGAGCCCGGCGCTCGTCCGCCGCCAACGCCGCGGGCCCGACACCACCAGTCGCGTGATCGCTTCGCCCACGTGAAGCTCCACGCCGAGCCGCGACTTAGCGCCGCCGCGGACGGTGCCCCAGGCGGTGACCGACGCGCCGTGCCACACCGGGATGCGCGCAGGCGGAGGGGGATCGGTCGTCGTGCGCTCGCAGCTCTCGAGACGCAGAAGCGATCCATCGCGGCCGACGGCGTACACCGATTCGACAAGAACAGCGCCGACGCCGAGATCCTCGTCGACGGTACCTCGCGCCAGTACCGGAGAGACTGTGGAGTTATTGCGTAGCAGCATCGATTACCCGTTGAGCTTGATCGTCGGCGCTGCCGCGCTAATGTCCCCGCCGGCCGTCATGGTCATCGGCCCGCCGCTAACCTGCGTGATAGGTCCACCGGCGGAGGACATGATGGTGCTGCCCCCCATGACGAAGACAGCGCCTCCGATCAGCGCGATCGTGGCGCCGGCCCCGTTGGAGAGCACGACGATGCCGGCGCTCATGCTCAATACGCAGCCCGCAGCCTCGACGATGAAGGAGGTGCTGTCCTCGAACTTCGTCTGCGGCGCCTTCACATGGAACAGCCGCGACTCGAATGAGTGCGCAGTGAATGCGAAGCTGATGTAGTCACCGCAGCGATGCTGGTGCGGACCAGCAATCGTGACGTTTTGGCCAATGCCGACCTCGATGTTGCGCCAGCCGGTCACTATCATGTCGTCGTTCGCGCCGATGTGGGTATCTCGGAATCCCGTCACGGTGTGGTGCTCGTTCGACTGGAACAGCGTCGTGCGGTCGCCGCCTACGGTGACGGTCTCCCATCCCCGGACGCTGTGGGTTCGGTTCCCGCCGACCGAGTTGCTCTGATCGCCGCCGACGCTCGTCGAGTGGCTGGCGAGCACGACCTCGTCGAGGTTGCGCTGCGCATGGAGATACACCTGCTCCTGGCCCTTGAGATCCTCCATCATGATCTCGTTGAACCCCGGCTCGTCCTCTCCTCCGCTGTGCGACGACCGCGAGCGCCAGATCGAGCGGGTCTTCTGGGCGGGCAGATTGAGCGGGGTGGGGACGAACGCGTTGTGGAGTCGCCCCACGATGACGGGCTCGTCGGGGTCGCCGTCGATGTAGCTGACGATGACCTCCTCGTTGACGCGCGGGAGCATCACGAATCCGAAGCCGGCCCCCGCCCAGGGTTGCGAGACACGGATGTGGCGGGTCGGCTTGCCGCCGTGCATGTCGCGTCGATCCCAGCGGAACTCGACCTTCACTCGGCCGTACGAGTCCACGTCGATCTCGTCGCCGTCGTTCTCCCCGACGACGAACGCCAAGTGCGTGCCGAAGATCCGCGGCTTGGGACGCCGCCGGGGCCGGAACCGTTCGGCCACGGGAACGCACTCGAGCACATGCGAGACGGCGACACTCGTCGAGCCGGGGCGGCTGGCCGCGATGGCACGGGTGCGGACGACGACCAGCGTCCCGTCGACGTCCTGGCGGGGGTGCCCGACGAGCGTGAAGCGAGCACCGACCGGCAAGTCGAACGTGGCCTGGCAGACGATGAGCCGTCGAAGCGCCCGCTCCTCCTCGAGCCACTGCGAAGCCACTGCGGTACCATCGGCATCCTTTGAGAAGCGCCCTTGGGCGAACGTGTAGCTCTCGAGCTCGCCTTCGTTCTCGAACGGCTGTTGCCGCGTAACCGCCGTGTTCTCGAGGATGTGCTCGGGCTTCTCGAAATCGTAGTCGCGTAGGGTGACGAGGGTCGTCTCGATGCCGGACGAGACCTGGACCCCGAACACGTGAGGTTGCGTCTGGATCTGCCCGGACGGGGGCACGAAAGGGATCCGGCCCAGCGGTCCGCCGATGGTCGCCGGAATCGTAGTGTCGTCGCTGAGCGTCCACACGCTGCATGGCGAGGTCGTCCCCTGGAGGTGATCGAAGTACGATGACACGCCCTCCTCCGCGAGGATCCGCAGTACGAAATCGTGGTCCGTCTCGCCATACTGGACGGTGTACTCACGCTTCGGGTGCGCGAAGAGGGTCTGAAGCACCACGGGAGCGGGGATCCGATCGCCGTACTGGGCAAGCACGTCGCTCACGATCTCGAACACGGTCTTGTCCTGGAAGATCCGGTGGTCGCGGCGGCGCGTCGTGAGCCAGAGGGGTGGAACGATGCGGACCTCGTAGCGGGAAACACCCGTGGGCTCCGACGTGAGCTGGTGGACCGAGCGAACGATGCCCTCCAGCTGGGTCAGAAACGGCTCGTCGTTGAAGTCCACGCGCGCGGTGACGCCCATCACCGTCGTGAGATCCAGCGCCGGATCGGTGATGTGAATCTCGGCGACGAGCTCGAAGAGCTCGGCCATCGCCTGCTTGAGCTCGTAACGCTCGACGACCGAGCATAGCGTCGTGGGCTGCGTGCCTCGGAACACGGTAATCGCGACGTTGATGGCCATGAGCGGTGCCTTCTGGTGTGCGGTTCGAGGCAGAGGGGGACGACGCGCGACGGGAACTGGGGACGCTCAGGCCCAGCGGGTCGCGCTTGGCCCTGTTGATCAGTCGACTCCGGCTTCGAGGAGTTTGCGCTCCACTGACTGAGAAGTTACGACCGCCAGGCTACCATGCGGTCGGGCACTACCCAACCCGCGACGTCCGCGGGTTCCACGCCGCGCTCCGAGCTGCGGATAACGACGATCCGAGCGAGTGGATCGGAAGGTCATTGGGCGAGCGGCGGCCATCGCCAGGTGCGCGGTGTACCGCCGTGATTCATGGTCTGTCACCCGTCGCGCCGAACCTCTGCCGCATGCCCCAGCACGAGACCGAGCCGCTGGCGTGCAAGACACACGTTGTCGCACCCTGGACGGCGACCATCGTGGCATCCTCGATTCCGACGACTCGCACCGGATCCGTGCGGTCCTCGGTGGTGCCATCGCCGAGCTGCCCCCACCCGTTCGCGCCCCAGCAGAAGACCGCGCCGGTGTCCTCGACCGCGCACGAATGCCCTTCGGAGATGGCCACGTGGCCGATCCGGTGGCCCGGGAGCACGGCGCGCGCGTGCAGGACGAGCTCCTCGGGGCTTCGATAGATCTGCACATTCAGGCTCAGCTGCCAGCACAACATCTCGCCTGTCCGCTGGATCGCACACCCAAGATCGCTGGACGAGGCCAGGAAGACGGCGTCCGCCACTCCATCGACTCTCCGACGGATCTTGCTCCGGTCGAAGCGCATCATCGAGCAGTCGACGGCGCCGTCGGACAGGGCCACGCATCCGACGCATCCGAAGCGAGACGTCATGGCGACCACATCGATGCCGAGGGATCCATCTTCTTCGAAGCCGGATCCCGCGTACAGCCAGCACCGCGCATCGCCGTCGAGCAGCGCGCAAACTCGCGGCTGGGAGCGCGAACAATCAGACGACATCTCGATCGCGCGTATTGGAGTTTCGACCGGGATCGGAACTACCACGCGTGATGAGAACACCTTGGCCCAACAGACGCCCCGACCGTCCAGTTCGAGCCCGCAGGCGCCCCCCTGACCAAGGCTCGCCGTGCTCAGCAGCATGGGGAGGTTCTCCTCGTGCATCGCCACCTCCGGCTCCCGGGGATGCCATGACCAGACGTGGCCATCCGCGTCGAGTCCGATGCCTAGCGTCGCCGCACCGGAATGCCCGTGCGCAAGATAGTCCTGCGCAGAGGTGCCGGCGAAGCTAACGCCAATCTGTCGCAGCTCCGTCTGCCTCGTTGTAGCAACGATCGTCGGGGTCGCAGCGGCACGGAACTCGATTCGAGATCCACCGTGGATGAGGTCGGTGAACTCACGCATCTCAACCTCTTCGATGTAGGGGTCGAATCGCCACAGCCCCAGGAGCACGGCGCCTAGGAGCAGGGGACCCCTGAGCGCGCGCCACCCCGCGCGCGTTCCCTCGCGGACTCCGCGGGCTACGACGATGGCCGCGGCGGCCATCCAGCAGCACACGGCCGCCAGATCGAGGTGGGTCAGGCTGTAGATGCGCGTATCTTGAGTCGCTCGCACCGCGAAGGCGCCCAGGCGACCCTGCGTCGCCGCCAGCGCAAGCAGTTGCCCCAGCCAGACGACGCCAGGGGCGCTGGCGACGGCTCGCAGGCCGAGCCCCATCACGACCAGGGCTGGCGCCCACCCTCGCTTCCGAGCGCGGCGAGCGAGCAACATGGTCGCCGCGAGCATTCCCAGCGGTATCACCACGCCTGCGAGTGCGATGGCTCGGATCACCGATCGACCACGCGCCTCAGGGTGGACCGAGGGTGTCCGGTGGATCGATCCAAGGGGGTGAGGCCGGTGTGATGATCGTGCCGTCCGGCTTCGTCACGGGGTCGGGATCCCAATGGTTGGCAGGCGGTGCACCCGGATCGATGATGACACCCTTGTACGCCATCACGGCGTGCGGCGTATTCTCGGCCGCCCACGGCAGCACGGTGAGGTCGTTCCAGTGCTTGTTACGCATGTAGTACCGCGGCATCTGGTTGGGGTCGTTTGATCTGATGGTGCTGTAGTGGGTCTCGCGGCAGCCCGGGTAATGAGCCGAGCCGGTCGAGCCGGTCCTCTTCTGCTTCGGATCGGTGTAGAGGACCGAACGATACCCGTAGACCATGATCTCCTTGTCTTTCCACACGAGCGAGATCGCCTTCAGGAGCTCCCTGCCCTCGAGGGCCTCACCTGTCAGGCAGCACATGAAGAAGACCTTTGCCCGGGGGCGGAGGACGTGCTCGATGCGCTTGAAGTCCGCCAGGTATCTGGTGTTCAGCGTCGTCACGTTGAGCATCTGGGGATCCTGTGACGGCGGGCCAGAAGTGTCGAGGACGGGGCCTCCAATCCCGTCGATGTCCATGGCTCCAGGTGCGCCGTGTGCGGAGATCGCCAGCCGAACGACCTGACTCTCCCCGATTGGACCACATCCGAACACGAGGTTGTTGCATACGAAGCTCGGCAGCTCGAACTTGCCGCCCTCAAGCATGTCCGCGAGATTTGCGAGAGTCGAGAAGTCGAAGCAGACGTGCCAATTGCTCTGGCCATAGAGCTGATCGGTGTGTCGCTCTCCTTCATCCAATCGAGCGTCCGGATCGCTGTACCTGAGGGGGGTCTTGATCCCCGCGGCCCAGACGTGGACACGGTGCTCACCCTGCTGCTCCCCCACTAGCGGACTCTTGAGATCGGTAGGTTGGTCGGGCATGGCTGGTCTACGAGGTGGAGGCGTCGCAGTCTCGGTCTCGGAAGATTCGGTTCAGCAGGTCGCGGCTGGCGGGTGGGAGCTTCCCAGCGAGCAGCCCGGCGGGTCGCCCGCTCGGATCCGTGTCGACCGCGTAGTCGATCTGGAATTGCTTCGCGGCGATCTCCAGCGGCGTCTCGAGCGGATAGCCGAGGTTGTGGAGTCGATTGCGGTCGCGCGTTGCGTCGTCGCCGAGCTCGCATTCGGCCACGGCGTCGTACGAGAACGGGAATTCCTTGCGGGTTCCCGGAGGGCCCCATTCGATACGCACGGTCGTGGGGCACACGGGCGGCAGGAGGACGTAGATGAACCCGTCGTCGTCAGCGTCCGTGGGCGTCTTCTGAAGGCCCATGGTGACGATCGCGCTGGCGTGTGGGATGGGCATTCGGCTCCTGTCGTGCAGCCTGAGCGCCAGCATCTGCGGACCGGCGTGCACGATGTGATCGTTCGAGCGTCGGGTCCTTTTCACCCACTCGGGATACTCGGGGGAGCCCGCGCCCGAGTTGGGACCGGGAGGCGGCGGCTGCACCCCCAGGAGCCCGTCGAAGAAGAAGACCTCCACCCTCCGATCGTCGGGATCCGAGACACCGTCCGGCGCCGGATCTTGGGGGAAGTTCTCGCCGCAGCCGTGGACGATGGGATCAACGCTCGGCGGCAGCGACGTCCCGTCGAGCGCCATGTACTCGGTCACGAGCTGGCGCCGGGTTTGCGGACCGGCAACCCCGTCGACGGTCAAGCCGCGGGTGCGCTGGAACCAGGCGACCGGCGACTCCATGTCTGCCCGTGTTGCCGCGTCCGGCAGGGCGCCGATCATCAACTGGTCCTCCTTGGGACCCCAGCGCTTCTCGAATGGCACATTGCCGTACCACTTCAGCCAACCGTCGACATTGTCGGTGAGATAGTCCTTCAACGACTCTGCACGCTCGGTGGACAGCGGATCGTTGTACGCGGGGGCGCCGGCCGTGTCGGTGTGGCCGACAATCAGCAGCTTCGCCACCTTCCAGGTCCCGTACTCGCCGACGATCGCGCGGATGCCTTGGAGGCCATGCGGGAGGATGAACGACTTGCTGGTGTCGAAGTAGCCTCCGACGAGGCGTTGGCGCGACACGAAGGGCCGGACGCTGATCGTTTGCTGCTCATCCGCGACCAGCTGGAAGGTCTCGTCCCTGCCCTGGAGCTGAAACAGCAGGGCGTCCGCCTCGGTGAGCAAATCGCCTTTGCGGATCGCGTCCCAGCGTGGTCGGACCGCCTCACGCACCGCATCGACTGTCACGGCCTCCGCGAACGCGAAACTGGAGCCTCCGGGATCGACGAATCGGGCCAGTCCATCGCCGCCCGTCTTTGCCGTCTGTCGCCGTCCGGAGATCGAGAGGACCACGTCCAGCCCGTCGATCGGTACTCCGATCTCGTCCACCCACTTCACGAGGAAGCCCGTCGGCGTCACGTCGTCGGCAGGAGCCGGTGGCACGGGGCGAACGCGAGCCGGCGTCACCGGAACGACCGGCCGCAGCCCGGTCGGACCGCCGGCCCACTGGACGACGAGGACGTCGCCGCGCCGGACGCGCTCGATCAGGTCGCACACGTGGCCGGGATGGTTCTGGAGCGCCAAGTGCACCGCGAGCTCGACTTGCTCTGCGACGAGGAGGTCCACCGCCGCGTCGTCGTGAAGCCTGGACGCGAAGTCCATCGGCGTCGCCCTCTCGCGCTCCACGAGATCCACCGAACCTCGCGACGTGGGGACGATCAGGCGGCCGTAGTAGCCCTCAGCCATCGCGTGCCTCTGCCCCGTCCGCGTGTCTGCGCGGAACTGGTCCGACCGAAAGCATGTTGACCGTCCGAGAGTACCGATGCCGCGCTGCCAGGGAAGAGGTATCCCGGCGGCTCGTGGCCGGGCTTCTCGCCCACCGTCCGTGTCCGGGCGATCCTACGTGGACTCCTACTTGCATTGCGTCGGCATCGCCTCGAGGCTGGCCTTGCAGGCGGTCCGGAGCCCCTGCTTCCCACCGCCCGCCGCTGCCTGCTTCCAGGCGGCGCGCATCGTCTGCATGGTCGACCCCAGCGCCGCCTTGGCCGCCGGATCCCTCGCGAAGCACGCCTCCATCCGCCCGAGGTACTCGTCGCACTCGGCGACCCCGATGGAGTCCCCCGCGCCGGCGGTGTCCGCGGGGGCGGCGGTGCTCGGGATCTCGGGCGCGGCGATCCTGTGATCTCGCGCGGGCGCGGCCCCTTCGTGCCGGAGCCGAACCGCGATGAAGACGACGGCGACCACGACGATCGCTCCGACGAGCAGCAGGATGCCGAGCACGAGCGCACACGACGCGGCGCCCGAGCCCCGCGCCTTCTGCGCATCGCGTCGGCGGGCGAGCCGGCCGGCGATGGGAAGCTCGTACTCCTCTCCCCGATACGCCTTGATCGCGGCGACGCACGAGAAGGGGAGGAAGATGCCCCGGGGCACGAGCGCCGCCAGCCAGGTCCACATCATCGTCACCCCCATCACCCGCTCGTCTTGCGCCGCGAGCGTCAGCGCGAGCGGTACGGTGAGGGAGGCGAAGAGCAGCAAGAACAACAGCGCCATCGAGAGGATCGACCAGATGATGGCCTGCAGCGCGTGGAACGCGACGAAGCGCGACTGCTCCTTCTTCATCATGTAGATGACGATGGGGGCCACGACCGGGAAGCCCACCGCCCAGCCGAGGTGGGCGCCGGCAGCGAAGAGACGATCCTCGTTCGATGGGCCGGCGGGCGGGTGTGGTTGCGCGGATGGGTTCATCGTTGCTCCTCCCTCATCGACGAGGCGATGCCAGGGCGCAGGTGTGGGCGTCGATCTCGCGGCGTAGCTCGTCGTGCCCGTCCACGCGTACGCTCCATACGAGCGGCGACTTCGGCGTGAAGGTGTCGTTGTTGTAGAGGTGGATGTCGGCGATCGCGTTCGCGGGGACACCGCTCGAGACGGCGGTCTTCCACATGCGGTCCGACGTGCAGCGAGGGACCTCGAGCGCGCCGCGGAGGAAGCCGGGCTTGAGGTCGCGCTCGAATACAGGCCATCCCGGGCTGTGCGAAACGCTGAACGCGCCGCCGCGAGCCATGACGCTGATCATCCCGCTCACCTTGTCGGCACCGGGTGGTTTCGTCGGATCGGTGTAGAGGTACTCGAACGTCATCGCGACGTAGCTCTCTCCGCTGGTGTCGGCGAGCCCGTCCTTCGTCTTGAACGCCACGACCGCGGTGAGCACCGCGCGCTCCTGGACCTTGCGCGCCTCCGTCGTTGCTTGGCTGATGAGCGACGCGATCTCGGCGCCGACGGCCGCAGCGGCCGTGGGGGCACTCGGTGGGGCAGGTGCGATGGGGAGCCCGGTGGCGTGCGGCTCGGGCGGGCTCGGCTCGGGCGGGCTCGGCGGGGAGGGCTTCGGCGGCGTCGGCGCGGTCGTCGAGGACCGCGTGGAGGACCGCGCGCGGAGCCAAACGATGCTCACCACGGCACCGCCCACGATCGGAACGGCGAGCACCAGCAGAACGACGACGATGACGATGCACCCTCCCGAAGGAGGTGGCCGCGCAGCCGCGAGCGGCGGCGTCCCGTAGCCGGATTGCGCGAAGAAGGTGCGTTGGCAGGAGGAGCAAGGAATCCGGTCCTGCCCTGGCTCGGCGCGAACCTGAGCGCCGCAATGGGGACATGAGACGAGCATGCTGCGACTCCGTTTCTTCGCTGCCCTTGATCTGCCGCCGCAAAGCCCGGGGCCGGCGGCGTGCGCCGCCACCCCATGGATCATTCGACGCGAGCGTACGAGAAGTTGCGTCCCAAGAGCTCGACCATGGCGTTTTTCCCCCAAGCCGGCTGGGTGGGGTGACTGCCCAGCGCGCCGCTCCTGGGTTGTCGCTCGGCGCCGAGCGCGAGCGGGTGGCTGGCGGCGTGAGTGAGCGCATCGGCTCCGGCGTGTTCAGGGGACGCGGAGCTGGAAGCTCGACTCGATCAGCGCGAAGCCGGCGCCTGCTTGGGGCAAGTCGTCGTCGTAGCAGGACTCCATCACGGCGAACGAGCGGGTCGCGCTCGAGTGGGTGAACATGCGCGCGGTCGGGCGGATGGCCAGGAAGTCACCGCGCCGATCGGTCCCAGCGCGGCCGTATGCGCCCCAGCGCGCGAAGGACGTACGCCGGGCGCCCGCCAGCCCACGATCGGCCCGTGTGAGCGAGTCCTTCATCGCGCGCGCGGGATCTCCGCCGTCATCCGCGACTTGGATCCAGACGGCGCACGACCCCGGGCTGTCGATCTGGACCGCCCGATCCGGATCGGCGGCCGCGTAGCTGGTGTCGACCTTCCAGTTTCCCGGGTAGCGGAGGGTAAAGGCGGCGCGCGTGAGCGTCGTCGGGTGGGCGACGTCGGCGGGCTTCTCGCCCACGCCGCGCCAGACGACGAAGGCCAAACATCCGGCGAAGCCCGCCGCGCCCACGGCGAGCACGAGGAGGACGATCTTCGCGGCGCTCGGGCCCGGCTTCATGACGGGCGCCGCACCATCGTCCTGCCGGGGGTACACGAGCACAGGGGAGCAGACGCGAGGCCCGCGCCGCGAACGTGCGCGGCAGGGTCACCGGACACGGGCGCCGGACGACGGGCGGCCGGAACGGGGGACGAACGAGCGGTCCAGCGCGTCCAGAGCATCACTTGCACGGTGGTGGGTCGGGCGTCTCGCCCGCATAGGGTTTGATGGGGCCGCAGATTGTATGCCCGTCGAAGCTCCCGCACGGCTCAGGCGGGGGCATCTCCGCGAGCTTCCGCGCCCATCGGCGCAGGAGGGGTACCTCGCGTCGATCGTCGGCGATCGCGCGCATGACTCCCTTGTCGTCCAGGAGCATCAGCGCGAAGAGTCGCGGCGAGGCCGCCGCCTGGGCGTCCTCGAAGGTGTGTACGCCGTCGAAGCCCGGCGCTCGCGTGCACCGGAGAGCTTGGAGCGTCACCGGATCCGGCGTGGGGATGCCGCGATCGACGGCAACTTCTCGCAACCTCGCGAGCGCCTCCGGCGTAGCGATTGCCGCGAGGATCCCGAGCGCTGCCGCGTGGAAGCTCGCTCGCCATGGGGTGCCATGCTGGAAGAACCGTTCGTACTTGTACAGGCCGAAAGGCCTCAAGTCGAGCCCACGCGCGTCGCTGGGCGTTGCCAGGATCGCGTCAGCGACGGGAAGGTACGATGCCGAGGGATAGCGCTGCATCGCCCAGATGGCGTCTCCTCGCGAGCGGCCGCGCAGCGCCCACTCTCGCAGCGCGTCGCGTGCCCGATCGTCGGCAGTATGAGCGAGGACCTCCGCAACACCGATGCAATCGCGGTGCGACACGGAGGGTCGAAGCAGCTGCGCCGCGGCGTCGATGCGCTCAGAGTTGTCCTTTTGAGACTCGCATTTGGAGTTGTCCCTGGCGATCGCAATGAGGAACGCCAGGGCGTCCTCGCGCTGCGTACGCACCAGCGCCTCCTGGGCGTTCCTGACAGCCTCGCCGAGGGCGGGCGCAATACCTGCGCGGGCTGGCGCGGCGGGAGGCTCGGCGCACGCTCCCCAGGCGACTGCCAGCACGAGGAGAGGGCGACACGTCTTCGCCGGCAGTGGGCGGCGCCTCATCGGTAACCCGACCTCCGCAGTAACTCCTCCAGAAACGTGAAGCGGCCGACGCCGATCGGGTCCACCATGCCGAACAACGCGAACTAGTGGCGCGTGTCCCAGGGGTGCACGAGCACAGGGGAGCAGACGCGAGGCCCGCGCCGCAACCGTGCGCGGCAGGCTCACCGGCCGCGATCGCTCGAGGCGTGGATCGCTGGCAGCGCTGGGGTCATCCCTCCAGTCATGGTCACGCATGGTCACCGGCCGAGCACGGCGTCGCTGGCGTCGAGCGCGGTGTCCCCGGCGTCGAGCGCGGCGTGCGCCATGCCGAGCGCACCATCCGCCATGCCGAGCTCGGTGTCGGCGACACCGAGGGCAGTATCGGTGCACGTCGAGCTCGGTGTCGGCGACACCGAAGGCAGTATCGGTGCACGTCGAGCTCGGTGTCGGCGACACCGAGGGCAGTATCGGGCCATGTCGAGCTCGGTGTCGGCGACACCGAGCGCAGTGTCGGTGCACATCGAGCGCGGTGTCGGTCCCGCCGAGCACGACTTATTTTCGGTCGCGTGATCCAAAACGGGTTCTCGCCACCTTTACGGATCAGGAGCGACGGTTCGCTCCTCCCGTGCAGGCGCTGAGCCGGCGGGTCCCCCTGCCCAACGTTCGCAACTGCCGAGATCTGCGAAGAAAAGGAGCGCGTCATGAACTCGCTGAACGACACCAACGGGACCCCCGAGCAGAACGGCTTCCACCAGAGCCCTTCGAGCGCGACGGCGCTGGTCGAAGCGCCGGACATCGCGCTGGGGGACGCGGTCGTCGCGTTGCGTCGGCTGACCACGGGCCTCAGGCTCCGGCCCACCCTCGCGCTGAAGGAGCGCCGCGAGATGACGTGGGTGCAGTTCCCGATCTGCGCCTGAAGAACAAAGCAATTCCGATCACTTGGC
>CAYJPW010000132.1:0-29567 GCA_964372055.1 uncultured Polyangiaceae bacterium
ACCGGAGGCGGCGCGGGCAGCGCGACCGGCGCGGGCGGCGGCGGCGGCGGCGCGGGGGGCGACGAGCCCACGACCGAGGGGCCGACCGAGCACGTGAACGCGGTGTGGGCGGTGCACGACGGCGAGAAGATCGAGCGCGACGATCTCGCCCACCCGGCCAAGGCGGCGAACACCGCGTGGGACGGCCACGTGGCCCGCATCTTCGGCGGCCGGAACGAGGTGCTGGCGCTCCAGCTCGTCGTCGAGTCCGGCCCCGCCGGGATCTCGGAGCTCCGCGTCTCGCTCCCGTCGCTCGTCCAGCGCGGCGGCCCCGCGCGCATCGACTACGCGCCTCCGGGCGAGGACCCGACGGAGTACGCCGGCCGCCCCATCCAGATCTTCTCCGAGGCGTACATGCGCGTCGAGGAGCCGACGAGCGCGGATTGGATCGTCGAGCCGAACACGCCGGCTGCGCCGGCCGACATGCTCGGGGACAAGCCCGTGCAGCTCGTGCCCGAGAACGCGACGCCCGGTCGCGGCGGCATGCCGCTCCAGGTGGAGCCGCAGAAGAACCAGGCGATCTGGATCGACGTGTACGTCGACCGCAGCCTCGCGGCCGGCGTCTACGACGGCACGCTGCGCGTCGAGACCGACGGCGAGCTCCGCAAGATCCCGCTCGAGCTCGAGGTGCTCGATTTCACGCTCCCCGAGGAGAGCTCGCTGACGATGATGCTCTACCACGAGGGCGGGCAGGTCGAGGAGTACCAGGGCAAGAACCTCGACGCGCGCTACCACCGCTTCGCGCACCGCCAGCGCGTCGAGTTCGTCGACGCGTACGATCAGGCGCTGGTCGAGGCCCACATGGGCCGCTTCGACGGCGCCGACTTCACGGCGAAGGAGGGCTACGGCGGTCCGGGCGAGGGCGCGGGCAACCAGATGATCCCGCGCAGCTTCTGGGGCCCCGACGACGTCTTCTACGACCAGGCCTCGGCGTGGCAGGCCTCCGACGCGTGGATGACGTTCCTCGCCGGCACTTTCCCGAACGCGCGGACGCTGCTCTACATGCCGGACGAGCCTGGCCCGGCGCAGTACGCCGAGATCCAGGACCTCGCCGACAACGTGCACGGCAATCCGGGGCCCGGGAGCGCGCTGCCCATCTTCGTTACGCGCCGCTACACCTCCGAGCTCGACTCGGCGATCGACCTCTGGTGCTCGAACGCGAACTTCTACGATCCGGAGCGCGCCGCCATCGAGCGGTCGCACGGCGACGACCTCTGGTACTACAACGGCCGGCGCCCCAACGTCGGCTCGCTGGTGATCGACACCCCCGCGACCGACGCGCGCGTGCACGGCTGGGCCGCGTTCTCGCAGGACATCCCCGTCTACTTCTACTGGCACGTCGATCACTGGCACCACAACCAGAACGCGCCCGACGGCTACGAGCGCGTGCAGGACGTGTGGAAGAACCCGATGACGTTCATCAACGACTACGGCGAGTACGGCAACGGTGACGGCGTCCTCGTCTACCCGGGGACCGAGAAGCTCCACCCCGAAGAGGACCGCGGCATCGAGGGCCCCATCTCCACGATCCAGATGGCGAACCTGCGGCGCGGAGCGCAGGACCACCTCTACCTGACCATGGCGCGGCAGTGCGGGCAGGACGCGCTGGTCGACGCGGCGCTCGAGGCGATCGTCCCCGCCGTCTTCACCGACGCGGGCGACGCGGTGAGCTTCCCCGAGTCCGGCGACGCGTACGAGACGGTGCGGCGCTCGCTCGCGGAGGCGCTCGCGAGCTGCCCCTGATGGGCGGCGGGATCAATCCCGCAGGGCCCGGGTGGCGCTCGACAGCGAGCGCGCCCCGGGCGAGCTCAGTCGCGAGCCGGGGCTCTGCCCCCGCACCCCCGCGCTGAAGAGGCGTCGGACCTCGGGCGTCGAGAGAGGTTGTTGGGACGAACGTCCGACACCTCTTCAGCCCCGATCGCGCCAGGCCGCGGGATCGGGGGCGGCGGCCACCGCCGGGCCATGCGCCATGAACTCCGCGACGCCGAAGAGCGCCTGGAGCTCGCGCGGACCGAGCGCGTCGATGAGCGCGTCGAGGCGAGCGCGGACCTCCCGCCCGACCGGGCGCGCGACGAGGTCGGGCGCCGCTTGCCCGTCCAAGGGAGGCGAGGTGGCCGGGAGCCGCTCGGGATCGCGCGCGACGGGGGTGATCGCCTTGACCTCGAGCCACAGGTCGATCGCGCGCCGGAGCCGCGTCTTGCGCAGGGCCATCCACGCGTTGCGCTCGGGCTCGCGCGACGCGAGCGCGTCGCGAAAGCGCCGGAACGCGCCGGTGCCCCGGATCGCCTGGCGCAGGGACGCCGCCAGCTCGGCGTCGGGCAGCGCCGAGACGAAGTCGGTCATCCAGCCGTGCTGGTCGCGCGCGGGGACGGGCTCGATGCGGATGTAGTCGGGATCCCGCTCGACGACGGCGTACCAGGAGGGCTCGCTGATGCCGTCGACGAGGCGCACCACCTCGCCGGTGAGGAGGTGCAAGTACGAGTGGATCTCGTGCGCGTTGTTCTCGAAGGCTCGCTCGAGCGCGTCCCACTGAACGGGGACGGCGCGCAGGCGCCGGGGCGTCTGATGGGGGTTGGTCATGGGGAGCCACGAGGAGCGCTCTTGCGCCCACAGCGGCTGGCGGCCCGACCAACCCATCACCTGCAGCGACGGTCGCTGCACCCTTCGTCCGACCCACGATGATTGCCCTCGCGCGCGGGGCAGGTCAAGGGCAGAGACGCCGCCGCCGGCTCGATGTCGTCCTCCGCGCCCGGGGATCGCCCACGCGCGGCCCGCTACTCTACG
The DNA here is from genome assembly GCA_964372055.1 of uncultured Polyangiaceae bacterium. GTDB lineage: Bacteria > Myxococcota_A > Polyangia > Polyangiales > Polyangiaceae > CAYJPW01. Next base: position 2,824 of record CAYJPW010000132.1, read on the forward strand.
CGGATGGGATTCGACGCGACCCAGAGGAGGTCGTGCACGTACTGGTCGGGCTGCGTCCCGAGGTACGGTCGCAGGTGGTTGGGCACCATCCACGCCTCGACGCGGTAGATCCCCGGCTCGGCGGCCGCGTACGCGATCGCGTCGCCCTCGGCCACGACCTCGGGCCCGCTCGCGCCGACGCGCAGGAGGCGGGTCTCGATCTCGGGCGCCGGCGCGGCCGGATCGGGATCGTAGAGCGCCGGCGCCGTCACGCGGAGCGTGGAGCCGACCGGAGCGGCGGCGCCCATCTCGTACGTCGTGCCGCCCTGCTCGGCGTGGAAATCGAAGCCCGCGGGCGCGCCGAAGACCTCGAAGACGACGTAGGCGCGCCCGGCGCCGAACGCCGCCTTGACCGAGGCGGGGGTCGCCTCGCCGTCGAGGAGGACGACGTTCGACATCCACCGCATCATCCGGCGGTAGCTGTCGCCGCGCTCGCCGTCGCGCATCGCCGACGCGAACGCGTTCTGGTGCGAGTCGGTGCCGACCACGGCGGTCACGTGGCGCGTCGCCAGGAGCGTGTCCCACGTGCTGCGATAGAGCGGCAGATCCTCGTAGAAGGCGAGCATGGCGAGATCCGGCTCCGGCCCGTACTCGTCGTGCTGCAGGAACGGGATGAGCGAGGCCGCGGCGCCGTAAGGGTCGAGGCCGAGCGAGTCCTTGCGGATGTCCGGATCGATGGCCGCGTGGAGGTTGTAGATCTCGATCGCGTCGAACGGCACCGAGGCGAGGTACTCGGGCGTCCGGCCCTCGGGGTGGTTGATGGCGACGAGCCCGCCGGCGGCGTGGAGCGCGTCCATCGTGGCGGCGTCCTCGCCGTTGTAGATTGCCATGCGCTCGTCGATCGTGCCGGGCAGGTGGCGCTCGATGCCGAGCGACATGATCGCGTCCTCGTGGCCGACCAGGAGCAGCACCTTGCGGCCGTCGGCGCACGCCATCCGGTTGCCGATCGGCGCGCCGTCGGAGCCGAGCACCAGCTCGTCGCCGTCGCCGCCCCAGAAGAGCGCGTCGAACGGCTGCTCCGCCATGTGCGCCGGGTGATCGGTGAGGAAGACGAAGTCCTCGCCGGCCTCGCAGATGCCGCGGCGCAGATCGGCGAGGCAGCTCGCGTTGGGGGTGCCGTCGGCGGCGAGGCCCTCGCCGTCGCAGGCGTCGTGCGAGAAGGGCGAGTGGCTGTGGACGATGCCGCGCGTGGGGCGGAGGCCACGGATCGACGGCAGCGAAGAGGTGGGCGTCGCGACCCGCTGCCAGGGGCGAAGCGTCGGGGGAGAGGACGTGGGCGCGGGGGCGTCGGTCGACGAGCAGCCGAGGAGCAGCGCGGCCAGGAGCGGCGGGGTGAGGCGGAGCACGAGCGGATGATAGCGGACCGCGGACGATCGAGCGTGGCCCCCGTGGAGAGGATCTACGGCGCGGGGCTCGTGGAGACGACGACGTTGGGAGCGGTGATCCAGGCGAAGCCGTCGAGGAGCACGGTCGAGGTGAGGATGCCGTCGGACGCGTCGAAGACGGTGAAGCGGAGGGTGACCTCGCCGCCGGGCGGCGCCGGCGCGCGGGTCGATTGCCAGCCCGTGGCGCCGTGCGTCTCGAAGCCGGTGCCGGCGAGGGCGCCGACGCCCTGCGAGCACGCGTACGTGGTGTTTCCGATGACGCAAGGAGGGCCGTTCATGCAGGTGCAGACGTCGAAAGGAGCGCCGCTGATGCTGACCAGGTTGCCGTTCGGGTAGAAAGCGATGTTCCCGTCGGCCAGGCCTGCGGGGACGGGCGACAGGAGAGCGAGGAACGCGTCGTCGTACACGGTGCACACGAACGCGGGGTAGTCGGCGGCGTAGAAGCTCGAGTAGAACGAGAGGCCGTGCGCGTTCGCCGGGACGCGGAGCTGGACCTCGAGCGCGATCGGATCGTGCACATCGCCCGGGCCCGGCCCGTTCATGCAGCCGACCGCGGGCTTCGGATAGCCCGGGGGGGCCGCGCCGGCGTAGCCCTTGTCGCCGCCGTTGTCCGGCACCTGATAGCCGGGGTCGCCGGCGTCGCGGGCGGTGCCGTTCGAGAGCGCGAGCAGGCGCTGGCCGACGCGCGGCGTGACGGCCGTGCCGAAGCCGTTGAGGTTGCCGTGCCCGAGGTGGAAGCCGTCGAGCTGCGGCGGCGGGGGCGGCGGGGCGCCGTCGGCCATGGTCCACGCGGCCGAGACGAGGCCCCAGTCGTTCGGACCGCCCGAAGGCTTGCAGAGATCGATCGCGGCGGCCGCGGCGTTCGGGCTCGGATCGTCGATCCCGAGCGCCTGATCGCAGGTCGGCGGCGCGTTGTCGAGCGTGCCGTCGCAGTCCTCGTCGTAGGCGTTGCCGGGGATCTCGATCGAGCCCGGGCCGATCGACGGATCGCAGTCGTTGCAGTCGCCGGTGGCCTCGGTCCATCCGTCGAGATCGCTGTCGTCGTTCGGCTCGTTGCCGCAGCTGGCCCCGCCGGCGCCGCTCGAGCTCGTGCTGGTGCCGGTGCTCTGCGTGCCGGTGCCGGTCGTCGTCGAGCCCGAGGTGGTCGAGCCGGTGGTGGTCGAAGGGCCGGATCCGCCGCCGCCCCCCGATCCTGCGCCGTTGCCGAAGAGGTCGTCGACCTCGGGCGCGCAGGCGGCGGCGGCGGTGAGCAGCGTGGCGGCGAACAGGGCACGACGAGCGATGCTCATGGGCCTCTCCTCAAGGGAAGTTCTGCCGGCATCCTACCAGGTCGGTAGCTCGTCGGGAGCGCACGTTCTCGTACCGCCCGGGGTGGAGGCGCGATCGCGCGCCTACGGCCCGCGAGGTTCCTCCCCGAAACTCGCTCGCCCTGGCGCGGCTTCGCCGCGCTGGGCGAGCTCAGACAATCGGGGCCCCTCCTCACGGGCCTTCGGCGCGCGATCACGCCTCCACCCCCGGGCTGGGCCAACCTGCCTCACTCCTCGCCTGGGGGTTCTCGGCGGTTGGCGCTTGGGGATAGGACCGGGGGGCGGACGAGTCAGGTCCTCACGGCGATGGGAGCGCGAACGCGCGCACGAAGTCCGACCCGCTCGCGTGGCAGCTCGTGCACGTGTCGGGGTGCCCGGAGTACGAGGCGCTTCCTTCGGCGTCGTACTCGGCCCAGAACCAGCCGTCCTGCCGCTTCTCCATCGTGGCGACGAGCTCGAGGTCGGCGCCGTCCCAGCCGTCCTTCACGATCCACGATCCCTCGGGCCAGGACGAGAGCGGGGCGCCGGCGAGCGCGGTCGCCACGACGTCGTTGACGTAGATGTCGACCTCGCCGCCGTGGGGCGCGTCGCTGGCGCGGCGCGACCCGTAGCCCGGGGCGCGTGCCCACGCCGTCCGGTAGCCCGAATCCTGGATGCGCTGCCAGAGGGCGTCGGCCTCCTCCGGATCCTGGTTGTCGCCGCAGCCGGCGAGGGCGAGGCCGGCGGCGATGATCAGGGTCGGTCCGGCGCGAAACGGGCGGAAAGACACGTTCGGCGATCCTCCTCGAACGCCTACGCTCGAGCCGGCCGGAGGTTTCGGCGTGTCGACCGATGCGGCGGCGGATGCACGAGGCGCACGTTCGCTGCGTGGGCGCGTGCGGCCCCGTGCCCTCAATCGACCCGGGCCCTGGCGGCGCCGAGCACCTCCATCGTGTCGCGCCGCTGCACGAACGCCGTCACCGTCGCTCCGCGGCGATCCATCGCGCGCGGGACGTCGATCCGGCTACGCCCTGCCGGGGGCTCGAGCGCGCGCGACACGAGGGCGCGTACGACGTCGACGTGGGCGAGCGTCCGGCCCGCGTTCTCGCCTCGCGTGACGCGGCTGACGGTTCGGGCCTCGGCGAGCGCCAGATGGAGCACGTCGCCGGGCGAAGCGCCGTCGACGGACCACACGGCGACGAGGCCGCCGCCATCGCCGGGCTCGACGCGGAGATCGACCGCGGCCGACGCGGTGCGCTCGAGCGCCCGCTCCAGCGCCCTCGCCACCTCGCCCCCGCGCGAGCCGACGATCTCGACGCTCCCATCGATCACGATCTGCGGGGTGTACACGCCGCGGGCACCGAACGCGCGCGCGTACTCGTGCTGGCGGCGCGTGTAGGCCGGATCCGAGTAGGGATCGGGCCAGCCGAGCTCGTTCCAGTAATCGACGTGGAAGCTCAGCGCGAACACCGCGCGCCCGGCGGCGCTGGCCTCGATGCTCCGGAGCACCTCGTCGGCCGGCGGGCAGCTCGAGCAGCCTTCGGACGTGAAGAGCTCGACCAGCGCAAACGGAGCCCGGCCGCGCGGCGCCTCGTCGTCGACGCGCTCGGGTCGCGAGATCGGGCCCACGGTGGCGTCGGCGGCCGTCTGCGCGCGCGGAACGAGCGCCGGCGAGCGCGGCCCCTCCGGCGCCGGCCCGGCGGGCGTGACGCGCTCGGCGCACCCGAGCGCGACGAGCGCCGCGAGCGCGAGCGCCGCGTGACCAGGCGCCCCAGCGAGGTTCGATAGGGGGAAGTCCGCGCGCACGCAGACGGTACGCGCCGCCCCGGCGGAGGTTTCGGCGGCGCAGGAGTGCCTACCTCCCGCCACCTCGAGGGCGCCGGTGAGCGACCGGCGCCAACCGTGAAGCGACGAGCGACGCACCCCACCCCCGGCCGGCGCGAGAACGTGCGCTCCCGACGAGCTCCCGCCGTCTCGAGCGCAGCATGCGGCCATGGCTCGCTCGCTGTCGGCGACACCTCGCGATGCATCGGTCCATGCCTCGCGATGTTCAGCCGACACCTCGCGATGTTCCGACGACACCTCGCGACGTATCGGCCCATGTCTCTCGATGCTCAGCCGACACCTCGCGATGTTCAGGCGACACCTCGCGAGGTATCGGTCCATGTCTCGCGATGCTCAGCCGACACCTCGCGATGTTCAGGCGACACCTCGCGAGGTATCGCCCCATGCTTCGCTCGGCGTCCGCCCCGCCGGCCGCCTCTTTTTCTTCGGCCGCGTGATCCAAAACGCGTCCTCGCCACCTTTATGGATCAGCAGCGACGGTTTGCGGCTCCTCACAAACGCCGGCGGTCGAAACATGCTCATCACTGTCCGGATTCACGAATCGCCCCATCGCCGAACGCGCCGCCCACGGACCGCAACGCACCACCCGCTCGTGCCCAACGCGCTCCCGGACAACCCAGGCGGCCCCACCGGACGCCACCGCCCGACCCCCCAAGCGAGGAGTGAGCCACGTTGGCCCAGCCCGGGGGTGGAGGCGTGCTCGCGCGCCGAAGGCCCGTGAGGAGGGGCCCCGATTGTCTGAGCTCGCCCAGCGCGGCGAAGCCGCGCCAGGGCGAGCGAGTTTCGGGGAGGAACCTCGCGGGCCGCAGGCGCGCGAGCGCGCCTCCACCCCCGGGCGGTGCGAGAACGTGCGCTCCCGACGAGCTACCCGACGAGCTACCTCGCTCGGCAGATCGGCCCGCCGCCCGACGCGTCCGCCGTCGCCACAGGCTCGCCGGCGCGGAGCTCGAGCAGCCGGACGATCTCCTTCTGCCGCGCGCACTCCGGCGACGACGCGCCGGCGCCCTTGCACGCCTCGTCCCGCGCGCGCCGCTCCTTCCCCAGCGCCCCCTCGAGCCAGCTCCTCGCGGTGGCGGCGGCGTCGGCCGCGGCCCGCGCCCGCGCCTCGCGGAGCTTCGCCAGCGTCGCCTCGCAGCTCTCGCGATCCGGGTAGCCGGAGAGGCGCCGCTCGCTCGCGCGCACGCCGGAGCTCCTCTCGCCGCGGCACGCCGCGTCGCTCGCCATCATCAGCTCGACCGGGTCGACGTTGCGCTTCTCGGCCAACAGCCACGCCGATCCCGCCTTGGGCTCGGCGAGGGCGTCGTCGCTGCACGCGCGCACGACGCGCGCGGACAGGCCGCTCTCCGCCGGGTAGGCGATCGCCAGCTCGTGCGCGACCAGCGCCTCGCAGGCGCGGCGGGCGTCGTGCTCCGGGCCCTCGACCTCGAAGTCGACGAAGCTCGCCGGCGAGCCGCTGGCCGGGCCGACCCCGACACGCGCCAGCAGCATGGTGGAGCGCCCTCCCGAGGCGCAGCGGTCACCGGCGCGCGCGCCCCCCGCCGGAGACGCGCCCGCGCCCTCCCCTGCCGTTGCAGCCGACGCCGTCCCGGGGGCCGGCTCGCTCGCGACGCTCTGCAGCCGCCCCAAGCAGCCGGGCGCGCCCAGCGCGATCAGGACGGCGGCGACGAAGAGGAGGCGCATGAGGCAGAGAGGGTAGCGCGCCGCGGCACCGCCCGGCGAGCCGCCCGGGCCTTTCCACGGCCGGGCGCCGTGGTAGGGTCGCGGCCGATGCGGTCCCCTCGCCCCGCCCTGGTCTTCGTGTGGCTCGTGGCCGCGGCGGGCTGCGTGGGCGCTTCGCCTCCGCCTCCGGTCGCGCCCGCGGCGCAACCCACGCCGCCGCTTGCGCCGCCGCCGTGGCAGTCGCGCCTCTCGGTCGCGCAGGGCTACGAGCCGACGCCGCAGGCGGCGCCGCCCGTCATCATTCGCGGCGCCACGCTCATGCTCGCCACCGGCAAGACGATCGCGAAGGGATCGATCCTCCTCGAGAAGGGGAAGATCGCCGCCGTCGTCGAGGGCGATCTCCCTCCGCGCGAGGGCGCCGTGGTCATCGACGGCACCGGCAAGTTCGTCACGCCGGGGATCATCGACACCCACTCGCACCTCGGCGTCTACCCGATGCCCAACGCGGCGGCGCACCTCGACGGCAACGAGATGACCGAGCCGGTGACGCCCCAGGCGCAGTCGGTCGACGCGTTCTGGCCGCAGGATCCAGGGATCGACCGCGCGGTCGCCGGTGGGGTCACCGCGCTCCAGGCGCTCCCCGGATCGGGCAACCTCATCGGCGGGCGCGCGGTGACGCTCAAGCTCCGGCCGGCGCTCTCGTCGCGCGAGATGCACGTCGCCGGCGCGCCCGACGGCCTCAAGATGGCGTGCGGCGAGAACCCGAAGCGCGTCTACGGCAAGGACAAGCGGTCCCCGATGACGCGCATGGGCAACCTCGCGCTCCAGCGCGCCGCGTTCCTGCGCGCGCAGAAGCTCCAGCGCGAGTGGGCCAAGTGGCGCGACGCCGAGGGCCGCCGCCTCGCCGGCGCGAGCAAGAAGCGCGCGGCCTACGAGGCCCAGCGGACCGAGCGCGCCGAGCGCGAGGCCTGGTGCCGCGGCCCCGGCGTCGGCAGCGGCGCCTGCAGCGGCTGGCGCAAGCAGTGGAGCGAGCACCCGCTCGAGGAGCCCGAGACGACCGATCCGATCCCGCCGCCCGATCGCGATCCCGGCACGGAGACCCTCGTCGCCGCGCTCGAGGGCCGCGTCCTCGTCCACGTGCACTGCTACCGCGCCGACGACATGCTCGACATGATCGCGCTCTCCAACGAGGTCGGCTTCCAGATCCGCTCGTTCCACCACGCGCTCGAGGCCTACAAGATCAAGGGCGAGCTCTCCTCGCGCGGGATCGCCACCTCGACGTGGGCCGACTGGTGGGGCTTCAAGATGGAGGCCTACGACGGCATCCCCGAGAACGCCGCCCTCGTCCACGAGGCCGGCGGCCGCGTCATCATCCACTCCGACTCGGAGGAGGGCATCCGGCGCCTCAACCAGGAGGCCGCGAAGGCGCTCGCGAGCGGCCGCGCCGCCGGCGTCGCGCTGAGCGAGGAGGACGCCATCCGCTGGATCACCATCCACCCCGCGTGGGCGCTGGGGATCGACTGGCGCACCGGCTCGCTCGAGCTCGGCAAGGACGCCGACGTCGTCCTCTGGAGCGGCAATCCCTTCTCGGTCTACGCCGTGGCCGAGAAGGTCTGGATCGACGGCGGGCTCCGTTACGCGCGCGGCGCCCCCTCGCCGGGCAAGAGCGACTTCGAGCTCGGCGCCGACGGTCCGCCCGCGCCGCAAGGGCCGGCGCTCCTGCCCAAGGAGGCCCCGTGAGGCTCGCGTCCCTCGCGGTGCTCGCGCTCACGACCGCGCTCGCGCTCGCGACCGGCACCGCTCGGGCGCAGGCGCCCAAGCCCCCGCGGACGGCGAAGCCCGCGGCGCCGAAGCCGCCCGCCGGTCCGGTGATCGCGCTGGTCGGCGCGACGGTGCACACCGGCACCGGCGAGGTGATCCAGGACGGCACCGTCGTCATCGCCGACGGCAAGATCCGCGAGATCGGCAAGGCGATCGCCGCGCCCGCCGGCGCCGACGTCGTCCAGGCGAAGGGCATGGTGGTCACCCCCGGGCTGACCGACGCGCTCACGTCGATTGGCCTCGTCGAGGTCGATCTCGAGAAGGACACGCGCGACGACAAGCAGGGCGGCGAGGACCGGATCCGCGCCGGCTTCCGCGCCGCCGACGGCTACAACCCCGCGTCGGCGGTGATCGGCGTCACGCGCGCCGAGGGCCTCACCTCGGTCGGCGTCATCCCGACCGGCGGCCTCGTCTCGGGACAGTCGGCGTGGGCCGATCTCGACGGCGCCACCGCGGCCGACGCGATCGCCGCCGCGCCGCTCGCGCTGCACGTCCACCTCGAGCCCGACGCCGACGGCCAGAACGGCGGTCACGGGACGGCGATCCTGCGGGTGCGCGAGGCGTTCGACGACGCGCGCACCTTCCAGAAGACGCGCGCCTCGTGGGAGCGGAACCAGAGCCGTCCGTTCGCGCCGAGCCGGCTCGATCTCGAGGCGCTCACCCTCGCGCTCGGCGGCAAGCTGCCGGTCGTCTTCCACGTCGACCGCGCCGCCGACATCCTCGCCGCCCTCGGCGTCGCCAAGGACTTCGGCCTGCGCCCGGTGATCGCCGGCGGCGCCGAGGCGTGGAAGATCGCGCCGGCGCTCGCCGCCGCGAAGGTGCCGGTCATCGTCTTCCCGCTCCAGGCCGGGCCGCAGTCGTTCGACGCGCTCGGCGCGCGCGAGGACAACGCCGCGCTCCTCCACGCCGCCGGCGTCACGGTCGCCATCTCGACGGGCGAGACCCACAACGCCCGCAAGCTCCGCCAGGTCGCCGGCAACGCCGTGCGCGCCGGTCTGCCCTACGCCGTCGCCATCGCCGCGGTCACCCGCGCGCCCGCCGAGGCGCTGGGCCTGGGCGCGCGCTACGGCACCCTCGCGCCGGGCAAGGTCGCGAACGTGGTCGTCTGGTCGGGCGATCCGCTCGAGCTCTCGACGCGCGTCGTCGAGGTCCTGGTGCGCGGGCGCAAGGTCTCGCTCTACAACCGCCAGCGGGCGCTGCTCGAGAAATACCGACCGCTGCGGCGCCCGTGATCATGCGACGCCGCGCGTTCGTGATCGTCGGCTGGGCCGCGCTCGCCGCGCTCGCAGGCGGCTGCGAGCCCTCGGGCCCGCGCGCGCTCATCCTGGCCGACGGCGTCGGCGTGGCGAAGCGACCGGAGCTCGCCGCGCGCCTCGCCGCCTTCGAGAAGGCGGGCCGGAGCGTGCGCGTCGTCCCCGGCTCGGGCCCCGACGCCGTCAAGCTCGCGGCGCGCGGCGACGCCGACGCCGCCATCATCGAGGCGTCGGTGCCGATCGACGAGTTCCTCTCGTCGAAGCACGGTAAAGACGCCGGCATGATCGAGTCGGACGGCGCACCGCCGTGCCGCGTGCTCGAGGTCAGCGCGGCGACGCACCCCAAGGTCGACGGCGCCGGCGCCGCGGCGCTCGCGGCGGCGCTCGTCGGGCGCGCGCCCTGAGCTCGGCGGCGTCCAGAGCCGCCTGATCTCGGCTGCGGCCGGATCCGCCCTCGTCAGTGGCAGCAGAAGGTGACGGCGCCGGTCTCGACGACCGCGCCGGAGAGCACGCCGCCCGAGGGCGGGCAGGTGCCGGAGGGCTGCGGGACGTAGGTCGCCTGCTCGGCCTCGTTGCCGTTGTTCTTCGCGCCGCAGGAGCCCGCGTTGACCTGGTTCAAGAGGATGTTCCCGCAGCCGCCGAACGTGAAGCTGACGTGGCCGCCGCACTTCGAGTCCGCGGCGCCGCAGGAGCACGCGGAGCAGGCGCGCGTGTCGTCGAAGCCCTCGTAGAAGACGTGCTTGTCGGCATAGAACGCGTCGGGACAGGCGATGTCGCCCGCGTGGACGACGCACATCGTGTCGGGCGCGAACACGCGCGGGACGCAGACGTCGCCGGCGCCGCACCCGACCGGGCTCGTCGCCGCACCGCCGCAGGCCTTGGCCGAGAGGCCCCAGGTGGGCGTGGGCAGCACGTGGTTCTCCTGCGAGGTGCAGGAGCCCATCTGCGTGGGCGGCGGATCCGAGACGTTGGTGTTCGTGGTGGCGCTCACCGGGATGGGCTCGCACGTGCCCGGTGGGAGCGACGCGTCCGAGCCGAAGCAGGCGAGGACGCAGTTGCTCGTGTAGCAGAGGGTCGCCGGCGACGAGCAGACGATCCCCTGCGCCGGATCGCAGGTGCAGTCGCACGAGGCGGCGCCGGGATCGAGCTGTCCGTTGTACTCGCCGATCGTCGTGCCGAAGTCGCCGATGCACGCGGGCCCCGGGTCGACGCCCTGGTAGAGCGACACCGGCCCCGTCCAGCCGGCGGCCGTCTCCGGCACGCAGGTGTGCGTCGCGTCCTCGCATGGGTTGCTGCTCCCGCCGCCGCCGGTCGCGCCGCCCTGCCCACCGGCGCCTGCCTGCCCTCCGCTCCCGCCGTTGCCCCCGGTCCCCGTCTGGCTCGAGCCGGTCGTCGTGGTGCCGCCGCCGCTCGCGCCGGTGCCCGTCGTGTCGCCGGCCGGGGCGAACGTGCGGTCGGGCCCGGTGCACGCGAAGGCCGCGGCCATGAGCACGCCCCCGGAGAGGACCGTGAAGCTACGCATCGCCCGATCGTAGGTGCCGCGCCGGGGTGCGACAATCCCGATTCGGCCGCGGCGTCACGTCAGCAGATCTCCACCTTCTTGCCCGCGATCTTCGTGACCTTCTTGCCGTTGATCTTGAAGTCGCCCTTGACCGTGATGCTCAGGTCCTCGGAGGTCTGCATCAGCAGCGACTTGCTGGTGATCTTCGTCTCCTCGGTCGCCGTCAGGTGCATGTTCTCGTTCTTCATGGCGATCGTCTTCTCGTCGAAGACGGCGCCGTGGTCCTTCGCGGCGGCGTGCTTGCCGATCTCGAGCTTCTTCGCCTCCCCGTCGACCTTGACGCCGAAGAGCTCGCTCTCGAGGAAGATCGACTTCTTCGCCTTGGCGTGGAGCTTCTCGGTCTGCGCGTCGACGGTGATCGACTTCTTGGCCTCGATCACCACGTTCTCGTCGGTGCTCGCCGCGTGCCAGTCGTGCTTCGAGACGAGGTAGAGATCGTCGCTGCCCTTGCGGATGCCCTGCTCGGCGTCGTGCGCGCAGATCACGATCTTGCCGTGCGAGTACACGTCGACGAACTTCTCGGACGAGATGAGGGCCTGCTTCTCGCCGTTGAGCTCGGCCTTCCCGTTGCTGGAGACGATCGCCTTCTGGTTGCCGAGGACCGCGACCTCCTTGCCGCCGTGGATCCCGACGAAGTGGCGCGAGGTGACGTACGCGTGCCGCAGGCCGTGGACCATGGTCGTGTTCGTCGACGAGAGCGTGTGCACCACGGTCGTGGGCGGAGAGGGCGTCGCCTTCGTCCGCGAGAACGCCGCGACCTTGATGATCTTGACGTGGGCGGCGAGCGCGCCGGCGATCGCCTTGGCGTCCTGCGCCTTGCTCTTGAGCTCCCAGAGCTCCTTCACGAGCTTGACCGCCTTGACGCCCGCCTGCGCGGCGCTGCTCGCCGCGGACACCGCCGCGAGCTGCGTCTGCAAGAACTTCCAGTCGCCGGACTCCATGACCTCGTCGGCGGCCTCCTTGGCCGCGTCGGCGGTCGCCTTGGCCTTGGCGGCCTTGTCGATGTCCGCGCGCTTCTTCGGGTCCACCTTCGCGCACTGCTTGTCGGCGTCGGCGACGGCGGTCGTCGCCTGTTTCTCCTTCTCGTGGGCCGCTTCCGCCTGCTTCTTCGCGTCGTCGATCTCGCGCTGCTTGGCCTCTCGGAGCGGCTTGATCCGGGCCTCGCGCTCCTCGTCCGTCTCCCGGGCGTTCGGATCGATGCTGAGCAGCGGCTGCAGGTGCGGCGACGCGTTGATGTCGTCGCGCTCGTGCTCGAGCTCCGTCACGCGCGCGTCCTTCTGGTCGGCGACCTTCTTCGCCGCCTCGCGCTCGGCGCTGGCCTTCGTCCACTGGCCGACCGCCTCCTTCTCCGCGGTCGTGAGCCCTTCGGTCGCGGCGCCGTACGCCTTCCCGGCGGCGGTGGCGTCCGCGGCCGCGCCCGACTGGACCTGGGTGTTGTACCCCATCGCCACGCCGGCCACCCCGGACGCCATGCCGAGGCCGGCGTCGATCATCGCCATGACGCTGTCGAAGGCCCACTTGAAGACGCTCGCCTCGGTGACGATGTTGCCGCCGCTGAGCCAGGTCTTGAGGCCGCCCATCCCGTTGTTGAGGTTGGTGAGCACCGTCGTGCCCTGAGCGGCGATGGTGGTGATGTTCGACTCGGTGGTCAGGATCGCGCCGCGCTCCGCCTCGTTGGGCGCGCCGAGCTGGAAGACGGTGCTCGAGTGCGGCGTCGTCATCTTGATGCGCTGGCTGCCCTCGGTGTCGTCGATGTTGATCTCGTTGCCGCCGCCGGTGCGGATCACGTTCCGGGGCGCGTTGCCCGACGTCACCGGCGTGGGCGTGGCCGGGTTGGGCACCGTCCCGGCGATGATCGGCCGATCGGGATCGCCGTCCACGCAGGTGACGACGACCTCGATCCCGGGCCGCAGCGGGAAGTGCATCCCGTAGCCCTGGCCGGCGTGCGGCTGAGCCATCCGCACCGGGCGCGAGGCCTGCCCGCCGGGCGTCTCCGCCGTGTCGCAGAGGAACTTGACCCGGTAGCGGCCCTCGGCGTCGAGCTCGGCGTACTGACCCTTCGCGGCGGCGTCGATGATGCCGGTGAGCACGCCGGCCACCTTGGGCTTCGGGGTAACGCGCGGGGGGCGGTACGTCGTCGCGCGCTCGATGGCGCGGAACTCGTTCTCGTAGCGGTTGGCGGTGTCCTTGACGGCACCGTCGGCGTTCTGCCGCGCGCGGTGGCTGACGTCGGTGACCAGCAGATCGAGATCGCCCGCGGGGTGGCCCTCGAGCACGAAGGTGCTCCCGGCGCGCAGGCGCGACTCCACCCCTTGGCCGACGTGGACCTTGCGCCCGGCGAGGATCTCCTCGGCGCGGATGCGCGCCAGCTCGGCGCCCTCGTCGGTCGTCTTGAAGTGTGCGCCGTACTCGACGATGTCGCCGGCGCCGCCCGTCGTGACGCCCTGGATGGCGGTGAGGTCCTGCTGCGGGGTGCGGTAGTTGTAGTCGCGGACCAGGTAGCGGCCCACCACGGTGCTCGTGGTGGTCTCCAGCGTGTGCACGCCGCGGTCGACGTCGCGCTGGTCGAGCTCCACGTGCGACGACTCGCCCTCGATCGGCCGGAACATCGAGTTCTGGTCGCCGAAGACCACCTTGTCGCGCCCGCCGTCGTGCTCGAAGTAGTAGGCGATGCCGAGGTGCTCGGTGAGCCTGTTGATGAACTGGACGTCGCTCTCGCGGTACTGCACCACGAACTCCCGCTGCGGGTAGGCGCCGAGCCGGAGCTCGAAGTCCTCGCCCGCCACGAGACCGAGCGCCTCGAGCTTCGTGGCGACGATCTCGGGGACGCTCTGGTTCATGTAGATGTCGATCTTGTTGTTGAGGCTCCCGCGGAAGAGGCGCGGCACGAGCTCGAAGCGGTACACGCGACGCCCCTTGCTCGAGGTGAAGACCTCGGTGACCTTCGACACGATGCCGTGGACGCGGCGCTGCTCCACCTGGCCGAGCGTGAAGACGAGCGTGACCGGGCTCGTGAGCAGCGCCTCGGTGTCGAGGCCCGCGACCGACGAGCTCGCCACCTGGCACGAGAACCGAAAGAGCTGCGAGATCGCCTCCCGTCCGTCGAGCTCGATGAGGTACGCCTCGCCGGGCGGGAGCGCGGGGGACTCGACCGTGATCTCCATCGTGTCCTTCATGCCTTCGACTCCTTCTCGGGCTGGAACCGACCCGCGCGCGCGACGGGCGACGTGTCGGCCTGCTGGAACGTCACGGTACGAAGATGGGACGCGGCGCCGGTGCGCATCGGGAGCGCGCTCCACGCCGATGGTGCAGCGACCCCCGCACCGCATGAATCTACGGGCGTCGCCGCGAGCCCGCAATCGGGTTCCGAGCGCGCGCGCCGGCGCGTCGGGTGCAACGTTCGTCGCGTTGCATGCAACGTTGCACGCAACGCGGCGCGCTCGCCGACAGAAGCGCGTTGCCGCGCTCGCGCCGGCCGTGAGAGATTGAAGCTCGATGAAGGCCTCCGCGCAGGTTCGGTGACGCGTGACGAGGATCCGCGATCGCGCCGAGGTCGAGGCGAGGGCTGCCGCGCGTACCCTCGCCGGAGCGACCCTCGAGGACGTCGACCTCGACGGCTTCGCCGCCGACGCGCTCGATCTCGCCGGCGCCACGCTGCGGCGCGTCCGCGGCCGGGGCATGCGGCTCCGCGGCGCGGTGCTCACCGGCGCGCGGCTCGAGGGCGTCGACTGGGCAGGCGCGGACCTCACCGGCTGCATCGCCTCCGGGCTCGACGCGCGCGCCGAGGGCGGCGAAACGAGCGACCTCACCGGTGTCTGCCTCGATGGCGCGGTGCTCGGCGAGGCTCGGCTCGACGGCGTCAAGCTCGACGGCGCCCGGCTCGCCGGCGCCGTGCTGACGCGCACTTCGCTGCGCGGCGCCTCGGCCCGTCGCGCAGACTTCGCCCGCGCGGTGCTCGACGGCGCGCTCCTGAGCGGCGCCGATCTCTCCGAGAGCCGGCTCGACGACGCCGCGCTCCGCGAGGCCCACCTCGACGGCGCACGCTTCACCGGAGCGTCGCTGCGACAGGTCGATCTCTCGTCCTGCGATCTGACGGGCGCCGTGCTCGCCGGGGCCGATCTGACGCGCGCCACCGCGCCCGGCGTCGATCTCGGCGCGACCGGCGCGCCGCGCGATCTCACCGGCGCCACGCTCACGGGTGCGCGGGCGGCGGGTCTCGACCTGCGAAGCACCCTCTTGAGCGGCGCCCAGCTCGAAGGCGCCTTGCTCGAGCGCGCGGAGCTGAGCGGCGTCCGGGCCGCCGGCGTGTCGCTCCGCGCCGCCTCGCTCGGCGGGGCGCGCCTCGACGCCGCCGACCTCTCCGGCGCCCAGCTCTCGGACGCCGATCTCTCGGGCGCGAGCCTCGGCGCCGCGAACCTGAGCGGCGCCGACCTGTCGCGCGCGCGGCTCCGCGGCGCGCGGCTCGACTCGGCGACGCTCGAGGGGTCGACGTGGCAGGGCGCGGACCTCGAGGGCGCGTCGCTCGGCGGCGCCTCGCTGCGAGGCGTGGCGTTCGCCGGCGCCCGGCTCGGCGCGGTCGATCTCACGGACCAAGATCTCGAGGGCTGCGATCTGACCGGCGCCGATCTCGCGGGAGCGCGCCTCTCGGGCGCGAACCTGAAGGACGCGATGCTCGAAGAGGCGAAGCTCTCGAGCGCCGATCTCCGCCGCGCCTCGCTCGCCGGCGCCTCGCTGGCCCGGGCCGATCTCTCCTCGGCGCTGCTCGAAGGCGTCGACCTCCGCGAGGCCGACGTGAGCGGCGCGACGATCGCCGGCGCCGATCTGCGGCGCGCCAGGATCTTCAAGCGCAACCTCTCGGGCTCCGATCTGACCGCGGTCCGGCTCGCCGGCGCCGAGATCGTGCAGACCCTGCTCGAGGAGTGCAGCGCGGCGTCGGTGGATTTCTCGGGGTGCGATCTCACCGACTCGACGTTCACGGGCTCGGATCTCTCGGGGGCGAACCTCGCCGGCGTCGTCGCGAAGCAGACGAGCTTCGAGAAGTGCAACCTGGCGGGGGCGCGCCTCCAGAGGATCGTCGGCACGCTCGCGAACCTGCGCAACGCCGCGCTCGACGGCGCCGACCTCCGCGAGGCCAAGCTCGACGACGCCTGCATCGAGGAGGCGACGCTCAAGAACGTGAACGCCGAGGGCGCCGACTTCACCCGGAGCCGCTTCGTCCGCTCCGACCTCGGCGGCGCGCGGCTCGCCGGCGCGAGCCTGAAGTGGTCGGACCTGTCGCACGCCGATCTGCGCGGGGCCGATCTGCGCAAGGCCAGCCTCGAGGCCGCGAACGTGCACCGGGCGCGTCGCGACGGGGCCAACCTCTCGGGCGCGAACACCAAGGACATGGCGGAGACCGATCCGGAGCGCGCCCAAGCCGAGGACTACCGACCGGGATGAGGGGAAACCGATGAAACGATCGCAGCGTGCCACCTCCAACGTCGTCTCGCTCCCGAAGCGCGATGCGCAGCCGCGCTCGCTCGAGCCCAGGCGCGATCCGCCTTCGCGGTCGCTCGAGCTCGGCGACGGGTCCATCGCCACCGTCGAGGGAGGCGCGCTCGAGCTGCGCGATCCGGTGGGCCGGCTGCTCGTGCGCTACGCCGACGGCGCCGCCGAGATCGCCGCGCCGTCGGGCGATCTCGTGCTGAGCTCGCCGTCGGGGCGCGTCGTCCTCCGCTCGGCGCTGGACGTCGAGGTCGAGGCGTCGCGCGACGTGGTGCACCGGGCCGGCCGCAACGTCCGTCTCGGCGCGGGCGGCTCGGAGCCGCAGCTCACGATCGAGCCGCGCACCACGACGCTCGCGAGCGAGCGCATCCAGGTCGAGACGAACGACGCCCAGCTCGTCGCCGGGACGGTGGCGACCATCGCGCGCACGGTGGCGACCACCGCCGAGAGCATCGCGCTCTCGGCCGACAAGTACGAGCTCGCGGCCACGCGCCTCTTCGAGAAGAGCCGGGACGCGTTCCGCGAGGTCCTCGACCTCGCCCAGACGCGCGCCGGCCGCGCCCGCACCATCGTGTCGTCGATCTTCACCCTCGACGCGCGCCGCACGGTGATGGCCTCGAAGGAAGAGACCAGCATCGACGGGCGCAAGATCCTGCTCGGGTGAGGAGGCGACGATGAAGATGCCCGCGGCCACGAAGAAGGGCGGCTCGATCACCGGCGGCCCCGACGTCTGCAAGACCCCCCCGACGCCCCCGGTGCCGGTGCCCTACCCGAACCTCGGGCAGGTCAGCGGCTCGGACAAGACGATCTCCAAGGTCGTCATCGGGAACAAGGAGACGGTGGTCGAGAGCTCGAAGATCCCGAGCTCGAAGGGCGACGAGGCGGGCACCTTGAAGGGCCTCGTCTCGTCGACGAACCGGAGCAGCATCCAGTTCAAGAAGTACTCCCCCAAGGTGTACGCGAAGGGAAAGAAGATCGTCTTCCACACCGCGGCCACCGCCCACAACGGCTCCAACGCCAACGCGCCGGTCGGCGCGCACGCCTCGCCGTCGCAGTCGACCGTCTTCGTCGCCACCTGACGAGAAGAGCGGCTCGGCGGACCGATGGATCAGCGCTGGCCCCTCGACGTCACGTCCCTCGGCCCGGCCGCGTGCGGCGCGCGGCTGTGGAGGGGTCCCGCCGGCCGCCACCTCACCGTGGTGGTCAAGGTGATGGTCGAGCTCGTCCCCGACAGCCGCGCCGCGGTGCTCGGCGACGCCGAGATCGTCACCAAGGATCGCCATTACCTGCAGAGCCCCGGCCGCAGCGTCGAGGAGGCGGCCGAGCTCGCCCCGTACCTGCCGCGCTGCGACGTCACGCTTCGAGGGCACGCCTTCGCTCCGCCGGGCCAGGCGGTGGCCGCGACGACCGTCCGGCTCTGCGTCGCCCGGAGCACGCCGATCCTCGACAAGAAGCTGTTCGTCTTCGGCGACGCGGAGCCCGAAGCGCCGGAGCGGCGGCAGCCTTTCCAGCGGATGCCGCTCGACTACGAGCACGCCTTCGGCGGCAAGAGCCACGCGCCCAACCCGGTCGGCCGGGGCACCGAGAAGAAGGGCGCGGGCGCGCTGCCGCCCAACGTCGTGGACCCGGTCGACCCGAGACGCGCCGCCGCGTTCGCGCCGCTCTCGCGCTTCTGGGCGGAGCGCGCGCGGGCGCTCGGCAGCGCCCAGCGCAAGCTCGTCGACGGCGACGAGCCCGAGATCGCCGAGGGCTTCGACTGGCGATACTTCCAGGCCGCGCCGGCGGATCAGCAGGTGCCCTACCTCGCCGGCGACGAGTGGATCGTGATGGACGGGATGCACCCGGCGCTGCCGCGGGTGCAGACGCAGCTGCCCGCGATGCGCGGCGCGGCGCTCCTCTTCGCGTACGGCGAGCAGGGGTTCGGTCCGGCCCGCCCCATCGAGCTCGTCGCCGACACGCTCGCCATCGACGCCGATCGCCTCGTCGCCGCGGTGATCTGGCGAGGGAGCACGCTCCTCGAGCCCGGCGCCGACGTCGGCAAGCTCCGCCTCTTCGGCGGCGTGGCGATCGCGGGGGCGCCCATCCCCTGGCCGGACCCGCGCTCGCTCGAGCCTCCGCGCGCGCGCGAGCCCGAGGCGGGCGCGGCCGGAGCGTCGTTCGACGCCGGCGGCACGCGCGCGCTCACGCCCGAGCAAGCGGCGGCGGCGGCGAGCGCGCTCGTGGCGCCGTTTGGGGCCGCGAGCCCGCGCGCGGCTGCGCCCGCCGCGCCGCAGGGTGCACCGCAGCCGAAGCCCGAGTCGTTCGGCTCCACCGTGGCCGCGGCTCCCGACGCAGCGCAGCGGGCGATCGCTCCGTTCCGAATCGCAGGCGGTGCTGCGGCCGCGCCGCCGGGGCCACCGCCGCCTCCGTCCGCGGCAGCGACGCCGTTCGCTCCGCCGGTGCCGTTCGCTGCGCCGCCGGCTGCCGCGCCGCCTCCGCTCGCCGCGCCGCCTCCGATCGCCGCGCCGCCTCCGGTCGCCGCGCCGCCTCCGGTCGCCGCGCCGCCTCCGCCGCTTCGTGCGCCCGCACCCGTCGATTTCAGCGCCACGCGCGCGCAGACCTCCGAAGAGGTGGAGCGGGCGGCGAGGGCGAAGGCCGATCCGTTCGCCGCGCCGGGCTCGCGCCCGTTCGTGCCCGAGCCGGCGCCCCGACCGCCGCCCCGCGAGGCGACGCCCGACTTCGGGGGCACCGTCACGCTCACCCCCGAGGCGCTCGAGCGGGCGAATCGACAGGTGATGCCGTTCGTCCTCGCGCGCGGCGACCGTGGCGCCGCCGTCCCCGCCGCGCGCGCTTCGGGCGCGGCGGCTCGGCCGCGCACCGTCCCGCCGCGCGAGAGCCCCCAGGTCCCGATCGTCAACGTCACGCCGCTCACCGCCGCGACCACGCCCTGGCAGGTGCGGCCGCCCCAGGACTCGCTCACGCTCGTCGTCAAGGGCACGTGCGATCTCGTGCCCGGCGCGCGGGCGAAGCTGCGCGACGAGGCCGATCCGCTGACGGGCGACGTCTACGCCGACGACGATCTCGACAAGAGCCTCGTCTACCCGTCCGACTTCGCGGTGATGAAGCCGCGCGCCGACGTGGTGCTGAAGGGGCACGCCTACGCACCGCGCGGTTCGGCCACCCACGCGCGCGTCAGCCTGAAGATCGGCGACGGCGCGGCGCCGCGCGGGTTCGAGCGCGCGATCATCGTCATCGGAGACCGGACCTGGAAGAAGGCCGCGATCACCCTGGCGCCCGGCGATCCCGCGCCGTTCCAGCGGGTGCCGCTGGTGCACGAGCGGGCGTTCGGCGGGCCGGCGTACGCGCAGAACCCCGCCGGAACGGGCATGAGCGGATCCCCGCTGCCGAACCTCGAAGATCCCGAGCGCCCGATCACGTCGCCCGGCGACGCGCCGCCGCCGGCGTGCTTCGCCCCGATCTCGCCGCTCTGGAGGGAGCGCACCTCGAAGCTCGGCAGCTACGGCGCCGACTGGCTCGCCACGCGCTGGCCTTATTTCCCCGGCGACTTCGACTGGGCGCACTTCCAGGTCGCGCCGCGGGCGCAGCAGGTGGAGCACCTCCGCGGCGACGAGGCCTACGAGATCGCCGGCATGCACCCGGACCACCCGGTGCTCCGGGGATCGCTCCCGGGCCTCCGGGTTCGCGCGTTCGCGCTCGAGACCGAGGCCGAGGGCGGGAGCTTCTTCGAGATCCCGCTCCGGCTCGACACCGCGGCCTTCGACGTCGACGAGCTCAAGGTCAACCTCGTCTGGCGCGGCCTCTTCGAGACGAACGACGACGAGGCCCCGGAGATCGAGACCCTCTTCATCCACGTCGAGGAGCTCGCGGCCGAGCCCGCGCCGCTCGAGGAGGTGAAGCGGCTGCTGCTCGAGGCCGCCTCACCGAGCGAGGACGATGAGGAGGAGACCACGCTGCCGCCGCCGCCCCCGCCACCTCCGCCGGATCCAGCCCTCCGGGACGCGGTGATGGCGCGCCTCGCGACGGGCGAGGCCTTCGACGGCGTCGATCTCGCGGGCGCGGACCTCGCGGGGCTCGATTTCGGAGGCCGGTCGCTCGCAGGTGGGAACCTCAAGGAGGCCAGGCTCCACGGCTGTCGCTTCGCGCGCGCCGACCTCTCGGGCGCGGTGCTCGCCGGCGCCGATCTGACCGGGTGCGATCTCGCGGGCGCGCGGCTCGCCGGCGCCGATCTGGTGGGCGCCAAGCTCGCGGGCGCGACGCTCGACGAGGCGGACCTCGACGGCGCCGACCTGTCGGAGGTGAGCGCGGACGGCGCGAGCTTCAAGAAATGCCGGGGCGAGGCGGTGCAGCTCGCCGGCGGCAGCTTCCGGGGCGCTCGCTTCGACGGGGCCGAGCTCCCCGGCGCCGACTTCACCGAGGCCAAGCTCGACGCTGCGATCTTCGAGGACGCCGTCCTGCCGGAGGTGCGCCTCTACTTCGCGAGCGGCGAGGGCGCGCGCTTCGATCGCGCCAGGCTCGACGAGGCGCGCTGCGACGACGCGAAGCTCCCGGGCTGCTCGTTCCGCGGCGTCAGCGCCGCCTCGTCGATCTGGGAGAACGCTACGCTCTCGGGATCGGTCTTCGCGTCGGCGAGCCTCGCGGGCGCGAGCTTCTCGCGCGCCGTCTGCGAGGCCACGATCTTCCTCGCCGTCGACGCCCCCGAGGCCAGGTTCATGCGCGCCAAGCTCGCCGGCGCGCAGCTCTTGAAGGCGAACCTGATGGAGGCCGACCTCGAGCGGGCCGATCTCACCTCGGCGGACCTGCGCGGCGCCAACCTCCACGGGGCGGAGACGTGGAAGGCGAAGCTCGCCGGGGCGAAGCTCGACACCGCCATCGTCACCCGCTCCAAGCTCAAGGGGCGACGTTGATGCGAACGGTGCTAGCTTTCTCCGAGGGCCCATGTTGACGGAAGGTCAGCTCCTCGAGGGCAAATACAAGGTCGGCCGGCTCCTCGGGCGAGGGGGCATGGGCGCGGTCTTCCTCGGCGAGAACACGCGCATCAAGCGCACCGTGGCGATCAAGGTCCTCCACGACGTCGACCCCGAATCGGAGAACGCGCGTCGCTTCGAGAACGAGGCGCAAGCCGCGGGCCAGATCGGCTCGGATCACATCGTCGAGGTGCTCGACGTCGGCACCACGCCGGACGGCGATCGCTTCATGGTGATGGAGTACCTCGACGGCGAGTCGCTGAAGACGCGCCTGCAGCGCGGCCGCCTGCAGCCCCCCGAGGTCGTCGCGCTGGTGACGCAGGTCCTCGAGGGCCTCGCCGCGGCGCACGCGGCGGGCATCGTCCACCGCGACCTCAAGCCGGACAACGTCTTCATCCTCAAGAGCAAGGCGGGCCGGCGCGACTTCGTGAAGATCGTCGACTTCGGCATCTCGAAGTTCAACGCCCTCGGCAGCGAGGGGGGGATGACGAAGACCGGCGCCGTGATGGGGACGCCGTTCTACATGAGCCCGGAGCAGGCGCGCGCCGCCAACGAGGTCGACAACCGCAGCGATCTCTACGCCGCCGGCGTGCTCATGTACGAGGCCGCGACCGGCGCCGTGCCGTTCAACGGGAACACGTACACCGAGCTCCTGTTCAAGATCGTCTTCGAGGACGCGCCGCACCCGAACACCCTCGTGCCCGATCTGGATCCGGGCTTCGCGGGGATCATCCTCAAGGCGATGGCGCGCGACCCGTCCGATCGCTACCAGACGGCGGGCGAGCTCCAGGAGGCGCTCTCGCAGTGGCGGCCCGGCGTCGCCGCCGCGCCACCGGGGGCGCCGGCGAACGGCGCCGGTCCTCTCGGCGGGACCGCGATCCTCGACGTCTCGTCGCACCCGCTCGCGCACAGCCAGCCGCACCCGCTCGCGCAGAGCCGGCCGCACCCGCTCGCGCAGGGCCAGCCGCACCCGCTCGCGCAGAGCCAGCCGCACCCGCTCGCGCACAGTCAGCCTCACCCGCTCGGGGCGGCGCAGCCGCCGTTCGCCGCGAGCGCGCAGGCGTTCGCGCCGGCGCCGGTGCCGCTCGCGCAGAGCGGGCCGCAGCCGGTCCCCGCGGCCTGGCAGAGCCCCCAGGGTCTCGCGCAATCGGTGAGCTCGGGATCGCAGGTGCTCGACGCGCCGCCCGCGCCTCCGAAGAACCGGGCCGGCGTCGTCGCGATCGCGGCCGTGCTCCTGCTCGGGATCGGCGGCGCGGCGGCGTTCCTGGCCACGCGGCCGCCGAAAGAGCCGGCCGGCACGGCGGCCGAAGCGGCGACGGCGACGGTGACCACCGCAGCCGCTCCGACCGCCGCGGCGACCGCAGCCCCGAGCGCCGCGGCCACGCCGGCGGAGGTCCCGAGCGCGGCGCCGTCGAGCGAGCCCGCCGCCTCCGCGTCCGCGAGCGCCGATCCGCCGCAGCGAAGGGCCGGCGCGTGGCCGCCCCCGTCGGCGAAGCCGAGCACGACCGGGGGCGCCAAGACGCCCCGGCCGGTGGGGACGCTCAAGGACCTGGGGTACTGACCTCAGAAGGTCCCGTGGACGCGCACCGATCCGGGGCCGAACGAGAGGCCCGTCTGGCTCTTGTCGTCGGCCTTCGGTGAGAGCACGAGCAGCGTGACGCCGGTGGCGGCGAGCGCGCCGCCGGCGATCAGCCCCACGAGCCCGATGGTCTGCTTCGTGTTCGCGTCGTCGTCGAGCGACTTCACGTTCTCCGCCCCGGGCGAGCCGTCGACGCAGACGGCGCCGCACGCCGTGTAGGCGTCGTCGGCCTCGCCGCGCTTGGCGAACCCGAGGCCGGTGAACACCGCGCCCAGGCCCACGCCGACGACGCCGAGGCCGATGCCGACGTAGCCCGCGATCGCGAGACCCCGACCCGGCGGAGGGCCCTGCTCGGGCTTGTCCTGGACCGGAGCGGTGGAAGGCGGCGGCGTGGCCGGGCCCGTCGTCGCGTCCGCCGAGGGCCGGAGCTGGAGGACGACCTCGACGTGCCCGCCCTCCTCGACGCGGACCGATTTCTCGTCCGACACGTGCTTGTCGCCCTGCGCCTTGAGCACGTGCTCGCCCGGATCCACCGGGTGGGGGATGCCGACGAGGGCGGCGGGGAGCGGCTCTCCATCCATGGTGATGGTGACCTTGGCCGCGGGGTCGCTGAGCTTGACGTCGATGCTGGGGACGCGCGGCTCGAGCGCCTCGAGCTCCTTCTTGCCGTCCGCCTGCGCCTGCTTGAAGGCGGGCGGCGCGTTCGCCGCGAGCGTCTCGCGCCCGAGCGCCACGTAGCTCTCTCGCGCGCGTACGAGCCGCCCCAGCGCCGCCTGCGCGCGCGCGATCATGAGCACGTGCGTGGGCGCGTGCATCAAGCTCTCGGCGCGCGTGAACAGGTCGAGCGCCTCGCCGTAGCGCTTGGCGGCGAACGCATCGAGGCCCTGCGTGGCCGCGGCCCGGGCCCCCGCCTTGGCCTCGGCGGTCTGCGCGTACGCCGGGCGCGCGAGACCCATCAGCAGCAGCACGCCGGCGACGAGGGCCCCTCGCGGCCGGAGATTCAGACGCCAATTCATTCCGGAATCCTACGTTCTCGGAGCCCGCCTCGTCGAGCGCCGGATCGCCGGTCAGCGCCGTCGGCGGCGGCGCGCGAGCACGAGACCGGCGAGCAGCGCGCCGATCGCGATCGGGGCCGTGGCCCACCGCGACGGCGCCGCGCGGCAACCGCAGCCGCCGTCGTCTCCCTCTTCGGGCGGCGCGCTCGCGCCCGCGCCCGAGGTCGACGCGGCGCCGCCGCCGGCCCCGCCCTGCCCCGTCGCGCCGCCGCCCGCGCCGGTGGCGCCTCCGGCTCCGGTCCCCGCGCCGCCGGCGCCGCCGCCGCCCTGGCTCGTCGAGAGCGCGTCGGGGTGCACGTCGTCGAGCGTGTCGCCTTCGACGGCGTCGTCGACGTAGAGGATCGGCGCGTCCTGGAACTCGACCGCGCCGCGGAGCAAGCCGACCTGGGTGAAGTGCGGGTTGTCGTCGGCGAGCGTGGCGGCCGGGCCCGCGGCGACCACCTGCTCGCCGTCGAACCAGACGTCGACGCTGCCCTGCGCGGCGTCCTTCGACCAACGCACGTGGAGCGCGATCCGGTGCCACACGCCCGCGGTGACCTTGCCGTCCGCCTCCCAGTGCACGGCATTCTGCGGCTTGCGCGTCGCGAAGGCGATGTGCTCGCCGTCGACGTCGAAGGCCATCACCTGCTGGTAGCTCTGGTCCGACTCCCAGTAGCCGATCTCCTGGGCCGGATCGGTGGGGAGCGTCTCGGGCACCATGAAGCTCCAGGCGAAGTAGGTCTCGGCGCCCTCGGCGGTGCGGCCGGGCGCGGGAGAGTGGTGGAGCTCGACGCGCTTGAGCCCGTTGGGCCAGACGGCGTCGTTGGTGAGCTGGATCTGCGCCGCGAACGCGCCCTCGGCGACCGGCGACGGCACCACGGCGATGTGCTCGCCGTTGAGCGCGCCGTCCCACTGGGAGAGATCGCCGCTCTCGAGATCGCCGACCCAGACGGGGACGGCGCGCGCGTCCGGGGCGGCCGCGCAGGCCGCGAGGGCGACGGCGACGGACGAGAGCGCTCGAGCCCAAGCGCGAGTGGCCGCTCGAGCGGGGCGGCGACCGCGGAGGTTCGGCGTCATCCGCGCATGGCACGACGTCCGCCGGCGCACGTCAACAAGGTCGCCGTTGACGCGCCGCTCGGCGATGCGCTCCCCTCGTCTCTTCACCGCCGAGGAGCCATGACCGAATCGCTGCCCGTGACCGAGCCGCTGGCGGAGCCCGCGACCATCCGCCGGGTCCTCGTGGCCGCGTCGCTGGGGACGCTGTTCGAGTGGTACGACTTCTACTTGTACGGCAGCCTCGCGGTGTTCTTCGGCGGGCTCTTCTTCCCGCCCGGCAACGACACCGCGCAGCTCCTCGCCAGCCTGGCGACGTTCGGCGCCGGCTTCGGGGTGAGGCCGCTCGGCGCGCTGGTGTTCGGCCACGTCGGCGATCTCATCGGCCGCAAGTACACCTTCCTCGTCACCATGGCGACGATGGGGCTCGGCACGGCGATGATCGGCCTCCTGCCCACGCACGCGAGCTGGGGGCTCGCGGCGACGGTGCTGCTCGTCGTCCTCCGCCTCGTCCAGGGGCTCGCGCTCGGCGGCGAGTACGGAGGCGCCGCGACCTACGTCGCCGAGCACGTGCCCGACGAGCGGCGCGGCTACTACACGAGCTACATCCAGACGACGGCCACCGTCGGCTTCTTCGTGAGCATGGGCGTCATCGGCACGACCCGGATCTTGCTCGGCGAGGGAGCGTTCAAGCAGTGGGGCTGGCGCGTGCCCTTCCTGCTCTCGTTCGTGCTGCTGGTCGTGTCTTTCTACATCCGCGTGCGCATGCGCGAGTCGCCGCTCTTCTCCAAGCTCAAGGCGAGCGGCGCCTCGTCGGCGAACCCGCTCAAGGAGAGCTTCACGAACCCGGTGAACCTGCGCTACGTGCTCGTGGCGCTGTTCGGCGCGACGGCGGGCCAGGGCGTCGTCTGGTACACGGGCCAGTTCTACGCGCTCACGTTCCTCCAGGCGACGCTCAAGGTCGACTGGAAGACGGCGTACACGCTGGTCTCGATCGCGCTCGTGCTGACGACGCCGCTCTTCGTCTACTTCGGCCGGCTCAGCGATCGTATCGGCCGCAAGCGGATCATGATGGCGGGCTGCCTCCTCGGCGCGCTCACCTACGTGCCCATCTACATGGCGATGCGCCACTTCTCCAACCCCGACGGCCTCGCCCAGGCCGACCCGAGCAGATCCGCTACCTGCCGATGGTCGCGCTCCTGGCGCTGCAAATGGTCTACGTGTGCATGGTCTACGGGCCCATCGCCGCGTTCCTGGTCGAGCTCTTCCCGATCCAGATCCGCTACACCTCGATGTCGCTGCCGTACCACCTCGGCAACGGCTGGTTCGGCGGGTTCCTGCCGCTCATCGCGACGGCGCTGACCACGTCGGCGTGGGCCAAGAGCACGCTCGGCGACGGCGCGATCTACGCCGGGCTCGCCTACCCGATCGCGGTGTGCCTCCTCACCCTGGCGGTGGGCGGGGCGTACATCCGCGAGACGCGCGGGCACAAGATCGACGCCGTCCTCCATCACGGCGAGGCCGGCGACTGAAGAGGTGTCGGACATTCGTCCGTCCGACGCCACTCGAGAGCCGAGGTCCGACGCCTCTTCAGTCCGGGGACGCGGGGGCAGAGCCCCCGCTCGTGACTGAAGAGGTGTCGGACATTCGTCCGTCCGACGCCACTCGAGAGCCGAGGTCCGACGCCTCTTCAGTCCGGGGACGCGGGGGCAGAGCCCCCGCTCGTGACTGAAGAGGTGTCGGACATTCGTCCGTCCGACGCCACTCGAGAGCCGAGGTCC